>DBQM01000003.1 GCA_002305725.1 Ruminococcus sp. UBA1394 | reverse complement strand
TTTATAAAAAAGTTTTTTTATTTTTTATCGTAAGTCTTTCAGAGCATTGAAAAAAGAAAATTAATATGTTATAATTATAATGTAATTTTCAGAAATAATTACAAATATCTATGTTATTTTAAATTATTCATAAAAAACGGAGGTTAAATATTATGCCGCACATTACAATCAAAATGCTCAAAGGAAGAACTGACGAACAGAAAAAAGCTGCTGCTGAAAACGTTGCAAAGGCACTTGTTGACGCTATCGGCTGTACTGAAAGCCACGTTTCTGTGTCCGTTGAGGATTTTACACCGCAGGAATGGCAGGAACAGTACAGAATTGAAGTTTCAGAAAATCCTGCGCTTATCAAAAAGCCGGATTACGATCCAAAGGACCTTTTAAAATGAAAATAGTTCTTGCGTCAGGCTCTCCAAGGCGTCATGAGCTTTTAAGACTTATTACTGATAATTTTGAAATACGGGTTTCAGACGCCGATGAAACTGTTCCGGAAAATATTCCGGCTGAAAAGACTGCTGAGTATCTTTCAATGGTCAAGGCGCAGGCTGTTGAACGCAGATCAGATGAAATAATTATAGGATGTGATACTGTGGTCGTCATTGACGGAAAAGTTCTCGGAAAGCCGTCTTCAGAGAAGGAATGCTTTGATATGATTTCACTTCTTTCCGGAAAAATTCATACTGTTTATACCGGTGTTTCATTTATATGTAATGAAAAAAGACATTCCTTTACTGCTGAAACCAAGGTGGAGTTTTATCCATTGACACAAAAGGAAATTTCCGATTATATCGCAACAGGTGAACCTTTTGACAAAGCCGGAGGCTATGGGATACAGGGAAAGGGCGCTTTGCTTGTAAAGGGTATAAACGGAGATTATTTCAATGTTGTGGGACTGCCTGTTTCGGCTTTGAAACGAGAACTTGAAAGATTTACAGAAGCGGTTATATTAAAAGGAAATATTAAATGAAAAAGCCTGTTTTATATATTTTGATTTTATCAGTACTGCTATTACAGGGCTGCGGCGGCATTGAAAATTATTCTGCAGACGATGAAAGTGCAAAAGATGTCAGCATGGCAATGACCGAAAATGTTCATGAAACTGAATACACTTTCAATCAGGAACTTCAGCCTGAAACAATCAATGCGGCAATTCCACAGCTGCTTACACAGCCAATTGATAATGATATCAGACCGGAACTTGAAAAGGTCACTTTCAGAACGGTCTGCTCCGGAAATATTTACAGCAAAGTCTGGTGCAGCGATTTGTACAATATAAATGTACTTCACAGTAATGTTGTAGGACTTTTTGGTTCGCCTGTTGAGATAGATTTTGACAGTGAAATAAAAAAAGGTGAACTTACATTCTATTACAATAAAAATGAACTTAGAGGTATTCCGGAGGAAAATCTTATATTTCTTCACTATGTAGAAGATAAGCAATATTATGAAGTACTCATGAATTTCAGACAGAATACTGAAAATTCTTCCATGAGCATTCAGATAAGAGAACCCGGGGTATATCTCCTTGCTGACGCTTATCAGTGGTTTGATGTCTGGGGTATGGATACAACCGGATATGAGTATGACAGAAATCCATCTGAATATATTTCCGACTGGGAAAGGGAATGCAATACAGGCGATATCATGAAAATTGCTGATATTGAATGGGCACAGTCAAACGCTCCGCTTTTTAATATATCAACTCCGGAGCAGCTTGCAGGTGTGGTTTATTATGTAAACACCTCGTCTGACACCAACGATTATACAATATGTCTTGAAAATGATGTTGACCTTTCCGGATATGAGTGGGCACCTATGGGTTGGAGAAAAAATGGTTTTAAAGGCAGTATTGACGGAATGGGGCATACTATCAGCAATATGAAAATCAGCAACAGCGGTGAGGATCACTCTGGTTTTGTAGGTTACGGTATGACGAGTACTGAGGTATGCAGCCTCAATATTGTAAACGCTGAAATTTCCGGAGGAAGATATGCCGGAATTCTTGGCGGAGAATTTTACCTGCGGGAATGTACAGATGTAAATGTCAGCGGAACTATCACAGCTGATTCTGAATATGGTGCTATCATAGGCTGTGACGGCAGTACCTATTACGAAAACTGTACATCAGATGTGACTATCAACGGCGAAAAATATGACTATTTTTCACCAACACAGAAAATTCAGGCTGAGACGCCGGTAACGGAGGCGTTTACACTTTATGTTGACGATGATCTCAACGTAATAAGGGACGAGGCTGACGGTTATGATGATCTTACATGGTACATAATGAAAGACGGAAAGCCTGTTCTGCAAAGAAACGCTGAAAACGAACTTGTTCTTGAATCCAAGTGGACGGTTGGCAGACAGTCGGGCAAATATACTGTTTATCTCACATCTTTTATAAATGGTGCATATATAAGAATAAGCAATATTGTTGAATTTGAATAAGATTAAAGATATTTAAGGAGACAAAAATGAAACTGAAAAAATACATTATTTCTGCTGCATCAGCTGCAATTATTTCCGGACTATGCATAGCCGGAGTATCTGCTGAAAGCTATGAAATAACAAACGAAACTGAAACTTCCGCTACTGATGAGCTGACTTACAGCGGCTGGGTCACAGATGAAAACGGAAAAGTATACTATTATGACGAAAACGGTCAGAAGCTTACCGGTTTATGTGAGATTGACGGTGATACATATTTATTTGCTGCAAACGGTGCAATGAAAAACGGCTGGTTCACAGTTGACGGAGTGAGAATGTTCTTTGACCTTGAAACCGGAAAAAAACTGACCGGATGGATATCCTACATGGGTGAAACTTTCTATGCCGGAAGTGAAACCGGCAAGCTTACCGGTGTTCAGCAAATCGACGGTAATGACTATATTTTTGACGGTAACGGAAAGCTTTTAAACGGTTGGTTTGAATATGATGGATACAAATATTACAGCGACCAGGAAAATGGCATTTATAAAGGCGAATGTACAATTGACGGTATTACATATTTCTTTTCTCCTAAAGGAAAATATCAGAGCGGCTGGCATACTGTCAACGGTTTAAGAATATTCTATGACTATGAAACTGCCTCCCTTCTTTACGGCTGGATTCATTATAACGGTCTTGTTTATTATTCTCAGCCGGAAACAGGAAAATATACAGGAGAACAGACTATTGACGGAATAATTTACCGTTTTGCGGACGAAGGATTCATGGAAACAGGATTCCAGAATTTCAGTGACGGCATAAGATATTATTTTGAAGATGGTACTATTGCGTCCGGTTTTGCTGATGTTGAGGGGAACAGATATTATTTCGGTGAGGATTATCTTATGCAGACCGGATTTGTTACAGTTGATGACAGCACATATTATTTTGACGCAGAGGGAAAAATGCTTTACGGCTGGCAGACTATAGACGGCAATAAGTACTACTTTGGCAATGACGGCAAAATGGTAGTCGGAATTGTAAAAATAAACGGCAGCAAGTACTATTTCAATGAAAGCGGTATCATGCAGACCGGATTCAATAAAATTGACGGTAATACATATTATTTCAGTTCTGAGGGAAAAATGCAGTTCAACTGGCAGACTGTTGATTCAAAGAAATATTACCTCGGTTCTGACGGCGTTATGAGAACAGGCTGGCAGACTATCAGCGGAAATACATATTATTTCGGTTCTGACGGAGCGATGAGAACAGGCTGGCAGACGATTGACGGCAGCAAATATTACTTTGATTCTGAGGGCGTTATGAAAACCGGTTTTCAGACTATTGACGGAAGCAAGTATTATTTTAATTCCGACGGCACTATGAAAACAGGCTGGCTTGATTACTACGGCAGAAAATATTACTTTGATAAAAACGGCAAAACTCTGGTAGGCTGGAACACTATATCGGGCAGCAAATACTTCTTTACAGAACCTGGAGATTGTCTTCTGGGTGTGAACATTATTGACGGTAAAAAGTATTATTTCAGTCCGGAAACTGGTGCACTTATCTGCGGAAAAACTGTAAATGGTATCACTACAAATTCAAACGGAATTATTACTAAGGTACTGCTTGATACACCGTATCTCAGTCAGAGCGGCTTCCCGACAGGATGCGAAAGTGCAAGTGCTGTTATGCTGCTGCGTGACGCAGGATACTCAACTTCAATTTCCTATTTTGTAGACAATGCTCTTGATAAAGGGTATCTTTATTCTGAAGGTGGTACATTATACGGTCCTGACCCTAATGTTTCATTTATAGGCGACCCTCGTTCTTCAAGCGGTTACGGCTGTTATGCACCGGTAATTGTAAACGCATTAAACCGCATTCTGACCGGAGGAGATAAAGCAATTAATGTTACAGGTACGTCCATGGAGGAACTGCTGACTAACTTTATTGACAACGGCACGCCTGTGGCAATATGGGCAACTATAAATATGATAGAAATGGAATACGGTACACAGTGGGTAGTACCTGAAACAGGAAGTCTGTTTACATGGAAAAGTCATGAACACTGTCTTGTGCTTGTAGGCTATGATGATGACTATTATTACATAAATGACCCTTATAACAGCAACGGTTTATGCAAGTATTCACGCTCTGTTGTTGAGGACAGATTTGCAGTTATGGGGTATCAGGCTGTAGTTATTCTGAAAGACAATAATTAATGGTGTGTATATGAATGAACCAGATTTCAAATATATTATATCTCAATTACATAAAGTCAGAAATGATTTATCATTAAGAGAGGAAATAGCTGACTGGGCACAAAGCTATATTACAGATGATGAGCTGACAGTTAAAAATGATAAATCATGGGATTTGTTAATGACTTTATCATACCTTGATACTCAGATAAATCCTGGTGAATATTTGTATGGAGAAGAAGATATAGAAGCATGGTTAAAAGAATTTGAAAGTTAAAAATCATATCCCTCATTTTGTTTTCCAAGCATTGTGGGGGATTTTTTATTGTCTGGCATTGAAATGTCCAATAAAAAACAAAAAAGGGGTTGACTTTTGGACTTTAAAGTGCTATACTATTTAAAGCAACAAACCAAAAATGTAAAAAAGGAGAAAAAACATGATAATTATATGCGGAAAAGCTGAAAAGGCTCAGATAGACAAGCTTACTGAAAAATTCGAGGCTGACGGTTTCAGAACTCATGTCAGTCAGGGTACGGAAACAACCATTATCGGTCTTATAGGCGACACTTCAAAAATTGATATTGAGGACGTTGAGGCAATAGATATCGTCGAAAAGGTTCAGAGAGTTTCAGAGCCATACAAGCTTGTGAACCGTAAATTCCATGAAAAAGATACTGTAATAGACGTAAACGGCGTTAAAATCGGCGGTGGTCATTTTGCAGTTATGGCAGGACCTTGTTCAATAGAAAGTGAGGAACAGATTGTAAGCTGCGCAAAGGCAGTCAAAGCGGCAGGTGCAACATTTTTAAGAGGCGGAGCATTCAAGCCGAGGACCTCCCCTTACGCTTTCAGAGGTCTTAAAGCGAAGGGACTTGAACTGCTGCTTACAGCTAAAAAGGAAACCGGCCTTCCGGTAGTAACAGAGCTTATGAGCCTTGAACACCTTGACCTTTTCAATGATGTGGATATTATTCAGATTGGCGCAAGAAATATGCAGAACTTTGAAATGCTTGCCGAAATCGGAAAATGCAAAAAGCCAATCCTGCTTAAAAGAGGTCTTGCAAACACAATAGAAGAATGGCTTATGAGTGCGGAATACATTATGTCCGGCGGAAATGAAAACGTTATCCTCTGCGAAAGGGGTATCAGAACCTTTGAAACTGCCACAAGAAATACTTTTGACGTTTCTGCAATTCCGGTCCTGCATCATCTTACACATCTTCCTGTTATTGCAGACCCAAGTCATGCAGCCGGAAAATCTGCCCTTATAAAACCACTTGCAAAGTCAGCAGCGGCAGCAGGTGCGGACGGTCTGATGATAGAAGTGCACCCGAATCCGTCACAGGCTTTGTGTGACGGCGCTCAGTCGCTTACTCCGGACGCATTCAGCGACGTAATGGCTGACGTGAAAAAAATATGTGAACTGGAAAATAAAATTATATAAAAAGGAATGAAATAAAATGAAAATTCTCGTTGCAGGACTTGGACTGATAGGCGGTTCATACTGCAAGGCAATAAGCAGCTATACCAGGCATGAAGTATACGGTTATGACCTTGACGCAGACACTATCAAAGCAGCTGAAAAATGCGGATGTATAAAAAAAGGCGTTTCGCCGGATTCATTTGCAGATTATGATATGGTTATTGTAGGACTTCACCCCAATGCTGCAAAAGCTTTCATGAATGAATTTATGAGCAGTTTTAAAAAAGGTGCTATTGTTGCTGACGTCTGCGGAATCAAGGGTGAAATGGTTTTTCAGATGACCGAAAAAGCTATCGAAAACGGTGTTTTATATGTTGGTACTCATCCTATGGCTGGCAAGGAGCGTTTTGGATTTGAGTTTTCTGACGGTTCACTTTTTATAGGTGCAAACTTCATTGTTACACCAGTTGAAAAGACCGACAAAAACGCAGTACTTACAGTTGAGAAACTTGCAAAGGACATGGGGTTCGGCAAAATAGTTGAAACCACACCATTTGAACATGACAGCGTTATTGCCTATACCTCTCAGCTTGCACACATTGTATCAAGTGCATACGTTAAAAGTCCGACGATGCAGAAGGAGCTTGGTTTCAGTGCAGGCAGCTTTAAGGACATGACACGAATCGCAACTCTGAATGAATCTATGTGGACTTCCCTTTTCCTTGCAAACAGGGACTGTCTTGTGTATGAGATAGACCAGCTTATAGAACACCTTTCAGAATACCGCAGAGCTATTTCTGAAAACAATTCAGAGGTTCTTGAAAAACTGCTGAAAGACGGCAGAATACTGAAAGAGGAAAATTTAAGACAGCGTACCAAAGAAAACGAATAAAAGCTAAACCGCAGATGAGAAATCACCTGCGGTTTTTATGATATTATAAATGCAAATCGCATTTATTACAATTTATTTTAATGCCCTTGCAGATACGCAAATCAGAGATTTGCTCCCTGCATATCGGGCAATAATAGCATATTCAAAAGAATATGCTATTATATGGAACAATAAAAAACGGGTACCACAAAAATGATACCCGAATTGTACTGTGCGTCCACGCACCTGGTGCCGGTGGTGGGGCTCGAACCCACACGCCATTGCTGACAACAGATTTTGAGTCTGTCTCGTCTGCCAGTTCCGACACACCGGCATAATCAACTTTAAAATTATACCATAAAACTGAAAATCTGTCAAGCAGTTAAATTGATATTTTCTAAAAAGAACAGGATAATGCCGGATACCCTGAGCGAATATCCGGCATAATTTACTTTTTATTTTTCCTGCCGAGCAAGATAAATACTACAATCAAAGCTGCAGCAATTGCTGCAATAATAATGTATAGTATAACATTCCTGTGATCACCAGTAAATGGTGAAATCAGAAGCGGCAGTAAATAATTCTGCATTATCAGGTTCCTCCTAAGATTTTTCTTGATAAGATTATATAATCAAGAACATTGATGATATTGTCGTTATTCAGATCGTCAAACGGAAAACTTTCATCCATAGTGTTTATGCCTAAAATAACCTTTCTAAGTGCAACAAGGTCTGCGATGTCTATTGTTCCGTTGAGGTTGTAGTCGCCATTTATATGTTCCGGAACTGGTTCTGTCGTTGTGACCGGAACAGTTGTTGTGACTGGTATCGTTGTACTGATTATTGTTGTGTCAGAAGCTGTTGTAGTAACTGGAACAGTTGTTGTAACAATAGCTGTGCTGACTGTTGTTGCAGAATTTACAGCAACTGTGGTTGTGACCGGCAGAGTTGTTGTTATCTTTGTTGTTACAGGCTCTGTAGTGACTGTTGTTGTAATTTGAGTTGTTTCCGGAATTGTGACTGAAGTTTGTTTTAATGTAGTTTCAGTTGTTGAAACAGATGTCTGCGATGAAGTTGTGACAGAGGTTACAGGCGGTGTAGAGTTATATACATAATCATCAGTATTGAGTTCAGGATATGTAAATGCTGTAGTGTATACTTCTGTGTCTGGTGTGTGACTGCCTCCGAAATTGTCGGAGCCTTTAAGGAAATAGGTGTATTTTACGGGATTTGAGGTGGAATTGGTATCGTCCCATGTACAGTCAAGCCCGTACCACTCATTGTCTTCCATCATTACATAGTTCCACATATGACCTGTATTTGTTTCAGTATTAATATTTCCTGGTACAACAATACAAGGAATATCAGCTTTGTCGCACAGTAACTTGAAAGACTTTGAATATCCTTCGCAGACAATCTGATAAGGTTCACAGAACAGTCCTGTTACTGCATCGTGGTATGCAGCAGAAGCATTATATGAAACTGTCTGTGCGATATAGTCATGGATATATTTTACCTGTTGATATCTGTTATCACCCTGTATTTCAAAGGCACTTACTGAATCATCAACAAGCTGCTTAAATTCCTTAGCAGTATCAACATCGGTATATTCTTCCTTGACACTCCCCTGAAGTTTCATTTCCGATATTTTCATGGTATACATTTGTGTTCTGATACTATAGCTTGTTCTTACGTTGCTGAGCGTTATTTTTATTTTGCCTGAATCAAGCCAGAACAATTCCGGATAGTCAAAGGTTAAAGCGTCTTTTCCGAAGCGGATATTACTGAATATCATATTCCAGAAATCATTATACTGCTCCTCGTCCCAGCTGCTCATATCTGTTGATGCCGTTTCATAGGAAACAGTATCAGGCAACGAAACTGCAAACTCCTCTGTTGTAGGTTCAATCCATACTTTCATAGCGTCATATGCAGCTTTATTGTTGTTGTCAAGCTGGTCGTAATACAGAAAGTGATTTTCATTGAAATTGTAACTGATATCCGGAAGATATGCAGAATCAATAATTATATCATCTGTCATGACTTCTGTTTCATCGACCTGAATTTCAGTTTCGGTAATATCGGACGAAATTTCATCAATAGCCTCTGCTGAAAAGACAGAAGTCATAAATGAAAATCCGAACACACAAAGAGTTAATAAAGATTTAAATGTTTTTTTCATTGATATCATATATCACAGGGATTCTATGATATACTTCCTCCCTTCAGAATATATTCCCCTCTTATATCTCTTTGTTGATTAAATTATACAACGCTTTATTTGAATTGTCAATAGATTTATACCTTTTTAACGAAAATTAAAATATTTTTTTGCACTCGCAGTCTGGAAAACTATTGAAAAAATACATTAAAAATGTTATAATATAAAAAGTTTGATTTTTATGGTCTGAAGAGGTGTTCCGGTAATTTATGAAAAAGATATTTTTATCAGCTGCGGTATTCATTTTGCTGACAGGATGCGCAAAAATTCAGAGCAAGGATGAATATTACAATAGTACCGAACAGGTGGAATCTGAAAAGAGCGTGCTTATGTCTGTAAACTGCTCTGAAATACTGAAAAATATGGACAGTCTTGACAGCGGACTTGAGAAATATATTCCGGAATACGGCCTTATCGTTGAGGATAAAGCCTACCCCATAAAAGACGGCGAAACTGTTTATGATCTGCTGATAAGGGTTACAAAGGAGAACAGGATACAGACTGAATCAAAAGGCATTTTCGGAAACAGGGAGATAGAGGGTATAAACTATATATACAATTCCTCCTGCGGAAAAGGCAGCCACTGGATTTACAAGGTCAATGGTGAAATACAACAGCCGGTGTGCAGCGATTACAAGCTTAAAGACGGAGATATTGTTCAGTGGATATATGTCTGCAATGACAAGGAAAGCGATTAATTTTGAGTAAGGAGATAATGAAATGAATTTTTCTGAAAGACATCCGGCAACACAGTTTATATTTTTTTCAGCGTCAATATGCTCGGTTATCTTAAACAGAAATCCTTTTTTTCTTTGTATAAGTCTTGTAATTGCTTTAGTTTACAGAATTTTTCAGTTAAGAAGTATCAGGATATTAAAAGAAATTTTTAACTATATACTGCTCACCGGTTTTCTGACCGTGCTGATACCCCTCGTTTCACACAACGGAAAAACGGCGCTTTTTTTTATTAATGACAATGCAGTCACAAAAGAGGCAATTCTTCTGGGATTTTCCACAGGACTGGAATTTTCAGCGGTAATTTGCTGGTTTTCCTGTATGTCCCGTGTAATGTCCGGGGAGAAAATAATTTATCTGATTTCTGGTATTGCACCAAGGCTTGCAGTTTTTATTTCGGGAATAATGAAATTTGTTCCGCTTTGCAGAAAGCAGTATCTGAATATTTACAGGACGCAGAAAAATATATATTCCGGCTATAAAAGTTTAAGGAAAAAGATATACATAGTTATCAGAAGTTTTTCAGCGCTCATTACATGGATAATTGAAAGTTCTGCCGATTCCGCAGATTCAATGTATGCAAGAGGATACGGTCTTTACGGACGAAGTTCATTCAGTATTTACCGTTTCAGAAGATTCGATGTGATCATTCTGGCTGTCATAGTTTATTTACTTCCCTTTACTGCGACGTCAGTTTTATACAGGACTGCCGGTATAGTATTCTATCCGGAAACGGTTATCCCATTATCCGCAGCAAATATTCTGATTTCGATTTTATGGACGATTATAATGCTGATACCGGTTGTAACTGAAATATGTGAGGAATATAAATGGAAATTATTAAGGTCGAAAATTTAAGCTTTGCCTATAAGGGAAGCAAGACAAATATTATTGATGACATAAGTTTTTCGGTAAACAAGGGTGATTTTCTGATTTTATACGGTCCTTCCGGCTGCGGAAAAACAACTCTTTTAAAGCTTATGAAAAAGGAAATTGCTCCGGACGGTAAAAGAAAAGGTCGGATTTATTACAAGGGTACTGATATTTCAAAGCTGGATGACCGTCAGTCTGCGTCTGAAATAGGATATGTAATGCAGAATCCCGACGGGCAGATAGTTACGGATAAGGTTTATCGTGAACTGGCATTTGGTCTTGAAAATCTTGGTGAATCAGATTCGGTTATAAAGAGAAAAACTGCTGAAATTTCAAGCGTTTTCGGAATAAACAAATGGTTTCACAGCGATACCGCTACACTTTCCGGTGGTCAGAAACAGCTTTTAAACCTTGCCGCTGTTATGATAATGTCCCCTGACCTGCTGCTGCTTGACGAACCGGTTTCGCAGCTTGACCCTTTCAGTGCCTCGGCTTTTATCGAAATGCTTGTGCGATTCAATCGTGAATACGGGGTTACTGTAATTATCTCGGAGCATAATCTTGAGGGGATTTTTTCCTATGCCGATACTATTGCTGTATTGGACAAAACAAAGATTAGATATCTCGGTGTACCAAGAACCTGCTGCGGATTTTTCGCCAAGGAAGCTCCTATTGTTGAGGGAATGCCGATTCCTGCAAGGATTTATCAGCGGTTTGGGATTAAGGCAGCGTGTCCTATTGATGTAAGAGAGGCAAGGACGTTTATCCGCAGGTATTGCCCGAATATCGTAAGAAAGCTGGACAAGCCGGTTAAGTTAAACAATAATTCCTTTGCTGTGGAGCTTGATGATATTTATTTCAGATACGACAGAAAATCGCCGGACATAATAAACGGTCTTGACCTTAAAGTGAGAAAGGGCGAAATTTACGCTGTTGTGGGCGGAAACGGCTGTGGTAAAACAACCCTGCTGGCATTGATAGCCGGTCAGCTTAAACCTTATTCGGGAAATATTCTCATAGGTGGAATACGATATAATGCTGCTTCAAAAATTGCGGTAATACCGCAGAATCCTGTTACCCTTTTTACAGAGGACAATCTGAGGGATGACCTTGTGAATTTTGCTGTAAACTGCGGTATTCAAAAAGATATTGCGCCGTCGGCAGTTAATGATTTGTGCCGTACTCTTGGTATTGTAGAAGTACTTAAAAATCACCCTTATGATTTGAGCGGCGGAGAAATACAGAAAGCAGCGCTTGCAAAAATTATGATAAGCAGTCCTGATGTGATTTTGCTGGACGAACCTACAAAGGGAGTCGATGCATGGTCTAAGAAATCATTTGCAGAGATACTTAAACGTCTTGCAAAAGAGGGCAAGGCAATAATAATTGTAACTCATGACAATGAATTTGCTGCAGAAACTGCTGATACCTGCGGACTGCTTTTTGACGGCACTATAATTTCAGAAGATCCTTCCGGCGAATTTTACAGCAAAAACGATTTCTACACAACAGTTTCATCACGAATCACCAAAGGCTTTTTTGAAAATACAGTTACCTTTGACGAAGTCATAAACCTTTGCAAAGAAAATGGCGGTGTAAAATGAACGGAAAGCTTTCAACAGCCGCTGTCATAATAATTTCAGCTTTTGTTGCGGCAATAGACCTGATACTTTTCGGCGGCGTACATTATAATATTGTACTTGGCATAATTGCCGCAGCCGGTATTCTGCCTTATCTGACATCTCATGGAAACCGCAGGGCAGTAAGTTATGAGCTGAGAATAATAATTATGCTGACCATTATTTCAGCGCTGGATATATATTTCTGCTCTTCTCTTTCCTTTATCAGACCGCTTACCGCAGTTACAATTGCAGCCGGAATATTTTTCGGTGCACCTGCCGGTTACATCTGCGGAGTGTTTTCAGCACTTGCAGTTTCAGTATTATCCGGTACAGGCGGCTGGACTGTTTTTCAGGTGTGCTTAATGGGGATAATCGGATTCTTTGCAGGTATATTAAGCAGAAAAGCCCGTGAAAGTAATATTTTTCTTTCTGTTCTGACATTGATATCTTCTTTGGCTTTTTCGTGTACAGGTGTTCTCAGTCCGATATGGAGTGCAGACCAAGGTTTCAATTTCCAGAGTTATCCCTTCATTCTGCGGCATTCAGTTAAATGGTTTATAGTGTATGTCATTTCGGATATTATAGTTATGCTGATACTGAAAAAGCTTTTGAGCAGAAAAGCTGAGAGAATGAAAAAGCGGTTCAGAATTTTTGAATACAGTCCGAAAAAATGATAAAACTGATATATTAAAAGAAAGGTAAACAAATGAACATTAATAAAACTCTTGCAGAAGAATTCAAATTAAGACAGGAACAGGTTGACAACACCGTTTCACTCATTGACGACGGCAAAACTATCCCGTTTATCGCTCGTTACAGAAAAGAACTGACAGGTTCTCTTGACGACCAGCTGCTGCGTGAGCTTAACGACAGGCTCACCTATCTGAGAAACCTTGAAAGTCGCAAGGAGGAAGTGCGCTCCTCAATCGAGGAACAGGGTAAGCTTACAGACGAGATAACAGCGGCTCTTGAAAAGGCTGTTACTCTTGTAGAGGTTGAGGACATTTACCGTCCTTTCAAACCGAAGAGAAAAACAAGAGCAAGTATTGCCCGTGAAAAAGGTCTTGAACCGCTGGCGGAAGTAATTATCAGTCAGCAGAAAAATATCAGTCCGGAAACTGAGGCTGAAAAGTATATCAGTGCAGAAAAGGAAGTCAATTCCACTGAAGACGCTTTGCAGGGTGCCATGGACATAATTGCGGAGGACATTTCCGACGACGCTGAGCTTAGAAAGAGTATCAGAAAGCTTTATGAAAAGGCGGCGAAAATCGAGTCTAAGGCGGCTGACGAGGAGGCTGAAACTGTCTATCAGAATTACTATGATTATAGTGAGCCTGTCTCAAAAATTGCCGGTCACAGAATTCTTGCGCTGGACAGGGGCGAAAAGGAAAATGCGCTTAAAGTTGCGGTGGTTATTGACGCGGAATTCTGCTATTCTGTGGCTGAACAGAAATATGTTAAGAACTGCAGTCCGTGCGGTGAACTGGTGAGAACAGCCGTACAGGACAGCTGCAAGCGTCTTATTATGCCGTCTGTTGAGCGTGAGATAAGAGCGGAACTTACCGCTAATGCCGCAGAGGGTGCTATAAAGGTATTCTCCTCCAATTTGAGGCAGCTGCTTTTACAGCCGCCGGTTAAAAACAGCGTAACTCTCGGTCTTGACCCGGCTTACAGAACAGGCTGTAAAATTGCGGTAGTTGACAGCACAGGAAAGGTACTGGAAACTACTGTTATCTACCCTACCCCGCCTCAGAAGAAAATTGCAGAGGCAAAGGAAAAGCTCAAAAAGCTCATTTCAAAGTACGGCGTCACCACCATTTCCATTGGCAACGGTACTGCCTCCCGTGAAAGCGAGGAATTTGTGGCAGAACTTATAAGGGAGATTCCGGAAAAGGTAAGTTACATGGTGGTAAGTGAGGCTGGTGCGTCGGTTTATTCTGCGTCAAAGCTTGCAGCTGAGGAATTTCCGGAATTTGACGTTTCACTGAGAAGTGCAGTTTCCATTGCAAGGCGTTTGCAGGACCCTCTTGCTGAACTTGTAAAAATTGACCCAAAAGCAATTGGCGTTGGGCAGTATCAGCACGATATGCCTAAAGCAAGAATGAACGAGGCGTTGGGCGGCGTTGTTGAGGATTGTGTAAACTCTGTGGGCGTTGACCTTAATACTGCGTCACACTCCCTTTTATCCTATATTTCCGGTATCAATGCGGCTGTTGCGAAAAATATCGTTGCATACCGTGAGGAAAACGGCGCATTTACTGACAGAAAGCAGTTGCTGAAAGTACCTAAGCTTGGCAAAAAGGTGTTTGAGCAGTGCGCAGGATTTTTAAGAGTAAGGGACGGAAAAAATCCTCTCGACAACACAGCGGTACACCCGGAAAGCTATGACGCTGCAAAGGAACTGATGGAAGAATGCGGATTTAAGCTTTCGGATATCGGTACGGCTGAAATAGGAAAAATCAAGGACAGAGTCAAGCAGGCTGACAAAAAATCTCTCTGCGAAAGACTGGGTATCGGACTGCCTACCCTCAACGACATTGTAGAGGAACTGCAGAAACCCGGACGTGACCCCCGTGACGAGCTGCCTGCACCCCTTATGAGAAGCGGCGACATTATGGAGATAACCGACCTGAAACCGGGTATGGAGCTTATGGGTACTGTCAGAAACGTTATCGACTTCGGTGCGTTTGTGGATATCGGTGTGCATGAGGACGGTCTGGTGCATATTTCACAGATCTGCGACAGGTTTATCAAACACCCTCTTGAAGCTGTTAAAGTCGGAGAGGTCGTTAAGGTAAAGGTGCTTGACGTTGATGTGAAGAGGAAGAGGATTTCGCTGACTATGAAGATTTGATTTGTTTTGCATAATTCTGATTTTTCCCCCTTTACAAAAGCAGGAAAATGTATTAAATTAATAGAGAGGGTCATGAGATGAATCGGAATTATAAAGTTAATTGAGGTGATATATTATGGAAACAATACTTTTCCCATCAAGTTATTTTTCCGATAATAAAGTTGATGAAGCTTTAACTGCAGAATATCAAGCTGTAATTGAAACGGGTTTATTTAATGTTATTTTATTTTCTTACGATAAATGGTTTAATAATGGTATTCTTAAATTAAGCATAAACCCTGATAATCATATTCATGTAATTTATCGTGGCTGGATGATGAAACCTGAGCAATATAATTTGTTTTATAATAAGCTATATGAAAATAATATTGAACTTGTAACATCTCCTGAAAAATATGAACTGTTTCACATTTTTCCGAACATTTATCCTTTGCTGAAAAATGATACTGCAAAGATGCTTGTTTATCCGGACGGTGTTCCAATTAATTTAAATGAAGTAAAGCAAAATTTCAAAAAATTTATGGTTAAAGATTTTGTCAAGTCTGTAAAAGGTACTTCTTTTACTCAATGCTTTGATTCATCTGTAACACAAGCTGAATTTGACAACCAGATGAAACTTTTCTATCAATATCGAGGAAATTTATACACAGGCGGAATCTGTATCAAAGAATATTTAAATTTGAAAAAATATGGGACACACACAAACGAATACAGAGTTTTTTACATAGGAGGCAATATAGCAACTATATCCCGAAATTCGGGACAATCCTTTTATGCTCCGTTACCGCCAAATGAATTGCTTGAAAAATATCGTTTCCTGAATAGTCCATATTACACTATTGATTATGCCGAACTTGAAAATGGAGAATGGAAAATACTTGAAGCAGGAGATGGTCAGGTATCAGGACTTTCGGATTTTCAAGACTATAATGCTTATTTTAGAACATTATATCAATGTCTGAATAAATAAAATCTGGAAAAGTAAATATACAACAGGAGGAAAACCATGCTAAAAAAGAAACTGAAAAAAACTGCGGCACTGCTGACAATATCGGCAGTTACTGCATTTAACGTTATGGGCACTGCCATAACTCCGGCTACCTATGTTTCCGCCGGACAGCAGCTCGGACAGACCGATTTTGAAAACGGTGTGGGACTGCCGTGGCACGTCTGCGAGTCAATGACCGGAAAAATGGACTTTGAAATTTCGGACGGCATTTACAAAATCACAATTGTGAATCCGGGCGGTGCGTCAAAAGGCGGCGAGGACAGGTGGGATTGTCAGTTCCGCCACAGGGGTCTGAAACTTGTCAGCGGACAGACATACAAGGTGTCCTTTGAGATTACCGCAAGCAAGGACTGTACCTACTACACCAAAATCGGTGACATGGGCGAACCATATACCGAGGACTGGCACGGTGAACTCAACCAGCCCCTGCAGGCAAATCAGACTAAAAAAGTTGAGGAAACATTTACAGCAAACAGATCTGCTGATGTTGAATGGGCTTTCCACATAGGCGGTGACACCGTTCCGGAGGGGACTGTGTTCACGTTTGACAATATGTCACTTGAATGTACCACAAGCACCGAAAACGACTATCAGGCACCAGAGGAATGGATTCGCTCTGATATTCTGACAAATCAGCTTGGCTATTTCACCAACATGAACAAAAAGGCTACTCTGCTTTCTGATTCGTCCTCCCCTGTCAAGTTTGACTTGAAGGATTCGGGCGGCAAATCAGTATTCAGCGGAAAATCTGAGCCTGGCGGTCTTGACGCTGATTCCGGAGACGATGTTCACGAACTGGATTTCTCCGATTTCAATACCCCCGGAACTTACTACCTCGAAACTGAGGATGGCGCAAAAAGCCGTGAATTTGAAATAGGAAACGGCGAAATGTACTCCTATATGCTCTACGATTCCCTTAACTATTTCTACCAGAACAGGAGCGGCATTGAAATCGAAAGCCAGTATATCATTTCCGGTGACGCAAGTTCTCTTGCAAGAGCCGCAGGTCACCCCTCAGATGTTGCGACCATTGAACAGACATGGGGTTATTCCGGAAGCAGCGGTACTCAGGACGTAACAGGCGGCTGGTATGACGCAGGTGACCACGGAAAATATGTTGTTAACGGTGGTATTTCCCTGTGGACAATGCAGAACCAGTACGAACTTGCTGTTAAAAACGGCTTTGAGGACGTCTATGCTGACGGTACTATGAGTATTCCGGAAAATTCCAACGGATATCCTGATCTGCTTGACGAGGCAAGATATGAAATGGAATGGATGTTCCAAATGATGGTCAAGGACGGAGACTACGCAAACATGGTCTACCACAAAGTCCATGATATCAAGTGGACTGCCCTTGCTCTTGCACCGGCTGATGACCCGGAAGAACGTATAATCAAGCCGCCTACAACCGCCGCTACTCTTAACATGGCAGCTTGTGCGGCACAGGCTTACAGGCTCTGGAAAGATATTGACCCGGCGTTTGCAGACGAGTGCCTTTCAAATTCAAAGCTTGCTTATGAAGCGGCGAAAAAGCATCCGGATATGTACGCACCTCTTGATGAATCGGTAGGCGGAGGTCCTTACGGCGACGATGACGCAACCGATGAATTTTACTGGGCAGCCTGTGAACTTTTCCTTTCAACAGGTGACAGCGCATATCAGAAAGACGCTGAGTCTTCTCCGCACTACATGAAAACGGAAGTTAAACTTTCCGGCGGTGAGGATGTTGACAGCTCCGGCAGCTTTAACTGGGGGCATGTTGCTGCACTTGGCAATCTTTCAATGGCGCTTAACACTGATAAGCTGGATTCCGGTGCTAAGGACAAACTGACAAAATCAATTTGTGAAGCAGCTGATTATTATGATAAACTGGAAGAGACTCAGGGTTATGGTCAGCCTTATGAGTCAAGTACTATAAGCTATCAGATAGACAGTAAAGGATATACATGGGGTTCTAATTCATTCGTAATGAATAATAATATGATAATGGCATATGCTTATGAGTTGAGTGGAGAGGATGACTATCTTGAGGGTGTGGTCAGCGGTATGGACTACATTCTCGGAAGAAATCCAATGGACTATTCCTATGTTACCGGATACGGTAGTCACGCTGTTGCAAATCCGCACCACAGATGGTGGTCATATCAGGCAGACGCCAACTTCCCTGCTGCTCCAAACGGTGTACTTGTGGGAGGTCCTAACTCCGGTATGCAGGACCCGTGGGTAAAAGGGTCAGGCTGGAAAATGGGTGAAATTGCTCCGGCAAAATGCTATATGGACAATATTGAGGCGTGGTCAGTAAATGAATGTACCATAAACTGGAACACTCCTCTTGCATGGGTAACAGCATATCTTGCTGACAAGAACGGAGGTATTACGGTAACACACGGAAGCAGTGACGAAAATTCCAACAATACAACAACTACTGAGACACAAAACTCCGCTGCCGGAAACGGAAAGCAGAATGAATACAAGGCTGACAACAGCCAAAAATCATCAGCCAAAACGGAAAAGAATGATAACAACAAAGGCGGCTGGGGACTTGTTCCATTCTTTATAGCAGCAGCCGGAGGCGCTCTTTTGATTGAAATTATTATACTGATATTTAAAAAGAGCAAAAAAAAGAATAAATAATGGTAAAACCGCAGAATTATTTCTGCGGTTTTATGTGTTCTGTAACAAAAAAGCGTGAATTTTGTAATAATTTTGTTATTATAGTACATATGTTTTGTCTTTATTGCACTATTATTACCTTATATATTAAGACTATTATGTTTAAAATGCTGATTGAAAATTGCTCCGTTACATGATATAATTAAAAAGCAATAATAAATTATTACATTTTGGTAAATAGTGTGGAAATAAGTTGAAAGGATGCGTTAAAAAATGGTTAAAAAAATCAGCAGTTTTTTTGTCGCAGCAACCGTTACTGTTTTTATTTTCCTATCTTCTCTTATTGTTTCAGGTGCGGACAGTTATAAAACATGGCTTCAGAGTGACTCACGATGGGGCAGTAAAACTCTTGGCAGCTGCGGAGATACAATGGCAGAAATAGGATGTGCAGTTACATCTGTTGCAATACAGGTCGTACATTCCGGATGCAAAAGCGAGAGCAGCTTTAATCCGGGAACTCTTGTTGATTATCTGAGCAAAAACGGCGGTTTTGATTCAGAGGGAAATCTTTACTGGGGCGCTGTCACAGGTCTTGTAAGCAATTTTACTTTTGAAAAACGTGCTTACTTTTCCTCACAGACTAAAGCAAATATTACAAAAGAACTTACAACATACATAAATCAGGGATATTATATTGTAATGTCAGTAAAAAATGATGGTCACTGGATAGCTATTGACACAATTAAAAATGGTGTTGTTTATATGATGGATCCGGCACAGAACAAAACGGACAAGCTTTTTGATTACTATGATGTAAGCGGAATGCTTCAGGTAAGACTTTATAAGGGAAAGAACACTCCTGCTAAGGTTGATGCTACAACAACTACTTATCTTACAGGTCATTATAAAACAACTGATGCTCTGAATCTGAGATCATCTTACAGTACATCTTCAAGTATCCTGCTGACTATTCCAGCTGGAAAAACTGTTGTTGTAACAAGAGTGTATAACAATCAATGGGGTGAGGTTGAGTATAACGGAAAAAGCGGATGGATTTGCCTTGATTATACACAATATACTGAAAGCAGCTATTCATACAAGTTAGGTACTTACAAATGTAATGTGTCATCCGGAGTAAATATGAGGAACGGAGTTGGTTCAGACAAAGCGTATGTTTGCCTTGTGCCGTATAATGCTACTGTAACAATCAGCTCAGTTACAAATAACTGGGGAAAAGCAACATATGGCTCAAAAACCGGGTATATTTGCATGGAATATCTGACTTATGTTTCAGCAACTCCTGCTACAACAACCGCAGCTACTACTAAAGCTACAACTACTACAACCAAGACTACTACAACAACCACTAAGGCTACGACTACCACCACAACAAATACTACTGCTCCTGTCACCACTACGCTTCCGACAATAAAGGGTGATATAAATCGTGACGGTATTATAAACAATGATGATGTGCTTGCACTGAATGTTTATATCAACAGTCCTTATCAGTTGAATGTTATTGAATTATATATATTTGATGTTAACAATGACAATGCTGTAAATGAATTTGATGCAGTATATCTTATGAAAGAAATAAGAGAATAAAGAAACGGAGAAATAATTTTATGAACTGGACTGAGGCTGAAATTTACACCTCAACTGAAGGTATTGATATTTTATGTGCGTCTTTGCTTGACATTGGCATAAAAGGTTTTGCAATTAAGGATTCTGAGGATTTTAATGAATTTTTGGAAAACAAGGACGGAAAATGGGACTATATTGATGACGACTTAATGGGACTGAAAAACTGTGAAACAAGTGTTACAGTTTATCTTCCGGACAATTCACAGGGCGCAGAAATGCTTATATCCTTAAAACAGCTGCTTAAACGTATGAAAGAACGTGACAGTTCAGGTAGCTGGGGACGCCTTGAATTTGAGATTAAGTTTGTAAAGGAAGAAGACTGGGCTAACAACTGGAAGCAGTATTTCAAACCGCTGAAAGTCGGAGAAAAGCTTCTTGTAAAACCTTCATGGGAAGAATATGATGGAAGTGACAGCCGCACAATATTGGAAATTGATCCTGCCTCAAGTTTTGGTACAGGTCAGCACAACACTACAAAGCTTTGTCTTGAACTGCTTGAAAAAGCGGTAAAAGGCGGAGAAAGAATACTTGACCTGGGTTGTGGCAGCGGTATACTTTCTATTGGTGGCATTCTGCTGGGTGCTAATGAAGCGACAGCTGTTGACATTGAAGAAAATGCTGTTGCTACTGCTCTTGAAAATGCGGTCAAAAACAATATCTCCATGGAAAAATACCATGCTTACTGCGGTGATATTATTTCAGATACTGATCTGAGAGAAAAAATCGGCAGCGGATATGATATTATTACTGCTAATATTGTTGCTGATGTTCTTATTGCAATGAGTACGCTTTTCAGAAGTTTTCTTAAACCGAAATCCATCCTTATTATTTCTGGAATTATTACGGAACGTAAGTCTGAAGTTGTTGATGCCGTTGTTGAGGCTGGTTTTGAAGTGATTGAAGATGCAGAGGGCGATGGCTGGGCTGCTGTTATGCTGAAAATCAAATAATGCAAAATCAGGTGACTTATATTTCACCTGCTTTTAAAATTAAAAGAGAGGGATTTTTCCCTCTCTTATTTTTTAGTTATTTTCATTCATGCCGCAGCATTTTTTATATTTTTTTCCTGAACCGCATGGACAAGGGTCGTTATCACCAGGCTTTTTCTTGGATGAAGTCATTGTAATCGAACCGGCATTTGGTGCATCTGGTTTTGCAACCTGTTCACGCTGAGGAGGGGTATTCTTCTGAATTCTTACAGTCAGCAGCATTCTTACTGTATCCTCACGGATTGATTCAACCATTGCGTCAAACATTTCAAATCCTTCGTATCTGTATTCAACAACAGGATTCTTTTGTCCGAACGCTCTCAGACCGATACCCTTTTTAAGTTCTGCCATATCGTCAATATGATTCATCCATTTTGTATCAACGACCTTGAGCAGTATTACACGTTCAAGCTCTCTGATAATCTGACCGCCGAATTCTTCTTCCTTGGCAGTATAAATTTCAAGCATTCTGTCTTCAAGAAGCTTTGCAATATCTTCTTTTTTAAGTTCATCAAGCTGATTGTCATCGTAATCAAGGTCTTCATCACGCAGTACCCAACCGAGGAAGTGATCTTTAAGACCGATAAGATTCCAGTTTTCCTTGTCATCATCATCAAGAAGGTAATTATTGACTGATTCTTCAGCAAGTTCATGCATCATAGTCAGAATATTTGAGTGGAGATCTTCGCCGTCAAGAACCTGTGAACGCTGTGTGTAGATAATCTCACGCTGTTTGTTAAGTACGTCATCATAGTTGAGTACGTTCTTTCTGATGCTGAAGTTTCTTCCCTCTACCTTTTTCTGTGAGGATTCAATGATCTTTGTCAGCATCTTGCTCTCAATCGGCATATCCTCTTCCACATTGAGAGTACTCATCATGTTTTCAAGTCTGTCACCGGCAAATATACGCATGAGGTCATCTTCAACAGAAAGGAAGAAACGGCTCTCGCCTTCGTCGCCCTGACGTCCTGAACGTCCTCTGAGCTGATTGTCAATACGTCTTGATTCATGACGCTCAGTACCCAGAATATACAGACCTCCGGCTGCCTTTACGTCCTTTGCCTTTTCTTTTACCTCAGCATTGAACTTGTCATAAAGTTCCTTGTAAACAGCTCTTGCTGCAAGAATTTCCTCATTGTCTGTATCGGCAAATCCGACAGCCTCGTTAATGATATCCTCGTCATATTCCCTCTTGCGCATTTCTGCCTTTGCAAGAAATTCAGCGTTACCGCCCAGCATAATATCAGTACCACGTCCGGCCATATTTGTAGCAATTGTTACTGCTCCAAGCTTACCAGCCTGTGCAACAATCTCAGCTTCCTTTGCGTGATACTTAGCATTGAGGACTTCGTGCTTTATTCCCTTTCTCTTGAGCATAGCTGAAAGAAGTTCAGATTTCTCAATTGAAATTGTACCAACCAGAACAGGCTGTCCTTTTTTATGACATTCAACAATCTGTTCAATAATAGCCTTGAACTTTCCGGCTTCTGTTCTGTAGATCTGATCTGAATGGTCAACACGAATAACAGGTTTGTTTGTAGGTATAGCAATAACATCAAGCTTGTAAATTTCTCTGAATTCGTCTTCTTCTGTCATAGCTGTACCTGTCATACCGGAAAGCTTTTTGTAAAGACGGAAATAGTTCTGGAAAGTGATTGTTGCAAGAGTCTTTGACTCGTGAGCAATCTTAACGCCTTCCTTTGCTTCGATTGCCTGGTGAAGACCGTCATTGAAACGGCGTCCCAGCATAAGACGTCCGGTAAACTCGTCAACGATGATTACCTCTCCGTCCTTTACAACGTAGTCGATATCAGCGTGCATAACACCGTGAGCCTTGAGTGCCTGGTTGATATGGTGCAGAAGCGTCATATTTTCAGGATCCATGAGGTTTACAACGTTAAAGTATTTCTCAGCCTTCTTAACACCTGCACGAGTAATTGTGGCAGTTTTAGCCTTTTCGTCAATTATGTAATCGACATTCTCATTTATCTCATCCTGATCCTGCTTGTCATCAATTTCAACAACAGTTGTTGACACAAGATTTTTCGCAAATTTGTCAACGATGTCATAAAGTTCTGTGGACTTGTCCCCTCTTCCTGAAATGATAAGAGGTGTTCTTGCTTCATCTATGAGGATTGAGTCAACCTCATCGACAATGGCAAAATTAGGCTTGCGCTGTACCCTGTCCTTAGCGTAGATAACCATGTTGTCACGCAGATAGTCAAATCCAAGCTCATTGTTTGTAGCATATGTTACATCACAGTTATATGCGGCTCTTCTTTCGTCATTTGTAAGACCGTGAAGAATACAGCCGACTGTAAGTCCCAAAAATCTGAGTACTTTACCCATTTCATCAGACTGTGTTTTTGCAAGGTAATCGTTTACTGTTACAACGTGAACGCCTTTGCCCGAGAGCGCATTAAGATAAGCAGCAACGCAGGCAACAAGAGTTTTACCTTCACCAGTTTTCATTTCAGCTATACGTCCCTGGTGGAGAACAATAGCACCGATAATCTGAACCGGAAACGGCTTTTTGCCGAGGACTCTGTAAGCACCCTCACGAACAGTTGCAAGTGCTTCCGGAAGAATCATGTCAAGAGTTTCGCCTGTTTCAAGTCTGTCTCTGAAATTCTGTGTCTGAGCTTTCAGCTCTGTATCAGACATAGCCTGGAATTTTTCGTCCAGTTCAAGAACGCTGTTCTTGATAGGCTCAATTCTTGCGAGTTCTTTTGTACTGTATGAACCGAATATTTTACTAAATATACCCATTTATTAATCCGCCTTTATATTATTTTTATTCAGAATCCGAATTTATAGAATCTGTAATAGCGTTACAAAAAAATACACAATTTTATTTTATAACAAATTGATTTTTTTGTCAATAGATTCCGTATAAAATTTTATCATGGCGAACGGTTTCCAGGATGTTTAGCTGAAAACAGCTTATATAAGATCTTATTTTCACTTACAGAAATACCCTGCCGTCCCGGCGCAGACAAGTCCATTGAAAAAGCACTGCAGGAGTTGCGATTATAGCAATCATTATGGCACGGCAATGCATTGCATAGTATAGCAGCATATTTTTTGATATAGTATTTATTAATGCTGCATCTGCCTGATTCATTGCTGTTAGCTTTTCCGTTTGGCAAGCCGTTTTGCTGAGGCAGTTCAACAATATCATTTTCAGGAGAAACTGCAAAGACTGCATAAAAATACTCGCCGTTTCCCGAAAAGCAGAGTATACATACTGCCGCCGCTGTTATTACATATTTAAGCGGTTTTAAAAGCTTCATACTTATTTTTTCCTTTTTTGATTTTCGTTGTATTTGCAAAACTCTGAACATACACACCAATCGCAAAGAGGTTTTCGTGCACGGCAAACATCTCGTCCGAACTGTACTATCCTATGGCAGAAATCGGACGAACCCTCCGGAGGAATAAGCTTTACAAGGTCTTTTTCCACTTTCTGAGGCTCTTTGTTGGCGGTAAGTCCTAAACGTCCGGTAATACGTATAAAATGCGTATCAGTAACGATTGCAGGCTTTCCCCAGATGTCCCCCATAAGAAGATTTGCAGTTTTACGTCCGACGCCTGAGATAGTCAGCAAATCTTCCATGTTGTCCGGGACCTGTCCGTTAAAATTATTTATAAGCTGATTAGCCATTTCCTTAATGCTTTTTGCTTTTGTTCTGAAAAAGCCGCATGGTCTGACAGCCTCTTCAAGTTCATTCAAGTCAGCCTTTGCAAAGGATTCAAGTGTCGGGTACTTTTTAAAAAGCTCCCTTGTTACTATGTTGACCCTTGCATCAGTACACTGTGCCGAAAGTCTTGTTGCAATCATAAGTTCATAAGGCTCTGAATATTCAAGTGAACACGCTGCGTCCGGATATAGCTTTTCAAGTGCTTTGCAGGCAAGGAGTGCCCTTTCTTTTTTAGTCATACATTCTGTCCGCCTTTTCAAGAACTGCTCTGTCCTGAGGAAAATTCAAAAGCAGCATGGCTTCATCAAAAGGTACAAGCCAGCTTTGTGAGATTTCCTCCTGCTGAATTTTTATCCTGTCAGTTTTAAATTCATTGCAGAAATATACGCAGTTTTTGATAGTTTTGTTAAGTGTTTTGTAGGTATATTCCTGTCTGGTTTCAGGATTAATTTTTACTGTTATGCCTGTTTCCTCAAAGACTTCCCTTTCAGCTGTCTGTGATTCATTTTCGCCATATTCAATGTGACCTTTCGGGAAACCAATATGACCGCTGTCATTTTTGATAAGAAGATACTTCTTTACTCTGTTTTCACGGGTAAAAACAACGGAACCGCAGGTCTTTTCATACAGACAGTGATAAACACTTTTAAAATACTTTTCACAGAATTGTGTCTGCTCTTTGATATACGGTTCATACATAACAGTACCCGGTTCAACGCCTACCCATTTGGTTTCATTGTCATCAAGTCTTTCAATCACAGCTATGATTTCAAGTTTGTCTGAAACATTATCAAGTGCATAAACGTCCTGAGGTTCACCGTCACCGCCGATATATCCCTTTGCATAGCCGTAATCGCATTCATATATCATATCCGGATGTTCGGGATGCGCAGTACCCTTTTTTCTTTCGGGGACAAAATCAATAATTTTTCCGAGAACAGACTGAATACAGTCTTTTGGCGTGTTTCTCATAAAATACTCCTTGCATAATCTATCTTATATATTATATCACTTTATCAAAATAATTGCAACTATAAAACGATAAATTTACTAAAAACACTTGACAAATGAACAGATAACTGATACAATATATATTGCTTTATTGGTTTAAAGCCACATAACATTAAAGGAGAAAATTATAAAATGACAACATCAATTACTCTTGCTATGCTGATGATTTACATAGCAATCATGATGGGAATAGGTATTTACACCTCCCGGAAAACCAAATCCGTCAGCGATTTTGTACTCGGCGGACGTAACGTCGGCTCGTGGCTTACTGCCTTTGCTTACGGTACTTCTTATTTTTCTGCTGTAGTTTTTATCGGCTATGCCGGACAGTTTGGCTGGAGCTACGGTGTTTCAGCTGCATGGATAGGCATTGGAAATGCAATTTTGGGAAGTGCGCTTGCATGGATAGTTCTGGGAAGAAGAACAAGAATCATGTCAAACCATCTTAATGCAAAGACAATGCCGGAATTTTTTGAAAAGAGATTTGACTCAAAGGGACTGAAAATTGCGTCTGCACTTATAGTTTTCATCTTCCTTATCCCCTATACTGCATCAGTTTACAACGGTCTTTCAAGACTTTTCAATATGGCATTCAGTCTTGATTCAGACAGTTCATACAAAATTATAATCATTGCAATGGCTGTTATTACTGCGATTTACGTTATCCTCGGCGGATATGCGGCAACTGCTATTAACGATTTTATTCAGGGCATTGTAATGCTTATAGGTATTGCAGCGGTGGTTATATGCGCTGTAAATCATCAGGGCGGTTTTTCTGAGGCACATTCAAAGCTTGGAGAAATTGAAGTAAACGGTAAAACCAATCAGCTTAACAGCCTGTTCGGACCAGACCCTGTAAATCTTTTTGGTGTTGTTATACTGACTTCACTTGGTACATGGGGACTTCCGCAGATGGTTCACAAGTTTTATGCTATCAAGGACGAAAACGCAATTAAGAAAGGTACTATAATTTCTACTTTGTTTGCTCTCGTAGTTGCAGGAGGTTCATATCTGTTAGGCGGTTTTGACAGACTTTTCTGTACTCTTGAAAGTTCTGACACTTCCAAAACACTTATAAACAAACTTTCAAACGGTAAACCGGAATTTGATGCTATGATTCCTGCACTTCTGAATACTGCGCTGCCGGATATCCTTATCGGACTTGTTGTAGTGCTTGTTCTTTCAGCGTCAATGTCAACACTTTCCTCGCTTGTTCTCACATCAAGTTCAACTCTGACCATTGACTTTATAAAGCCTAAAATGAAAAACCTCAGTGAAAAGAAAGAGGTTATAATTATGAGAGTGCTTATTGCAGCATTCCTTTTCGTTTCGGTTATCATTGCGTTTAACAAAAATGCGTCTATCTCAACTCTTATGTCATATTCATGGGGGGCACTTGCAGGAGCATTTTTAGGACCATTCATGTTCGGACTGTTCAGCAAGAAAATCACCAAAGCAGCCGTATGGACAAGCTTTATTCTCGGTATCGGTATTACTGTGGGACACATGATTCTGTTCGGTTTCGGACTGTTCCCCGAACTGACAAGTACAGCCGCATCATTTAAGCTTAATCTTGCATCTCCAATCAATGCCGGAGCAATTGCAATGATACTTTCAATTGTGGTTGTACCGCTTGTAAGCCTGTTTACAAAGAAGAATGATGAAAAGCAGGTTGCTGATGTTTTCAAATGTTATGAGTAAAAAGCAATAATACATAAATAAGACTTTTCCGATATATTAACCGGAAAAGTCTTTTATTTTACTCATTAAGCTCTGAGAGTACTGTTTCACCTTTCTCCAGTGATTCCTTTACAAGAATTATTCTCTGGTTCTCCGAACCTCTGAATTTAAGTGTAATATTCTTATTATCAATCACAAACTTGCCGTCAACCAGTATATCCAGCATTGACAAAAGCTCGTCTGTGACCTCACAGTGTGCTCTGCCGTCTGGGGAGAGTATATCTTTTTCAAAGGTATAACCTGTGTAGCACCATATATTTTTTTCGGGATACAGCTGTTTTACAGTCCTTATAAGCTCAATCAGTCCACGCTGATTGGACGGTTCAAGAGGCTCCCCGCCTATAAGCGTCAGACCGGCAATATAAGAAGGTTTCAGCGCCTCTATAATTTCTGACTGAACCTCCTGTGTAAAAGGGCTGCCATAGTTGAAATCCCATGTTTCCTCGTTAAAACAGCCTTTGCAGTGGTGGGTACAGCCGGAAACAAAAAGTGATACCCTCACACCTGTACCATTTGCAATATCCGTTTTCTTAATTGCCGCATAGTTCATAAGCCTCTCCCCTGTTTATAGATTGATTCAGCTGCCGCCCGTTTCAGACGACAGCTGTTAATTGTATGTATTTCCTTAAAATTACAAATGCATTACTCTTTCTCTGATTTCCTGAGTTCTTCCCTGGTTCCAGTACTGTGTACCGATATATCCGCAGGTTCTTCTTGCCACATTCATACGGTTCTGCTCAGTATTTCCGCAGTTAGGACACTGCCATATAAGCTTTCCGTGAATGTCAGAAACAATCTGTATTTCACCGTCATAACCGCAGTCCTGACAATAATCACTCTTTGTGTTAAGCTCAGCATACATTATATTGTCATATATATGCTGCATAACGGCAAGTACTGCATCAATATTATTCTGCATATTTGGCACTTCAACATAGCTTACCGCACCGCCCGGTGAAAGCTTCTGGAACTGTGCCTCAAATGAAAGCTTGCTGAAAGCGTCAATTTCCTCAGTAACGTGAACGTGGTAGCTGTTGGTGATGTAATTTTTGTCAGTTACACCCGGAATAATGCCGAAACGTTTTTGCAGGCATTTTGAGAATTTATATGTAGTGGATTCAAGCGGAGTACCGTAAAGGCTGAAATCAATATTGCTTTCTTCTCTCCATTTCTTGCAGGCGTCATTCATGTGCTGCATAACTTCAAGTGCAAAAGGTGTAGCCTCAGGGTCTGTATGGGACTTGCCTGTCATATAGCGTGTACATTCACAAAGTCCGGCATATCCGAGAGAAATTGTGGAGTAACCGTTATAAAGCAGGTCATTGATTTTTTCGCCTTTTTTAAGTCTTGCAAGTGCGCCGTACTGCCAGAGAATAGGTGCTACATCAGACGGAGTATCCAGCAGTCTTTCATGCCTGCACATAAGCGCTCTGTGACAAAGTTCAAGACGTTCATCGAATATTCTCCAGAATTTATCCATATTACCCTCAGACGAGCAGGCAACGTCAACAAGATTAATTGTCACAACGCCCTGGTTAAAACGTCCGTAATACTTTGGCTTACCGTCCTTATCCACATAAGGAGTAAGGAAACTTCTGCAGCCCATGCATGGATAACAGTGACCCTCACCGTTTTTATCAACTTTAAGTTCCAGCATCTTCTTCTCTGAAATATAATCCGGAACCATTCTCTTGGCAGTACACTCAGCAGCAAGCTTTGTTATATGCCAGTATTTTGACCCCTCACGGATATTATCTTCTTCGAGAACATAAATAAGCTTTGGAAATGCTGGTGTAACATAAACGCCGCTTTCGTTCTTAACGCCCAGAATACGCTGGCGGAGCATTTCTTCAATAACAAGTGCAAGGTCATCTCTGAGTCTGCCCTCTTCTACTTCGTTTAAGTACATGAAAACAGTTACAAAAGGTGCCTGACCGTTTGTAGTCATAAGGGTTATCACCTGATACTGAATCATCTGTACGCCACGCTTGATTTCTTCCTTGACTCTCATTTCAGCGACTTCATTTATCTTTTCTTCACTAAGAGGAAGTCCTGCCTCCTCAAATTCCTGGCGAACAATTTTTCTGAGTTTCTGTCTGCTCACGTCAACAAACGGTGCAAGGTGGGAAAGTGTAATACTCTGACCGCCGTACTGTGAACTTGCAATCTGAGCAATGCTCTGGGTTGCGATATTGCAGGCAGTTGAAAAACTCTTCGGTCTTTCGATCATAACCTCGCTTATAACAGTACCGTTCTGCAGCATATCTTCAAGGTTTACAAGGCAGCAGTTGTGCATATGCTGGGCAAAGTAATCAGCGTCATGGAAATGAATTATTCCCTCCTCATGCGCCTTTACAACTTCCTCAGGCAAAAGAAAACGCTTTGTGATATCCTTGCTGACTTCTCCTGCCATGTAATCTCTCTGAACACTGTTAATAACCGGATTTTTATTTGAGTTTTCCTGCTTTACCTCTTCGTTGTCATATTCTATGAGGCTTAATATCTGTTCATCTGTTGAATTTGATTTTCTGACCAGGCTTCTCTTATATCGGTATGTAATATATTTTCTTGCAACTTCATATGCCTGGTATTCCATAATTTTATTTTCTACCAGATCCTGTATCTCCTCAACATTAAGCGTACGTCCAAGTTCTTCACATAAATTTTCTATATATTCTGAAATATCTTTTATCTGTTCATCAGTAAGTCTGACATTTTCAGCGGCCTCTACATTTGCTTTTGAAACAGCCGAATCTATCTTTGAGGCATCAAAATCAACCTCAGTTCCGCTTCTCTTTATAATCTTCATTTTAGCCCTCCCTGAAACATAAAACACAATATATAGTGTTCAAACTTCGTCCAAACCACTATATATAGTATTATACCATATAAAGAACAAAAGTCAAGGTAAAAAAATGCACATATAACCATTGTGGATTTCTTGCACTTTTCATAAGGTGTCATATCAAGCTTGGCGTAAACTATATCTTGTTTTTCTATATATAGTGTGTAATTTTAATCTTTAAAACGTCGTTCTGATAAATGTATTAAAATGTTTTTAGTGCGAAAAAAATATTCATATCTTTTTATGCTGCATAAATTTATTTTATAAGTCAACATTAACACAAAAGTACAAATTTTAACACAAATAAATAATATATAAAATTTAACTGATAGTTGAATAAAATAAAATGCCCTGTAAAAGGGCATTTTGTGAATTAATTTTCTTTTTTAGCCTCAAGGTCAGCAAGAGCATCTTTTCTGGAAAGATTTATTCTTCCCTGCTTGTCGATCTCAACTACCTTTACAAGAATCTCATCACCGATTGAAACAACGTCCTCAACCTTTTCAACTCTTGCCTTATCAAGCTTTGATATATGAACAAGACCGTCCTTGCCCGGAGCAATTTCAACGAATGCGCCGAATGACATAAGTCTTACGACCTTGCCCTTGTAAATTCCGCCAATCTCCGGACCGTCAGCAATAGTCTTAACGATTGAAAGCGCCTTATTGCAGTTGTCAAGGTCAACGCCGGAAATGAATACGCTGCCGTCCTCGTTAATGTCGATTTTAACGTCGCACTCAGCAGTTATCTTCTGAATTACCTTACCGCCCTGACCGATTACATCTCTGATTTTATCAACATCTATTTTGGTCTGGAGCATTTTCGGAGCATACTTGTTTACAGTATCCCTTGGCTGCGGAATAGCTTTCAGCATAATTTCATCAAGAATATAAAGTCTTGCTTTTCTTGTCTTTTCAAAAGCTTCCTTGATGATTGCAGGAGTAAGACCGTCAACCTTGATATCCACCTGGATAGCTGTGATACCCTTGTGAGTACCGCCAACCTTAAAGTCCATATCGCCGAAGAAATCTTCAAGTCCCTGAATATCAACCATTGTCATAAACTCGTCGCTGTCCGGTTTTGTAATAAGACCGCATGAAATACCAGCAACAGGTGCTTTGATTGGAACTCCTGCGTCCATAAGTGCAAGTGTTGAACCGCAGATAGAACCCTGTGATGTTGAACCGTTTGAGGAAAGTACCTCAGAAACCAGTCTTAACGCATAAGGGAATTCCTCAACTGACGGAATAACCGGTTCAAGGGCTCTTTCTGCAAGTGCGCCGTGACCAATCTCACGTCTGCCCGGACCTCTGCTCGGCTTTGTTTCACCTACTGAATATGACGGGAAGTTGTAGTGGTGCATATATCTCTTTGACTCTTCCTCGTCCAGACCGTCAATTCTCTGAGCATCACTTACAGGACCAAGTGTTGCAATTGTAAGAACCTGTGTCTGTCCTCTTGTGAAAAGACCGGAACCGTGAACTCTCGGCAGTACGCCTACTTCAGCAGCAAGAGGTCTGATTTCGTCAATACCTCTGCCGTCAACACGCTTGCCCTCATAAAGCCAGTTTCTTACAATCTTCTTCTGGAGCTTATAGATGCACTCGTCTATCATAGCTTCCTTTTCAGGATAAACTTCATCAAATTTTGCGTGGATATCATCTTTAATCGGCTGGAGTCTTTCTTCACGGATATTCTTGTCATTAGTGTCAAGAGCAAATTTTACTCTGTCGGACGCAAATTCCTCAATTGCGTCAAACATATCGTGGTCAACTTCCTGTGATTCAAATTCAAACTTCTTCTTGCCTATCTGTGACTGGATATCAGCAATAAAAGCAACCATTTTTTTGATTTCTTCGTGACCTGTCATAATGGCTTTGAGCATAAGGTCATCCTCAACCTGGTTAGCTCCAGCCTCAATCATAACGATTTTTTCAGCAGAACCGGCAACTGTCAGATTCAAATCTGTCTTTGCTCTCTGAGCAAGTGTCGGGTTAAGAACTATTTCACCGTCAACAAGACCAACGCTTATTCCGGCAATAGGACCGTTCCACGGAATATCAGAAATTGAAAGTGCAATTGATGTTGCAATCATGCCTGTGATTTCCGGTGAACAGTCAGGGTCAACCGCAAGAACAGTCATTACAACTGAAACATCATTTCTCATGTCCTTAGGGAAAAGCGGTCTGATAGGTCTGTCAACCATTCTGGAAGTAAGGATAGCCTTTTCAGACGGCTTGCCCTCTCTCTTTGTAAATGAACCCGGTATCTTTCCTACAGAATAAAGTCTTTCCTCATAATCAACTGCAAGCGGGAAAAAGTCAACTCCCTCTCTCGGCTTCGGGCTTGCTGTTACGTTAGCCATAACAACAGTTTCGCCGTAATGAACCCAGCATGAACCGTTTGAAAGTTCACAGGTTTTGCCTGTTTCAACCATCAGTTCTCTGCCGGCAAATGTAGTTTTAAAAGTCTTGTAATTTTCAAACATAAACTGCCTCCTGTTATCAGTAGCAGCTTTAGCAATAAACCCTGAATCCCCGGAGAGATTTACGGTTTAATGCTAAAATTACCACTACTGCATTGATTTTCAATTCATTTATATAGCTTGAAAAGGCAGAAAGGATTTCTCCCGACTGCCTTTCAGAGCGTGATTATTTACGGATACCAAGCTTTTCGATAATTGCACGGTATCTGTTGATATCCTTTTTCTTGAGGTAGTTAAGGAGGTTACGTCTGTGACCTACCATCTTAAGCAGACCTCTTCTTGAATGATGGTCCTTCTTGTGAACCTTGAGATGTTCAGTAAGGTCATTGATTCTCTTTGTGAGAATAGCAATCTGAACCTCAGGAGAACCTGTATCATTCTCATGTGTCTTGTTAGCTTCAATAACAGCTGTTTTTTCTTCTTTCAGTAACATTGTTTTCACCTCTTTGATTATTTATCCTATGGCGTAGTAGCAGGCAGGTAATACTCCCCAAAAGGGCTTGATCCTGAAACCACGTACATGGACGTTTATAATTATATCATATTTTTTTTGATCTGTAAAGTCTTTTTTTACAATATCATGAAATTATTTTTCCCTTTGCGGACTTTTTTTTGGTTTTCTTCTTTTCTATCGGCTTTTCTGAACCGCCTTTATCCTCAAAAAGAACCTCTTCGTCTTCGCTGTCAGCTTCAGCATCAGCAAGTTCGGGGTTAACTTCGCCTTTCTGCTCGTAATACGGATTTATTACATATTTCTGAATAACCGGATATGAGTTAAAGCATATTATAAAAGCAATAAATGCAGCCGGTACAAATGGCAGAAGAAATACTGTGTTCATATTCAGCAGTATCAGTACAACAAATACTCCCACAATGAGCAGTGATATCAGAAGTGTCAGAAGATTTTTTTTGAGTGCCACACAGGCAAGCACAAAGGAATTTTTAAGGATATTTTTAAAGGACAGGTCAGTTGCAACAATCATAAGAAAAGCATAAAAATTCATCATTACTGCAATAAGTCCGACGCTCAGGCTGATAACGAAAAGTATCAGTATTCCATTACCGTAAACTTTGGCAAGCTGTGGATAAACATAAATTCCCGCAGCAACTGAAATCACAACTAAAATATCAAGCAGTCCGAGGACAAAGGAATATTTATAGTTTTTTGAAAAAGCTTCTTTAAAATCCGTAAGAATAAACGAATGCCTTTCAAGCGTATAATTTCTGAGAATTTTCATCATTCCGGCAGTTGCAGGACCGATAACAGCCGCAAACACTATAAGGCAGAAAGCTATCATAATTGCTGCAACTTTCGGGTCTGAAACCTTTAAATATGCATATCCGGCGAAAAGTAGCGGAATAAAAAAGACAAAGTAAAGCAAATTCACCTGAATAAGTTTCCAGAACTTTCTGAACATAAGCTCAAAAAATCTGAATATGCCCTTTTTCTTAGGCGCATTTTTGGGTATTCCTACTCCGGCACTTTCATAATCTGAACCAAAAATTCCCATTTAGTAATTTACACTCCTTGTTTGATGGCTTTAATCAGTGATTCCTTAATAGCAAGCCTGTAAAAATATATGTCAATGCGCTGTCAAGTACTGAACATATCAGCGCAAAGGCAGTCAAAATCAAAAACTTTAACAGATAAAGTCTGATTGACTCATTCTCCCCGCAGTCTTTCCCCAAAATAAATCCGGCTAAAATATTAGAAAGCCTGACCGATTCTCTCGCACCAAAAACCAATATGTACATATTAAAAACAAGAACCGGCAAAAGCATGATAACAATAATAAAAAAGCCTTTTAATCCATACTCACAATAAATCAATGCTGCAGATATTCCTCCTGCCGCACCCCGGTGAAACAGAGTAAATGCACACAGAGGCTGTCCCAATGCAAAAAAACCGCATATCATCTGGAACAAAAGTATTGCAGCAAGCGGCAGGAAAGAGTCTGAGAAAACTTTCAGAAGTGTTTTTGTTCCGCTGCTTTTTATCAGACGCTGACTGAACAAATCTGTTGTTACAAAAAATCTGTCTGCGTCCTTTATAACAAGCAGTGTTCCGGCTATAACACCGGCAAACATAAACAGCATAAGTATTCCCAAAGACAATTTTCTTTTTTGTGATGCAGTCATATCTGCAGCTGTTATTTTCATTGAACATCAATCCTTTTCTTTGGCAAAGCCTTTTTTAAAAAGGATATGCTGTCTTTATAAAAAATATACGCAGTTATTTTGAAAGCTCGTATGCACGCTTTGTGCAGGCGTCACAAGCCTCGTCAACCGCTTTGAGCAGGTCGTTTGCGTAAAGTCTGTCAAGACCTGCAAGGGTTGTACCGCCCGGTGAGGAAACCATTTTAATTAGTTCGTCAATGGTATATCCGGAATCTGTCATCATTTTTGCAGAACCTACAAGGCTCTGGCAGAAAAGTTTTTTTGCTGCCTCAGCATCAATACCGTTTTTAGCGGCGTAGTCAATAAATCCCTTTGCAAAAAGATAAATAAATGCCGGACTGCTGCCGTTTATAGCAATAATTTCCTTCATTTTATCTTCGGAAATAACCTGAACCTGTCCGCAGGATTCAAATACGCTGCAGACAAATTTAAACTGCTTTTCCGGTACGGAATCAGTTGATGCAATTGCTGTTGCACCCTCTTTGAGAAGAAGAGGTGTATTCGGCATAACAAGAATTACACCTACATTCTGATTATCGAGTGTATTTCTGATAAAATCTGCTGAAATGCCAGCGGCTATCGAAACAAATATATGCTCATCTCTTACATGACCGTCAAGTGACTTCAGTACATTTTCAAGAACCTGAGGCTTAACAGCCAGAAAAACTATATCGCTTTCGTCCATAAGCTCTGCAGAATCTTTGCATTTTATGATGTCACAGTCTGACAGTGCGTCAAGCTTTGATTCGTCAGGGTCTGCCGCATAAATTTCAATTTCCCAGCGCAGTTCACTTAGCGAAACGCCTCTCATTATAGCGCTTCCCATATTTCCGGCGCCGATAAAACCTATTTTTCTTTTCATTTTTATCTCCGTTAATCAATTAAAGAAAATCACAGTTTTTCTTTTTTAATTATGAATTTTTGATCTGCAAAAGGATTTGCATACTTAATATGCTGATGAAATTTATTTTGCCAGAGCGTTTTTTTCTCCGAATACCCGTTTATAAATAACATAGACAGTCGGGAGAACAATGGACATAAGAACTACGTCAACCGGAAGCTGAATAGCATTTTTCAGCAGTCTTGCCGGCATAAGTCCCCAGAATGACTGACCATAAAGTACACTGAGAAAATATGAGTTTAAAGTCAGATTGCATATAACGACAATACAAAGCTTTGAAACAGCACATCTGACTGAAAAGAATTTGTTCATTTCAGCTTTGTAAAGTATGATGCCATAAATTAAGCCGCCTGTGATCTGTACAAGTGTAAAGCCGGGATGGTATGCACCGCCGGTTTTATTTGCCAGCAGGAATCCGAGTATGTCAGTTACAGCTCCGGCCATTGCTGCAGGAACAGGACCGAAAAGCATACCTATTGCAGCAAGTGCAAGAAAACTGAATGAAATCTTTATATATTCACCAACCGGAATCATTATAAAAATTCCCAGCAGAACGTGAACAGCAATAAGCATTCCTGTTACGACAATACACCTGATATCTGTCAGTTCCTTTGCAGAATCCCGAAAAATTGAAATAAACCTTTTCATAAAAACCTCCTTGATTTGTGCTGACTTGCACAAAGAAGCCGTTATGAAAAGGCACTTCATGCATTCAGCGGGATGCGGAAACTATACCGCAAGCTTTTCAGCTTTTCGTCCCGGCAGCAACTCCCCGTCTGCCGGACACTTCACGCACAGTTTCCTACTCTGATGCTTATATTCGTATGATTTATTAGAACGCAATCTCGCCTGCGATATGGTAAAGATCGTCTTCGAAAGGCTTTTTCATGGAAAGCGCTTCCTGAATGTCAAAGTCAACAATCTTGTTGCTCTGCATTCCGACAACTCTGTTACCGATACCCTGTGAAAGCAGGTCAACTGCGTAATAACCCATCTGGCTTGCAACAACTCTGTCTCTTACTGTCGGCGAACCGCCTCTCTGAACGTGACCGAGAATTGTGGTTCTTGCCTCGATACCAGTCTTTTCCTGAAGAGTTCTTGCGATTTCTTCCGAATGACCAACGCCCTCGGAAACAATGATAATAAAGTGCTGCTTGCCTGTTTTTCTTGACTCAAGCATCTTCTTTGCAACTTCGTCAAGATTGTAAGGAACCTCACTTGTAATTACATAAGTCGCACCGCAGGCAACACCTGTATTAACAGCAATAAAGCCTGCACCTCTGCCCATTACTTCTACAACGCTGCATCTGTCGTGTGACTGAGCAGTATCTCTGAGCTTGTCAACCATTTCCATAGCTGTATTCATAGCTGTGTCATAGCCGATAGTATATTCTGTACATGATATATCGTTATCGATTGTGCCGGGAAGTCCTACACAAAGAATACCCTTTGCTGAAAGGTCAGCCGCACCTCTGAAAGAACCGTCACCGCCGATTACAACAATACCCTCAAGACCAAGTTCTTCACACTTTGCCTTAGCTTTTTCAACGCCTTCTTCAGTTCTGAATTCAGGACATCTTGCAGTATAAAGCATTGTACCGCCTCTCTGAATAATATCAGAAACGCTTCTTTCGTTCATTTCAATAACATCACCGTTGATAAGTCCATTATATCCTCTGCGGATACCGTAAACCTGCATACCCTTTCTTATAGCGGCTCTTGTTACTGCACGAACAGCAGCATTCATTCCCGGGGCGTCTCCTCCGCTTGTCAAAACACCAATCTTTTTAAGCATTATTATAACTCCTATCCGCCTTATGGCATGTTTAATTTACCATATACTATTTTACTACATTTAAGATTTTTGTCAAGTCATTTCGGCTAAATTTATGAAAATTATTCATAATCTGTCCGTTTTCATGCTAATCTATAAGTCCGATATTGTCAGGCAAAATTATTTTTTCGATTTTTTCTGTAAATTCCTTACAGATGTTTACTCCGGAAACAGATTTTGGTTTAATAAATTTACGCATATCAGTAAGATAAAAGCAAAGCTGTGTATTTCCGGGGTAATCACCTGCAGCTGAAATTATATTGTCTGCAATGTCTTTCTGAGTGCTTTTGATTTTTACGCAGAATCTTTTTTTGCTGACTATATCATTAAATTCTTCCTCAGACCAGACATGGCTGCATATAACAGAAAACTCATAATCATCCTTAGGCGAAACTTTTCCTGTTATATATATTATTTTACCCTGTTCAAGCTTTGTTTTGTAAAGCTCACAGGTATCCGGAAACAAGGTGCACGAAAGTGAGCCGCTTATATCCTGAACGCTTACAAAAGCCATTTTTCTGCCGTTGGACGTGTAATGTGTCGTTATATCGTCTATAACTCCCAGAAAGCTGAACTCTTTATTTTTATATTCTGCCCCGGAAAACTTTTTTATTTCACCAATGCACGGAAGTTTCATAAGACTGGCAGTCAGTCGGTATTCATGAAGAGGATGACCGGATATATACATTCCTGTTGCAAGTTTTTCAAATTCAAGCAGGTCTGTATATTTGTATTCTGACTGTGATTTTTTTTTCGGTTTAACCACAGTCTGCGTATTGTTTTCGGGGAACAGATTCATCTGTCCGTCAATATTCTGCCTTGAAAAATCTGAATAGCTGTCCATCAGAAATTCATATTCGGAAACCATTTCACGACGTGTTTCTCCCAGACCATCAAAGCCGCCGGACTTGATAAGATTTTCCACTATGATTTTGCTGATACTCAGTCCGGAAGTTCTTTCACAGAAATTGTCAAGGGAGGTGAAACTGCCGCTTTTCTCACGTTCAGCAATAATGCCGCTGATGACTCCCCTGCCGATATTTTTTATCGCAAGCAAGCCGTATCTTATGCCGTCACTTTCCGCAGTAAACTCGCAGAAACTGCAATTTATATCCGGACGGAGAATTTCTATGCTGTTTTTCCGGCATTCCTCCGCATATTCCGCAAGCTTGTCTGTATTGCCAAGTACGCTTGACATAAGCGCCGCCATATATTCTTTTGTGTAATGACATTTCAGATATGCAGTCTGATAGGAAAGATACGCATAGGCGGCGGCGTGGGATTTGTTAAAGGCATAGGACGCAAAACCACTCATTTCATCAAAAATTTCGTTGGCAGTCTTCTCGTCAATTCCGTTTGCAACCGCTCCGGCACACACAGCCGAACCGTCCTTCCCGTTGCTTCCATACACAAATATCTGGCGTTCCTTTTCCATTACATCATGCTTTTTCTTCGCCATTGCACGTCTTACAAGGTCAGCACGTCCGTAGGTATAACCAGCTGCAACACGGCATATTTCCATGACCTGTTCCTGATAGACCATACAGCCGTAGGTTACATCAAGTATATTTTCGAGCAGAGGGTGCTTGTAGGTTATCTGTTCCGGGTGGTGCTTGTTGTTAATATATTTCGGTATTGAATCCGAAGGACCGGGACGGTAAAGGGAAATAACCGCAATAAGGTCTTCCAGATTTTCCGGTTTTAGCTGAGAGAGAACACGTCTCATTCCGTCACTTTCAAACTGAAAAACACCTGTTGTTTTTCCCTGTGACATCATTTCATAAACTTCCCTGTCATCAACGGATATTTTATTTATGTCAAAATCCGGCTCATACCTTTTAATCTGCTCGGAGCAATGCTTGATAACAGTCAGGTTTCTTAGACCGAGAAAGTCCATTTTAAGCAGTCCGAGGCTTTCCAGTGAAGTCATTGTATACTGTGTAACAACGGCGTCACCGCTTTTCTTTACCGGTACAAGTTCTGTGACCGGTACTGCGGAAATAACAACTCCGGCTGCGTGTATGGAATCGTTTCTCGGCATTCCCTCTATCTTCATTGATTCGTCAAGAAGTCTGTGCGCAGAGGGATTGATATCATAAAGCTGTTTTAAATCCTCGTTTTTTTCAAGAGCCTTTTCTATTGTCATATCAAGCTCTTTGGGTATCAGAGATGCAACATCATTTCTGAATTTTACTGATAATCCGAGTGTTCTGCCGGTGTCCTTTACCGCTGCCCTTGCTTTCAGAGTATCAAAGGCAATTATCTGAGAAACCTTGTCAGCGCCGTATTTTGAAACAACATAGTCAATGACCTGCTGTCTGCCCTCAATACAGAAATCAATGTCAAAATCCGGCATACTTACTCTTTCCGGATTCAGAAATCTTTCAAAAAGCAGATTATATTTTATCGGGTCAATACCTGTTATGCCTATGCAATATGCGCAAAGACTTCCGGCGCCTGAACCTCTTCCCGGTCCTACCGGAATATTATTTTCCCTTGCATAACGGATAAAATCCCACACAATCAGAAAATAATCGGTATAGCCCATTTCGATTATAACTTTAAGCTCATATTTCAGACGTTCAATTATACTTTCATTTACATTGCTGCCGTATTTTTCTTTCAGTCCGGCAACACACAGCTGCTTGAAATATTTTACATTGTCGTCAACGCCGGGAGCAGTAAATCTGGGAAGTCTGATAACGCCGAATTCAAACTCAACATTACATTGCTCTGCGATTTTGGCGGTATTTGTTACAGCGTCAGGAACGTCTTTGAAAAGTTCAGCCATTTCCTCAGTAGATTTTATATAAAATTCATCTGTGGGAAATTTAAGACTGTTTTGCTCGAAAATTGTCTTTTTAAGCTGAATACACATAAGAATATTCTGTGTTTCAGCGTCGTTTTTATTTATATAATGTGAATCATTTGTGGCGGCAAGAGGTATTCCCGTTTCCTTTGACAATCTGTAAAGCTGGGGCAGAATTTCAACCTGTTCCCTTATACCGTGATTCTGGATTTCAATGTAGTAATTATCTTTTCCGAAAATCTGACTGTATTTCAGAGCAGTCTGTTTTGCACCGTCATAATCGTGGTTTATGAGCTTTGAGGCAACCTCTCCGGCAATGCAGGCGGAAAGACAGATAAGTCCGTCAGAATACTTTTCAAGCAGTTCAACGTCCACTCTCGGCTTGCTGTAAAATCCTTCGGTATATCCAAGTGATACAAGCTTTATCAGATTTTTATACCCATGATTATTCTTGCAGAGCAGTATCAGATGATAAGGGTGGGAATCAAGCTTCATTTCCCTGTCAAATCGTGTTCTCCTCGCCACATAGACCTCACAGCCTATTATAGGCTTTATTCCGGCTGATTTTGCTTCACGGTAAAAGTCAACAGCTCCGTACATCACTCCATGATCAGTTACAGCAACAGCAGTCTGCCCAAGTTCTTTGACTTTTTTCACAAGCTCTTTTATACGGCAGGCGCCGTCAAGCAGACTGTATTCACTATGAACATGAAGATGTACAAAGCTGTTATTTTCCAATATTTTCACCGTCTTTTCCTCTTATCTCCTCTGCCAGAGCCGCAATTTTCTGAAAGCGCCGGTTAACACCCGAACGTCCGATAGGCTTTGAAAGGTTCTCCCCTATTTCCTGTAAACTGTATTCCGGAAAATCAAGTCTCAGCTGAGCCGCCTCTTTCAAATCAGCAGAAAGAGTATCAAAATATCCTGCTTGCTGAATGGTAACAATGTCCCTTGTCTGCTTTGACGCAGCATTTATGACCTTTTCTATGTTTGCGGTGTCACAATTTGCTATCCTGTTTACCTTGTTTCGCATATCTTTGTATATCTTTATATTGATAAGGTCAATAGTGCATTGCCTTGCACCAATGAAAGTCAGTATATCCTCTATATTTTCGCTGTCTTTTACATAAAGAACAGTATGGTTTTTCCGTTCAGTTTTACGGGCAGAAATGCCGAATCCCTGCAAAATCTGGTCAAGGTCAGCATAAAGCTGCTCAGTTGGCGGAGTAAATTCAAGGTGATATTCCTTGTTCGGATCTGAAATACTTCCGCATACGAAAAAAACGCCTGCAAGGAATGCGCTCAGGCTGTTATTGACTATATTTTTAAGATTTATTTCACGCTTTTCCGGGTCAATATTATATGTTCCAAAAATGGTTTTAACCGATTTTTCATCTGTGATATTTACATAATATCCGGTACAGCCGTTCTTTTTCGGAACTATCTCGGTGTCATAAATCACATCTTTTCCGAAAATACTTTTTAAAAGACTGCACATCAGTTCAAAAAAGCAGTCTGATTCAGTATGTACTGATATGCTGCTTTCAGTCAGATGACGGCAGTAAAGCACAATGCCGTATAAGCAGGCGTATTTTTTGTCGCTGTCCGTAATGGTGTGGCAGATCTCCGCCCTGACATCGTTTGAAAAGGACGCCATTGTGGCTCACTCCTTAATTTTATGTTCTGTAATAGCTGATATCCTTTCCGATATCCCTATGGCTTTTCTGGACTCTCAGTCCTTTCTGGGTAAGGTAGTCAGAAATAAGCTCTGTGAAGGTGATTGACCTGTGCTTTCCTCCGGTACAGCCAAAGCATATTACAAGCTGACTTTTTCCCTCATGGACGTAAAGAGGTATAAGAAAATCAAGCAGGTCTTTGATTTTGTCAAGAAGTATTCTGGACTGCTCAAAACTCATAACGTAGTCCCTTACGCTTGAATCACAGCCTGTCATAGGGCGCAGTTCCTTTACATAGTAAGGGTTCGGCAGACATCTTACGTCAAAAACAAGGTCAGCCTCTGTGGAAACGCCGTATTTATAGCCGAATGACATGATTTTTATAATCATGGAGTCGCTGTTCTTTTCAAGGAAAATACCCTTTATTTCCTCTTTCAGCTGAGACGTTGAAAGGTATGACGACTCGACATAGTAATCCGCAACCTCTCTCAGCGGACTGAGCTGTTCCCTCTCAAATGCTATTGCCTTATGCAGACAGCTTGAAAATTTTTCGTCAAGAGGGTGTTTTCTCCTTGTTTCCTTATATCGTTTTATAAGCACTTCATCGTTTGCCTCAAGATAAAGTATTTTTACATCAAGGTCGGCATTGTCTTTGAGCATTTTCCAGCGGTCAAAAATCTCGCTGAACATCTCCCCGGAACGTATATCAACTGCCACTGCAACTCTGTCAAGCTGTCCTTTGGAATGCATACATATATCGGCAAATTTATTAAGCAGCTGAGGAGGCATATTGTCAATACAGTAAAAACCAATATCCTCCAGCACATTCATAGCGCAGGATTTTCCGGAACCCGACATACCCGTAACAATAACAAACTGCATACCAATCTCCATTCTCCAAAATTTGGCGTTCATTTAAGTAAAAGAGGTTCAAGCTCAAGCTCAAATCCAGTTTTTTCTTTAACGATTCTGCTTACTTTTTCTGTCAGTTCAAGAACGTCACCGCAGGTGGCACTGCCTGTATTCACAACAAATCCACTGTGCTTGGTGCTGACCTGTGCGCCGCCCACGGACAGTCCTTTCAGTCCGCACTGCTCAATCAGCAGTGACGCATAACTTCCTTCCGGACGCTTAAAGGTACTTCCGGCGCTTGGAAATTCAAGGGGCTGTTTGGTTCTTCGGCGTTCCATCAGGTCGTCCATTTTCGCCTTAATGTCAGACTGTTCACCCTTTTTCAGACTGAAAATCATATCCGTTATCACATAGTCTGTATGCTCTGCAAAAAGGCTGTGTCTGTATGACAAGGACATTTCCTCTGGCTGTATTTCGCAGATTTTACCAGTACTGTCTATATAATGGGCAGATTTTATAATGTCCTTTACTTCTCCGCCGTACGCTCCGGCGTTCATGAAAAGCGCACCTCCGCAGGTTCCGGGAATACCGTAAGCAAATTCGATACCTTCAAGAGAGTTTTCAAGGGCAAAAAGACACACGTCCATAAGCGATGCTCCGGCAGTACAGAAAATGTCTGTTTCATTCAGCAGTCTGATTTCAGAAAAATCCCTGCCGATTTTAAGTATTACGCCGTCAAAGCCCTCGTCTGCCGCAATGATATTGCTGCCTCTGCCAAGGACAAAGTATCTTATATTTTCAGTTTTAAGGAAACTTAAAAATGCCAGCAGTGATTCCGCTGAATTTACATACACCATTGCACGGCAGTTCCCGCCGATTCTGAATGTTGTATGATTTTTCAGCGGTTCATCAGTTTTGATTTCACACTCATATTCACGGCACAATGCTGATAATTTGTCAATATACGGCATACACGCTCTCACTCTCTTATAATTTTTTTATAAAATATCAAATCAATTACAGTTCCTGCCACTTTATACATTTTGGCTGCCTCATATCAGAGCAAAATTCTATCATACAATTTATAGCGGATTCAAGCGAAACAACTGTATCAGCAGGTGCACACCATTCTTCACCGCCAGCAAGGAAATTTATCTCCTTTTGATAGTTTCCATACGATTGCCACATTATCCCCTCTTGTTCAAAATAATGAATACAAGCTAAATAACCATTAACCAAAATGCTAAGACAAGGGTATTCCGAATTTCCGCTTATCCATATTTCGTCAATTGGAAGTAAAGCTGCTTGTCTAATAATATTCTCTATTTGCTCAACATTATTACATTCAACATTGCCTTGAATTTGATTTGTTACTACAATCATTGAAAACCACGTCCAATTGAATTTATAAATCTATATATTTTTACTCACTCAAAAGTAATATTTCTCTTTTCAGCAAGATACTTCATTACATTTTCTGCCTTTCTGTTAAAAATCAGTTCTTCCGGAAAATCTGCCTCTTTAATAATCATTTCAGCAGTCGGGACTTTACCGATAATGTCGCAGTAATGGCAGTCGGTGTCAACTATGACTGGAACAGAGTACTTTTTGCAGGCATTAAGCATTGCAATACAGTTTTCTTTCGGACTTCTTCCGGCTGCAACAGAGCTTTCGTTCAGTTCAAGGAATTTGCCGTATTCACTGCACGCTTTTGCAAGTCTGTCGAAGTCAACAGGAAATTTCCATGTTGTGGGGTGACCAATAAGGTCAACTGCCTCATAGCGTTTCATAAGATTGATATACGCCTCGGTGTTTTCCTCAACAGTTCCCGGCATAATCACAGGGTCATGGCAGGACACAACCACCCATTCAACGCATTTAAGGTCAAACTCGGAAAGGTCGATTTCACCGTCAATATTTTTGAGATTCGCCTCAACACCCTTTAAAACATTGACATTTTTTATAACCCTCGGCAGTACACAAAGATTGTTGAAATGCCAGATGTGAGGTGAGTCTTCCATTTCAGGCGCATGGTCGGTCAGCGCAAAGAGCTTCAGACCGTTTTCATAAGCCGATTCGGCTAACTCCTTTACAGTTGAATATGCGTGAGATGACGCAAGCGAATGACAGTGAAGATCAGCTTCAATAAACATTTTTTATGCCTCCGTTTTAGAATTGCTCGTAATTTTTTACAGTATCGTTGCTGTCCATATCCAGACCCAGCTTTTCAAGGAGTTCCTGTGCAGCGTTGTAACCCATCTTCTTCTGACGGTTGTTCATAGCCGCAACTTCCATGATAACAGCAAGGTTACGTCCGGGCTTGACAGGAATTGTAAGGGACGGTACCTTTACACCTAAAATTGAAGTGTACTGGTTGTCAACGCCCATTCTGTCATAGATTTTTTCCGGATTCCACAGCTCCATTTCAACGATAAGGTCGATTTTTTCAGTAAGCTTTACTGCACCCATACCAAAAAGACGTCTTGCGTTTATAATACCGATACCTCTCAGTTCAAGGAAGTGGCGGATATTGTCAGGTGAACTTCCCACAAGGCTTATGTTTGAAACCTTTCTTATTTCAACTGCGTCGTCCGCAACAAGTCTGTGACCTCTTTTTACAAGCTCGATTGCGGTTTCGCTCTTACCAACGCCGCTTTCACCGGTAATGAACACACCCTCACCGTAAATTTCAATAAGAACGCCGTGACGTGTGATTCTCGGAGCAAGATTCAGATTCAGGAACGCAATAAGTCCGGACATGAAGTTGGAAGTACTCTCCTTACTTCTCAGCAGCGGCATTTCGTATTTTTTCGCAAGCTCCAGCATTTCCGCAAAATACGGCAGTTCTCTTGTGATGATAAGTGCCGGCAGCTGCTGTGAAAACAACTTTTCAAGACGTTCCTTTCGTGTCGGCTCGTCAATTGTTGAAAGGTAGGCAAATTCCATCTTTCCTATAATCTGTATGCGCTCCGGATTGAAATATTCGTAAAATCCCATAAGCTGAAGTCCCGGACGGTTTACGTCGTTTTCTTCAATAAATATTTCTTCCGGTGATTTCGGAACATATATCGATTCAAGCTTGAATTCATCAATTATTTTTTGCAGGGAAACTTTAAATCTATCAGCCATAACTGACCTCCTGTTATCATTATATAGTAAACGACAAATTAATTTGGAGTTTACTATTTGCCGATACGCACGCAGCGAACATAGTGAGCGAATGTGCGAGGCATTTAAAAATATTTATTTTAGTAAACGTCAAATTATTTTTGACGTTTACTATAACTTAATTATACTGCATATTTCCTTTATTTTCAATAGACAATTCAGATTATATCCGATATTATCGAATTTGATACCAAAAAACCTTCCGGCGTAAGTCGTAATATACCGTTTTTAAATACTCCAAGTCCGTGGGCACAGTAATTTTCAGCTTTTTTCAGTATTTTCTGCTTAAAAGCCGGGTAATCGTCGGGGCAGATACCGTCAGTCAGGCGAAGTCCCAGCATGATTTTTTCTTCATCTGTGCCGGCCTGGTATTCCTCATAAACTTTTTGCTGAACCGGGTCTGAGCAAAAGCTTTCAAGGCTTTCCGGGGTATAATATCTTCTGCCGTTATAATATGAGTGTGCAGACGGTCCTATACCTATATATTCTTCGCAGTTCCAGTATTTCAGATTATGGCGGCTGCGATATCCCTCACGGGAAAAATTTGATATCTCATACTGCTTAAATCCGGCATTCTCCAGCATTCTGACTGAACAGAGATACAGTTGGGCAGTCTGGTCATCGTCGGGTAGAAGTTTTTCAGTATTGTTTCTCCCGAAAGGCGTATTTTCCTCGATTTTCAGAATATACAAGGATATATGGGTGACCGGCAAAGCTGTGATTTGGGAGATGGACTGTTCAAGTTTTTCTGTAGTCTGTCCCTTTACTCCTATCATAAGGTCGCAGGATATATTTTCAAATCTTGCATCGACCGCCTGTTCAATGGTTTCAGCTGCTTTTTCAAAGGTGTGCTTACGCCCCAGAAATTCCAGTTCCTCGTTGTTTCCCGACTGCACTCCAAAAGAAAGCCGATTTAAACCTGCCCTTTTATATGCTTTGAGCTTGTCTGCTGTTACGGTGCATGGATTCACTTCAATCGTGATTTCCGGCTTTGAAAGGTTCAGCCTTTTGTCAAGAGCATCCAGTATCTCAGCAATAAAATCAGACGGGATAAGTGACGGAGTACCGCCGCCGAAGTAAACAGTATCTGCATCAATGTTTGGCAGTACCTCAATATTTCTTATAACAGCATTTTTATATTCTTCTGCTGATTTGAGAGTGTAACTGCATGAATAAAAGTCGCAGTAAGGACACTTTCTGGCACAGAACGGAACATGAATATAGATTCCGGTCATCAGTCAATTCGCAGACTTGGCACAAGCGGGAAAAACAGAATATCGAAAAGCTTGTTTACAATAAATGTAACAAGCATAACGGCGAGAATCGGCATAGTGCTCAGGTCAAGTTTTATATACATTATCACAACTGCAACAAGCATGATAAAATCTGTTATTGTGTGAAACACAGTCGACTGCATTCCGTTTGTACATCTTTTGCCGCAGTTTGGGCATACAACACCTTTTGCTTTCTGATTTCCGGCAAATGCCTTTTTTATTGGTGAAATAGTTGCCTCACCGCAATGAGGACAAACATATTTTTTCATTTTTACGACCTCCTTATTCATCAAGTTTGAGAACACTCATAAATGCCTCCTGCGGCACTTCTACAGTTCCAAGCTGGCGCATTCTCTTTTTACCCTCTTTCTGCTTTTCAAGCAGCTTTCTCTTACGGGTAATATCACCGCCGTAGCATTTTGCGAGTACGTCTTTTCTCATAGCCTTAACGGTTTCTCTTGCAATTATCTTGCCGCCTATCGCCGCTTGTATAGGCACTTCAAAAAGCTGTCTCGGAATATTCTCTTTAAGCTTTTCAACCATTTTTCTTCCTCGTGAATATGCTCTGTCGGCGTGAACAATAAATGACAACGCATCGACAATATCGCCGTTTAACAGAATATCAAGCTTTACAAGCTTTGACGGCGCATAACCAAGCATTTCATAATCAAATGATGCATAACCTTTTGTTCGGGATTTCAGAGCGTCAAAGAAGTCATATACGATTTCATTCAGAGGGAGTTCATAGTGGAGCGAAACTCTTGTTTCGTCAAGGTATTTCATATCCTTGAAAACTCCTCGCCTTTCCTGGCAAAGCTCCATAATATTTCCCACAAAATCAGATGGCGCAAGCACCTCCGCCTTTACCATTGGTTCTTCCGCACTTGCAATAAGACCAGGGTCAGGGAAGTTTGTCGGATTATCTATGAACTGCGTTTCTCCGTTTGTGAGAGTAACCTTGTAAATAACTGACGGAGCAGTTGTTATAAGGTCAAGGTTATATTCCCTTTCAAGTCTTTCCTGGATAATTTCCATGTGGAGCAGTCCGAGAAAGCCGCATCTGAATCCGAAACCGAGAGCAATGGACGTTTCCGGTTCATATGACAGCGATGCATCATTAAGCTGGAGTTTTTCCAGAGCTTCACGCAAATCTTCATACTTTGCACCGTCTGCCGGATAAATACCGGAATAAACCATAGGGTTTACTTTTCTGTAGCCGGGCAGTGGTTCGTCACAGGGGTTTTCAGCGTTTGTTACCGTATCACCCACCTGTGTGTCCCCGATACTCTTGATAGATGCGGAAATATAGCCAACCTCTCCGGCTGAAAGTGAACCCTTGTTTATATGGTTTACAGCGTCCATGTAGCCGGCTTCAACAACGGTAAATTCCGAGCCTGTTGCCATGAGGCGTATAGTGTCTCCGACTTTGACTGTTCCGTCCTTGATTCTCACATAAATAATAACACCTTTATATGCGTCATAATAGCTGTCAAAAATCAGCGCTTTAAGAGGCATGTCTGCTGTATCGGGCGGTGAAGGTATATCAGAAACTATTTTTTCCAGTACTTCTTCAATATTGATTCCTGCTTTTGCGGAAATTCTCGGAGCGTCCATTGCGGGAATACCGATTACATTTTCAATTTCCTCGCATACTCTTTCCGGGTCAGCAGATGGCAGGTCTATCTTGTTTACTACCGGTACTACTTCAAGGTCATGCTCTATGGCAAGATAAGTATTTGCAAGAGTCTGAGCCTCAATACCCTGTGAGGCGTCAACTACCAGTATTGCTCCCTCGCAGGCTGCAAGTGAACGTGAAACCTCGTAGTTAAAGTCAACGTGTCCGGGTGTGTCGATAAGATTGAAAATATACTCGTTTCCGTCCTGCGCTTTATAGTTAAGCCGCACAGCACGGGCTTTTATCGTAATTCCACGTTCCCTTTCGATATCCATATTATCAAGCAGTTGTTCTTCCATATCACGTTCTGCAACGGTATATGTTTTTTCAAGAATACGGTCAGCAAGAGTTGATTTTCCGTGGTCTATATGAGCAATTATGCAAAAATTTCTGATATTTTCAGTTGCCAATTCATGTCCCTCCGATAATTTTTTTCAGATTAAGTTACTTGTAATTTATTATATCACAAATTTCCTGATTTGTAAACCGGAACAAATTATTAAAAATACTTTATGAATTTACTTGACAAAGATTCCATGTTGTGATATGATTATTCAGAAATAATTTAATAATGACAGCAGGTGTCGGATATTTTCAGAAAACTGAAAACCGGATCCGGTGAAAAGGGAAACAGGTGCAAATCCTGTACGAACTCGTCACTGTAATTATGGAGTGCGGAAAGTATATGCCACTGAATTTTTTCGGGAAGGTTCTTTTCATGCGATGATATTTAAGTCAGGAGACCTGCCTGCTTGTCGGTACAAGGGATTTTTTCCAATGTCACGAGTAACTGGCAGTACGTTAAAACGGATACGGTAATTTTTTTGAGCTTACGGTATGCGTGTTATTGTTGTACGCTTTTGCTTGTTCTGACAGGTAAAGGCGTTTTTTATTGCCCGAAAGGAGAAAACATGGCAGAAAATATTTCTGACGGCGAATATACAATTGAAGCTGAACTGAGTGGCGGTACAGGCAGAGCGCATATAACCTCCCCTGCAAAGTTGACTGTAACAGACGGCTGTATGAATGCGGAAATCGAATGGAGCAGCTCAACTTATGACTATATGAAAGTTGACGGTAAGGAGTACTATCCGCAAAATGATGAAGGCAATTCTGTTTTTGTTGTGGAAATACCGCAGCTTGACACTGATATATCGGTACTTGCAGAAACTGTTGCTATGAGTGAACCGCACTTGATAGAGTATACACTTTATTTTGATTCATCAACACTCAGAAGTGAAAACAGTACGTCCGGAGTTATTTTAAGCTGTATTATCATTGGTACTGTTCTTATAGCATCAGCAACAGGCTTATTTATCAGAAAGAGGAAACTAAATGGAAAAAAATAAATTCTTCTGTGTACTGCCTCTGGTTCTGGTCTTATTCCTTGTTTCGTGTTCTGAAACTAAAAAGATTCCGGACAAACCCTATGAGACTGAGGGACTTGTTTTCAGCGAAAGAGCAGAGCTTTCCTATGCAGACCAGTTTGCAGTAGACCGCTATGATGATGGATATTCCATGATATCTGTTGCAGACGGGAACAGGTATCTCATAGTGCCGGAGGGGAAAAATGCTCCGGACAAACTTGATAAGAGCATAAAAATAATAAACCGTCCTGCTGAAAATATCTACCTTGCCGCAACCTCGGCTATGGGTATCTTTGAGGCGCTGGACTGCGGTAACAGTGTGAAGTTTTCCGGTACAAAGGCAGAGGACTGGTATATTGACTATGCACATACTGCCATGGAAAACGGCAGTATGCTGTATGCAGGGAAATACCGTGAGCCAGATTATGAACTGCTTGTATCTGAAAACTGCGGACTCTCCATTCAGTCCACTATGATAGAACATAATCCCGAAGTTAAAGAAAAGCTGGAAGAACTGGGCATAACCGTTTTTGTGGACTATTCAAGCTATGAATCCCACCCTTTAGGACGCAGCGAATGGATAAAGGTCTATGGTGAAATTGCCGGAAAATCAGATGAGGCAGAAAAAATCTTCGCCGAGCAGACACAGCAGCTTGACGACTACGAAAGCACCGGAAAAACCGCCGTATTTTTCTACATAAGCAATTCCGGACAGGCAGTCACAAGAAAATCCGGAGATTACGTCACCAAAATGATTGAGCTTGCCGGAGGGGAAAATATTTTCAGAGATTTAGGAAATGAAAATGCCTCGTCAGCAGTAACAATGGAAATGGAAAAGTTCTACAAGACTGCAAAGGACGCTGATTTTATAATTTACAACAGCACTATAGGCGGAGAGATAAACAGTCTTGACGAGCTGATTTCAAAAAATAAACTGCTTGCTGATTTCAAGGCTGTAAAGGAAGGAAATGTTTGGTGCACAAGAAATAATCTTTTCCAGGAAACAATGAAGCTCAGTGCTGTAATATCTGATTTCAATAAAATATTTACAGGAAAATATACTGAAGATACTCCGCAGTTTTTATATAAGCTTGAAAGCGGTGACAGCGTACAATGAAAAGACAAACAAGAACTATAGCTGCATTTGTCGGCCTTATAATTTTATTGCTGCTCACTCTTTTTATCAATATTTTTATTGGAAGTGCCGGAATATCATTTTCAGAGGTATTTCATGTATTGTTTGCCGGTACAGTTGACGACACCACGTCGGGAATAATCTGGAAAATACGCATACCCAGAGTGTTGGCGGCACTGCTGTTAGGTGGTGCGCTTTCCCTTTCCGGATATCTTTTGCAGATGTTCTTTCACAACCCCATTGCAAGCCCATTTGTACTGGGCGTTTCCTCGGGCGCAAAGCTGACGGTTGCCCTTGTGATGATTGCGGCGGTAAGCAGATTCCGCACGGTAAATTCAGCGGTTATGATACTGGCGGCGTTCACAGGTTCGCTTATTTCTCTGGGGTTTGTTCTGCTTATCTCAAAAAAAATGGAGCGAATGTCAATGCTGGTGGTATGCGGAATAATGATAGGCTATATATGCTCTGCAATTACAGATTTTGTCATAACCTTTGCTGATGATTCTGACATTGTTAACCTCCACAACTGGTCTGTGGGTACATTTTCCGGAATGTCCATGGAAAATCTAAAGGTCATTGCGGCGGTGGTTATTACTGCCTCTGCCGGAACTTTTCTGCTATCAAAGCCTATCGGTGCATATCAGCTTGGTGAAAGCTATGCAAAGAATGTTGGCGTGAAAATAAACTTTCTGCGTACTGCGCTTATACTTCTTTCAGGACTGCTTTCTGCCTGTGTTACTGCCTTTGCAGGTCCGGTGTCCTTTGTGGGAATAGCCGTCCCCCACATCATAAGGGTATTGTTCAAGACGTCAAAACCTCTGATTTTAATACCTGGCTGTTTCTTAGGCGGAAGTATTTTCTGTATGCTCTGCGATATGCTTGCAAGGACAGTGTTTGCTCCCACAGAGCTTAGTATCAGCACGGTTACAGCAATTTTCGGAGCGCCGGTTGTGATAACAGTTCTGATATGCAGAAAAAGAGGTGAGCTTTGATGGAAAACGCAAAAATTTCTGCCGACAGTTTGTCTGTGGGGTACAAAAAGCCGCTGATAAAGGATATCTGCTTTAATGTCCGAGGCGGAGAAATTATGACGCTTATCGGACCTAACGGTTCGGGAAAGTCAACCATTCTCAAAACCATTGCCGGTTATCTGAAAAAGCACGGCGGTGATGTATATTTTGAGGATTCAAGCGCTGAAAAACTTTCTCCCAATGAAAAGGCAAAAAAGCTTTCCGTGGTTCTTACTGAGAGGATAAAGCCGGAGCTTATGACCTGCCGTGATGTAGTCGAGACCGGAAGATACCCTTACACAGGGCGTTTCGGAAAGCTTGAACAGAATGACAGGGACGCAGTAAACCGTGCGGTTGAAATGGTGGAAATGTCCGAATTTGCGGACTGTGATTTTTCAGAGGTAAGCGACGGACAGCGGCAGAGAGTAATGCTTGCAAGGGCAGTCTGCCAGGAACCGCAGATACTTATCCTCGACGAACCTACCTCCTACCTTGACATTCATCATAAAATAATTTTTCTGGAGATACTAAGAAAGCTTGCTGCGGAAAATAAAATTGCCGTTATCGTTTCCATGCATGAGCTTGACCTTGCAGAAAAAATCTCAGATTTCACGATATGCATAAAAAACGGCGCTGTTGCTCATTCAGGAAAGCCGGAGGAGATATTTACAGATGATATTATCCGGGAGCTTTTTGATATTCCGGATGAGCTTTACAAAAAATATTTTTAACGATTTTAAGGCAATACAAAGATCATGTACAAAACGCCGGGCGGTCAATGTATTCAGTCTTAATATAAATAATCAATAAAAACAGGAAAGGAAAAATCACCATGAAAATTAAAAGAAGATTTATCGCTGCTGTTCTTATGTCAGCTGTATGTATGTTCGGAGGCTGCGGTGCAAGTAACGATTCACAGGAATCAAAGTCTGCTGATACTGCAAAGCCTGTAATTTTAACAGTAAGCTTTGGTACAAGCTACAATGACAGCAGAGAAAAGACGATCGGTGCAATTGAAAAAGCAATTGCAGATGCTTATCCTGATTATGAAGTCAGAAGAGCATTTACAAGTCAGACAGTAATCGATATTATCAAGGAAAGGGATGGCATTGAAACAGACAATGTTGAAGAGGCGCTTGAAAGACTTGTTTCAGACGGTGTAAAGGAAGTTGTGGTTCAGCCGACTCACGTTATGAGCGGATATGAGTATGATGACCTTGCCGCAGCTGTTGAAACATATAAGGACAAGTTTGACAAGGTCGCAATGGGAACTCCCCTGCTTACATCTGATGGGGACTACACAAATCTCGTCAACGCTCTTACTGTTGCAACAAAGGATTACAGCAATGACAGCACAGCCATTGTATTTATGGGACATGGTACAGAGCATGACGCAAACTCAACCTATGCAAAGCTTCAGGACGCTTTCACATCAGCCGGTGCTGAAAACTATTTTATAGGAACAGTTGAAGCTACACCAACCCTTGATGATGTTATCGCAGACGTTAAAGCAAAAGGATATTCAAAGGTAGTTCTTGAACCGCTTATGGTAGTTGCCGGTGATCATGCAAACAATGATATGGCTGGTGACGAGGACGGTTCATGGAAAACAACCTTTGAGGCTGAGGGCTTTGAAGTAGAGTGCGTTTTAAAGGGACTGGGAGAAATAGAAGATGTACAGAAAATCTACGTTTCCCATGTCGGTGACGCAATAGACAGTCTCAGCAAATAAAATGTGAGGTTATACATGAAAAAAATCATTTTATCTTTATGTAGTGTTTTAATGCTCGCCTGCTGTTTCATGTCCGGCACCGTGTTTGCTGATAGTGAAAAATCCCCTGTTTACGCTGACAAGATAAACGACGGCACATACAGCATTGAAGTCACTTCAAGCTCGTCCATGTTCAAAATTGTTGACTGTCAGCTTACAGTTGCAAATGGCACAATGACCGCAGTTATGACACTCAGCGGAACAGGCTATGAAAAGCTGTTTATGGGTACCGGTGAGGAGGCAGAGTCTGCGCCGGACGACAACTGTATTTACTTTGTGGAAAATACAGAGGGAAAATATACCTATAATGTTCCTGTTGAGGCTCTTGACAATAACATCGACTGTGCGGCGTGGAGTATTAAAAAACAGAAATGGTATGACAGGACAATAGTTTTTGAATCTGCAACACTTCCGGACGGTGCGCTGAAAGGCGGAATAAATATGGTTGTAATTATCATTATTGCAGCGGCTGCTGCAGTTGTTGTGACAGCGGCTGTTGTTGTGGTCAGATTGAGAAAGAAAAAAAACTGATTGATAATTGAAATTCCCGAAAGCTGTTATAACTTTCGGGAATTAATTTTATGGTACTCTGAAAAGTCCTATATCCGGCGGGAAATAGGTAAAGACAAAAAATGCAATGATACTTACAATAAGGAGCAGTATTCCGGCAAAATTACTGCCATAGATACGGTTTGCATATTTTAAAGTATACAGCGAAATAACTGCACAGCCGATAAAGAAAATCAGAATATCAAGCCACATAAAATTTCTGCCGATTATTCCGGTATAAGTGTAGTAAAGCACTACAACAGAAAGCATTCCCACCCATATACCAGCAGCTTTTACTGTAAGAAATCCCTGCAATTCCCGTCCGTCGGTAAAATATTCGATAACTCCAAATATTGCTGCCGGAATAAATAAAAGCTTTAAATGCTCCCAGGTACTTTCGTTTACTGCCGAAAAGAGTGCCACGAAACCGTTTTTGCCGCTCCAGTTATAAGTGAAATGGAGAAGAGTACCCAAAACCGCAGTAAAAATAAACCCGATTATTTCTTTTTTTCTGAGCTTTTTCATATAATCACCCGTTTGTATTTTATGCAGAAATATTGCGGGTTATTCTTTTATTTTACAAAAAATCGTCCTCAGCGTCAAAGCGCCGGGGACGATTACATTATTATTTCACAACAAGCTTTTCACCGTCAAAGTCAAGCAAAAGAGTGCTGTCCGGTGCGACATCGTCAGCAATGATTTTCTTTGCAATGAGAGTTTCAGCCTTTCTCTGCAAGAATCTTCTCAGCGGACGTGCGCCGTAGTTCGGGTCATAACCCTGTTCAATGATATAGTCCTTTGCTCTGTCAGTAACCTCAACATTAAGCTGCTTGTCTTTCAGACGGTTTCTAAGATCGTCAAGCATAAGGTCAACAATACCGTAAATCTCATGTTTTGTAAGAGGCTTGTAGAATACTATCTCGTCAAGACGGTTCAAGAACTCCGGTCTGAACTGCTGTTTTAACAGACCGTCAACCTTTGCTCTTGCATCTTCGCTTATCTCTCCGCTTTCGGTGATACCGTCAAGAATGTAGGGCGAACCTAAGTTTGAAGTCAGAATTATGATAGTGTTCTTGAAATCGACTGTTCTGCCCTGCGAATCGGTAATACGTCCGTCATCAAGCACCTGCAGAAGAATGTTGAAAACATCCGGATGAGCCTTTTCGACTTCGTCAAGGAGTATAACTGAATAAGGCTTTCTTCTTACTGCCTCTGTCAGCTGACCTCCCTCCTCGTAGCCTACATATCCGGGAGGAGCTCCTATAAGACGGCTCACGCTGAATTTCTCCATATATTCGCTCATGTCGATACGGACAATGTTGTGTTCATCATCAAACAATGCCTCAGCAAGCGCTTTTGCAAGCTCTGTCTTACCGACACCGGTAGGACCTAAGAAGAGGAACGAACCTATCGGTCTGTTCGGATCCTGAATACCGGCTCTTGAACGAAGTATTGCCTCGCTGACTTTCTCGACAGCCTCATCCTGACCGATAACACGTTTGTGCAGAACATCGTCAAGGTGCAGAAGCTTTTCACGTTCGCCCTCCATAAGCTTTGCAACAGGAATACCGGTCCAGCGGCAGATTATTCTTGCGATTTCCTCGTCTGTAACCTTATCTCTCAGAAGTGAATCGCCGTTTTTAGCCTGTTCAGCGATTTTTTCTTCTTCCTCCAGTTCCTTTTGCAGCTGAGGAAGTTTGCCGTATTTCAGCTCAGCGGCTTTGTTAAGGTCATATTCACGCTCAGACTTGGCAATATCTGAATTTATTTTCTCAATATCCTCTCTGAGCTTCTGAACCTTTGTAATAGCGTTTTTTTCGTTTTCCCACTTTGCTTTCATTTCATTGAACTGACTGCGCATTTCAGCAAGCTCTTTCTGTACTTCTTCAAGATGTTCTGCGGAAATTTTATCGTTTTCCTTTTTAAGTGCAGCCTCTTCAATCTCATGCTGAATTATCTTTCTTGAAATTTCGTCAAGCTCTGTAGGCATTGAGTCTATTTCAGTCCTTATCATAGCGCAGGCTTCGTCCACAAGGTCAATAGCCTTGTCCGGCAGGAATCTGTCTGTGATATATCTGTCTGAAAGAGTTGCCGCAGCAATAAGCGCCTGATCGTGAATCTTTACACCGTGGAATACCTCGTAACGTTCTTTGAGTCCTCTTAAAATTGAAATTGTGTCCTCAACAGTCGGCTCGCTTACCATAACAGGCTGGAAACGTCTTTCAAGAGCGGCGTCCTTTTCGATATACTGCCTGTACTCGTTAAGTGTCGTCGCACCGATGCAGTGCAGTTCTCCCCTTGCAAGCATTGGTTTCAGAAGATTTCCGGCGTCCATTGCGCCGTCTGTCTTGCCTGCGCCCACAATAGTATGCAGTTCGTCAATAAAGAGTATAATTCTGCCCTCGCTCTTTTTAATTTCTGAAAGGACTGCTTTAAGACGTTCCTCAAATTCGCCCCTGTATTTTGCTCCGGCAACAAGTGCGCCCAAATCAAGAGAGAAAATCTTTCTGTCTTTTAGGCTGTCCGGAACATCTCCGGCAACGATTCTCAGTGCAAGTCCCTCAGCAATGGCGGTTTTGCCGACACCAGGTTCACCGATAAGAACAGGATTGTTCTTGGTCTTTCTTGAAAGTATTCTTATAACGTTTCTTATCTCGCTGTCACGTCCGATAACAGGGTCAAGCTTATTGTTTCTTGCAAGCTCAACCAGTTCCTGACCGTATTTTGCAAGGACATCATAGGTTTCCTCCGGATTCTGATTTGTTACCTTTGCATTTCCTCTGACTTCCATCAGTACCTTTAAGAAACCGTTTTTATCTATTGAAAATGCTCTGAATATATCTTTCAGCTTTGCTGTTGGATTTTCAAGGAGCGACAGGAAAATATGCTCGACAGAAACATATTCGTCCTTCATGTTCTTAGCCTGTTTTTCAGCGTCAACAAGAATTCTGTCCGCCTCGTTTGAAACATAGACCGCTCCGCTCTGGCGTCCGCTACCTGTAACCTTCGGCATTGCTGAAATAACCTGTACTACAGAGCCAGTCAGCGCTGAAACGTCAATGTTCATTTTCTGCATAAGCTGACTTATCAGACCGTTTTCCTGATTAAGCAGTGCATAAACAAGATGCTCCGGTTCAATTGCATTGTTCTGATATTCCGTTGCAGTATCCTGAGCAAGCTGTATAGCCTCAAGGGATTTTTGTGTAAATTTCTGAGCATTCATAACAAATACCTCCTTAAATGACTGTCATGCCATTATTTATACTGTCCACAAGCATTTTTTCCATTTTTCCCGCTGTCATTCCCATATCGTCAATTCCGGCAAAATAAAGCTTTATTTCCGAATCAAGCAAGCCTATATAATCACCTATGGCATTGCCCAGCAGGTCCGGACTGGTCTGACCGATTTCCTTTGAAATTTTAAGCTTTCTGATAAATCTGCCCTCTGAATAAGCATACTCAACACCCTCCGGAAAATAATTATTTATATAAGCTTTTTCAAGGCTGTACCATAGTCTGAAAAAACCTTCAAGCATACTTATGAGCTGTGCGCTCTGTGTACGGAAAGAAACTGAAAGTTTTCCGAAAACATCCTTTTCTGCCTCCCTTAAAAGCTCCACACGGTATCTGATAGTCGGCTTGTATTTATACCTCAGCGGACTTCTTATTGAAAGCATTGCATCAGACGCCTGCCCCTGTATCTGGAAGTGACCGTCCATGATTGTTCTCATGCAGTCGAAGATATCTTTCATAAGGCTTTCGGGAGTTTTGTAGGAAACCTGTTCAGCCAGTATCTGATTGATAAGGTTTGAACGGCTTGTGTTTAACCGGTAAGCCATATCGTCAATAGCTTTCACCACATCGTCTGACAAAACCAGACTGTATACGCTTTTTTTCATCTTCTCCCCTCCTTATATCAATATTATATCACCATGTTCATAACTTGTCAAGCGGTTTATATAATTTTATTTGCAAATTATAAAAATATTTTTCCGGGTATAAAAAATCCGCACCTTTAAAATAAAAGGTGCGGATAACTTTTTACTGATTATGTCCCTGTTTTGCAAGCAGAGTTTTGATTTTTTCATGTGGGTCAATGACTGTACTGATTGAAACGTCATGGTTGATAGATGCAATAAAGTAAGCGATATATTTTGAAACGTCAACCTCATGGAACCACGGACGTTTAAGCAGTTCCGGAGATCTGTATGTCAGGTTTGTGCCGAATACACCGGAAATATAGCCTTCCTCATAAGCCTTGTCAAACTTTTCAAGACCGTTTGTGAAAAGACCGTAAGTGCCGTATGCGAAAAATCTTCTTGCTTTCTTTGCTTTCAGCGCATAGGCAATGTCAAGAACAGATTCACCGGAAGAAATAATATCATCAGCAACGAAAACGTCCTTGCCCTCCATTGAGTTACCGAGGTATTCATGAGCAACAATAGGGTTTCTTCCGTCAACGATTCTGGAATAATCACGTCTTTTGTAGAACATACCCATATCAACGCCAAGTACTGACGCATAGTACATATTTCTGTTAAGCGCACCCTCGTCCGGGCTGACAACCATAAACTCGTCCTTGTTTATTACAAGGTCGTCAACATTATTGAACAGCGCTTTAAGAACCTGATATGACGGTATAACGTTGTCAAATCCCATAAGCGGAATTGCGTTGTGAACTCTCGGATCGTGAGCATCGAAAGTCACGATATTTGAAACACCCATGGACTGGAGTTCCTGGAGTGCAACTGCGCAGTCAAGGGATTCACGGTAGCTTCTCTTGTGCTGGCGTCCGCCGTAGAGGATTGGCATGATAACATTGATTCTGTGTGCCTTTCCGGAAATCGCCTGAATAATTCTCTTTAAATCCTGGTAGTGGTCATCAGGGGACATTGAATTTTCCTTGCCGAACATTTTGTATGTGCAGCTGTAGTTACCGACATCAACAATAATAAAGATGTCCTTGCCTCTTACTGTTGACTCAATAAGTCCCTTTCCGTCACCGGAGGCAAATCTCGGACACTGGTTTTTGATAAGGAGTGTGTCAATATCATAACCGCCCTTTTTCGCCCATGATACAAGATACTCGTCAATCTTTTTTCCAAGCTCTGCTGCACTTTCAAGAGCTATAAGTCCGAGCGGTGCAACGCTTGTCTGGGAATTGAATAAAACTTCGCTTGCTTTAACAGTCATCTGTCTTTACCTTTTCCTTCCGTTATTTATTTACAGAATTTGTCTATATAATGCTCAATATCATTGGCAATAATATCCTTTGCACTGTCAACGTGTTCAATTTCATCAACAGCTGTCGTCTTGTTTTCCAGTTCCTTATATACCTTGAAGAAATGGATCATTTCGTCAAAAACGTGTTTCGGTACCTCGTCAATATCCTGATAGGTATTGTAATTCGGGTCATCAAACGGGATAGCGATTATCTTGTCGTCATGGTGTCCGCTGTCTATCATTCTGATAACGCCGATCGGATAACACCTTACAAGGGTCATCGGATAAAGTGTTTCAGAGCATAAAACCAGAACGTCAAGAGGGTCACCGTCATCTGCGTAGGTTCTCGGAATAAGACCATAGTTTGCAGGATAGTGGGTTGACGTATAGAGGATTCTGTCAAGCTTTATAAGACCAGTTTCCTTGTCAAGCTCATACTTTATCTTGCTGCCCTTCGGGATTTCAATTACAGCCACGAAGTCATCAGGGCTTATGCGCTTCGGACTGATATTATGCCATATATTCAAACAGAAAACTCCTTTCAGAAAAATATGTACTTTTCCGACATTAAAACTACATTAATAAGTATATATTCTTTTTGTCTCTTTGTCAATGTGCTTTGGGAATTTTGGCACAATGATATAAATTAACTGAATTTCGGTATGTTTTTTTCGTTTTTTCGTAAAGATTATGTTAAATACAGGTGCATTTATTGTCATTAAATTTTAAATTGATATTATTTATAAAATATGATATAATTAAAATACATAAAAAAGAAAGGACACAAAAATGGAAAATACAATAAAAGTTGCTCAGAACAGCATACAGGCTGTTATCTCTGAAATAAAGAAAGCCGTTATCGGCAAGGACGATGTTATAGTAAAAACTCTTCTTGCAATGCTTGCAGGAGGTCATATACTCATTGAAGATATACCCGGTGTGGGAAAAACCACCATGGCTTTAGCTTTTTCAAAAGCAATGTCCCTTGACTACAACCGTATGCAGTTTACTCCGGACGTGCTCCCTACGGATATAACCGGTTTTTCAATGTACAACAAGGCGACAGGTAATTTTGAGTACAAGCCGGGTGTTGCGGTCTGCAACCTGTTTTTAGCGGACGAAATAAACCGTACTTCCAGCAAGACGCAGTCTGCGCTCCTTGAAATAATGGAGGAGGGAAATATCACTGTTGACGGAAAAAGCTTTCGTCTGCCCCAGCCTTATACCGTTATCGCAACGCAGAATCCAGTAGGTTCAATAGGAACACAAATGCTGCCGGAATCACAGCTCGACCGTTTCATGATAAAGCTTAATATGGGTTATCCCGATGTAAAAAGCGAAATCAGTATTCTCAAATCAAAGCTTTCATCTCCGGAAGGAAATATAAAACTGGTAAGTCCTGCTATTACTGTGGAACAGCTTATGGCTCTCCGAAAGATAACCGGTGAAATTTACATTGACGACAGCATACTTGCATATATTGCTCATCTTGCCGACGCTACACGGCATCACCCAATGATTGCTCTGGGACTAAGTCCGAGAGGTACTATAAGCCTTGCAGCAATGTCGAGAGCATCTGCCCTGCTCTGCGGACGTGACTACGTTATCCCCGACGATGTTGCCTTTGTTTTCCATGACGTTTCACAGCACAGAATTATACTTGAAAGAAAAGCACTTTTAAGCGAAATGAACGAAACGGCGGTGCTGAATGAAGTACTCAGAAACGTTGCAGTACCTAAGCTTACGCATTAACGCAGGGAGAGTGCTATGGCAATATCGAAATTTTTATATTTTATCCTCTTAATTACCTCTGTATTATTTTATATCCTCTATTCTGAAACGCTGTCCCTCTATCTTCTTATTTTTACAGTTTCTCTCCCTTTTATTATGGGAATATGCATAATTTCTGCAAAATTTCTTATAAGTGCAGATATAGAACCGGATTCTGACACAGCCATAAAAAACGGCAGAATAGGATTTTCTCTTAAAATCAGAAACAGAACTCCCCTGCCCTTTCCAAACGGTATTGTTACAGTTGAATACAGCAACAATTTAATGGATATTACTGACAAAATGACAATTTCAATTCCTGTTCATCCGTTATGTTCTGAAAAGGTAAGTTTTGCGCTGACCTCTGAATATTGCGGAATACTGAGCGTCAGAGTAAAATCAGTGCATATATTTGATTTTATCAAGCTGTTTTCCTGCTGTGTAAAGCCGAAAAATGCCTGTGAAATTACTGTCCTGCCGGAAATCGACCCTGTAAGCAGTGCAGACAGCTTCAGCATGATAAACGCTGAGGAAAGCGATATTTTTTCAAAGCACAAAAGCGGTGACGACCCCTCTGAGATTTTCGCCCTGAAAAACTACGTCCAGGGTGACAAGCCAAACAGAATTCACTGGAATCTCAGTCTGAAGCTTGACGACCTTATTGTAAGGCATTACAGTATGCCCGTAAATTCCTCAATTCTTGTTATACTGGATTTCTGCGGAAATGCGTCAAAATCGGATATCAGAAATCTTGACACAGCGGCGCAGACTGCCTTTTCTATTTCCTTTTACCTTGCAGAAAATGGTATTCCCTTTAAATTTGCCTATTACAGCAGCAATACGGAAAATGATATTATAATTCCGGTTTCAGACCAGCGGGATATAACAGGCGCTATGAAAGAAATCTTTCTCTCCGGACCTGCGGAAAAAACTGACTTTGCTCTGACTATAAAGGATATATCCCACGAATATTCCAGTATTTTATATATTACCACGTCAAAGGATAACCTTTCTTCTGTTATGAAAGAAAGCTATATGGGAAATATACGACCGTTTCTGATTCAGAGCGATAATGTCAGCTTTTCTGAACTTGAGAGAAATAATGAAATAACTGTAATTCCTGCCGGAAAGTCCGAAAATGGAATGTCCAACATAATTATTTAAGGAATCTGAACATGAAAAATAAAAGAAAGACTCAAAACGTTTACAGCGGAATAAAAATCACAGACAACATCTCGCTTACAATTCCGAAAAGAAAATTTCTGCCCGATTTTGTTCCGCTCCTTGTTATTGCATTCTTCGGGTGTATTGGAATAGTAAATGCATTTGTCACAATGTTTCATATAGATATAAGCAGTTTTATACTTAATTTCTATACTGTATTTTTCTTTATGATTTTCTCGGTCATTTTTATTCTTCCTAAAAAAATGACAACATTGCTGATACCCATAATTTTTATTTACGAATTTCTTCTTTACAGAAAATGGGAAAACTATATCAACGGTTTTATGCTTGTCTGCAACCAGACCTACAGGACAATATTTCCCCGGAGAAGCGATTATTTCCGGCTTGATATGTCGGAAATAAACCCGGACAGCGACATAAAAATATTTATCTGCTTTACTGTCTTTATTCTCACAGCCCTTATCTGCTACGTTTCAATAGTAAGACCGAACTTTTTCTTCGGATTCCTCTTTACATTTCCGCTGATTGAAATTGGTCTTTACTACGGCAAGTCCCCTGACCTGCTGCCTGTACTCATGCTTGTTGTCTACTGGGCGTCTCTGCTGGCTGTTCATCAGTCCGGCTACTGCCGCAATTCTGGGCGCAGCAAAACAGGCTTTATCCGCAAGGGGAACACGTTTATTTCAAAGCCTGCTATAAGATTCCGTACAGCCGGACAGTCGGGAATTATCATGCTATTAAGCTCTGCCGCAATTATGACGGCAGTATTTGTAATTATAAACATTTCCGGCTACTCACGTTCCGACAAGCTCAACACAATGCGCAGTAATGTAAAGACTGCTGTCAGCGAATTTACGCTTGATGATATCAGCGGCAGTCTGGAAAGGCTTTCTGCGTCTTTTGGCATAGGCGGTCTTAAAACCTATAATCACCGTCTTGGAAATTTAAATTCTGTTTCCTACAGCGGCAGAACTGAACTTACCATTAAATCCTCCGGTTTTCCGATCCCCCACGACAACGTTTATCTTAAAGGGTATATAGGCTCAGTCTATGACGGAAAAAGCTGGTCTGAGCTTGACCAGAAGGTTTACGAAAAAAACAGTGCGCTGTTTGACGGTTTCAGAGAAAACCAGCTTTATCCTCAGGATATGCTTTTTGACAGCTACGGAAAGGATATGGAGATGTTAAGCTCTGTTTATCCGTCGCTGATAGATATGACTGTTGAACCGTCTTTTTTTAACAGACAGTATTGCTTTACGCCATATAATTCCCGTGCCAAGGACGAACTCAGCTATATAAACGATATACGCACAGAATCCAAAAACAAAAACAAATACAGTTTTGAGGTGTCCCCTTATCAGGATTATGATGTTCTGCTTACGTCAGATTTTTACTCAACTGCATTCTATGGCAGCAATGATTCGGATGTTTCCGTTATTGAAACAGCCGATTCCGGCTCTGACAGCGGATATCGTGACTTTGTTTACAGCAGTTACCTCGATGTTCCAAACAATGAGGAAACTCAGAAGCTTTATAACATATTCATTGACGGAAACGTCTATGATGACATTTTTACTCAGCTTAACTATATAGAAAATGTGCTTTCAGAGAATGCACAGTATACCCTTGAACCAGGCAGAACCCCTGCCGGAAAGGATTTTGTCAGCTATTTCCTTACGGAAAACCATAAGGGCTACTGCGTACACTTTGCAACTGCCGGAGTCATTCTTGCGAGAATGTCCGGAATACCGGCAAGATTTGCGGAAGGCTATGTTGTTCTGGCAGATGACTTTAACGAAAGCAATGAAACTGAGAACGGCTATAAAATTGAGATAAAGGACGAGCGGGCTCACGCATGGGCGGAAATATATATTGACGGTTACGGCTGGATTCCCTATGAATTTACTCCGGATGCCGCTCCTGCTCTTAACCCCTCAGGTACAGACGAAGCTACAAAAACAACAACAGCTGCACTGACCAAGCCTGCTGAAAGCAACAGTCAGACAAGCCGCAGTACCCGTACTTCTTCCGGCAGCAGTCAGACAAGTATTAAAACAACCGGCGGCAAAGTCAATTCCGGTTCGGAAACAAAGATTTCCAGAAAGGCTGAGATTTTCAGACTTTCACCGGAGGCTAAGCTTATACTTGCGTCAGTACTTACTCTGGTGCTGATTATTGCCCTTATAGCCGCTGTACATTGTATTACGCTGAAAAGGCGTGAAAACAGCTTTAAAACTGAAAGCAATTCACAGAATGCCCTGAACGCATACAGGTATATATTGAAACTGCTTGAATACTGTGATGTGAAAAAACAAAATATGCAGTACCTTGAATTTGCTGAATATGTCCAGCAGAATATCCGACATATTTTCAGAAACGGTGAGCTGACGGAAATAACCGAAATTGCTCTTGAAGCAGGTTTAAGCGGACATGAGATAACCGCTGAACAGTCGGATAAGGTAATAAGGCTTTCATATAAAACCGCAAGGGCAATTTTCGTACAGCAGAATATTTTTGAAAGATTCTATATGAAATTTATTAAGAATCTTATATGATTGACTGCAAAAACTGTTGACCGCAGTCTGAAAATGTGTTATCATTATAAAGTAATAATTGATTAATAATTCCGGAGGAATACTATGAATATTGAAACAAAATGTCTGCATTCCGGCTATTCTCCAAAAAATACCGAACCAAGACAAATACCTATAGTACAGAGTACAACCTACGTTTACGACTCAACAGATGATGTTGCTGCCGTTTTTGATGATCCTACCAAAAGCCTGATTTATTCAAGATTTGAAAACCCGACTGTTATGGCGGTTGAGGAAAAAATCGCTGCCCTTGAAGGAGGAGTCGGCGCTATGGCTACTTCAAGCGGTCAGGCGGCAAGCCTTTGCTCGATTCTCAATATATGCAGTGCCGGTGACAGCTTTATTTCCACTTCTACTATTTACGGCGGTACTGTGAACCTTTTTGCCGTAACGCTTAAAAGACTTGGAATTGAGTGTATTTTCGTTGACGCCGACGCTCCTCTTGAAGAACTGCAGAAGGCTGTCAAGCCTAACACAAAGGCAGTTTTCGGCGAAACACTTGCAAATCCTGCATTGGCAGTACTTGACATTGAAAAGTTTGCAGAGCTTGCACACAGCAACAATCTTCCGCTTATTGTGGACAACACTTTCCCTACCCCTATCCTCTGTCGTCCTATCGAGCATGGTGCTGACATTGTCATTCACTCAACTTCAAAATACATGGACGGACACGCTGTTCAGGTTGGCGGTGTTATTGTTGACGCCGGAAAGTTTGACTGGACCTGCGGCAAATTCCCGGAATTTGTTGAACCGGACGAAAGCTATCACGGCATAAGCTACACAAAAGCATACGGTAAAATGGCTTATATTGTCAAGGCAAGAATGCAGCTTATGAGAGATTTCGGCTGCTACCCTGCTGCAAATTCTGCTTTTCTCTTAAATATGGGACTTGAAACACTTGCTGTAAGAATGAAGCAGTACTGCGAAAACGCAATGACAGTTGCAAAGCATCTCACAGCCTCGGACAAGGTTCTTTCTGTAAGCTATCCGGGACTGGAGGGTGACAAGTATTACGACCTTGGCAGAAAATATATGCCGGACGGCTGCAGCGGTGTTATAACATTTTCAATCAAGGGCGGAAGGGACAACGCCGTTAAGTTTATGGACAGCTTAAAGCTTGCTTCAAACGTTGTTCACGTTGCTGACATCAGGACCTGCGTCCTCCACCCTGCAAGTGCTACTCACAGACAGCTGACCGACGAACAGCTTGTTGCTGCCGGAATTGACGGCGGCATGATTCGTTTCTCATGCGGTCTTGAAAATATTGAAGATATTATCGCTGATATTGACCAGGCATTTGAAAATATTGACTGATAGTAAAGTAACCGGTATTCCGCAAAGAATACCGGTTTAATTTTGTTATTCAGCTGATTCAGTCACTTGCTCAGTAACCTCAGCAGTTTCAGATTCCGTTTCAGGCTGTGTCTGCTGTTCAGTCGGTGTCATCTCTGGCATATCCGAACTATCGCAGTGGAAATCGGTGAAAGTGATTTTCAGTTCAAGATTGGGCATTGTAAATTCAGCAATATCGCCGTCCTTGTCAAGCTTTAATGTGTACCTGCCCTGCTGGAGCTCACCCTCAACTTCCATAAGACCGTCTTTTTCCGTTGCGTCAAGCTCTTCGGTTTCAGCATGGGAATCAACAACCTCAATAAATGCTGAGATAATTGATTTTACCGGCAAAGCTGTTTTGGGTACTGAAAAACTTAGTCCCTTATAGGACGCATCGACCTTATCGTCACGGTAGGACAGAATCACGCCGGCAAGTGTGTTAGGTGAAGAAAATTCAATGTCCCAGTTTGCCTTGCCGTATTTGCGGAACGACCCATCTGCCTCCTGGTCGCCGTACTGTATCTTTGCAGTGGTTACAAAAGGCTCGTTCAGTTTATGGGTGAATTTTACACTCTTTCCGCCGCCCGAACAGGCGCACAGGGAAAGTACAAGAATGAATGACATAAAAACAGGAATGATCTTTTTCATATAAAGCTCCTTACAATTTGAATTTAAGCTTTACATTCCGTTGTTTTTATAGTCCGTATTCTTTGAAAATTTCACCAAGCTCGTCAGTCATGTCCGTTGGCAGCATACTCTGTTTTGAGTGCTTTTTAGCCGCTTTGTCACCGGCTTTTCCGTGGAGATAAACTCCCATAGGTGCTGCGGCAAGTCCCTGGGCTTTAAGTGAGGCTATCATGCCGCTTAAAACATCTCCGCTGCCGCCCTTGCTCATGCCGGAATTTCCCGTTGGATTTACAAAGGCATAGTCGGGAGCGGCTACAATAGTACCTGCGCCCTTTAATACTACAGTACAGTTGTTTTCCTGTGCAAACTTTTTTGCATATTCAAGTCTGTCCGACTGTATCTCAGCCGCCGTAACACCGCAAAGACGTGCCATTTCTGCCGGGTGGGGTGTCAGAATGACCTCCTGGCTGGTCTGCTTAATAATATCTATGCAGTCAGTTATGCAGTTTATGCCGTCAGCGTCAAGAATTATCGGACAATTTAAGTTTAACATCAGTTTTTTTACAAGCTCACGGCTGTCTTCGCTTACTCCCAGTCCGCAGCCTATAAGTACAGAAGTCGCCTTTTCGGCGGCTTTCATTATTTTGTCAAAGGATTGCGCTGTATAAGTGCCGCTTTCTGCTGTGTCCAGAGGAAGATACACAGCCTCCGGAAGTTTCGCCGCAAAATGCGGGAGATATTCCGACGGTGTGCAGACTGTAAGCAGTCCGACACCGCATCTTGCAGCCGAACCTGCCGACATCATAGCCGCTCCGGGCATATTTTTACTGCCGCAGACAGTCAGCAGTCTGCCGAAATCTCCCTTGTGGGAATCCGGTTTTCTCAACGGCAAAGAACGCCTTACAAAGTCGTCATCAAGGTGTGTTACCGGATAATCGAGCATTTCATAGACCTTGTCCGGAATTTCTATTCCGGCAGTCTTTACATCACCGCATAATGCTTTCAGCGGATATTGCGTCATGCCAATTTTTTTTGCACCGAATGTTATGGTAAGCCACGATTTAAGCATACCCTTTGAAACAGCGCCTGTTTTGCAGTTGCCTCCGCTTGGAACGTCGGCAGCAACTGTTATTCCCTTGCAGTGCGTAAATACATTTTTGATATTTTCCGGCAGCTCACCGTGAAAACCTGTACCGAAAACGCCGTCCACCTTGATATCAGCAAAGGCTTTTCCGAGAATTTCAATCATTCTCTCCTCACTGCGTACAACTGCAATATCATCCATTCTTTCAAAATTCAGCTTTGCAAGTTCGGTTTTAGGTTCACCGCAAAGCAGAAACACTTTCGACTCAATGTTCATGTCTTTGAGATGCCTTGCCGCAACAAAACAGTCGCCTGCGTTATTGCCGTTTCCGCATAGGAAAATCACGTTTGGAGTACCCCTGAAACGTACGTCGTCCTCAAAGCCTTTGATAAGCCTTTTTATATTATACGCAAGGGCGATTCCAGCGTTTTCCATCATTCTTTCATAGCTTACTCCGGCTTTGTCCGTTTCCTGTTCAAGCATTTTCATCTGAGCCGGGGTAACAATAAGCTTTTTATGGTAATTTTTCATGGGTTACCTCTTATAAAACGGCTTGGAATCTTTAAATACCTTTTGTGCAAAATCGTTTTTAAACGGAATGAAATCAACTGGTACTCCGTCTGCATGAGGATTTGCACACTCAGAAATTCTGTCATATACCTCAGCTAAATTCTCATTGCCGCTGTAATCAACTGCGACAAGGTAGCTTTTGTTTCCGTCTTTGAACATAAGCTTTAAATATGCCGCCTCGATTTCAGAATTTTCGCCGAAATAATCTGTCATAGCCTTAACCATTTTAACAGGATATTCCTTTGGCTCACCTATCATTATCTCGGACTGCTTTTTCTGAGCGTCAGCAGAAATTCTCTTTATGTCGCTTAGCATATCAGCTGTGAGGACAATATTTACGCCGAAAGGATTTATGACGATTCCGTCAGCCTTGCCGGCAAATTTTTCAAGGTCTTTAAAGGTTGCCGCAAGTGCGGAGAACTGTGACTTCATATCGTATTTTCTCAGCTCGTTGAAGTCAGTAAAAAACGGGTAAAATCTATTTCCGTCAGAATTCTGGAGCATAGGGAACGCAACCTCGCTGTCCTTTCCGAGCTTTATTTCTCCCGACTTTACTCCGTCAACTTTCAGCTTGTTTGTATCTGCCGGAACAATGTATTCACCTTTGAAAATCTCAGTAAAAAGCAGTTTCCACATTTCCTCGTTTGCAGGTTTTTTAGCGTCCTCCTGCATAAACCAGCAGGCAGTCCTCATAAGTGACGGGTTGACGATAAGACGTGTGTCCTTGTCTTCTGTCTGAGGTTCGGGCTTTTTGATGATGTCGAAAAGGTTAAGCCTTAAATATGTTTGTCCGTTGTCGATCACAACTGCCTCAAAACCGCTTCTGTAAAGGTCGGCAAAGAAAGCCATACGGTACTGTGCAGAGTTTTCCACTGATTTCAGGTCATAGCCTTTCTTATTCTCATGTACATAGAAAAGGTCGAAATAATCCTTTTCAGAAAACAGATATGCAGCCGCCTTTCCCTGCTCATTTCCCAGGTAATAGTTGTTGGATGCTGGTGAAAAGGCTATCCACAGTTTTTCTGCGGACTGTAGTTCCTTTATAATTCTTATGTAAAGCTGGGGATTTTTCTTCTCGTTGAATTTAACTATAAGTTCCTGTAATACTGACATGGCAATACTCCTTTATTTTATAGTAAACGTCAAAAACAATTTGACGTTTACTATAATAAATATTTTTAAATGCCTCGCACATTCGCTCACTATGTTCGCTACGTGCGTATCGGCAAATAGTAAACTCCAAATTAATTTGTCGTTTACTATAAATTTCTTGGCAGATATGGCTTTATGCATTCAATAACTTTTTCGTCCGGCGAGAACACAAGCCTTACTTCTCCGTAGGATTCATGGTTAAAGTCGGCATAGCAAGAGGGCTTTTCAATCTCGTCCACCTTGTCAATGCCTGTGGTCATAATGGTCGTACCGGAAAAATCATCATCAGAGTCTTCAAAATTTCCGAAGGCTGTAAAATCCTTGACGTCAACGGAAATCATGCTGACTCTCTTTCGCTTTGCAATTATCTTGTCAATGTCAAGACTGCCGTTTGTGACTGTGTATTCATACTCGATATTCAGTCCGATAACAAGCATATAAAGAACATAAACTGCGCCGGCAACAAGTAAAAGCGCAAGGGGTGTTATAAAAAAGGATACGTATAGGAGAAGTGCGACAATAACACCTCCGCTGGCAAGAATAAGCACCTTTTTCATGGAATCAGATGAATTCTGAGATTTTTTTACAAGCTGTTCAGCAAATGTATCTGTCATAAAATTACTCCCTTTGTTTTAAATATAGAATATTATAACACATTTTTTTCAAAACTTCAATAAAAACACTTGCTTTTTTCTGAAATATTGTTTATAATAGAAGAAACACATTGACTGAGAGAGTATGCAGAAGCCATACGGAAATCATCAGAGAGGACAGTCACGGCTGAAAGCTGTCCGGTTTTCTGCTTTGCAGAAGTTCACTCACGAGTGGCAGTTCCGAAGTATTTTTTATTGTAAGTTCTGACGTTATGTCTGCGTTAAAGACAGGAGAGTGTCGGCTCTTTGTTAATGGGTGGTTTATAAGCAAGCTATGTCTTGTCCTGTTAAGGGCAGGGCTTTTTTTATACCTGTATTCCGACAATATTTAAAATAGATGAAGCAAGTAAAGCTTGCTGAAATCTATTTGCCATATTTTGCGGTTGTCACCTTTGGTGACGAGCAAAATGGCACTTTAAATAATATATTTATGAGGTGATTCAATGAAACAGCAGCTTGAAAACATCGAATCAGAGGCTATAAAGGAAACCTCCTCCTGCGATTCGATTAAGGGTCTGGATGACCTGAGAGTAAAATTTCTCGGCAAAAAGGGTGAGCTTACTGCAATACTCAAGCAGATGGGAAAGCTTTCCGCTGAGGAAAGACCGGTAATCGGTCAGCTGGCGAACAAGATTCGTCAGGACATCGAAAATGTCATTACGGAAAAAATGAACGAACTGAAAGAAAAGGAACAGGCAGCTAAAATTGCCGCAGAGTCAATCGACATAACTCTTCCGGGCAAGCCGCAGTCACTGGGCAAACTCCACCCTCTTTCAATCGTTGAAAACGAGATAAAGGAAATCTTTATGGGTATGGGATTTTCCGTTGCGGACGGTCCGGAAGTTGAGTATGACTACTACAACTTCGAGGCTTTAAATCTTCCTCCCGACCACCCTGCAAGAGATACACAGGACACATTCTACATCACGGACAACATTCTCCTGAGAACTCAGACTTCTTCCGTTCAGGTACACGTTATGGAAAATCAGAAGCCGCCTATCAGAATTATTTCTCCGGGTCGTGTTTACCGTTCTGACGCCGTTGACGCAACCCACTCCCCTATTTTCCATCAGATTGAGGGACTTGTAGTCGACAAGGGCATTACAATGGCAGACTTAAAGGGTACTCTTGAAACTCTTATGAAAAAGCTTTACGGCGACGACTGCAAGATAAGACTGCGTCCTCATCACTTCCCGTTTACAGAGCCAAGCTGTGAGGTTGATATCAGCTGTTATATGTGCGGCGGAAAGGGCTGTTCTGTCTGCAAGGGAGAGGGCTATATCGAACTGCTTGGCGCAGGTATGGTACACCCTAAGGTTCTGGCAGGCTGTGGTATTGACACGGAAATTTACTCCGGTTTTGCTTTCGGTCTCGGACTTGAAAGAATGGTTACAGCACGTTACGATATCAGCGATATGCGTCTGCTTTATGAGAACGATTTAAGATTCCTGGAACAGTTTTAAGGGAGGCAATTAAATGAATTTATCAATGAAATGGCTTTCAGATTATGTTGATCTGAAAGATACTGATATAAAAAGTTTTTGTCACGAAATGACAATGAGCGGCTCAAAGGTTGAAGGCTATGAAAAAGAGGGCGAGGAGATATCAAACGTTGTTATCGGCAAACTGCTCTCTGTTGTACCTCACGAAAATTCCGACCACCTTGTAGTGTGTCAGGTGGAAGTTGGCAAGGAACAGCCTATCCAGATTGTAACCGGCGCACCTAACGTAAAAGCCGGAGATATCGTCCCTGTTGCCCTTGACGGTTCAACTCTCCCCGGTGGTGTAAAAATCAAAAAGGGCAAGCTGAGAGGTGTCGAGAGCAACGGTATGCTCTGCTCACTGGGCGAACTGGGACTTACTCTCCACGATTTCCCGTATGCCATAGAGGACGGCATTTTCATTATTGAAGAGGACTGCAAAATCGGCGAGGACATTCACACAGCATTAGGTCTTGACGATACATCAGTTGAATTTGAAATTACATCAAACCGTCCGGACTGCCTTTCTGTAACCGGACTTGCAAGAGAGGCGTCAGCAACCTTTAATGTACCGCTGAACATTCCGGAGCCTAAATTCAGCGGCATTGACGGCGACATAAATGAAATGCTGAAAGTCAATATCGCAAATACTGAAAAGTGTAAGCGCTACTGCGCCGGTATTGTAAAGAACGTTAAGATAGAACCGTCACCGAGGTGGATGAGGGAACGTCTGAGAGCAAGTGGCGTTCGCCCGATAAACAATTTTGTTGACATCACAAACTACGTTATGCTTGAATACGGTCAGCCGATGCATGCTTTTGATTTAAGATATGTCGAGGGTGCTGAAATCAACGTAAGAAACGCTGTAAACGGCGAAAAGATTACCACTCTTGACGGTGTTGAACGTGAATTGACAGACGAAATGCTGGTTATTGCTGACAAGTCAAAGCCTGTTGCAGTTGCCGGTGTTATGGGAGGAGAATACAGCGGTATCATGGACGATACAACAACTGTTGTGTTTGAATCCGCTTACTTTGAACCGGTACAGGTTCGCCGTACTGCAAAGAAGCTTGGCATGAGGTCTGACGCCTCTGCAAGATACGAAAAGGGTGTTGACCCGCTTATCAGTATGGTATGCTTAAACAGGGCATTTGAGCTTGTAGAAAAGCTGGGTGCAGGTGAAGTTGTAAGAACTGTTATAGACTGTGACTACACCGACAAGACCCTTAAAACTGTTGAGTTCAGTCCGGAATGGATAAACAATTTCCTCGGTACTGATATTTCAGAGGCTGATATGGTAAAATATCTGAATATGCTGGGATTCTCAGTTGAGGACGGCAAGGTTGTTTCACCAAGCTTCAGAATTGACATTGAATACAAAGCTGATATTGCAGAGGAAGTCGCAAGAATTTACGGTTACAACAATATCCCGTCATCTGCGTTCAGAGGTGTTGCTGAGGCGGAATACACTCCGGAGCAGAAGTTTAAGAGAAAAGTCCAGAACAACATTGCGGCACTGGGCTGCTACGAAATTGCCACATTCTCTTTTGTTTCGCCAAAGCACTTCGACAAGATAAGACTTGCGGCTGACAGTCCGCTGAGAAATGTAGAGAGAATCACAAATCCTCTCGGCGAAGACACAAGCGTTATGAGGACTACAACAATACCGTCCATGCTTGAAATTCTTTCACGCAACTACAACAACAGAAATGAAACTGCAAAGCTTTTTGAGATAAGCAAGGAATATATCCCTACAACTCCCGACAAGCTTCCTCTTGAACCGGACAGACTGACTATCGGTATGTACGGCGGAAACGTTGATTTTTATGAGCTGAAAGGCATTGTTGATACTCTGCTTGGTTCTGTAGGCGTTAAGGAATGTGAGTATGTAAGAGCAGCTGATTCCGACGCATTCGGCGAGGCTTGTGCATTCCATCCGGGAAGAAGTGCGGTTATTCTCAAAGACGGAAAAGCAATAGGTATACTGGGTGAAATTCATCCGGAAACTGCCGCAAACTACGAAATCGGCGTCAAAACCTATGTTGCAAAGCTGAACATTCCGGAAATGTTTGAACTTGCTGAAACTGACATTTCCTACAAGCCGCTGCCTAAGTTCCCTGCAACAACAAGAGATTTAAGCCTTATCTGTGATGACGCTCTTCCAGCCGGCGATATTGAAAAGACTATTAAAAAGGCTGCCGGAAAGCTCCTTGAAAAGGTTACTCTTTTCGACGTGTACAAGGGCAAGCAGATTGCCGAGGGCAAAAAGAGTATTTCCTACTCAATCAGTATGCGCTCTCATGATGGTACACTTACTGACGAACAGGCTGATTCGGTTATGAAAAAGGTGCTTAAAGCACTTGAAGCTATCGGCGCAGAACTCAGAATGTAAATCACATACAGTATAAATTTAACCTGTATTCCTTCGGGAGTGCAGGTTTTTATTGTGTAGCGAAAATGCCCCGTCATTTCTGACAGGGCATAATTTTTTATTCCATATAGGCTTTTTTGATAATCTGAGGTTCAAGGGGTTTGTCACGGAAATCTGTTCTTACTTCTGCAATTTCGTCCACAACGTCCATACCTTCAACTACCTTGCCGAATGCTGCATACTGTCCGTCAAGATGAGGAGCGTCCTCATGCATAATAAAGAACTGTGAGCCGGCTGAATCAGGGTCCATTGCTCTTGCCATGGAGAGTACTCCCCTTGTATGTTTAAGGTCGTTTTTCACGCCGTTTGCGGCGAATTCGCCTTTGATAGTCCAGCCCGGACCGCCTGTGCCGTTGCCCTCAGGACAGCCGCCCTGAATCATAAATCCCGGAATGATTCTGTGAAAGCCTAAACCATCATAGAAACCCTGTTTAACAAGTTTTTCAAAATTCTCGCATGAAATTGGTGCAATGTCAGGGTAAAGCTCCATTTTAATTTTCTTTCCGTTTTCCATTTCAAAAATAACCATTGTTTTATACCTCCGATTAATTTTTTAGCATACTATATATTTATTGTATCATATTTTGTAAATATATGCAAGTATCAGTCTTTCTCATATACAGGAAGAACGTCCTCAAACACCGCATAGAACTTCATTGGAATATATTTGTCAATGTGGCACTTACCGAAAAACCACTTTTCAAAATGACACGCCTTTATAATATCCTCAAAAAAAGCGTGTATCTCCAGACGCTGAAACACATCGACTTCCAGACAGTCTTTAAGGGAAGCAGGGGGTTCATGGGTGATTATATAGTCAACACAGTTGTCATAGCGGCTTAAATTGTTTATGGATTCTATTATTTCATCATGAGTAGGGTGTTCCTGCGGCCACCAGTTTACGTTTTTGCGGTATTCATAGTCCTGACTGTGTCCTCCGCCGAATGCGAAAAACTTCTTATCCTCAATTGTGTAAACCTGTCCCCTCATTAGGTGAACGAGATTGCCGCTTATGTAATGAGCCTTTCCGCCGTTCCATTCAATGACTTCGTATTCATTCAGCAGGTCAAAGTTTTCGTGGCATCCGTCCACAAACGCAACATTGTATTTAAGGTCACCGATTTTATCAAGAATTGAGCGCTCACGTCTTGAATCATTCCATATAAAACCGAAATCGCCGCAGACAATAAGGGTGTCCCCTTCTCTGAGCTGCTTTTTTACCGCTTTGCTTTTAAAACGTGAAAGCTCTCCGTGCATATCACCAGTTACATAAATCAATTTCATTCCTCCTTGTCTATACTAATTGTATCATAAAATAATAGATTCGTAAACAACTTTTTATATTTTTTTCAAAAAGTATTTGCTTTTGCCGTGAAATTTGATATAATAAGAAGTGTATAGAATAAAAATAAGGAGCTGTGTGTTTTGAAAAAAATCATTTCCGTTCTTTCGGCAATGCTGATGTTTATATATCTTTGTGCGGCAACCACCGCAGGTGCTGTTGAATTTACCCCGCCTTTTGAAGTGAATGCCAAGTCAGCATATCTCATAAATCTTGATACAAATTCTGTAATATATGAAAAAAATCCGGATTCGGAGCAGATGCCGGCATCTCTTGTAAACATCATGACGGCAATTATTGTTCTGGAAAACTGCAGCGATCCGGACAGCATTACAATTACCGCCGATAAAAAGCTTTATGAGGAATTTGACGAGTATGAGTACCCGGACGATCTGCGATACGGAGAAATCTGGGACGGTGATACCCTTACCGTAACTGATTACCTCTATGCCATGATGCTTACTTCCTCCTGTGAGGCGTCCAATATACTCGCTTATTATTTTGGTAATCAGAATATTTCCGCTTTCGTTGACAAGATGAACGCAAAGGCAAAGGAAATCGGTGCTGAAAATACTGTTTTTGCCAATCCGCATGGTCTTTATGACCCGAATCAGGTAACAACGGCAAAGGATATGGCACTGATAACGCAGTATGCACTGACTGTTCCCGGATTTGAGGAAATTGCAACTACCGAGGAATATGAGGTACACCCTGTGAGTTATATCACTGCTCATGAAGAACCGTGGACATGGTCGCATTCAAACATAATCATGAGTGCGGCAAGTGATTTTTATCTGTTCGGAGTAAAGGGAATCAAGACCGGAAATCTTCAGCTGAGCGGCAGAAATATTGTAACAATGGGAACTTATGACGGCATAAAATATCTGCTTGTACTTCTTAATGCACCGTTTTATGATGAGGACGGAGATTCTAAATATTACCACATCATTGATGCATATAATCTGATGGAATGGGTATTTGATTATTTTGAATACAAAGACCTGCTTTCGGGTGATGAGGAAATAGCAGAGGTCAAGGTCAACAATTCTGACGGCAGCGGATATGTTCTGGTAAAGCCGAAAGAAGATTATTCAACCTTGTGGTACAGCGAAGTGGATGTCACGTCAATTCAGAAAAATATCAAGCTTTATGATTCGGTCAATGCCCCGGTAAAAAAGGGACAGAAGCTCGGTGAGATTGAACTGAAGCTTTCAGACGAGGTTATTGCCAATATCGACCTCGTAGCATCCGGCAATGTTGACCGTTCCTTTGTGAAATTCAACCTTTCAACTGCCAAAGGGTTCTTCGGCTCAAAGTGGATGAAACGTGCAATACTGCTTTCACTTGCACTTGTGCTGTTTTACCTTGCTGTATGTATCTGGGCGTATATTTACGCAAAAAAGAATCCTAAAAGCGGTCTTGGAAACAAGAGAGTTGTAAAAAAGCTTTATGGAAATAAGAGAAAATGAGACAGTTAACATTAAGGGGGGACGCTCTTTTACAGGGCGTCCCCTCGGTTTATATATCAAGTTCTGCAATAACACCTTTAAGCGTTTCCACCGATTTAAGCAGGTTTTCCTTTTCCTCTTTATCAAGCGGTATATCAAGCACTTTTTCAATTCCTCCGCTGCCTACAATGGACGGAACCCCGATACAAACATCATCAAGCCCGTAATGACCGTTAATATAACCTGACACCGGCAGGACGGAATGTTCGTCCCTTATGATAGCAAGGACAATCTTTGTAACCGCCATCGCAATGCCGTAATAGGTCGCACCTTTTCGCTCTATGACCTCATAGGCGCTGTCACGCACTTCCCTGTAGATATCATTGAATGAAACGTCACGGCAGCTTGCACACAGACCGTGAAAGTCTTCCAGGTCGATACCCGAAACGTTGGCGCTGCTCCATACTGCAAGCTCGCTGTCGCCGTGTTCCCCTATTATAAAGGCGTGAACACTTCTGCTGTCAACACAGAGCGTCTGTCCGAGGTGATATTTAAGACGTGCAGTATCAAGGACAGTACCCGAACCCAGTACCCTTTCCGGCGGAAAACCGGATAGCTTTATGGTGCAGTAGGTCAGAATGTCAACAGGGTTTGACACAACAAGTATAATCGCCTCTTTGTTGTACTTTGTAATCTGAGGAATGATGCTTTTAAATATCTCCACATTCTTGTGAACCATGTCAAGACGTGTTTCGTTGGGGCGCTGGGCAGTTCCGGCTGTGATGATGATAAGGTAGCAGTCGGAAATGTCGCTGTAATCTCCGGCATAAACTTTCATCGGATGAGCAAAAGGGAGACCGTGGCTTAAATCCATAGCCTCTCCCTCTGCCTTTGCGTTGTTTGCGTCTATCAGCACAAGCTCTGAAAAAAGACTTTTCTGCGTAAGGGCAAAGGCAATGGTCGCCCCCACCGCCCCACAGCCGATTATTGCACATTTTTGTTTGTTCATATTTTTAACTCCGTTCCATATGTTTTATACAGATTTAGTATTATCATTTTTTTTCGTAAAATTCACCCGAAATTTATAAAAAAGACTTGATTATGCCCGAAAAATGTTATATAATATTTGTATATGCTGTATTAAGACTGAAAACCCGTACACATTTCCTGTGTGGACAGGGCGGTCTTAAACGAAAGGAGTAGTTATATGATTTATTCTAATGAAGTAGAAAACATGTGTCCTGTCAAGCAGGGCGTTGCTCATGGCGCAGCTCCGATTCCGGAGGAAGCAAAGTGGGTAAAGGCAACCCAGATTACTGATATTTCAGGATTCACACACGGTGTAGGCTGGTGTGCTCCTCAGCAGGGTACCTGCAAGCTGACACTCAACGTTAAGGAAGGCGTTATCCAGGAAGCCCTCGTTGAAACAATCGGATGTTCAGGTATGACACATTCAGCAGCTATGGCAGCTGAAATCCTCCCTGGCAGAACAATTCTTGAGGCTCTTAACACTGACCTCGTATGTGATGCTATCAACACAGCTATGAGAGAGCTTTTCCTCCAGATCGTTTACGGCCGTTCACAGAGCGCATTCTCAGAAGACGGTCTTGTAGTAGGCGCTGGTCTTGAGGATCTCGGTAAGGGACTTCGTTCACAGGTTGGTACAATGTACGGTACACTGGCAAAGGGTCCTCGCTACCTCGAAATGACAGACGGTTATGTAACAGGCATCGCTCTTAACGAAGACGACGAAATCATCGGCTATCAGTTTGTAAACTTCGGCAAGATGATGGACTTCATCAAGGGCGGAGACGACGCAAACACAGCTTTTGAAAAGGCTAAGGGTCAGTACGGCAGAGTTGCTGACGCAGTTAAGATTATTGATCCGAGAAAAGAATAAGGAGGATTTGTAAAATGGCTTTATTTGAATCATATGAGAGAAGAGAAAAGCAGATTCTCGCTGTTCTTGAACAGTACGGCATCAAGACAATCGAAGAATGTGCTGACGTTTGCAAGGCTAAGGGTCTTGATATCTACAAGCTGGTTGAAGGCATTCAGCCAATCTGTTTTGAAAATGCAAAGTGGGCTTACACAGTAGGCTGCGCTATCGCTATCAAGAAGGGCTGCACAAGAGCTGCTGACGCTGCTGCAGCTATCGGTGAAGGTCTTCAGGCTTTCTGTATTCCTGGTTCAGTTGCTGACCAGAGAAAAGTTGGTCTTGGTCACGGTAACCTCGGCAAGATGCTTCTTGAAGAAGATACAGAATGTTTCGCATTCTTAGCAGGTCACGAATCATTCGCTGCTGCTGAAGGTGCTATCGGTATCGCTGAAAAGGCTAACAAGGTTCGTAAAAAGCCTCTGAGAGTTATCCTTAACGGTCTCGGCAAGGATGCTGCTCAGATTATCGCAAGAATCAACGGCTTTACATACGTTGAAACTGAAATGGATTACCACACAGGTGAGGTTAAGGAAGTATTCCGCAAGGCTTATTCCGACGGTCTGCGTGCAAAGGTTAACTGCTACGGTGCTAACGACGTAACAGAAGGCGTTGCTATCATGTGGAAGGAAAATGTTGACGTTTCTATCACAGGTAACTCAACTAACCCGACAAGATTCCAGCACCCTGTTGCAGGCACATACAAGAAGGAAAGAGTTGACGCTGGCAAGAAGTACTTCTCAGTTGCATCAGGCGGCGGTACTGGCCGTACACTTCACCCTGATAACATGGCTGCAGGTCCTGCTTCCTACGGTATGACTGATACAATGGGAAGAATGCACTCAGATGCTCAGTTCGCTGGTTCTTCATCTGTTCCGGCTCACGTTGAAATGATGGGTCTTATCGGTATGGGCAACAACCCGATGGTTGGTGCTACAGTTGCCTGTGCAGTTGCTGTTGAAGAGGCTATGAAGTAAGCTTTAAATGTTTACTGATTAATCAGTACAAATATATCCCGCTGCTAATTTACTGCAGCGGGATTTTTACTTTATAAAGAAAAAGCACCGCCGGAGCGATGCTTTGTAATCAGTAATTCTTAAATGAGCAGAATTGCCCAGTAGTGTTTATATGTATCGTTGTTCAGACAATATCCGACACCGATTTTTGTATATGTTCCGTCCATAAGTCTGGACTTGATAGTTTCTTTTTCCATCATTGCGTTATAAAGTTCATTTGGAGTTGACGGAACTGCTGCAACACAGTTTGCACATTCAGAAAATTCTATGCCGTATTCTGTAAGAATAGTTTCAAAACCGGAATTATCCGGTCTGTAATCGCCGGAAAACTTCTTTGGAAGCTCTGATGCACGTTTCATTGCAGCGTCAACAAGCGACTGGTCGATGGTAAGTGTTTTTTCACCGTTTGAAAGTCTTCCCATATTGATAAGCGCAGCGACTTCATTTAATTTGCCCTCACAAAGAATGAGTCTGCAAACAAAAACAGCATCATAAACATTAACTGCACCGTCCTTGTTATAATCTGCCTGTTCAAGGTTAGTACCTGTCAGTTCAGGCTTTTTCAGAACGTGTTTGGATATATTTATCGCATCATAAATGTCAACTACTCCGTCACCGTTGGTATCTCCGTTTCTGAGCACAGCAGCAGAAGACGAATAAGTTGCTGACACAAGAATACCTGCCGTAAGAACAGATGTAAAAACTGCAAAGGTCTTTTTAAAAATTGCTTTCATGTATTTTTTCCTTTCCTGATCCATAAAGTTAATTCCCCAAATCATTATATAGGTATTATAGCATATAATAATTAAATTTTCAATAACAAAATGTTAATTTTATTAGCGGAATTTGTAAAAATCATTATAATTTTGCTCCGCAGCTGTTGCAGAACAGTGCCTGTGGATCATCAGATACTTCGCCGCATGACGAACACTTTTTTAAAATCTCAGTCTGTATGTTTTCATCAGCACGGTTATCGGTTTCAGCGGATACAGGTTCTTCCTGTGTATTTTCTTCCGGATGAATTTCGGTTTTTGCAGCTGTTTCAGCTTCCGGCTGTGTACTTTCTTCCTGCTGAGATACAGCCGGTTCAGCAGTTACCGGTTCTGCTGTTATTTCGGAAGTATCGGGAAGTGGCAGTTCACCGTCAATTTTTGTACCGCAGTTGTCGCAGAAAAGCGCATCATCATCAAGCTTGTTTCCGCAGTTCGGGCATTTCATTTTCTGCGGCTGAGGTTTTTCCTCTTTTATTTTTGCACCGCATTTTGAGCAGAAAACAGCGTCAGTTTTAAAGGCTGTACCGCAGTTCGGACAACAGTTTCTTTTGCGTATCTTGTCGATCTGCTCCTGTGTTTCAGAAATCTTTTTGAGTGACGCTCTGACAGCGCTTACAGACTCTGAAAACTCATCAGCCGGACAGTCACCGAATTTTTCAAAATAAAGTTTTCCCATCATTTTGTAGTTTGTATCAATTTTATGCTGCTCCGCTTTTATGATATTATTGAGTGAGCTCGTTTCTGAAAAAGCTTTTGCTTTCTGTGAGATCTCTCTGGTTTTAGCAGAAATTGTATTTCCGATTTTTTCAAAATACGACATAATTATCTTCACCTTTCTGAAATTATTTCCCCATACTCATTATATCACTCATTTTATTTTTCTGCAACTATTGAAATAACAAATTTTATCTGTTATGATAATATCAGAACTTTTTTTGAAAGGAACAAATCATGGAAGATTTATCCGCTATTCTTTATTCATTCGGAATAACTGCCCCTGTAAAGCGCTGTGAGCGTATAACAACAGGGCATATCAATGATACATATAAAATTTATTCTGATGAGGGGATTTTTATTCTCCAGAAAATAAATACTGATGTTTTCAGGAATCCGCAGAACGTAATGCACAATATTGAATATGCACAGCAGCTGATTAAACAGGGTTTACAGGCTGACGGTAAATATGACAGCCGAAAATTTCCGGAATATCTCAGAGCAGAAAACAGAAACTATTTGCTGAATAACGGTTTCTGGCGTGTTTACCGTTACATTGAAAGCGTTTCTCTGCCGCCGGACTGCCGGTCTGTAAAGGCATTTGGCGCTTTGCTTGGAGAATTTCACAGATATACTGAATCAGCTGACATATCCAGGCTTTACACAACTATTCCCGGCTTTCACAGTATTGAAAAAAATATATCGTCAGTCCTGCATTGTGGCGGTCTGACGGCGGCTCAGAAAAGTGCCTTCCATAGTCTGCTTGATTTTATTACCCGTTCTGAAAAGCTGCTCTCCCCTCCCCGTCTTGTCCACAATGATGTGAAATGGGCGAATGTTCTTACTGACCCTCAGACGCTTCTGCCGGAAACCCTCATTGATTATGATACGGTCATGGCAGGATATGCGGCTTTTGATTTCGGTGACGCTGTAAGGTCGGCGTGTGTGACCCGAAGCTTTGAGCCTGACTATGAACTGCTTGAAAGCTTTGCGGAGGGATATTTCAGCGAATACAATGCACTCGGAGCAGAGGAGGCTGCATTTGGCATTATTGCGGTTGCGGCGGAGCTTTCTGCACGGTATCTTTATGATATTTTAAGCGGAGATAATTATTTTGCCGGTCTGTCTGAAAGTGAAAAGACGGAAAAGTACCGGAGAAATCTCAGACTTGCAGAAAATAGTTTTAATATGCGTGATGAAATTACTGATATAATTTCAAAAGCAAAAGTTTCGCCTCAGCATTAGCCGGCGAAACTTTCAAAGTATCTTATTTATTTTTCAGCGATTTAATGAATTTGTCAGTAAAACTGCCGAGTTTTCTGAAATCTATGGCATTTACATAGTTCTTTTCAAGCTCGTCATGGACTGCAAGGGCAGTTGAGAGAGCGTCTGCCGCCTCTTTTGAAAGTTCAAGTACTGCTTTGCGGTCGAATGAAAGACGCTGCTTTTTGGCGGATATCATTCCCTTATCGTAAAAACGTCCGAAGTTGACAGTTGCTGCAGACGGGTCTTCAAGACGGTTGAGGAAATTTGATGTCATGAAAGCGATTCCGGCAGATTCGGAGAATATGTGTTCAAAAACCGGAGTGTGGTGCATGGTGCACTCGCTTACTGTTACATCACAGCCCTGGTTTACAAGATAGTCAGCAACATTTCTCAGAAAATAGTCACTTCCTGCAAAACATTCGTCATGCAGAAGATAAACGCTGTAATCGCCGTTTAATGGTTTCGTTGAGTAATTTTCAGTGGTGAACGCAGAAAGCTGTTTAAAGCTTATCTTCCCTCTTTCGCCGGATTTCTTTTTTCCTGTCACTTTTCTGCAGAGTCTTGAAATATATCCGTCAAGCTTTTCACGGTTCAGAGCGTCGTCACCGATAGAATAGATATCAGCGTTAAGTGAGGCAAGCGCCTTTATATAGCAGCGTACCCGTGCATGGTATTTGAGGTTTTCGTCAAGAAGATAGTGTATTGCGTCAGAATGATTTTTCAGCATTTCGCCGTCCCAGAATTCACCGAGATTTATTATCTCCTGTGAAGCACCCGGATAATACGCCTCAAAGACGTGGGGCGCTGTGCCGTCAGCAACGATAATTTTTTTGTCCTCTATCACTACTGCGTCAAGAGAACGGATATCAGAGGAGCAGTAATAAAGAGATACGGGGTGGTCACTGAAAGCCTCGGCGATTTTTCTCATGAGTGTGGATTTACCTGTGCCCGGTCCGCCTTTGAGTATGTAGGTGTAAAAGCCCGGCTGTTTTATCTGTTCTGTGAATTTTGAGCAGAATCCCGACGGAGATGTTCCGCCTAAATAATAAACCTGTTTTATCATATTCAGCCCTCCGTAAAAATTATAGTGAACGCAAAAAATAATTTTGCGTTCACTATAATTATTTATTTTATTGCCTTGCACATCCGCTTACTTCGTAAGCTCCGTGCATATCGGCTAATAGTAAACTAAAAAATAATTTTCGTTTACTATATTTCACTTTATATTTTATGTTACGCCGGAAAAATTGACACTTTGAAATTTTTCATATTTTTACCTTGACGTACAGCGAAAAAAGTAGTAAAATAGTATTAAAAGAAAAATCAAGTCCGCTTTGGCGGCAGAAAGGCTTTGATTGCTATGTCAAAAAAATTTATAGTTGAAACTTCTGCAAGACACGTTCATCTTTCACAGGAACATCTTGAAATCCTTTTCGGAAAGGATGCTAAGCTTACTAATAAAAAGGACCTCTCTCAGCCGGGACAGTTTGCCTGCGAAGAAAGAGTTACAATTGTCGGTCCTAAAAAGGAAATGCCTAACGTATCTATCTTAGGTCCTGTCCGTCCGGAAACTCAGGTTGAGCTCTCTGCAACTGACGCACGTTCTATTGGTGTTGCAGCTCCTATCAGAGAATCCGGTGATGTTGCCGGTTCAGGTGCCTGCAAGATTGTAGGTCCGGCAGGTGAAGTTGAGATAAGCCAGGGCGTTATCATCGCAAAGCGTCATATCCACCTTACTCCCGAAACAGCTGCTGATATGAATGTAAAGGACAAGGATATTGTCTGGGTTAAGCTTGATACAGACGGCAGAAAGGCTGTTCTGGGCGATGTTGTTGTAAGAGTTTCTGAAAAATATGCCCCTGCTATGCATATTGATACTGACGAATCAAATGCTGTCAGCGCATTCAACGGTCTTGAGGGCGAAATCGTTACTCTTTGATTTCTGTACATTATCCGGAACTGCACTCCCCCTTTTATGACTGCATTCCGGGGTTTTATTTCTGGGCCTTCAAAATGTTGGTTTGTCAATGATGCGTTACAAAAAATTTTTAGAAGACTTCGCCAAAGCGAATGAAAGCTTTGACA
>DBQM01000055.1 GCA_002305725.1 Ruminococcus sp. UBA1394 | reverse complement strand
CAGAGATTTTTTCGCAGGGCCTTTTTGAACTGCTCAATGGCTATGCTGCTGAAATGGGAGAAATTCTTTCTGCCAATGATAATCCGGATTTTGAAAAGGCGTATGAGGAAATGCAGCTTACACTTGAAAAAATGCCGTACATAAGCATTGGAATCATAGATCTTGAAGGAAAAGTATACGGAAAAAAGGGCGAACAGCTTGATATGGAAAAATACGGCTTTGGCGCAGAAGCATACAGGAAAAATAAGGTTTACATTCCTGAGCCATACCGCAGCAGCATTACCGGAAACAATGTCATAACAATGTTTGCACCTGTCTTTACAAAAAGTGTCAGAACTGCAACCGTATTCCTTACATTTTCCCTTGAAACTATCCAGAATCTTGCAAAAACGAATGTTATTAATGAGGATATGGATACTTTTATGATGAATTCATATTCCGGAAACTATATCTCCTGTTCCGGTTCGGGTGACATGGCGTCCGGTACATGGAATAATGTTCGTTTTATCAAAACAAAGATTAAATGCATGAAAGGATATGATTTTGACAGCTGGGAAGAGTCAATGCAAAAGACAGAGTACTGGATGCCAAACAATAACAACGTTCTCTGCTATGAGCACAACGGGGTTGAATATACGCAGGGATTTGTTCCGATTTCAAGTATGGATAACTGGTTTATTGTGGTAAGAATGGAAAACAGCCGCCTTTCAACAGTAATGAACAGATATTTTTATGTTATCTTTCTGGGAGCGGGTCTTCTTATAATTGCAACGTTTATTCTGGCAATATCTGTTTTCGTATCAGAATACAGACAGAAAAAGAAACTTCAGATAATCTCCAGGATAGACCAGCTTACCAAAGTTATCAACAGACGTGCTTTTGAAGAAATTCTGGCAGACTATGACTCGAAACTTAAAAGCGGAAAAATCGACAATTCGCTGATACTGATGTTTACTGACCTTGATAATTTCAAGAGTATTAATGATAATTACGGTCATGAGGCAGGAGATCAGGTATTAACCGGATTTGCTGCTGCGCTTAAAGAAGTTTTCGGAGAAATCGCAACGGTCAGCAGAATCGGCGGTGATGAGTTTAACATACTTATCACAGAACCTGTTACTGTGAGCAAAATTGACGGCCTGATGGCTGATTTAAGACTCAAGCTGCTTGAAATTACTCTTAATGACGGAAGAGTCATACCGCTGCACTGCAGTGCCGGACTTGCAGAATTTCCAGAGAACGGCGAAACTCTGAAAGATGTCAGAGAACGTGCTGACGAGGCGCTTTACTACGTTAAGCAGCACGGCAAGAACAATCATTCATGGTATGATGATATCAAAGAGGCATTACAAAATTGACAGTTTACATATAAATCCGGATTTTCACATATAATGTCCTGAAAAGGGGATGATAAGTTTGATTTACAGCTTGTCAGAACTGCGTGAAAAGGAAGTTATAAACATAGAAAACGGTGAAAAGCTCGGGTTTATAGATGATGTTGAGTTTGAAACTGAAAGAGAAAAGATTGCGGCTTTTGTAATATTCGGCAGAAAGCGTCTGTACGGACTTCTCGGAAAGGATAAAGACCTTATAATTACCTGCGAACAGATACAGCTGATCGGAACAGATACTGTTCTGGTTCGGATAAAAGAAAATATTTGTGAAAATAAAACAAAAATATCGAGGTTCAGACTTGAAAATTTGTTACACTGAATATTGTAAAATCTGTTGAAAAAACTGTAATAATATGATATAATATTACGGTAATTCGCACGCTTATACTTTTAGCAGCCGGTCCCTTTGGATAAAAAGGGTGCTGCTGAGCTAAGTTGGGCGGAGGAAAATTAAAACCAAACAGGAGGAACTACCATGGCAGTAGTATCAATGAAACAGCTTCTTGAAGCCGGCGTTCATTTCGGACACCAGACAAGAAGATGGAACCCGAAAATGGCTCAGTACATTTTCACAGAAAGAAACGGAATCTATATCATCGACCTTCAGAAGACTGTAAAGAAGCTCGAAGAAGCTTATATGTTTGTTCGTGACCTTTCAGCAGAAGGCGGAGAAGTACTTTTCGTGGGTACAAAGAAGCAGGCTGGTGATTCAGTTAAGGAAGAAGCCCTCAGAGCAGGTGCACACTATGTAAACGCACGCTGGCTGGGCGGTATGCTGACAAACTTCAACACAATCCAGACAAGAATCAAGAGACTTGAACAGCTCCACACAATGGCAGAAGACGGTACATTCGATCTTCTTCCTAAGAAGGAAGTTGTAAAGCTTAACCTTGAAATTGAAAAGCTTGAAAAGTTCATGGGCGGTATCAAGAACATGAATAAGCTCCCTGGCGCACTTTTCATCGTTGACCCGAGAAAAGAAAAGATCGCTGTTGCAGAAGCTAAGAAGCTCAACATTCCGATCGTTGCTATCGTAGACACAAACTGCGATCCAGACGAAGTTGACTATGTAATTCCTGGTAACGACGACGCTATCAGAGCAGTAAAGCTTATTGCCGGTGCAATTGCAAACGCAATCATCGAAGGCAGACAGGGCGAAGACACAACAGAGGCTGAGGCTCCTGCTGAAGAAGCTCAGACAGAAGAAGCTGCTGAATAATTCAAAAATAAATCTACAAAGCCCGGATACAACATTCGGGCTTTACCGGATATATAGTAAACAAAAAAAGTATTTTTTGTTTACTATTAGCCGATATGCACGGAGCTTACGAAGTAAGCGGATGTGCAAGGCAATAAAATAAATAATTATAGTGAAGCAAAATTATTTTTTGCGTTCACTATAAAATAACGGAGGAAAAAATATGGCTAATATTACAGCTAAAGACGTTGCTGAGCTGCGTAAGCAGACAGGCGTTGGTATGATGGACTGCAAGAAGGCTCTTATGGAGGCTGACGGTGACTTTGAAAAGGCAACTGTAATCCTCAGAGAAAAGGGACTTGCAACACAGGCTAAGAAATCAGGCAGAGTTGCTGCTGAAGGTATCGTTATGTCTCTGACAAACGCTGACCATACAGTAGGTGCAGTTGTTGAAGTTAATATCGAAACTGACTTTGCTGCAAATAATGACGAATTCAAGAAGTTTGTAACTGACGTCGCTCAGACAATCATTGACACAAATCCGGCTGACATTGACGCTCTTAACGCAACACAGATTGCTGGCGGTTCAATGACAGTTGCAGAGGCTCTTCAGGAACTGTTCCTCAAGATTCGTGAGAATATGCACATCAGAAGATTCAAGAGACTGGAAGGCGTTCTCGTTCCTTATGTTCACGGCGGCGGTTCAATCGGCGTTATGGTAAACATGGAAACTCCTGCCGGCGCAACAGACGCTGTTCTGGCTTGTGGTAAGGACTGCGCACTTCAGGTTGCAGCTCTCAAGGCGCCATACCTCAAGAAGGAAGATGTTCCGGCTGAGGTTATCGAATCTGAAAAGAGCATTATGCTGGCTCAGATGAACGAAGATCCTAAGATGGCTAACAAGCCTGAACAGGTTAAGGCTAAGATTGTTGAAGGCAAGGTTGGCAAGTATTATTCAGAAAACTGCCTGCTTGAACAGGAATTCGTAAAGGACGGCAATTTCACAGTTCAGAAGTATATCGACCACTGTGCAAAGGAAGCCGGCACAACAATCAAGCTTGTTGATTATGTATGCTTTGTAAGAGGCGAAGGTGTTGAAAAGAAGGAAGACAACTTTGCTGATGAAGTTGCAAGCATGATGAAGAAATAATTCAGAAATTCTGCCCGGAGTGTTTAAAATGCTCCGGGCAATTTTTTTTGTGCAAAATATTGAAATTTTTGTTTAAAAGTAGTATAATAGTATCAATAGTGCGAAAGGCTGATTGATATTATGAAAAAACTGTTTTTTATTTTTAATTTGCAGTCCGGAAAGGCAACAATTGCCTCAAAGCTTGCAAATGTTATTGATATGTTCACCAAAGCCGGATATGAGGTTACTGCCCGTCCGACGCAGGAAAGAATGGACGCCTGTGCGGCGGCTAAGTACGCCTGCAGTCAGGGGTTTGACCTTATCGTATGCTCGGGCGGTGACGGAACACTCAATGAGGTCATTCAGGGTGTTATGAAGTCGGACGAAAAACTGCCTATCGGGTATATCCCGGCCGGTTCAACAAATGATTTCGCAAGGGGCGTCGGTATTCCAAAGAATATCATGGACGCTGTACAATGGATAATTGACGGAAAACCTTATGCCTGTGATATCGGAGGATTCAATGACAAATACTTTACCTATATTGCGGCATTCGGCGCATTTACAGAGGTCACTTATGAAACACCTCAGCAGATAAAGAATTATCTTGGTCATGCTGCATATATCCTCAATGGACTGACCCGCCTTAACAGCATCAGGTCCTATCATATGAAAGTCAATGCTGACGGTGAAAATTTTGAGGATGATTATATTTTTGGAATGGTAACCAATTCCTCGTCAGTTGCCGGACTTCTTTCACTTAACGATTTTCTCCTTGATGACGGTCTTTATGAGGTAACGCTTATCAAAACACCGGGAAATCCCCTTGATTTACAGAGAATTATTCATTCGCTTCTGAATATTGATATAGATATTGATACTGCATACATTAAATCATTCAGAGCATCAAATATTCGTTTTGAATGTGATGAGGAAATTCAGTGGACTATTGACGGCGAATATGGCGGCAAGATGAAAAATGTTACGGTGAAAAATAATAAGCAGGCTGTTATGCTTATGGCGAATAAATAAGTTCTGATTTTGTTGGTTTGTCAATGATGC
>DBQM01000026.1:3452-70720 GCA_002305725.1 Ruminococcus sp. UBA1394 | reverse complement strand
ACGCATCATTGACAAACCAACATATTTGCAAACCGAGTTCATATTTGTGCATTTTAAAAATACTAAAGGACTGTTTTTGTACTATTTGCAGTCAAAAATATGGTCAAGATGGAGGAAACTTACAATGCCAAGAAAAGGTGAAAATGTATACAAACGTAAGGACGGAAGATGGGAAGGACGATTTTTGGTGTCGTATACCCCCGATGGAAGAGGCAAATATCACTCGGTCTATGCAGCAAGCTATACGGAAGTTAAAGAAAAACTCAAAATCTATAAAACGAATACCGTTAAAAATCCTTTTAAAAGTTCAAAGCTTGCAAAATATTGTACTGACTGGCTTGGTATGGTCAGACTGAACTACAAGGAATCTACCTACTGCAAATACAGAAATATCTGTGAAAATCAAGTGCTACCTGCATTTGCCGGATTTAATATTAATCTTATTTCATCTGAACTGATTGAAAATTTTCTTGCGGACAAGCTTAAAAATCAGAAACTTTCATCCAAAACAGTAAACGATATCCTTTGCGTGTTAAAGCGGATTTTTACTTATGCCGAAGAAACTGGAGCAAATATTATCTGCAATTTTAATCATATTCATATACGCCAGCCAAATAACGAAATGCGTGTTCTTTCTTATGATGAGCATAAACTTATTTCGGAATATCTTCTGGAGGATATGAATGTCAGCAAGCTTGGCGTTTATTTAAGCTTGTATACCGGAATAAGAATCGGCGAACTTTGTGCACTGAAATGGAGTAATGTCAAACTTGATGAACAGATTTTAAAGATTGAGAAAGGGTAGAATTTATGTCCACATTCACGAGCGTATCACTAAATGTAAACAGGAAAAGTGGAAGATCTGGAACAAAATGCGTGATACCGATCCCGAATATGCACTTGCAATGAAAAATGCCGATACCGCTAAGGTATGGCAGCTTGAAAACCTCTTTGAGTTGCAGGCTGAGGAGATTGCGGTTCAAACTTGTTTGTTAGTGTAGTCATACTTTTAGTCCTTGTTTTTCTGAAAAAAATCAATAAAACTCGTTTGGTTAAATTTAATATCGGCCAAACGAGTTTTCTTTTTATTCTTTAAGGTTCACTTCAAGCTTCATTTTTCGATATTCTTTTGGCGACATACCTATATATTTATGAAACAGTCTGCTAAAATAAAGAGAATTCGTGTATCCAACCATGTTTGCAATTTCAGTAATGGTGTAGTCTGTATTTTCTAACAAGCTTTGTGCGTTGGAAATTCGCAATTTCAAGATGTACTGCAACGGACTTGAACCTGTAATTTCTTTAAAGCACTGAATAAACCAACAGTTGCTGAGTCCTCTGGATTTGGAATACTCCTCTATGCTAATCTCAGTATTATAATTTTTGCGAAAATAATGCATGGCAAAAGCAACTTCTTTTTCACTGGTGCTGCTGAATTTCTTTGCACTCATGATAGCTCTGCTAATCAAGATAAAAATATTTCTAAGTTGTAAGGAAATCAGTTCCTCATACCGTGGTCTGCAAAGCTGCAATTCCTGAATCATTTGTCCAAAAAGCAACTGATAATCAGGAGAAGTTCCAATATAAAGGATATTATTCGGAAGTTCAACATTATAGTATTTCAAAATAGAATCTACATCGCTGCCAGTAAAATGCACCCAATAAACGTCAGTTTGATCTTCTCTATAATAAACATATTCCTGTGGTTGATCCGGCAAATAGACAATGATATTTCCTGCGGAAACCGTTTTTTCTTCACCATTGATGAAAAAATGTCCTTTTCCGGATGCAATATATAAAAGCTGATAGTCTTTTCTTCCCTTCGGACGATGTGTTACAACTTCAGAACGATTTTTTACACGATAATTACCGCAGCATGTTACAATCAGCGGCTTCGAATCATCTACAATAGTAGATGTAGAGTTATTTAAATAAGCAACATTCATAAACATGAAAAACGCCCTCCTTGACTTTATGATATCAGTATAACATAGTGAATTGCTGATTGCAAGTAAAACCCTAAACTTTGTGCATATATTTTATAACTTTGTGTATTTTTTTAGCCGTTTTGTGTGGTATAATAGAATCAAGAAATGAGAAAAAAGAATTTTAAAAGACGTCTTTCATTGTAATTCTATACTGAATTCAACAAAATTTCTTGATACTCAAAAAATAATTATCTATTCTGACAACAATCTAATTTTGTTTATGCAGGATGATAAAACAGTCCGTATCATTCATCATTGAAAAATTCTGTCCATATGGGCATACAAATAATGAAAGGATTTCTATTATGAGCAAAGAAAAAACATATTTGAAATGGTATAACAAAGTGGGCTACGGTTCCGGTGACGTGGCAGGAAATGTGGTTTATGCATTATTGACATCATTTGTCATGATCTATCTGACAGATACAATTGGCATGAATGCCGGAATTGTTGGCACATTGATTGCAGTATCTAAAATTTTTGACGGTATTACAGATGTATTTTTCGGAACATTGATAGACAAAACACATACCAAACTTGGAAAAGCAAGACCTTGGATGCTTTACGGCTTTATTGGTTGTGCAGTAACATTAGTTGGTGTGTTTGCAATTCCGGTAAGCATGGGCAGTTTTGCACAGTATGCATGGTTCTTTATTTCTTATACGCTGCTTAACAGCGTGTTCTATACAGCAAACAACATTGCTTATTCTGCACTAACTGCACTTGTAACGAAGAACAGCAAAGAACGAGTTCAGATGGGGTCTTACCGTTTTATCTTTGCATTTGCAACAAGCCTTTTGATTCAGTCTGTGACATTCAAGTTTGTTGACATGATGGGCGGTGGCGCAAATGGCTGGAGAACTGTTGCTATCATCTATGCAGTGATTGGGTTGATTGTCAATACAATTTCATCTTTATCTGTTAAGGAATTGTCTGACGAAGAACTTGCAGAAGGTGAAGAAGTTCAGTCTCAAGAACAAAAATACAGCTTTATCGAAGCATTCAAACTACTAATAAATAATAAATACTATGTAATGATTGCCTGCACTTATATTTTACAGCAATTATATTCTGCAATGATTGGTGTTGGAACATACTACGCAAAATACGTTCTGGCTGATGAAAATATGTTTGGTGTATTCGCATGGTTTATCAATATTCCATTGATTCTTGCATTGATCTTTACACCTGCAATTCTGCAAAAATGGAACGGTATGTATAAGCTGAACAAATACAGCTATATGATTGCGACACTTGGCAGACTTTTGGTAGCTGTTGCAGGATACATGGGTAACATTCCTTTGATGCTTGCATTCACGGCACTTGCAGCACTTGGACAAGGGCCATGGCAGGGTGATATGAACGCTGTCATTGCTTCTTGTTCTGAATACACATGGCTGACAAAGCACAAGCGTGTAGATGGCATTATGTATTCCTGCACTTCACTTGGTGTAAAAATCGGTGGCGGTCTTGGAACAGCGATTGTCGGTTTACTGTTGGATTTCAGCGGTTTTAAAGGAACGCTTACAGTTCAGCCTGATTCTGCAATCAATATGCTTCACATCATGTATCTGATTGTTCCGTTTGTTCTTGACCTTATTATCACATTGATTCTCTCTAAAATGAATGTTGAAAAAGCAAATGCTTACTTGAAGAAAGAACTTGGAATATCCGAAAATGAAACTGTGGTGGAATCACAAAACTAATGGAGGTAATAACATGAAATATACACTTGACTGGCTTGTAAATCCGGAAGTATTTGCAGTCAATAGAATTGCAGCTCATTCGGATCATAAAATCTATGCTGACAGCATGGAAGCTGATGCAGACCGTTCTTCCCTGATTCAGAATCTGAACGGCACTTGGAAATTTGCATGGGCAAAGAATCCGTCTGAATGGCAGCAAAATTTTTATGAAGAAAATAGCGGAACAGATGACTTTGACAACATTCACGTTCCGGGACACATGGAATTACAGGGCTATGGCAAACCGCAGTATGTCAACACCATTTACCCTTGGGAAGGTCAGGAGCATCTCCGCCCGCCGTTTATCTCGGAAAAAGATAATCCGGTCGGCAGCTATGTCAGATATTTTGATCTGGACGATGCTCTGAAAAACAAGCGAGTATTCATTTCTTTTCAGGGCGTGGAAACAGCACTTTATGCATGGCTAAATGGTGAATTTGTCGGCTATAGTGAGGATTCTTTTACTCCGTCTGAATTTGAACTGACACCCTATATTCGTGAAAAGAACAACAAACTTGCAGTTGCAGTATTCAAAAGAAGTTCTGCAAGTTGGCTGGAAGATCAGGACTTCTGGAGATTCTCCGGAATTTTCCGTGACGTATTTCTCTATGCTGTACCGACTGCTCACGTTTGTGATATGAAAATAATTGCAGATTATGACGGTACAAACGGCATCTTCTCTGCATTGCTTGATATTGAAGGTGAATGTTCGGTAAAATCCGTTCTGACCGATCAGAATGGAACAGTTGTTGTAAAGTCAAACGAAAAGGAATCGGTAAACTGGACAATTGAAAATGTGAAACCCTGGAGTGCTGAAATACCAAATCTTTATACGTTTACAGTAATTCTGAGTGATGAAAGCGGAAATGAAGTAGAAGTCAGCAGAACGAAAGTTGGTTTCCGAAGATTTGAACTGAAAAACGGCATTATGTGCCTGAATGGAAAGCGTATTATCTTCAAGGGCATCAACCGCCATGAATTTAATGTAAAGACAGGCAGAGCAATTACAAAGGAAGATATGCTGTTCGATATTCAGTTCATGAAGAAAAACAATATCAATGCTGTCAGAACCTGCCATTACCCAAATAATTCTCTCTGGTATAAGCTTTGCGATGAATATGGCATTTATCTGATTGATGAAACCAACCTTGAAACACATGGCACATGGCAGAAACTCGGTGCAACAGAACCTTCCTGGAATATTCCTGGTTCACTTCCCGAATGGAAAGATGCAGTTCTCGACAGAGCAAAGTCAATGTATGAACGGGACAAAAACCACGCAAGCGTTCTTATCTGGTCCTGTGGAAATGAATCATATTGCGGTGAAGATATTGCAGCCATGTCGGAGTATCTCAGAAGCGTAGACTCGACAAGGCTGGTGCATTATGAGGGCGTAACAAGAGTTCCTGATAATAAATACGATTACATTACAGATATGGAAAGCAGAATGTATGCAAAGCCGCAGGAGATTGAGGAATATCTGAAACAAAACACCGGCAGACCGTATATCAGCTGCGAATATATGCACGCTATGGGAAATTCTCTCGGCGGTATGAGCCTTTATACTGACCTTGAGGACAAATACGAAGCATACCAAGGCGGATTCATCTGGGATTATATCGATCAGGCAATCGAAACGAAAAATGATGACGGTCAGACAGTTCTTGCTTATGGCGGTGATTTTAAGGACAGACCAAGTGATTATGGATTCTGTACCAATGGCGTTATTTACGCAGACCGTACCGATTCTCCAAAAGTTCAGGAGATGAAAGCACTCTATTCCAATATCAGAATGTCGATCAAAAACGGAAATCTGACTGTTGAAAATAGAAATCTCTTTGCAGACACAAGCGATTTATCTTTCATAGCAAGATTGGAAAAGAACGGAGTTGTACTGAAATCAGACACTTTTTCGTTGAATGTAAATGCAGGTGAAAGAAAAACGATCAAACTGACATTGCAAAAAATAGACAGTGCAGGAGAATATGTTTATCATGTTTCAGCAGTTATCGCAAATAAAACGCTTTGGGCTGATGCAGGACACGAAATCTCATTCGCACAGGAGGTATTTGAAGTAAAGGACAATCGAATTCCGGAAAAAGCATACAAAAAGCCGTCTATTGTGTATGGTGATGTGATTATCGGTGTTCACGGTGAAAACTTCTCCATGATGTTTGATAAAAAAGAGGGCGGTATCAGTTCTCTGAAATACAATGGATTTGAATATATCACACGTACACCAAAGGTCAGCTTCTGGAGAGCAATGACAGACAATGATACGGGGGCTTCTGAGCCATACAATCTTGCACAATGGTATACAGCAGGCAAATTTGCAAGATACAAAACCGTTTCGTGGCTGGAACAGGAGGATGCTCTGAAAATCACGTTCACTTATCAGGCTGCTTGCGTTCCGAGTTTCGAGTTTACTGTAACCTATACTGCGTACTTTGACGGAAAACTTGGCGTATGTGTTTCATATCCGGGTGTTTCTGAAATGCCTGATATGCCGATTCTCGCATTAGACTTTAAGATGAAAAAGCAGCTTTGCAATTTCCAGTATTACGGTATGGGACCAGATGAAAATTACATCGACAGATGCAAAGGCGCAAGACTGGGCTTATGGAAATCCACAGCAGCAGAAAATCTTTCGAGTTATCTGAATCCACAGGAATGCGGCAACAGAACAGGCGTAAGAAGTCTTGCTGTATCCGATGATACACAACACGGATTGACGTTTGAAAAGCAAGCGGTACCATTTGAAATGAGTGTTCTGCCGTATAGTGCTTATGAAATGGAAAACGCAATGCACATGGACGAACTGCCGAATATTCGCTACACATGGGTTAGAATCACCGCAAAGCAAATGGGTGTAGGTGGTGACGATTCCTGGGGTGCTCCGGTACATGATGAGTACAGAATCCATGCAGATAAGCCGATGAAATTGGAATTCGTAATCAAGCCTTTAGAATCGTAAGAAGAAAGGAAAAAGATGAAAATACAGGATTTTCAGAACAAAATAACTTGTGGTGAATTTGATAATATTCTTTCAAAGATTTACAAACCACAGGATATGGAAAGTCAGAAATCAAGATATATAGCTGCTGTGGAAAAATTCACAGCACTGTATCCAAACAGAAGTGATATCCATTTCTATTCTGCTCCGGGCAGAACAGAAATCGGCGGTAATCATACCGACCATCAGCATGGCTGTGTCATTGCAGGTGCGGTTGATTTAGACGTTATCGGTGTTGCAGCGTTTCATGATGAAGGTATTATCCGTATCAAATCAGAAGGATATGATGAATTTGCAGTTTCACTGAATGATCTGGATGTTCATATTGGAGAAAAAGGTTCATCAGAAATCGTCAGAGGTATTGCTGCTCGTTTCAAGGATTTGGGCATAAAAATAGGCGGTTTTGATATGTACACCACTTCAAATGTCCTTGGCGGAAGCGGTATTTCTTCATCAGCTGCATTTGAAACATTGGTTGCAACAGCAATTGACAGTTATTATAACGATAATCAGATCGGTGCAATTGAAATTGCCAAAATCGGACAATATGCAGAAAACTTCTATTTCGGTAAGAAAAGCGGTCTGATGGATCAGATGGTGTGTTCAGTAGGCGGGTTTGTTTTTCTCGATTTTCAGAACATTCAGAATCCAAGTATCCGTAAGATTGATTTTGACCTTTCCCAAACCGGTTATGAGCTGATTATCACAGATACTAAAGGTGATCATTCTGATTTGACAGATGATTATGTAGCAGTTCGTACCGAAATGGACAAAGTTGCAGAGTATTTTGGCAAAAAGGTTCTCCGTGAAGTCGATGAAAATCAGTTTTGGGATAATATGCCTGATATTAAAAAGAAAATATCTGACAGAGCTGTTTTGCGTGCGATACACTTTTTCGGTGATAATTATCGAGCAAAAGCCGAAACAGATGCTCTTGAAAATGGAAGATTTGATGATTTTCTTGCACTTGTCAATGAATCGGGCTATTCTTCTATGAATTATCTGCAAAACCTTTATTCTTGCAGAAAGCCAACAGAACAAGGCATTCCGCTTGCAATTATGATTGGCAAACGAGTATTAAAAGGCAAAGGTGCAATCAGAGTTCATGGCGGAGGATTTGCAGGAACAATTCAAGCATTTGTTCCACATGAACTTGTAAATACATACAGATCGGAAATGGACAGAATGTTTGGACAGAATTCGTGCTACATCATGACAATCAGACCATGTGGCGGTATTGAAATCAAGTAATAGGAGGATAAAAATGAGTGTACTTGTTTTAGGCGGTGCAGGATATATTGGTTCTCATACCGCTTTAGAATTGATTCGCACAGGAGAAAATGTTGTTATTGCAGATAACCTTGCAACCGGGCATATCGAAGCTGTTCCTGAAGGTGCTAAGTTCTATCAGGGAGATTTACATGACAAATCTTTTCTTGACAGTATTTTTGAAAAAGAGCAAATTGACGCAGTGATACATTTTGCAGCCTATTCCCTCGTTGGGGAAAGCGTTGTCAATCCGTTGAAATATTATGATAATAATCTTTGCGGCACCAAAATTCTTTTAGATTCTATGGTCGAACATCATATTGATAAAATTGTATTTTCTTCTACTGCTGCAACGTATGGAGAACCTGAAAACATTCCTATTTTGGAAACAGACAGAACACAGCCGACAAATCCATATGGTGAAACGAAACTTGCTATGGAAAAGATGTTTTATTGGACTTCCAAGGCTCATGATTTCAGATATGTCTCTCTCCGCTATTTCAATGCCTGTGGTGCTGATAAATCTGGAAAAATCGGAGAAGCACACAATCCGGAAAGCCATTTGATTCCTCTGATTCTGCAAGTTCCGAATGGAAAACGTGAGAGTGTATCGATATATGGTACAGATTATGACACGCCTGATGGAACTTGTATCAGAGATTATATTCATGTAACGGACTTAGCACAGGCACACATTCTTGCTGTAAAATATCTGAGGAATGGAAATGAAAGCAATATTTTCAATCTTGGAAACGGCGTTGGATATTCTGTCAGAGAAGTCATTGATACTGCAAGAAAAGTAACCGGACATCCAATTCCCGCAATAAAAGCGCCAAAGCGTGCAGGTGATCCGGCAAAACTGGTGGCATCCAGCGAAAAAGCAAAAACCATTCTCGGATGGAATCCGGTTCATGACAGTCTGGAAGAAATCATTGCTGATGCCTGGAATTGGCATAAAAAACATCCGAATGGGTTTCAGAAATGAGGTGACATATATGGTATACAGGGCAATAAACGGATTGATTCGTCATGCTATCGAATCAGAATTGATAACCAATGATGATGTTTTCGTTGTAAGAAATCAGCTTATGGATATACTGAAACTAAAAGATTGGGTAGATGCTGAACCACTTACAGGAACTATTGAGCAACTGCTTGAACCGGTAATTGATTATGCTGTTCAATCAGGAATTATTGAAAACACTTCTGTACAGCGTGATTTATTCGATACAAGAATTATGGGCGTTTTTACACCAATGCCGAGAGAAGTCAATTCTGTATTTCAAAGAAAATACGCTGTTTCACCGATATCAGCAACAGAATGGTACTATACTTTTAGCAAAAATCTGAATTATGTTCGTGCTGAAAGAATCGCAAAAGATTTAAAATGGACATATGAATCAGAATACGGAACACTTGACATCACTATAAACCGTTCCAAGCCGGAGAAAGATCCTCGTGACATTGCCGCTGCGAAAACACAAAAAACATCAAACTATCCAAAATGCCAGCTTTGTGCTGAGAACATGGGATTTACAGGACATTTGACTCATCCGGCAAGACAAAATTTACGTCCGGTAAAACTGAATATCAATAATCAGAAATGGTTTATGCAGTATTCTCCCTATGGTTATTACAATGAGCATTGCATTGTGTTTAATAAAGAGCATATCCCTATGACAATCAATGCACAGGTATTCCACAAGCTGTTTGATTTTGTTGAACAGTTTCCGCATTATTTCATTGGATCTAACGCCGATCTTCCTATTGTAGGTGGTTCTATTCTGACACATGAGCATTTTCAAGGCGGCAGCTATGATTTTGCAATGGCAAAAGCACCGATAGAAAGAACATTTCTTTTGAAAAATTATATGAATGTAAACGCTGGTATTGTCAAATGGCCAATGTCTGTGATACGTCTTTCTTCTGATAATCGTGATTCTTTAGCAGATGCGTGTGCTGATATTCTGTCAAAATGGAGAACATATACAGATGAAACTGTTGGCATTTTTGCAAAAACAGAGGGAATCCCACATAATACAATTACTCCGATTGCAAGAGCAACCTCTTCAGGATTTGAATGCGACTTGGTTTTGAGAAACAATATTACAACGAAAGAAAGACCGTTAGGAGTTTTCCACCCAAATCCGACATTACATCATATCAAAAAGGAAAATATCGGTCTGATTGAAGTTATGGGACTTGCCGTTCTTCCGGCACGTTTGGCTGATGAACTGGCTATTTTGAAAGATGCAATGCTGTATGGAAAAGATATTGCTACAGATGACAAAATTGCATCTCATGCAGACTGGATAAATGAAATTCTTGCAAACCATGCAGAATTCGATAATGATAATGCAATGGATATTATTCGTTATGAAGTCGGCAAAGTATTTGAACAAGTTCTTGAAGATGCTGGAGTATTTAAGAGAGATAAACAAGGAAAAGAAGCATTTGCAAGATTTGTAGAACAATTAAGTTGATTTGGAATATACGAAAATGAGCTATTGCATATGCAGTGGCTCATTTGTATTTGCATTAGTTTGTTGTATTGAAACTTGTGGTTTTGGGCATAAGCCTTTTTGGTCAGAAAGCTTGTTTCTTTACACGCTTTGAATTAGCTGTTTCTAAAGTGAATTTATCTTGTTTTTAACAGTGTAAGCATTTTTATTCTTTCTCGTAATTTAGATTTTTGTAATATTATGTTTTTCAAAGAATTAAACAACATAATTATGTAATAAATGAAAATTAGCAACCTACACAATCGATTTTTCTTTATTTCATAACTGTTGGATAAGACGTTATTTATCAAAACTTTGATCTATAACTCCTGTCATTATACATGACAGCATGGCGTAATATAAGGAACGACAAAATGAACGCAAAATGCAGACTACTATGTTTAAGAGAAATGTTTATCAAATATACAGATCAAAATAACTACGTTTCAATGGAAAGAATCCAAAATTATCTCAACTCCTGCGGCTATCCGGCACATAAAGTAACCATAAAAGATGATATTCAAGCATTGATTTTGAGTGACATGGATATAGAATACGTCCACAACAATGTCAATGTTGGTGAAGTATCAACACACAATTCATGCCTGAAGAGTCAGTGAATGCTGATTGTTCGGGCATATTATTTTCAGAAAATAGTCAGTAAACTTAAATAATTTTGTTGCATTACTCTCCAGTCAGTGGTATAATATAAATAATAAAACTGCGGGAGGTGTGTCATAATGGGAATACTTCTTAATCCGAATAACATTGATTTTCAGAGGGCGATAAATTCTGAAATCTATATTGACAAAAGTGAATTGATAAAATATACTAACAACGTTATTTATACGGAACAGCAGTTTATATGCGTAAGCCGTCCAAGACGTTTCGGTAAATCAATAGCAGCTAATATGCTGACTGCGTACTATAGCCGTGGCTGTGACTCAAGGGAAATGTTCAGCAAGTATAAAATCGCTGAGGCTGATTCTTTTGAAAAACACTTAAATCAATATCACGTTATTCGGCTTGATATGCAAAAATTCGCCAACAGATCAGATACTGTTGACGATATGCTTCAACTATTGCAAAAGAGAGTAATAAATGAACTTAAGCAGGAATTTGAAATTAACGAAGAAGAAACTGATCTGACATATATTTTAGAAGGTATATTTGATAAATATTCACAACCGTTTGTATTTGTTATAGATGAATGGGATTGTGTTCTGAGAGATAACAAAAATGACAGTGAAGCTCAGAAAACATATCTTGATTTTTTATGTAATCTTTTTAAAGGACAAAGCTATGTTGCCCTTGCGTATATGACTGGTATTCTGCCTATTAAAAAATACGGCAAACATTCAGCAATAAATGTCTTCTATGAATACTCAATGACAGATGCCAAACCTATTTCGGAATTTACCGGATTTACCGAAAGTGAAGTAAAATCACTCTGTGAGCAGTATGACAAACCTTTTGAGCAGATGAAACGCTGGTACGATGGTTACTGTCTGGACGATATTTCAATTTATAATCCAAAATCAGTTGTGGAATCAATTCTGAGAAATAATTTCGGAAACTACTGGACAAAAACTGAAACCTACGAGGCTTTAAAAGTTTATATTCAAATAAATTTTGACGGATTACGAGATAAAGTAATTAAACTGATTGCCGGTGAAAAAGTAAAAATCAATCCTGATAAATTTCAGAATGATATGACAACATTTAACAGTGCTGATGATGTACTTACATTACTTGTACACCTGGGTTATCTGACATATAATGACAACCTGGCGTGGATTCCAAACAGCGAAGTTGCTCAGGAATTTATCAATTCAATTGAAGACGGTGGGTGGGAAGAAGTTATGCGTTCAATCAGGGCATCTGATGAACTTCTTTCCGCTACTCTTGACGGTGATGAAGAAAAAGTGGCAGAACTGATTGAGCAGTCACACCAGGACAATACTTCCATTCTGAAATATAATGATGAAAATTCACTCTCTTGCGTTCTATCCCTTGCTTACTACTCCGCAAGAAAAAGCTATACAGTTGAGCGTGAACTGCCAGCCGGAAAAGGATTTGCAGACTTAGTATTCAAACCAAGAACCAACTGCCACTCCCCTGCCCTTATTGTTGAGCTTAAATATGATGGTTCAGCTGAAGGAGCAATTGAGCAGATAAAAAATAAGCAGTATACCGACTGCCTTAAAGATTATTCCGGTGAAATACTGCTTGTGGGTATCAATTATGATAGAGAATCGAAAAAGCATTATTGTAAGATAGTGAAAACAAGAAAGGATAATTAATGAAAGTAATTTTTTTGGACATTGACGGTGTACTTAAAGAGGAAGATTACGATGCTGAATTTAAGGATGAATGTTTTGCACGACTAAAGAAAATTATAGCTGCAACTGATGCACAAATTATTCTTTCGTCATCATGGAGAATTAGTTACTGGGAATTTGTTGAAAATGGTTTCCAAACTGATAGTAAACAAATTTTAGATTTGTATAGACATTTTGAAAAATATGATATAAAGATATCTGGAAGGACAGGTTACACTGAGCGTTCTGGTCCGGAGAGTCGCCCAGCTGAAATACGCAAATGGTTAGCAGCCGAACCAGAAGTTGAAACTTTTTGCATCATAGATGATGATGACTTTTATTGTTGGAAATGGCTGTCTCAGTTTTTGGTTATCACAAGAGTACAAACAAATGATGATGAAAGAATAACCAGATGGAAACGTACTCTATCAGATGCTGATGTTGATAAGGCAATAGAAATTCTTAACCGAGATAATAAAGGAATAATTAAGGAGCAATTTACTCCATAAGGAAATTTATATTTTAAAGCGTAACAAATCTGAAAAGGTGTTATAGTTTATATATCCAAGCCATAAAAACTAAACTGGCTATCTGAAGATTTGTACAGCTACCGTACAGCTACGCCAGAAATAAATTCGAATATTTTTTATATGGAAATAAATAAGAATTCTGCATGAACGGCGTAAATACGCACTCTATGATACTATATGATATAGGATGAACAGGCTTGTTTAATTCTCACTGCCCGACAAACCATTCCGCATTTTTATAGTTTCAATAAGAGTTGTACTTTCGTGTGAACAATACAATTTAACGGCATTATACTGCTTTTTCAGCAAATCATAACGTTTTGTAAGAGCAACATCGACATCTGAATTAAGCTCCATTGCCTTGTTTTTTAATCTGGCAAGTGAATTTGCCGTTTTTATGATGTATGAAAGAATCCACACAATAAGTATTACGATTGCGGCAAGTACAATTAATCCAATATTAATTTTCATATTGTTCCTCCTAATAAAGTGACAGCGCAAAATCAAGAATACGCTCTATTACTATAAGTGCAGTACTGATTGAATTATGAAGCTTATTAAATTCCTCGGCAGTCGGATTTGTTTTTTTGAATGATAAGAAATCAAATTTTGAGTTCAGTCCGATATAAAGCCTGTTTTTTTCAAAATATACATATATACAACTGAACATATTTTTCATAAAGCTATAATGCCCGTTATCTGTATTTTTCTGAGTATCGTATACATACATATATAGTGCTGCAAGCTTCTCCATTGTGTCCGGCGTAAGAATATAATAAAGGTTTTCCTCATCCACAGAATTAATGGTAAAGAGAGTATTGAAGTCAACGCTTTCTGTTCCGCTTATCTTAACTTCAGTCTTTTCCCGTGATTTATTCCCGGAACGTAACAGCTCAGTTATTTCTCCCCTGGAATTAGAACGCAGTCCAAGGGGATATGCTGAATTCTTCGGAAAAGGCAGACTGACAAAAAATCCATCGAAGATATCTTCATATCCCGTACAGCGCTCTCCGTCAGAATCAACGTACTCATATTTACGATGTATTCTTTCATACGCACAGCGGAAATCTACATTTTTGTATTTTCCGCATATAAGATGTTTGCCGGATATGCTTGTAATATCATTACGAAAGCAGTTAAACCGCATTATTTCTTCCTGCGGGAGTCCGCTGGCATTATCAAATATACTGTGCTCACCAAAATGCTTTGCAATTTCCTGCGGTATCATTTTCTTATAAACTATACTGTCATTTGAAATTTTATAAGTTCTGTTTTTCCGTGCAGCAAAATACAAAGCGGTCATAACTGCTGCCAAAATTATAAATTGTCTGATATGGTTCAGTATCGCAGTAAATGAAAAGTTTTCAAAAATGGATTCAATGGAATTTCCGGTTCCGTAAAAGAATACCACTCCTAATATCACCATTGACAAAAAGAACGGGATTGTTATCATCCTTATGTCCCAGAGCATCTTCAGTATATCTTTGATACTCGGCAATTTTTTTATTTGTTCGCTGAAGGACGGATTTTCTTTTGCAAATTCATCAGCATATTCTTTGAAAAATTCCTCTTCTGTCATATGAGGTATTTCTTCTTCAGCTGCCGGTTCCGGAATTATATTTTCTTCCGGTTCATCAACATATTTTAACTGCTCGCTGAAGTCGGGTGTGCTGTCCGGCTGATTGTGGTATGCAGAAGATTTTTTGGCATAGTCAATTACTTCATCTGTTTTTTCCTCAAGTCTTTGATGCTTCTTTTTATTATGCTTTGCAATCAAAACTGCTGTTAAAGTAAACAATACAATCCAGGCTAATTTTCCAATAATCGTACCACTTTTTCCTCCGATATTATTGCCTATAAATCCTGCCGCCTCACAGCCGCCAAAAAAAAGAAATACAATTAATATTACCGCATTTGCTTTCAATCTTCTCCCCTGCCCTATACAATTTATGCTATCTCAAACTGAAAAGTAATACCGTCAGGCTTGATCGGTTCACGTTCCGGACAGCTTTCTCAAGTGCAAGCACCTGTGAACATACCCTGCCAGGCTTTACATCAGCTAACAAGCTTCACAAATATGTTTTTTCCTTTTTGCAATTCCGATAAAAGATAAAATAATAATCACAAACGGAAAAAGTGTAAAAACAATGAAAGCTGTACTGCCAAGCTGAGTGCTGCTGTCTTTATGTATTTCTTTAACATAATGAACTGCCGGCTTCTCCTGATTATAGAAAACAGTTACAGCAGAACCTTTGCTATAGCCGGACTCTGTTTCAGCTTCTTCCGCAGAAAATTCTTTTCCGTCCACTTCATAATTGACGATGTATTTATAGAAAGTCCTTGTATAGTTTTCTCCGGAGTAAATGCCATTATCTACCGCAGTTTCTTCCTGTGTACGAACTGAAAAATCAGTAATTATCCCCTGAACCTGCTGTGTACATATGTTTTCTGTGTATTTTGAAATCAAGTATAGTCCAGTATTCAAAAAACAAAAAAATATAACTCCGATTATTAAAACTTTAATCACTATACTTCCAGCACTACCTTTTCTCATTGATATTACCTCACAAAACAGACTTTAATAATTTTATTTTATATTGTCAATGTAAAAATCAAAAGCATGGTTTTGTAAAATTTGAATTAAGTTTCTGAATTTACATATTAGTATATATAAGACGGAAAGGCAAAATAAAAAACCATAGCAGAATTCATGCTGCTATGGCAATACCTTTGTCAATTTATCCTGCCGGCTATATTAAGGGCTGATCTTATCACCTTATCCATATCATAATATTTATACTGCCCAAGGCGTCCGCCGAAAATAACATTTTTTTCCTTCTCTGCAAGCTCTCTGTACTTTTCGTAAATACAGTTGTTTTCCTCATTGTTTACCGGATAATAAGGCTCAGCACCGGGTTTCCATTCACATGGATATTCCTTTGAAATAACGGTAAAATTACAGTTGCTGTTTTCAAAGTGCTTATGTTCAATAATTCGTGTGTAGGGTATTTCCTTTTCGGTATAATTTATTACTGCATTTCCCTGGAAATTTTCTGTTTCAAGCCTCTGAATTTCAAATTTCAGAGTCCTGTACTGCAATGCACCAAATCTGTAATTATAAAATTCATCAATCATTCCGGTATAAACAATTCTTTCTGCAATGTCCGGATTTTTTTCTATAAAGTCAAAATAATTTGTATCTGTCAGAATTTCAGCACCGTCAAGCATTCTGCTTATCATCTGAGTATATCCGCCAACCGGTATTCCCTGATAGCGGTCGTTGAAATAATTATTGTCAAATGTAAAACGAAACGGCAGACGTTTTATAATAAAAGCAGCTAATTCAGTACAGTTTCTCCCCCACTGCTTTTCAGTATACCCCTTTATCAGCTTTTCGTAAATATCCCTGCCGGCAAGGGAAAGCGCCTGTTCTTCAAGATTTGACGGTGTTATTCCGGCATATTCTTCCGTCTGCTCCATGATTTTCTGCTTTGCTTCCCCGGGAGTTTTCACTCCCCACAGCTTATAAAATGTATTCATATTGAACGGAAGATTATAAAGTTCACCCTTATAATATGCAACCGGAGAATTGATGTAATTGTTGAATTCTGCAAACTGGTTTACATAATCCCATACTTCTTTATCAGAGGTATGAAAAATATGTGCGCCATAAACATGAACATTTATACCATCATGATTTTCAGTATAAACATTTCCGCCGATATGGGGGCGCTTATCTATTACAAGACACTTTTTACCTTTTTTCACAGCCTCATGCGCAAATACAGATCCGAAAAGTCCGGCGCCGACAATAAGATAATCGTATTTCATAATTCTTTCTCCAATCTTTTATCACAAACGGGATATACGCAGTGACTGTTAATTTTTTTAGGACTGAAAATTGCATTTTTCAGCCAGTCAAGAGATTTTTTTCTTTCTCTTTCAAGAATACTGCCTACAGTTTTATAATCGGGCGTTTCAAAAAGAGAGGTCCTCTCTTTTATCTGAGATGGGTCTGTTACATAATGCTCTTTCAGATCAAAAGTATCAAGAAGTGAATCAAATCTTGAACCGCCCCTTCTGGGATTAGCTATTCCGATAAAAGGTTTCTCATATATAATGGCAAAGCTCAGACCATGGCATGAATCTGTAATTACAAAACTGCTGTTTTTGATGTAATAAAGCCAGCTTTCAGTTGTAAGATTTTCGATTACATTTCTGTCAAGATTCATTCTTTTTTTGTTTTCTTCAAACTTCCACGGAACTCCGTCGAGCATAACAACAAGCTCACAGTTGAGATATTCTGCTGCATAAAGAAGTGCATCACGCTTTTCGGGAGTCGGGTCAAGAATGTATGCGGCAATGTATTTCTTTTTTACCGGTGAACAGGCTGCCTGTGAGTTATCCGCAAGTTCATCAAAAATTCTGCGGTCAGCAGCAAACACAGCGTCCAGAACCTGCACAGCCTCAACACCATACACATCACGGCAGATATCAACTCCGCTTTTTTCTCTTACTGATATACCGTCAAATTTTTTCATATATTCAGATATGGCTGCTCTCTCTCCCGGACCGGAGAAATCTTTATCATGACCGAAGGATGCCGCATAGGAAATCTTCTTTTTGCTCTCATCGACAAAGTCAAGATAATATGACATTCCGAAAGGACGGCTTATTCCTCTGTTCCATACCTGATCAGAACCCATGATAAATGTATCAACGTGCCTGTTCAATGTTTTCAGTTCTCTTAAACTGTAAATTCTGCTTATCTCATAATGCTCCTTTGCAAAACGTCTGGAGTGAGTATTGCCGTGCTCCGGATCATTTTTATTTATCATAGGCTTGTCTATCATGATAACGTTCAGACCAAAGGAACGCAGTATTTCATGAAGTGCATAATATGTAGCAACACTTCCGTAATTGCAGCCGAACCATACCCCGTAAATCGCAGCGTCAAATTTCCTGTTTACAGCATAATCATAGGCTTTTTCAAGTGACGCTCCGTTTTTAATGTACTCAAAATACATTTTCCTTGCCGGATGTGACTTAAAGGTTTTATCGAAAGGCTGACCGTTTGACAGCACATGCTCAATGGGTATTTCACTGCACACTGCAAGACGTTTTTTTATTTTCTCAAAAAGTTCTTTTCCGGACTGACTGTTTACAGAAACAATAGATGTACCTTTACCGTCCGTAAGCTTTTTATCGAAACGTTCAACGCCCCAGAAATCTGCAAGGGTTATATCTCCCTGTCTGGGCAGCTTTGAAAATTCACAGTTTCCGCAGTATCCCCTTGTGGAAAGACATGGCAGAAAAGCCTTGTAATACGGGTCGGTAAGGCGTGATGCTCTTTTTATACTTCCGTCTTTAAACTTTACTGTCATTTCAGTTGACCAGCCGAAATAATCCTTTTCACGAAAGCCTATAAATTCAAGTTGACTGCGGTCATAGCAGCTGTCTATATATTTCCGAAACACCCCAGGCGATGGACTTCCATGACACATAAGGTCAATTGTATATAGCTTATCTGTCGGAGTATTCTGCAGTGCGGCATAAAGACCTGCAACCTGACAGGGACATCCGCAGAAAAGCACCTGTATATTTTCATTAAGAAATTTTTTTATCTCGGAATAAACATTTCCGGTATCACTCTGAACATATTTTGATTTTCTCAGCATATCAAGTTGGTTTGCTGAATCAATAATTATGTGCTTTACGACAAACCCGTCTGTCATGGCTGCACCGCACACTCTTCCTCCGGAATTTAATATTTCTTCGGCGGCAAGTGTGAAAATTCCGCCGGAGGAACTGTTTTGCCGGACCTTCTCATCAGTATAAGCCGCATAACATACAGGTCTGGGAGCATTTTTATAGACGGGGTTCATGGACGGGCAAATTTTACGGCACAAACCGCATTCTGAGCATTTACTGCTGTCAACCACCGGTGACAGAAATCCTTCATCGTCATACTCCATGGAAATTGCTGAAACAGGGCATACATTAAGGCAGGCGCCGCAGCCCGAACAATACTCCCTTTTAAGACATTCGATGGTTTTCAGAGCATCATTTTTCAGCTTGTCTGCCGGACTTTTTTCCTCTGACAGCTGAATATCAATACTTCCGTTTTTTATTTTTTTCAATATAGACTTGATTTTCATATTCCCAGATAATTCCTCCAGAATTTTTCAGATGTCATTTCAGAAAACTTTTCTCTGTATTCCTTTTCTGTTTTAATATGATTTTTACTGTAATTCTTCATAACTTTTCGATAGCGCTTTAAAAGTTCAAAGCATTTTTTCCTTGAAATAGTTCTCATACAGCCGGTATTATCGTTTTTATTTACGGAAATAAGCCTTTTTCTCAGAAAGTTTTTACCGGGTACAAAAAACCAGTCAAAGGCAATTACTGACGGCGTGTTCCTCAGAAGAAATCCCGGAAGAAGATGACCGTTTATTGTGACAACGTATATAAACTTCTGAATTATATTCAGCCTTTTGTATTCGTAAGGGTCCTGCGAGACATTATACCCCTCAATTGAGGAAACCGGCATAAGTTTTTCATTTTTTGCCGAATGCTCTCTGAGAGACTGCTCCCCGTTCAATGTTTCAATAAACTCCGGACCTTTAAGAAAATCCTCTACGGAATCAAGGAGCTGTTCTGCATTGGCGTATGCAAATTCAGTCAGATTATGCCAGAAAAGGGTGCGTATACGGTCTATGAAGCTTATATCTGTGCATATTCCGCTTGCCGCCGAAATAATAAAGCTGTTTCTGTGTACCTGGTAAAGCTCCATTGCCGCATTGAATTTTCCTGCAAACCCAACATGCCATATACAAATTCCGTTAAGTGTGAGAAATTCAGCTTTGTTTCTCAGGCTGAATTCAACATCATCTCCCCTTACAAATACCGGAAGAGGCAGACTGTTTTCCTTTATTTTTTCAGCCGGAATACAGCAATACCACCATCCTGCATAAGCATTCTCAAGGTTTTCCTGCGATACAAATTCATTTGTGATTAAACTTGAAAGCAGACGCATATCAAGACGTGGTTTAAGAGGTCCGTATGAAGCATCCTTTTTGTGAACGAAACCGATATCCTCATACTGTCTTTCTCTTATATCATAATCAAACATTGCTCCGCTTAAAAAACGTCCGCTGAATTCTTCCTTTAATATTCTCAGAAGATAAAAGGTACGGAAAATACTCTCAGCTATTATCATAACGTCATCGTCCATAAGCAGAATGTGAGTAGGCTCTTTTTCAAGGGAAAGCGCTTCAATCATACCCCTTGTAAAACCTCCTGCACCGCCTGTATTGTTATTGGAATAAACCTTTAACCCCTCACAGTTCAGTTTTTCCGGGTCGAGAGCACGTTCATTGTCGATTATATGCACAAAAATACTGTCTTTCAGCTCACTGTTATTCAGTACGCAGTCTTTAAGCATTTTAATATTATTCTTTATAAATTCCTGCTTTTTAAATGTTGTTGTAACAAGGGATATTCTGACATCATGTACATCATTCTCTTCAACCAATGCCGAATACCAGCCGCCATAAATTTCAAGGTCTTCAAATGCTGTAATGCAGAATCCGAAAAGCGGATCTCTGCTTTCCGGAATGTCTATGGTAATTTCAGACACTTCCTCAGCTGTATGTACTTCTGTTTTAGCAAGCCTTAAATTACAGTTGGAAGAGATTCTGTAAATATCGTAAAGCTCAGCTGACAGCTTTCCCTTTACAACAAGATGAAGTCTGAATGACTGCACATTCGTAAATCTTTTCCAGCGTCTTGTCTGGAGGCAGTTAAAATATGTCATAAAGCTTGCAAAACTGAATTTTTTCAGAACATGACACTGTTTTTCCGGGTCATAGCAAAGCGGCATATCCTTGGAATTTCGCCCCTTTACTGTTAATTCGTGATAATTCTGCAAATTTGCATCAATATCATAGGGTAAAACTATATTCTGAATTTTAACTTCTGTCTGACTCATTATAATCTCCTGTTCATAAAAAATCATGATTGTTTCTCAACTTGTTATATATTGCTGAACTAAGGACTTTTCTGTACACTTTCTCACTTATATGCAGACGGTTCATAGTCTTCATTATCCGGTAATGGTTCAGTGCCGAACTGTAAACCTCCGGACAGTTTTCTTTCATAAAATCCATAAAATCCGCAGCATATTTTCTGCCGCCCGGTTTATTACTGTTACACACAAGAGAAGTCAGCAGAAAGCTCAGTAAAAGGTGATGAATTTTTGCATTGTAATATTTTACATTACCGCTGTCAGAACTGTATATGTCAAGTCTGTTTTTTTCTCTTACAAGTCTTTCAAGAACGGTTCTGATATGTGAAATTCTTCTGACCTGATTTTCTGATGAAACACTCTGGGAAACATCTCCGACACGATATTCATAAACAAACAAATCCAGCGCAGCAATACTCTCTGAAAAGCAGCATGGAATTGTGGCATATTCGTGGTCCTCATAAAAAATATGTTCGGAAAGCTTTATGGAATTTTTCAGATAAAACTCCCTGTTGTATGTAATACCGTGAAATGTAAGCCCCCTGTCAAAGCTTTTCCAGTCTGACATAATACTGTCAAGAGTGTATTTACTGCCGAATATCTCCGGATAAGTCCGCCAGCACTTTACTTCTCCGGCAGCTTCATTTATAGTGCGGTAATGAGTTAAAACTGTGTCAGCGTCAGTGTTTTTAAGTGAATTTATAAATTCGGGCAGACTTTGTGTATTTATACAGTCATCAGCGTCAATTACCTTTATATATTTACCGGTCGCAAGTCCGACGCCCTCATTGATAGCCAAACCATGACCGCCGTTTTCCTTGTTTTTAAGAATAAATGAATCCGGATACTCATTTACAAATTCAGCTGCAATGTTCTCGCTGCCGTCTTCCGAGCCGTCATTTACTACTATAACCTCAATATCATTCAAGGCGCTGCACACAAATGAATCCAGACACTTTTTCAGCCATTTTCTGCTGTTATATGACGGAATAATTACTGATAAAATCTTACTCATTTTTTGTTGTTCCTTTTCAGCCTGTTTTCTTTGATGCCAGTACATATATATTTAAATGCTTTCACAGCTGTGATTTCATTTTCAAACTGTTTTCTCTTAAAAAAAGCATAGTATAATCCATAGAAAAAAGCAGGAATCATTCCCATAATATACCTTGTAGTTACTCCCCTGTTGACGAAAAATTCTTTGTTATACCCCCTGAACCAGGTTGATTCCGACTGCTTTACATCTGCAATTTCAAAAGGATAATAATAAATTTTCAGACCTGCGTCAAGACAGTCTGACAGAAACTTGAATTCTTCCTCAGCACCGTTTCCGGTACCTGCACCCATATTTTCATCAAACCTTACACCTGAACGAATTATATTTTCACGTCTGAATGAAATCTGCCATGAACTGATTTTCATTATATCAAACCTGCTGAGCCTCTTTATTTTTCCTTTGAACTTTTCCGGAATATTTGCAGTTTTAAAAGCTATAACATCAGCATTTTCAACTTCGCCGTAAGCATTGAGAATTCCATTTTCATAGCCTTCAAAAAAGTATTCGTCATCATCACAAAGCAGGCATATATCCCCTGTCGCTTTGCTTATGGCAAGATTACGGCTTTTAGTCAGTCCTTTCTGCCGGACTGAAAAAATGCGTATCCTTTTATCTCCATACTTATACTGATAATATTCTTCCTGTCCGCACTGATTGATTATAACCGTATCAGAGCGTATATTGGAGCGAGCAATGATATCATCTTTAAGGTTCATACATGAAAGAATAATTTCCAAATCAGCCATTCTTAGTCCCTCTGAAAAAATCTTTTTTAAAATTATATCACTAAGCCTTTTCATTAACAAGGAGTTTGAAAAATGTTTAACAAAGATTTAAACTGATTTGAAACTATGGTTTACATAAAGCAATACTTTATAATAATTTAACACAAAAGGAACTCTGTTATAACAGTTCTATGCTATAGTAAATGCACGGCATTTATTATAATTATTATGCTATAATTCAGCTGATAAAATTTGAAAAACGAAAGGAAACCGCCATGAAATACAGCATACTGATTCTGACCTACCGGGAGGAAAATCCGTTATTTCTTGAACAATGCCTTGAAAGTATGTTTACACAAACTCTCCCGTCAGACGATATCGTTTTGGTATGTGACGGCGGTCTGACTGCTGAAATGTATTCTGTCATACAGGAATACAAACGAAAATATCCCGGAATATTCAGAGCGCTTTACCTTGATAAAAATTACGGTACTGCTTATGCCTCAAACTACGGGATAAAAAAATGCCGGAATGAACTGATAGTTAAAATGGACTCTGACGACATCGCCAAACCATACCGCTGTGAAAAGCAGATAAAGGTTTTTGAAAACGATAAATCTGTGGGAATCTGCGGAGGTTACATAAGTGAATTTGAAAGCAGCACCGGAAAAGAAATATCAGTAAAAAAAGTACCGCTTTGCCATGAGGATATTTTAAAATATTCAAGAAGAAGAAACCCTATAAATAATCCGACGCTTGCTTTCAGAAAATCCTGTGCCTCTGAGATAGGAGGATATAAAAATTTAAGCCGCTGTGAAGATTATGAATTTATATGCCGTATGCTTGCAAACGGAGTCAAAGCTGTAAATATTCCTGAAATTCTCGTAGATTACCGGACAACTCCCGATAATTATAACCGCCGCCGGAACTGGAAAAACACCAGCAGTTTTTTAAAAGTCAGAGGGGACAATTATAAAAACGGTTATTGCAGTTTTCTGGATTTTCTCATTCCCGGTGTCATGCAGATTTTCATGTTTCTGATGCCTGTTAAGTTTACTGAAACAATTTATCGTTACATACTCAGAAAATAAAATGGTCACGTTATACGGTATTTTCATTTTTTCTTGCCAGTTGAACGGGTTGCTTTTATCCATTGACAGCTTTAATCTTTTTTGAGCGCCGTCCTATACAGGAGTCTAAATACAACAAAAACTGCGGCTTAAAAACCGCAGTTTTCATATTATCAAACTACCAAATCGAAACTTATAAAAACATACTTCACGCCGGATTCATGATCCATCTTGCAATTTCAACTGCATCATACAAATTAACATTTGTATCAAGATTGCAGTCTGAAAGGAGCATTTCCTTTTCATTGAATGTTCTCATATCCATTATGAATTTTGCTATTTCAATTACATCATAAAGATTTACAACGCCGTTTAAAGTACAGTCTCCGATAATACCCGCATTTTCTGCTCCGCAAACCGTGCATATGTCATTTTCATCAAATGAGTGTTCACATACTGCTCCGCAGTAAATACATTCGCCATTCTGATAAGAATGCTGGCTGCAATTTGCTCCGACTGCGAAAAGCTCTGTTGTTATATATTCTGCCCTTGGAATATAGTTCAAAGTTATTTTTCCTTCGCTGTCCGCTGTCACCTGATTGATGTAAAGCAGATTTCCCGAACCGCATGGGTCTGCAAGTACTCTTGTTCTCACAAGATAAACATTGTAAACTTCTCCCGGAACAAGGTCGGTAAATTCAGCTGTTTTTGCAGCAGAAACTGCCTGTGTTGCTGCTGAAGCAATTCCTCTTACAGAACTGCTGTTTCCCTTTACAGCACTTCCCGTGTCTGATACTGAACCGGCACTTTGAAGGTCAGCAGATTTTGTACTGCTCTGATTTATGCTTAATGTGCTGTTTAGTCCTTCTGTATCTGATACTGAGAAAACCTGTGGCTCTGAACTTCCGCTCCATGTGTAGAGTGTACCGTCTTCTGTTACTGCAAGTCCCGTTGATCCTCCGCAGCTGACATCTGCAACGTCACTGAGCATATCGGCGTTTTTATATCCCGAACCAAATGTTGTAAGGCTGCCGTCTGTTGTGATAGCTGCACCGAACTGAGTGTGATTCAGTCCGCCAATTGATACATATCTGATATCATTCAGATACACCTGCGGAGTATTGGTATTATTCAGAGTATTGTTATTTCCCCATAAATATAACTCGCCGCCGGCGGTTACAGCTGCACCTGTCCATCCGTCATATGAAACATTTATAACATTATCCAAAATTTTTACCGGAACATCACTATCAATGCCATCATCATAACTGCCGCTTCCTCCGGATTTACCGTTTCCAAGCTGACCCCAGTAGTTATTTCCCCATGTATAAAGACTGCCATCTGATGTAATAGCAGCTGAATGCCAGTCATCAACAGCCGCATCTATAACGCCTCCCATAAGATTGAATGGTGTGATTCTGCTTATAGATGTTCCGTCACCAAGCTGGCCATAATCGTTATTTCCCCATAAAAACAGCTGTCCGTCATTTGTAATTGCGGCACTATGTGCGCAGCTGGCGGTACCTTCATAGAAATTGCCAAGTTTTACAGATTTAACATTATCCATAATTTTTACCGGAACAGAACTGTTAGTATATGATCCATAGCCAAGCTGACCTGCGTTATTTCTGCCCCACATATAAAGACTGCCGTCTTTGGTTACTGCGCCGCTGTGATAATTTCCCAGACTTACATCTTCAACATTTTCAAGGACCTTTACAGGAACATTACTGTCTTTCGTACTACCGTCACCAAGCTGACCATAGCTGTTGTTTCCCCACATCCAGAGATCACCATTTTTGTCAATTGCAGCAAAATGATATCCTCCGGCGCTGACTTTTACAATATCTTTAAGTGTTCCGGTACTGCTTTTGCTGAGTGTAAACTCAATATCATTTGAATTATCCTTGACTGTTATACTCTTTGAAGCAGATTTATAACCTGTTTTCTTTGCTGTAACTCTGTATGTACCATTTCCTACAGCCAGTTCTGCTTTACCTTCAGAATCTGTGCTTACTATAATTTCATCTCCGTTCGGCACAGCAGTCCCGTTTTCATCTGTTAGCATTTTAACTGAAACAGATGTGTCCGGAATTGCATTTCCGTCTGAATCAAGAACAGTCACATTCTGAACAGCTTTTGAAAGGGTCAGTGTTTCGCTCTTGTCTTTTCCGTATACATATACATTCTTAGACGCAGAGCCTTTTGTCCTGTCCGTTGCTGATACTGAGTAGGTACCGCTTGAAACATCAAAAACTGCTGTTCCCAGAGCGTTAGTCTTAACCACCTGCTGCTTTGCGGAAGTAACCTGTCTGCCATTTTTATCTTTAACCATTACAGCGGTTACATTTAATCCGGACACAGCCTTTCCGTTTTCGTCTTTTACATTGATGGTCATTTTGTAATCCTGAGCGCCAAGAACAAGTTCTATGCTCTTTTTGGCATTTCCTACAGTTATTCCGTCGCTTTCTGTCTGGTAATTTACCTTTTCAGCGGAAATATTGTAGTAACCCTTCGGCAAATAAAATGCCGCAACACCGTTCTGGTCTGTATATTTTGTACCCTCTTCAGCTGCTCCGGTTGTTACCTTCGCATTGCTGACAGCCTTGCCGCTTTCGTCCTTTACCTTTACCTCTACAAGATAATCCTTGTGAGGACAGTTTCCCATTCCAAACTCATCATACTGAATAGAATAATAGAAATCGGCAAATTTCAAGGTCTTTTCAGCAATTGTATGCTCAAGTTTGATAAATCCGAGCAGTACCAGTTCTGCATTGACCCTCGATTTAAGACTTATATCACCGTCATAGCAGCCTGCTCCGTTTCCGGAAGTACAGCTGTGCCGTTCGCTTGATGATGGATTTCCAACACCTTTCTGTGCTATTGCAGCCTTGAATTCAATACCGAATCTTGGTTTGAGTGACGCTTTTGCAATGCCCTCATTAAGAACTGTCAGTCCTATTTCTATTTCAACACCAACAAAAAGAGTGCCCTGAATCTTGCAGGAAGAATCTGTTTTAGGACCAGATGACAGATCGCTGAATCCGGTATCGCTGTCATAGGCAAATCCCGATGTTTTTGTGACCTTTCCGGAATAATTTATCTCGGCTGACGCCTCAACTATGATTTTTGGCTTGATAATAACATTTATACCTGTTGTTCCCAGCGGGACCTCTGCTTTTGCGAGTGTCCATTCTCCCTTTATTTTTCCTGTAACAGCAATGGTCCACTGGAGTGTATGACTCAGTTTAAGCTCGATATACTGGTAAGTCCACGCAATATAGAATTTCAGCCCCACTTCATTTTTGGCTTCAAGCTTACCTGATATTGAAACCTCTGCAAAATCCCTTTTATCAAAAATACTCAGCTTATATGATTCGCTGTATGAACCATTTACATCGCCCTCCCAGGCATAAGGCTGTGCATAAGCTTTATTCTGAGCAAGAGATTTCTGAGTGCTGTTTTCAGCTTCTTCCTGCTCCTGTGTATCTTCAACCAAACCTTCATATGTAATGCCTTCATCACACGTTGAATCATCTATTACGGCATTCTGCATATCACCCTCTTCATCAATTCTTAAATATTCAAAGAATTCCTTGAGAGATGTTTCAGCACCCGTAATGGTAACTGTTGTACCGTCAACGGAAATTGTACCAACCTTAGCTAAAATGATATCATTCACGCCGTATTCATAGGCAAATAAATCTCCGGCTTTCAGTGATGTGAAATTCTCATCGGCATTTTCAATGACGTATAAACCGTTTGCGTCATCAGAAGTTTTAACAGTATTAACGCCCTCTGCCTCCGGTATTACAATTACATTCTCATTGTAGACACCGAAATTGTTTGTTTTGTCCTCATCAAGATTGAGCACTCTTTCCTGCTCAAAATCATCTGTGGTCTTGGCAAAGAAATCCTGCATAGTCTTTGTGTAGTTAGGCGATTCATAAACAACACTCAGCGGACGAAGTGTGGTTTCCTCAACAAGATATGCTTTCAGATAAAAATACTGCGGCAAAGTACCCTCAATATTAACTACCGTTTCCATATCAAACTGATTAACTTCCTTGCTGCCTGACGCAACAAGCTGTGTGCCATCCTCGTTATATGCCGCAACCACAAGTGTACAGCATTTCAGAGCGCTGAATTCAACTAAAGCCTCGTTTGTGCTTGTGTCAACTTCCACTGAAACGATATTGTAACCGTTTCCTTCAAGCTGATTTGCCGTTTCCTCGTCGATTTCCTGCGTAAGCAGGTCAGCGAATGTGTTTGTGCCTTCAAGTTCTGTTTCAGTACTTGCCTGTGTTTCAGACTGCAGGCTTTCCTCTGCACCTGCGGGAATATCAGCTGTAATAATGCTGAATGACATTACTGCCGCAAGCATAAATGACAATAATCTTTTCATAATTCCTCCAATACTTCAGAAATTGTTCTCATAATCTTTTGACTCATAAACTGTAAAATCATACCTGAAAATACACATAGATTTTCAGTGAAAACAACTTCCTGCAGATTTACCCTTAAATTTTATCATTTATTTGTAAATTATGAAATCACCTTTTTATAAAAGTTATGTTAAATATTATGGTGAAATCATGTGCATCATCACAGGCAGATAATACGTTTATAAAAAACGGATTTTCATCATCTGACAAAAATCCGGTTTACTTAACTATCGCTGGCAGATAATAAAACCTGCAAACTGTTTACGATAATTTTTACTATATTAAATGCAATAAATTATTCAAGTGCAATACTTTCTGTATTAATATTCCTTGTAAATTTATAATGCGTAAGCTCCATACTATTTTTCTGATAAAAGCGGTGTGCATCTGTTCTTTTACGATTGCTTGTCACTTCAAAGATCACGCATTTCTGTTTTACAGCATATTCAGAAGCAGCATTAAATAATGAACCCCCAATCCCCTCAGAACGATGACCATCCTTAATAATCAGTTCCATTATTTCTGCTGTTTTGCCGCAATGATGCAGTTGATTTTCAAGCCTTAAATGCAGCAGTCCCATTACCTCTGAATTATTCTCATAAAGGAAAATACAGTGATGACTGCTGTTTAATATCTCATCAAATATTTGTCTGAATTCACTTTCCGGAAATTCACATTCTTCAAGATCAGAAATTAACTGATACACTATGTCAGCATCTTCCGGTACTGCTTTTCTTATCACAGAAAACACCTGCCTTTAACCAAAGATTTTTTCAACGCCGCTCTGTTCAGCTATAAAGTCGCCCAGATCCACATCAACCGATTCAAAATCACCGTGAAAATCGCTTCCGCCAGTCATGAAAAGCGAATACTTTTCTGCATACTGTCTGATGATTTCCCTGTCTTTTGGCGAATGAGAATGGTGATTCAGTTCCAGTCCGTCAAGGCCGTTTTTCGCAAGTTCCGGTATCAGACTGAAATTCTGCTGCTGACCGCTGTGTGCCAGAACAGCAAGTCCTCCCGAATCCTTTATAGCTTTAAGGGCTTCCAGCGGAGAAATATACCGTATATCAAAAGCACATATACCGCCGTTTTTAAAGGTACTGTAATAGAATTTCCCGAACATCTCGTCAGCCTTTCCGCGCCTGACAAGATTTTCCATAATATGCTGCTTGTATATGTACTTCCCGTCTGCTTTTCTCAGTTCGTTTATATCAATTTCATAGCCGTGCTGATTGAGAATGGCTATCTGTTTAAGAGAATTTTCATGACGTGACTCCAATGTAGGACGTACAGTTTTTTCAATCAGACCGGTATCCTTTATATTATATCCCAGAATATGTACACGGAAATTCTTCTCATAATCAAATGCGGATATTTCTATACCGGCAGTTACCTTTATCCCGGAATTTTCCGGAAACTGCTCTGAATGGGAAAGCGTATCATGGTCTGTTATCGCTATTGCGTCCAGACCGTTTTCTTCGGCACGGCTGATAAGTTCAGGTATTGTAAAGCTGCCGTCCGATACTGTGGAATGTATATGCATATCAGCTTTAATCATTCAAATGTTCCCTCCGAAATGTTAAATACGCTGTCGCAGAGCCCGTCCATGAACTTTAAATCGTGGAAAATCCCAATCATGCTTGTGTTTTCATTTTTCAGACTTAAAATCATGTCACGCACCAGAAGCTTTGACTGGTCGTCAAGAGAGGCGGTAGGCTCGTCCAGCAGCATAAGACGGGGACGCTTTACCATGGTATGAGCAAGGTTAAGTCTCAGACGCTCTCCGCCGGAAAATGTGTTGGGGTAAATATCCCACAGATTTTCGGGCAGACGGAAATAATCAAGCATTTTCTCAGCCTTTTCCTTTGCCTCATGAACGCTGTGACCTGTTTCCGTCAGCGCATTCATAACGTGTTCCTTTGCAGTGGTTCTCGGCATGACATTCAGAAACTGCGAAACATATCCTATCTCATGATTGCGCAGATACAGTATTTCACGTTCTGTCGCAGAAGCCAGACTTATCTCTCCGAACGCTTTGCTGTTGTAGATTATATCGCCCTCTGTCGGGATATATGTACGGTGAATACATTTTAATATGGTGGATTTTCCGGCGCCGGAGCGTCCGACTATTCCGAGGAATTTTCCTTCATCAAGAGTAAAGCTTATGTTGCGGCAGGAATGTATCTCACGGTTTGCATTATGCAGAAAAAAATTCTTTGTCAGACCGTTTATTTTCAGAATGTTCATACCGTCTGCCTCCTGTATTTGACCTTTGACACAAGCTTTCCGTCAACCATAACATGGGTAACAGCAGGGTAACCGTCCACAATATCCGCAACAACAATATCGGCTTTTTTACCCTTTTCAATTGAGCCATAGTCCCTGTCGATTTTCATTGCCTTTGCCGGATTCAGAGTCACTTTTTTCACCATTTCCGGCAGTGGCTGATCATATTTATCACGCATTATAAACAGACTTTGCAGAATTGCCTGGGGAAAATAATCGGAGCAGAGAATGTCTGCACAGCCATGCACAACGGCGTCAGCCGCCGACATATTTCCGGAATGAGAACCGCCAAGCAGTATATTCGGAGCGCCTGCAACTGTGTAAAAGCCCGTGTTGTGAGCAATCATTGCGGTGTCTTCTGTGATTGGAAATTCACTTATGTCAACTCCAAGTTTCTGATTTACTTTCAGCTTTTCCACAGTATCGTCATCATGGGACGCAACGGTAATATTTCTTTCATGCGCCATATCGGCAAGCTCTTTTAACTGCTCAAAAGAAAGAGTATCCTTTCCTTTGTGGTACTCCAGAACCTCATCAAAGGTCATGCCCTCGTTTTCCATGCCGTGATACTTGTCAACAGTATCATGGTAGACTTCAAGACTGCGGTACTGTCCCTGACCGGGAGTGTGGTCCATAAAGGAGATTTCATGTACCAGTCCACGTTCCATCATTTCCTTAGCAATGTCATACGCCTCAATGTTGTCAATTTCAATTCTTAGGTGGAAACGGTGATGTATCAGATGACGTCGCTTATGTATATCCGCTATCAGTTCTGCCATTTCCAGTACGTTTTCCTTTGTGCGAAGGGGACTTTTTCCGAGAAGCTCGTCTTTATACAATGAAAACGAATGATATATCGTAGTTATACCAAGCTGGAGAAGTTCCTTTTCACATTCCTTTAAAGCAAGCTCAAAGGGGAAACGTGCTGTGGGACGAGGATAAACAAACTGTTCTATTTTATCAGAGTGAACGTCTATAAATCCCGGCATAACATATCCGCCGTGTGCATTTATCTCCTTTTTCGCCCCTACTATTTTATCACATATACTGACGATACGGTCCTTATCAATTAAAAGCGTTTTATTTTCAATTATCTCATCGGGCGTAACGATTCGTCCGTTTTTTATTGCAATCATACTTTCCTCCTGTTACAGCAGCGAGTGTACAAGCTGCTGTGTATATGCGTGCTGAGGGTCTTCTAAAATCTGGTCTGTCAGACCGCTTTCAATAATTCTGCCGTCCAGCATAACAACAGTTCTGTCCGCAAGCATTCGTATTACCGCAAGGTCATGTGAAACAAGCAGTATCGAAATTCCGTACTGTGCTCTTATACGACGTATCAGGTCAAGCACTCTTGCCTGTACCGAAAGGTCAAGTCCTGTTGTGACTTCGTCAAGGAGCAGTATTGACGGATTGTTCGCAAGCGCCTTTGATATCTGTACTCTCTGCTGCATTCCGCCGGAGAAATTCTTCGGTGCTTCACCCATTCTTGAAGTAAGTATCTCAACGGACGTCAGCAGTTCCTTTGCACGCTCCGTCATAAAGCCTGCTTCACGGTTTCCGGCGGCAATAAGCTTTTCTGCAATGTTGGACGCTGCGGAGTAATCCATTCGCAGTCCACGGACAGGATTCTGATAAACCATACCCATTACACAGTTTTTTATATTTCTCTTTTCTGCGGCACTTGCATTCCATATGCTGTCTTCGCCGTTATGATAACCACTGAGAAACGCACTGCCCGAAGTCGGCTCAAGGTCAAAGTAAAGACTTTGCATAAGAGTGGATTTTCCCGAACCGCTTTCTCCTACAATGCCAAGGACTTCTCCGGGGTAAACATCAATTGAAACATCATTTGCCGCCCAGACCGTTCCGCAGACTGTACAGCGGTTTTTTTCGAGCTTTTCCTGACAATGAGGACAGCCGTCGCCGTAGCGCACCGTCAGATTTTTCACCTGCAGAACAGGCTTTTCATTCAGCTGCATTCAGACGCACCTCCCTGCAATATGACGTATCAGAGCACTGATAAAACCTCTCCCCTGTTTCCGAATCAAAGATTTCATCAAGATAAGTATCCGTACTTCCGCAAAGTCTGCACTTTTTCCCCTTAAAGCTTTCACGTTCAAAGGGGACATCATCAAAGGCAAGCGACACAACATTGGTATACGGAGGAACTGCATAGATTTTCTTTTCACGTCCTGCACCAAAAAGATAAAGGCACTTTGACATATGCAGCTTCGGGTTGTCAAATTTCGGTATCGGGCTTGGGTTCATGATATATCTGTTCTCGACTGTACAGGGATATTCCGTTGAAATAGTTACTTTGCCGTATCGTATAATACTTTCATAAAGCTGTAACCATATGGGTGCATAGTCCTTTTCGGCATGCATTTTCCTGGTTACTTCCTCTCTCGGTTCGACTATTCTCAGCGGTTCGGGGATAGGCACCTGAAAAATCAGTATCTGATTATTTTCAAGAGGGATTTCCGGTATTCTGTGACGGCTTTGTATAAGGGTTGCCTTGCGGGTATCAGAAGTGACTTCCGCATTTGTAGTAAGCCGTACAAACTTTTTTATATTGACCGCATTGACGCTTTCGTCACTTCCCTGGTCGATAACTTTAAGCGTATCATCAGGGCCGATAAGTGAAAGAGTAAGCTGAATACCTCCTGTCCCCCAGCCTCTGCCTATTGGCAGTTCCCTTGAACCAAAGGGCACCTGATAGCCTGGTATGGCAACAGCTTTCAGAACACATCTGCGTATTTCACGCTTTGAACCCTCGTCCAGAAATGCGTAGTTATAATTTTCAGCACTCTTCATTTTCCTGTTTCCTCCGTGTTTTTCTTACTGCGTCAAGCTTTGACTGGAATGTGACATAGTGCGGAAGTTTGAGATGTGAAATAAAACCGTTCATTTCAAGACAGTCTCCGTGGGTAAGCACAAATTCCTCGTCCTGTGCCGCATAATCTCCGCCCCGTTCAAGTTCACGGTCGATGACAGCCATTGCAATTGCTTTATTTTCATTTCTGCCGAAAACTGCTCCATAACCGCTGGCAAGCTTTAACTGGTCTTTATCCTCCGACTGTGCAAACGCCTCAACCTCAGTAATAAGAATTTCTCCCAGATAAATTGTATCATCTGAATCGGGGTACGGAATTTCAAGTTCTATATAACCGCTTCGCAATTCGCCGACAGTCGGGTGAACCTGTCCGAATCCTCTCAGCACAGAATACGCAAGACCGGAAAGAAAGCCTGTATCCGCTCTTGTCATGGTCTGTAAACGTGCACTTCTGGGTGCCGGAAATTCCAGCAGCTTTTCAGTAACGTCATAAGGCTCTGTATTGTCCTCGGGGAAACGGTTGATAAGTCCCTCATCTTTCAGCATATCAGAAACTCGTCCGCATGACTGAACCTTTTCCGGCGTCTGTTCTGCAAGTATTTTATGAAAATGTTCATGCAGCTCTGAGGCGTTTTCATTTTCACGTTCAAAGTGAATAAGGCGGTGAGTGTAGTCATAGGACGCACCTAAAAGCTGTCCGCCGGGAATGTCCTTGAAAGCGGCGGAAATTCTGCGGATAATACGCATTTTTCCGGTATCGACTGCATTGGTGTAATGACTTCTTTTAAGTGTCGAGCGATAGGCTCTCAGCAGAAAGACTGCCTCCTCCGCCGAACCCTCACACTGCTTTAATGCAAGTGCCGCATACTCCTTTGCATAAAGTCCCGATTCACTCATTACCTTTTCAATCAGAAGTCCGAATTTATGTACAAGTGCGTCAAGCTCCAGATCCTTGTCTGTACCGCTTCTGTAATAATCAAGCAGACGAATACTCGCCTCAATTGCCTCTTCACCGCCTGATACCGCAACATATGCCATTGCTTTCTCTCCTTTTCACAAGTCTTGGAACAGCAGTAATATCACCGCTGTCCGAAACAAAAATCATATCCACACCCTGCGGATATTCATAATTCTGAGCGTCTCTCAGTTCAAGCGCCAGGCAAAAGGTTTCCGGGCATGAAATCTCTGTTTCACCGTTTATCCCCGGACCGTAAAGACGAACTTTACCGCACTTATTTCCGTTATCACGAATAATAATCGTCGCAGAGCAGTGAGGTCCGGACAGCGTTCCGCATTTTGCCTTTTCAAAAACCTCTGCAAGCATATCTGTATCTGTGACAAAAATGTAATCTGCCGATTCAGTATCTGATTCCGGAGAAAGAGTCACAAGCATTATGTCATTTTTCAGTTCTGTATTGCCGCAAGTGCTAAAGCTTACCTCGTTGTCAAGGAGGGTTACTGCAACTGCGAGAATTGACGGAAAGTCCCCGAAAAGCCTGTCCTTTTCATCAGATACCGAAACCGTTCTTCCCGGGTTTGACATAGCCTCAAGCAGCTTGCGGAATACCCTCTGAGTATCAAATACCTCATCAAACTGGTGAAGAGTGTTCATGCTGTCACCTCCGAATCCATAGAGTGAAAATCCACCTTTGTCTTCTGAAGCATGGCATTTTCTTTCTCTGTAAGTTCATTCTGCTTTGCTTCCCATTCAAGCAGGAGATTTTCATCTTCAAAAACGCCCTTGTTGCAGGCTGCATCTATTACCGCCATATTCAGCGTTTTTTCAAAATCATCTCCCATAGCCGCTGCCCTGCCGACTGTTCCGTCGATTGAAACCGCCGCCTCGGATATGATAACTTCTCCGAGATAAAAAAGACTGTTCTGCACCGGTTCACGCATTTTTATCATCGCAAGTGCCTTTTCCGGCTTTTTTATCACCATAACAGGATATTTATTCTGAATTTTCTTTCCAAGCTGTATTACATCAGTACTTTCAGCCCTGGAAAGAATTTTAAATAATCGTTTCTTTTCCATTTAAAAATTATTTTACCCTTTCCTTGATTTTGGTTGAGAACATTTCAAGAAGTATTACAGCAATAACGACAATATATGTAAGGATACCCATTTCGTGAAGATCAAAATAAAAGCTTCCTGCCATATACAGATTAAAACCGATGCCGCCTGCACCGGCAGCCGCACCAACTGCAATTGCGTTTGTAAAGTTTATCTCAAACCTCATAAATGTCCATGCAACCATGCGGCTTAAAGATGCCGGTACGATAGCCTGAAAAACTATCTGCCAGAACCCTGCACCGCTGGCACGAAGTGCCTCGATTGTGCCGTCGTCTATTTCCTCGATAGATTCAGCATAAACCTTAGTCAGATACGCAAAGCTGTGAAATGTAAGACCAATAACCGCCGCCACACTTCCAAGTCCGGCTGATACTGCAAAAATAAGCACCCACAAAACTGTAGGGACTGCTCTTATCAGAGCAATCACACATTTTACAGCATTCGCCACACCGGACGGTGCTGTATTCTTAGCACAAAGCAGTGAACAGAAAAAAGCGGCAATTGCGCCGAAAATAGTTGAAAGAGTGCCAAGACAAAATGTCACGAACAACTGATACATCACATTCCTGAATGTGTCAGAAGAAAGTCGGGGTTCTAAAAAAACAGTTTTAACGTTTCTGAGGGTTGCTGAAATTGCCTCGCTCAGAACAATTTCCTTGTAATCAAAGGAGATGAACGCATAGACTGTAAGTCCCAGCAGTACTGCAACAAGAATTTTTACAGCGCTGCTGCTTTTGCTGTGAACTCCGATTTTGATTTTGCCGCTGCGTTTCCGCCTTGCATTGCATACTCCGCCGCATTGTGTAAGAACAGAAGCTGTCTGTTCCATTATAAAATCACTCTCCTTATCAGATTTGAAACAAGCTCAATGGCAATAACCAGTACAATAATTGAAACCACAACTAAGCTTGCTGAACTGAAATCCAGTCTTTTGTAATAAAGGTCGAAAAGATAGCCTATTCCTGTTGCAGTTAAAATACCGATAAGTGTTGAGTTACGGATATTCGTTTCAATCATGTAAAGTATCCATGTTACTATTCCCGGCATTGCCGACGGGATTATTGCCTGAAAAACTGTCTGGATAAAGTTTGCTCCCGAGGCATTCAGCGCCTCTATTCCCGCTGCACTTACCTCGTCTATGGTTTCTATAAATGCACGGGTCAGCAGTCCGAAGGTTGTAAAGAACAGAGCGAAAAAGCCGGTAAGGATATTCTGTCCGAAAGAAAACATCAGCAGCATTGCCCATACAACATCGGGAACATTTCGGAAAAACGCCGCAACGATTCTGACAATACGGTTTACAATTCCATTGAATCCCGTTGCCTTAGAGCCGAACAGACTGAAAAAGAAAGCAAATATTGCCGCAATTACTGTTACTGCAACTGAAAGCAGAGCCGTTTCGATAAGCTTATCAAGTATCTTCGGAAAACGTTTCATTGCCTTTTCATCTGGCATGAGATTATGTCCGATCCATGCCATTGCTTTCGGAAATGAGGCAAGTCCCTCACTTAAATGAAATTCAGTTGCAGAAGCGGAAATAATATAAACTGCTATCAGTGCCGCAAAGATAACTAAATATGTTATTTTACGTCTGAAAAATACTTTTTTTACACTTTCATTCATGATTTTTCACCCTGTATATCAGTTATCAGATCGCTGCCGTCTGAACCGTAAATTGCGTGTATCTTATCGTCTGTCAGCTCATCTGGTCTTCCGTCAAAGACAATTTTTCCGGCTGAAACACCGATAATTCTTTCTGAATATTTCAGCGCAACATCGACCTGATGCAGATTGACAATACAGGTTATCTTTCTTTCACAGTTTATCTTCTGAAGATGATCCATTATTACTTTTGACGCTCTCGGGTCAAGGGAGGCAATCGGCTCATCGCAGAGAATCAGCTTAGGGTCCTGCATGATTGAACGTGCAATACCCACACGTTGTTTCTGTCCTCCGGACAATTCATCACAGCGCTTATACGCCTGGTCAGCAAGTCCGAGTTCATCTAAAATGGCAAAGGCACGTTCCTTTTCCTGCTCGCTGTATGCCCCTAAAACACCACAGACTGTGGATTTTTGTCCCAGTCTGCCGTGAAGTACATTTTCAATTACGCTAAGCCTGTCCACCAGATTGTAATGCTGAAAGATCATGCCTGTTTTTGTTCTGACCTGTCTTAACTCACGTTTTTTCAGCTTCATAACATTCTGTCCGTCATATACAATACTGCCGGAGGTTGCGTCTATCAGACGATTGATACACCTCAGAACAGTTGACTTTCCTGCACCGGACGGACCGATTATTGATACAAATTCACCCTCATCAATTGAAAAGGAAACATTATCAAGCGCTTTTGCAGTATTGTTATAAACCTTACTTACATTCTGAAATTCAAGAATCGGCATATATACTCTCCTCAGGATTCCATGTTGCGGATCGGATCGTACCATGAATCCTCTACTTTGACAAAGCCCATTTTATCCGATTCCTTTTCAAGCAGTCCCATGCTGCCTTCCGGATAAAAAATCAATTCATTATTGGCAACTTCCTCGGATGTAAACAGTTCCTGAATTGACTGCACATCCTCCGGACTGAGTGTATCGCCGTTATAGGCAAACGGACCATTGAGCACCGGGATAGACTGAATTACTGTAAACTTTGAACCAGTCACAGTATCAAACGGTGCGCTTGCATCATCATTGATTGTATAAACAGAGCCTGCTGCTGCCGCTTCACCGTCTGTGCAGGTGACATACGGTGCAAGCTCAATGTCACAGAACGCAGCAACGTCACACTTGTCTGAAAGCAGATTAAATGCAGAACCCTGATGCGAACCGCCGAAAAGCACCTCGGAGAAGAAAGCGTCGCTGCCACCTTCAAGAAGGTCGTCTACGATTAAGTTGTCTCCGGAAAAATGAGAGATTATCTGATTGGTAGGAACCTTAAATCCGGAAGTGGAACTGTTTGACACAAAAGACATTTTCTTGCCTTTGATGTTGTCAATGCTGTAGGAATCGCCGTCCTTATACTGGTCTGCATTTTCTTCCTTTACTGCAAAGAAACTGTAATAGAGAGCGTCATCAAGCGTACCCGATTCGCCGGACTGTACAAACAGCGTATTTACAGCATCATTTGCGTTTTTTGCCTGGATGTATCCTTCTGCACCCATGCAGCATCCGATCTGTGCCGTACCATTGGAAAGAGATTCAATGGCAATTGCATAGTCCGTAGTAAGCTTCTGCTCAACCTTTTTTCCTGTTGCCTCTTCAACCAGTCTGCCGACTTCATTTCTTGCTGCGTCATAATCCTCAGCAGACTCATTCGGATACCATACAAGTGTTATTGTATCTGCATAATTATCCGACTGTTTTGAATCAGCAGAAGACTCTGCATTTGTCTTGCCTTCTGAAGAAGATGAAGAAGAATTCTCTGAAGTGCCGCAGCCTGTAAAACCAGCGCCGAGCATAGCAATTGCCATAAGACCTGCAAACATTTTTTTAGCTTTCATTTTAAAACTCCTTTTCTCTTTTAAATCAATACTCTTCAAAACGTTTTGTAAAGTATCGAATTAAGTTTACCGTTACATTTTATCATACAGTTTGTAAACTCAGCTATCTTTTTTTAATGAAAAATGAGTAAAATGTCTGACTTTTTTTAATCGAGATTATCCAGCAAAGTAACTTTTACATCAATTTCACAAACAAACGATATATACTGAATTTTTTGATAAACTGTTACGATGGGATGGAAATATGCAAAAATATAACCTGTTGTTAATTTGTATGCCGATAAAAAACATTTCTGCAGGATTGAAAGAATAAAAAAATAATGCTGCCACACTATTTATATAGTATGACAGCATGTAAAAATTGTTGTTTATAAAAATATCGTTAGTCCGGCATATTTGAATCACAACAAATATGAAAATGATATTAAAACACAGAATTAAATAATCCAAGACAGTCCCAAACCGCTTTTTTCGTTCGCAAAACTAAAGTATAGAGTTTGATTTTTTGGATATTATATAGGTTTCGCATGAGCACACCATTGTTCCTTGGAAAACAACAGTGTAGGATCAAGGCAAAAATGATATCTGTAATATTAAAGTTTATGATGAATACAATACTTATTATGAAGAAATTACGAGTTATAAAAATTAATTTATTTGATGAAAGCCTTCGTTCGACTGTAAAGCCGAAAACCTTACAAAAAAATACTTACTCTTAACGGCGAAACAAAGGCTTATCCGGTTTACCGTGTTAAGCTTGATTGTTATACTTCAACAACCAGAACGACATCAGTCTTTCATCCTTTCCGCTATTTATTTCATAGCCTGCTTTTAAGCTATTTCTGTTATAATTTAGCAAATACATCTGTTTCAGCCTTAAGTGACGAAGAAATATTTTTATTAACGTCCATTTTGTCAGTTATCCTGTTCATATCGTCAACAAGAATATTGGTTCTTTCAGTTACCATATTAACGCCCTTGGCACTTTCATTTACTGAATTAGCAATACTGTCAATTGATTCGGATATCTGAATCATTGAATGCTGAAATTCAATAATTCGTTCATTAAATTCATCCATGGAATTTTCAATAAATGTTGCCTTGTTTCTGTATTCTTCTCCGGATTTAACAAACGCTTCAAATTCCGGGAGAATACATGCCGACATAAATTCAACCAGTTCACCGGAATTTTCCGAAAGATTAGTAACTGCATTGATAACAATTTCATTTATACGCTGTATCTTGTCAGCACATTCACGGCTTGAATTGGCAAGAGAACCAATTTCAGACGCAACAACTGAAAATCCTTTTCCAGCCTCCCCTGCTTTTGCCGCCTCAATGGAGGCATTTATCGAAAGAAGTTTTGTATATCTTGCAATGCTTAAAATTTCATTAGTGAGAGCGCTGACCTCGTTTACGCTTTCGCTGTCCTCGATAGCTTTTTTAAGTATGGTAAGCATATCGTTGACTTTTTTGGTAGTGTTCTCCATGTTTGTTCTTGCTGACAGTTCTATTTCATCAGCATGGACTTTCATTTCCTTGCTGTATTCATTGATGGTATTAGTCCTGTCGGCAATTGCATTTACCTTTTCTTCCATATCAGATGTACTCTGATTGATAACAGATGCACTTTCTGACATAGTATTCATAGTGGCTGAAAGCTCATTTGTAACATTGGAAACGTCCTCAACACTTTTATTTGATGTGTCAACGCTTACCATAACATCAGAAACTACAGCCTCCATATTCTGAGCATTGTCAGATATAACCTTGAGAATATTCTGCAGTTTTTCAAGGAACTTGTTTATTCCAATGCCCAGAGCCGCAATCTCATCATTCGAAACTATTTTAATTCTCTTCGTCAGATCACCCTGTCCGTTGTCAATGTCTCTGATAATTTCATTCATACCCTTCGTAGCAATAGAAAGCGGTCTTGCAACTCTGAAAAGTACAATAACAACAGCAAAGGCAAATGCGGCAGCACTTATAGCAATAATTGTACGGCTCATAACTACTGAATCATTGTAAACCTCAGAAAGACTTGCTCTTGCCTGTTCTGTTTCAAGACTGGTGTTTTCAGTTATTACGGATATTTTATCGCTTATTTCATCGGCATACATAGCAATCTGGTTATTTGCACAGCTATACGCATTTTCATTGTCTCCGGCCGCACTGTATGCAAGCAGGTCCGGGATATAGTATTCAAGGTTATCAACACTTTCTTTAAGCGAATCGTAATCCTTTGAATCTGACATATACTGTTTATATTCCTCAAGCTTTGAATTCAACAAATCTTCGCTTTCACGGATTTTTTCTACCATATCAAGCATTGTGTCAAAATCAGTTGCAACAATATGAGAAAGTGACATATTATGTATTTCCTGAGTTATAGTCCGGATATCATTAAGCTTCGAAATGCTCACCATGTATTCATCAGTAATTTTTTCAGCACTTGTATTTACATTTTTTATATTTTTTATTGCTACTGCATTTGAAAATACAGAGACGCCCCCAAGAATAAGTACTATTAAAAGAATAGAAATTTTAATACTGCCTTTTATCTTCATAAACACCTCTCCCCGATATCATCATTCAGTTATAGCAGCCGAGATACCATTTGCAAGCTTGTCCATAAGCTCCTGCAAATCAATATTGTCAGGATTTCCGGCAGCCATTACTGCTCCGAAATCAGCGCACGGGTCCCAGAATTTATTGCCCACTCTCTGAAGTACGCCAAATTCCGACTGTTCTATAACAGCCTTTATTGCAGGTGATTCGGTCACTTCGTCAGATGCAGCCGCATTTATATTGGAAGGTCCCTGATTTCTTTCCACAAATCTCAGTTTCTGATTTTCCTCATTGGATATCCAGTCAGCAAATTTATATGCCCAGTCCTTGTTCTGGCTGTAATAGTTTACGCCTGCCATTTTATAGCCTGTAAAAGACGCCATCTGTATCTGTTTTCCGTTGCAGGTGTAGGTAGGCAGCTTGCAGGCGCCGTAATCATCACCCCAGGACTTTTTTACGTCCACAGAATTCCACACGCCGCTTATTCCGGCAATAATCGAACCATCAGCAACACCCTCGACAAACAGGCCGTCTTCCCTCGATTCAAAACCGGAATTTTTCGTAACTGCAAGCATTGCTTTGGCAATATCTGTTCCCTTGATTTCACCTTCTGTGGAATTCCAGTTGCAGTGATTTGTTACACCGTCGTCATTCAGACCCATTTCAAGTCCGGTATTTCCAAAAAATGCGTACATATACCAGCCCGATGTCAGTTCCATAGAGAATTTTTTCTTGTTCTTCTTTGCAATTTCAAGTATTCCGTCAAGAGTCTGCACGTCTTTTTCGCTGAAATACTTCTTATTATAGTACAAAAAGTAACCGTTATCCGCAGTAACAGGGTATGCGTACATTTTACCGTTAATTGTTGCGGATTCAGATGATTCAGGAGTATTCCTGCTGCTTACCGCCTCAGCGTCAGGTATTGGTTCAAGAGCCCCCGAAGCAACCATTACGCTTAACTGGTCATCAGGTATAAGAAAAACATCTGCGGCATTGTGAACATCGCTTAAAACGTTATCTTTGGTTTCACTTTCTGAATTTGCCTCAATTGTAATTTCAAATGATGCCTCATCTGCATATTCCTGCTTAAAGCTTTCGATCATCATGTTCATAAGGTCAAAATCATATTCTTCCGCCCATACTTTTAATTCTACAGTCTGATTCTGGTTATCAGTTTCTGAAACACTTGTCACCTCTGAACTGCTTTTCTCAGTCGTTTCTTTCTCAGAACAGGCTGACATCAATATAAGCATTGACAAAATAATTCCAATATATCTGAATGATTTATTCTTCATAAATTCGTTTCCTTTCGTGACATTATAACAATATTATAGCATAAAGCGAAAGATTTTTCAACACAAGCACGAATATTATATTCATTTAACTATATTTGATTAAAAAAATCATAAAAAGGACACAAAATCTGAGAATCGGTAAATTTCACATTTCTTAAAATAAATTATTATCAGATACCTTAAAGCTGCTCCAGCAGTCTGAAGATATCCTCTTTTTTTGCCAGACCGTCTGAAAATGCCGTTGCACCACCTGCGGCAGTACCAAGCTTAAGAGCGTATTCATAGTCACCCTCCGCAGAGCCTGCAAGAAATCCTGCAACCATGGAATCTCCGGCACCCACGGAATTTTTCACTTTTCCGCTGCAGACTCCGCATCTGTGCACAGCGCCGTGCTCATCCAGAAGGACCGCACCGTCTCCTGCCATGGAAACCAGTACATTTTCCGCCCCCATTTCTTTCAGCTTTCCGGCGTATTTTACAATCTCTTCTTCACTCGTCAGAGTTAAGCCGAACATTTCTCCAAGCTCATGATTATTGGGCTTAATCAGAAAGGGCTTATACTTCAGAACGTTCAAAAGCAGTTCCTTTGTTGCGTCAACAACTGTCTTTATCTTCTTTCCGGAAAGGCGTGCAAGAATTTTCTCATAAATGTCGGACGGCAGGGTATCCGGAATACTTCCTGCAAGAACAAGAGTATCACCTTCCTTAAGCTTGTCCAGTTTCTCATAGAGTTCTGATATTGCCGTGTCGCTGATAATCGGTCCCTGACCGTTGAGGTCAGTTTCGTCATCCGATTTGATTTTTACATTGATTCTGGAAAAACCGCTTTCAAGGTGAACAAAATCTGTTTCCACACCCATATTCCGAACGCCTTCTTCTATTGCCTTTCCGGTAAAGCCTGCTGCAAAACCCAGCGCCTTTGATGTTATCCCAAGTTCACTCAGAACAATGGAAACATTAATGCCTTTTCCGCCGAAATATATTTCTTCCGACCGGGAACGGTTCACGCTTCCCGTCTGCAGTTCATCAGTATGCATCACATAATCAATTGCGGGATTAAAAGTTACAGTAAAGACCAATTATAAAACCTCCTTTATTGACGGTTCAGAAAGATAATTTTTATCCGTAATAAATTTTCCGCAGTTCTCCTTCATCCAGGATTAATTCATCCGGATAATCTCAGATACATTTCCTCTTATTTGTATAAAAAAGTGCAAAAAATCACCCGAATTCACCTATTTGTGAAAGGAAGTATTATGACAATTTTTGAAGAAGTAAAGAAGCTTGTGGACGTTCCCTCATCGGCACGGCATTACGGGTTGGAAGTGAACCGAAGCAACATGGTTTGCTGTCCGTTTCACAGCGAAAGAACGCCCTCCTGCAAGCTGTATGACAGGAATTTTCACTGCTTCGGCTGCGGCGGACACGGTGATGTAATCAGTCTGATGCAGAAGCTTTTCGGGCTTACGCCGATTGAAGCGGTCAGCATTTAACCGTTAAGTATCGAAATAAACTGCTCATAAAGCTCCGCTGCCTTTTCACCGGTGACTGCCTTGCCGTAAAGTACTGCGTTGCACGCCTCCTGAAATGCATCAAGCATATCGGTGTTCTCCATAAAAGGATGAATAATTGCCATTGAATCAATATTTGCACTCATCAGCTGAAATGCGTCATAGTGAAGACCCTTGAGCATATCATGCTGTTCAAGATAATCTCTGGAGGAACGACTCAGAGGAATTCCCTTTTCAATCCCCTGAAGCTCAGATATTTCGTCACTGTTAAGGAGAAAATCGAGGAGAAGCGCTGATTCCTCGGGGTGTTCGGTCTCGGCGCTCACCGCATAAAGCGTCGCAGGTTTTGTATACCAGCCCTTAACTCCGTCAGTACAGCCTGTATAACTTCCTACAACTATCTCATTGCCGTCCTCGCGGGCAGGACCCATGTAATTTTCCGCATCACTTAGCCACGCTACAACTCCTGCATAGGTGACATTTCTGATATCGTTCTTATCGAAGTATTCTACCTGCGGCATAACGTGGCCGTTTATAAGTTCGACGTAAAAATCAAGCATTATCCCAAGCTCTTCCTTACCGAAACCCAACTGACCGTCCTCCGACATGAACGACTTGCCGCTCTGCTGCTCGGCATATGCTGTTATGAAGAACAGCGCTGATTTTGATGGCATGGAAATGGGATATATTTCGTCACCCATCACCTCTGCCGCATTGAAAAGATCGTCCCACGTCTCAGGAAGCGCCAGGCCGCAGCTGTCATAGACAGTTTTGTTGTAATATACAGTCTGAGTGTTCAGCGCAATAGGGACAGCATTGAGTTTTCCGTTTCTGATTCCAAAGCTGAGTTCATTTTCCGAGAACTGAGAAAGGTCAAGGGTATCGCTCAGATCATATATATTGTAATAGCCGTTTCCGTCTGCGGAATATTTGTCGAGCCAGGCAAAGTTTATGAGCATGACGTCAGATTCCGTATCTGACATCATCTGAATATTGTATCTTGTCTGATAGCCCGACCATTCCGAATAGCTGCATTTAACACGGATATCAGGATGGAGCCGTTCAAACTCCTTTACCGCTGCAAGAGTATATTCAGTACGGGTATCGTTTCCCCACCATGAAAGGGAAATCTCGGTATATTCCTCCTGGTTGATGACTACCGGCTCAGACGCACAGGAAGTGAACATAAGCATAACCGCCGAAAGAAATACAAGCTTTTTCTTAAACATTTTCATCATTCTCCTCCCTTACATCGCTGTAAATGGTAAACGTGTCCTTACCCTTATGCTTGGAGGAGTAAAGAGCGGCGTCGGCGTTTCTGTAAAGCTCGGAGAAGCTCTTTCCGTCGTCGGGGAATACCGCAGCACCGATACTTGCGGATATTTTGTAATCACCGCTGCTGCCTGTGTAATTATTATGAAATGCGTCGCAGAGAGCACGGCATTTTTCATGAATGAGCGTCATATAATCCTGCTGTCTGTTTGCAGGAATGTTAAGCAGGACGCAGAATTCATCTCCGCCTATTCTTCCGAGACAGTCGGAGGAATTGAAGGTCAGACGGAGAATGTTGCCTATATCAGCAAGCACTCTGTCTCCGTAAGCATGTCCGAGAGTGTCATTGACTCCCTTGAAGTTATCCACATCAAGAAGAATAATGGCATGGCGCTCACCTTCCCCTGCATTTTTAAGCATATATTCAGAGTTTTCCTCAAAGGAAAGCTTGTTGTAAATTCCTGTAAGTCTGTCAATGTTGGCCTGGGTGTTGAGTTTTGTGACAATTCGGTTAACAGGATTTGTAACATGAATTGAAAGAATCGTGCCGAGAATCAGTGCTATAACAGAGGTGATGGCTGTGATAATAATTGTATATCTGATAACAATATTGCGCTCGGCAAGGATTATCTGTGTGGGTGCAGAGCAGATAACATACCAGCTGTCAGCACAGGTATTGACAGTAATCAGATAATCATCGTCCATAAATGACGCAGCTGTACTGCCATCTATCCTGTCAAGAAGCTCTGCAGGAAGTCTTGAGCCTGTCTCCCCTTTTTCGCTGGAATACATAATATAATGGTCTTCATTAACAAGTCTTACTGTAGTATCACGCATATCATCGGGACGTACGAATACATTTTCCAGTTCTGATGTATAGAAAGACACCACAAGCAAAGCGTTGTCATTTACGCATTTTACATAATATATCCGTCTGAAATCATCGTTATAGCCTGTTGACCAGCCGTCTCTGGTACGGTTTCCTGTAACGGTCTGCGCCATTTCGTTGTAAATATCATCGCCGTACAGCATAGTTGTCCCGTTTGATACCTTTCCCACAGTATGGTCATCGCTGTAAACTATGAAAAAATCAACATAGTTTTCCATTATGCACAGGTCATAAAGCTTGTCCGAGATGAGTTTTTCCGTGTTAAGAGCCTCATACTGATCGGCATTTTCGGCAGATGAATAGTAGCTGACTGCCTCTTCCGTACCGAAAACCAGAGTAGAGATGGATTCAAGTTTTGAAAAATATGTGTTGATGTTAAGCTTCATCTGTACATTAAGGGCATATGTAAGGTCGCTAACCTTTGATTTGAGTACCATGTCATTTTTTCTTATGGTAAAGTATGCATTAAATATCGCAGCAAGAATCACTATCAGAGCATAACCAAATATCATTATCAGTTTTATCTGTCTGATTTTATCGTTGTTTTCATTTTTGCGTTTATCCATTAACCTGCTCCTTTTTTTGACAGATTTGTTTATATAATAACATATTTTTAATAAATTATCAATATGATTTTGTTTTTTCATAATGGTTTTCTCATAGTCACTCTGTAAAAAATACTTAAGCAGTCATAAATTATTTTATCATTATACAGCGCTCTGACTTAGCATTTTTATTACTTTTGCGGCAGGCTTTATACCTTTCATTCTTTTTATATAAACAAAAGGGAGCGGTTATTTCACCGCTCCCGGATATATTTCAGTTTTCATCTGATAAAAGTTTTTTTCTTGCCAGCACAAGGTCAAATACGTCCACAACATTATCCTCGTTTAAATCACAGTTTTCCCATGCAGTCAATTTGCCTGCCTTAGACAAATACTGCTGAAGCATAACCAGATCAGCTGAAGAAAATGTGAGGTCTGCATTTGCATCACCGCTTACGATAATCGTTTCAAACGTTCTTCCGCTGTAATAAGCATACCAGTATGCTGTTGAATCGGCATATCCCCTTACCACAGTACTAAACGGCATGGTAAAAAAGTTTTCACTGTCAGGGGAAATAAAGCAATCGGGATTTTCAATAGTGATAGTTTTCAGATTATCGCAGTAATCAAACGCCATTCCAAGCGACTTTATATGCTTCGGCACTGTAAATTCCGTGAAACCATCGCAAAATTCAAAAGCACCGCCTCCTATGGCTGTAACGCTTTCCGGAATATTGACCTTTTTCAGTGATGTACAGCTAAAAAACATACTTCCTGCAATTTCTGTAACACCATCCGGTATTGTAAATTCTGTGAGATTCCTGCAGCCGTTAAAAGCACTGTACCCAAATTTCTGAACAGAATCCGGAAGAGTAACAGAAGTGATTTCTGAATCTTTAAAAGCAGAGCCGCAAATGACTGTTATGCCGTCCGGTATAACAATATCTCCTGTACACTGTGTGCCGTCGAGAAGCATATTGTTTATGATAACCAGTTCGTTTTCACTTCTCTGTTTTTCAAGCCATGCCGTACCTGTAAATGCATAAAGGTCCAGTTCGATATACTTATCCGGCGGAAATGTTATTTCGGAAAGTGATGTGCAGTTGTAAAATGCATTTGAACGAATTACTTCCAGAGAATCAGAGAATCCGGCAGAAACAAGTGAACTGCAGTTACGGAAAGCGTATGATCCGATGTTTTCAAGTGAATCAGGGAAGTTTATCAGTTCAAGATTTTCACAGCCGTCGAATGCATTGGAAAAAATCTCCTTCACTCCCTCAGGAAGTCTGACTTCTTTCAGACCGGTGCATCCCTTGAACAAGGACGGACTGACATGAATTATTTTTTCCGGAATACTGATTTCAGTAATCAGCGGGCAGTTTTCAAACACACCGTATCCAAACTCCGTCAGCGAATCCGGAAGATTAACGGAGTTCAGATTTGAACAGCCGTTAAAAGCGTCATTCCCAATGCCCGTAATACTGTCCGGAAGCAATACTGTCTTTATATTTTCCATTCCATTGAATGCATTGCAGCATATAATTTTTATTCCGTCTGGTATTACCAGGTCTTCTCCCTCAAAGCCATGTCCGTCAAACAGAACGCCGTTGGCAGCAGCAAGATTGTTTTCATCAGTTTGTTCTGAGAGCCACGGGGTGGATAAAAAGGCGTTATCTCCTGCGTATGATAAATTATCCGGAATATTAACGCTTTCCAGAGAGGTGCATCCTGAAAAGGCATATGAATCTATTGATGTGACTGTATCGGGTATATGACATTCCGAAAGTGATTCACAATTGCCAAAACAGGAATAAGGTATTCTTTCAAGCCCTTCCGGAAGTCTTACTTCCGTCAGATTAGTACAGCCGGAAAATGTATAGTTTTCAATTGTTTTCACCGAATCTGGAATATAAACACCTGTAAGTTCAGTGAAACCCGAAAAAACATTTCTTTCTATGGCTGTTACCGGCATTCCGTTGATTTCCTCTGGAATAACCACTTCAGTTTCGCTCTTGTCACACTCGGTTATTCTTACTGTGCCATCCTCAGCATAGCCTGTCAGTGAGCCGTATTTAACGACTTTTTCATAGTCGATGAAATTTATCATGTATTTCTGCGCATATCTCTGGGCAGTTGAATTCTCTTTTCCGTATATCCTGCCAATGTAAGGTCCCACAGTCTCCTGATTATCCGGAATAATCATGTCCGCATTTTCAAAGCGTACCCATTTAAGAGAATTTTTGTAGTCAGTATAGAATGTCCTCTCGTTGATTTTTTCAACACTTTCCGGAACAACAATTCCCTCAGCTTCATTTACACAGGAAAACGCACCTTCTCCAAGCTCAGTAACAGGATATCCTTCTATTTCTTCCGGAATATAAAACTCAGATATTCCGCTTTTTAAAAATCTGAAGTTTTCAATGGCTGCCTTGCCGTTTTTTACAGAAACATAGAAAATACCTTCTTCTGTCTCCACATTTACCATTGTTACAGAAGCCGTTTCAGCTGTTATATCCTGAGCATGTACAGCAAATAAATCAAGTGGAAGGCTGACAGCAAAAACTGCCGCCGAAAGCACAGCTGATACCAGTCGTTTAAATTTCATAAAATCCCTCCGGTTTTTTTATATATTTTATTGATTTTATTATACATCAATACTCATATTATGTCAAGAAAATATTTCGAAATAATTTATTATTCAATGAAGACTTGTCTCTGAATATTGCCCCGGAAACTTCATTATGAACTGGTAAACTGAGAATCTCACTCTGTCAGCACTCCATATAAACTGTGTTCACAGGATGTGCCGCCATGTAAGCTTGTTACGAATTGTATGTACATACGATTGCTTATCTTTTTCGTTTTTTGTAATCGGAATCAACACTGCTTCTCCATTCAGTTGATTCCGACAGCCTTCTCCCCTTTCTTACACTTGACACAGCATCACTCATAGCAGCATACTGTACCGCAAAGCCGGCAGAATCGCAGCAATAATCAACAGCGGCTGCTGGTGCTATACCGATACTTCCGGCTGTTTCCACAGAATCAATATTTGCTCCAAGGAAAACAAACTCCCAGCCGTACTTTTCCTGCTGTCTTTTTATCATCTGCTTCACCTTGTCAGCATTATAATGTCTGCTGGCATTTTCCATACCGTCTGTCGTTATAACAAACAGAGTATGCTCAGGCACATCTTCAGGACGGGCATATTTGTGAATATTCCCGATATGCTTAACCGCCTCCCCTACTGCGTCAAGAAGAGCCGTACATCCGCCGGGACAATAGTCCTTAGCTGTCATTCTGCCGATTTGTTCAAGAGGTACCCTGTCGTGCAGGACACGGCTTGAATTGCTGAACAGTACAGTTGATACAACAGCCTCGCCTTCCTCATTCTTCTGCTTTTCAATAAGACTGTTAAATCCACCTATGGTATCGCTCTTCAAATCAGCCATTGAACCGCTTTCATCAAGGATAAATACTATTTCTGTAAAATTCTTTTTCATAAGAAAAATCCCTCCGTATGTTTTATTGTACCTTTATGATACATCATACAGAGGGAAAACTGGTCGCATTTCAGGCGACAATTTATACACCTATCAGACTCTGGTCAAAAGAAAAAAGCGTTTCGTTTATTTCGTAAATATTGTAATTCCTGTTTTCAATAAAGTATTTTATGATAACATCAAATTTTATACTGTTTGACAGAGTATATCCAGCCTTTTCAAGCAAATCCTGTGTTTCCGGAATGTCAAGTTCAAGTGCAATGGCAAATGCTACCGCCGTCTGCTTTTTCGGCTTATAGTTCACATCACTGCGTATCTTTGAAAACAGTCTGCGGTCGATATTTGCCTTTTTGTACACCTGTACATCGGTCATTCCCTTTTCATCTATCAAACGCAGAAGAGCCTGTGAAAAAGATTCGTCCAGTTTGTCAAAGCTGAAACGAGCAGGTGCACAGCAGACATCTTCAGGCATTTTTTCATAGATCATGGAAAATCCTGCCACGAAAGTACTCCTGCCTGCATTGTCAGAATGTTCCTCAACATAATTGTCATCAATATATTTACGGACATTATCAAGAATATTTTCACTCACCAGAACTGCATTTTTATCGAACACTACCATGGTAATATCCATATCATTTTCCGACAGAAACTCAGTTATTGCCGATACTGCCACCTGCAAAGCCTTGTCCTTGGGATATCCGTAAACTCCCGATGAGATCAGCGGAAAAGCAACTGACTCACAGTTATACTCCTTTGCAAGCTGCAATGATTTTTCATAGCAGGAATAAAGCAGCCCCTTTTCGCCGCTGCCGCCGCCCTGCCATACTGGACCGACTGTATGTATTATGTATCTGCAGGGCATATTATACCCCTTTGTTATTTTAGCCTGTCCGGTTTCGCAGCCGCCGAGAGTACGGCATTCTTCAAGAAGTTCAGGCCCTGCCGCACGGTGTATTGCTCCGTCAACTCCTCCACCGCCGAGTAAGGAACTGTTCGCAGCGTTGACTACTGCATCAGCCTCAACCTTTGTTATATCATTTCTTATTATTCTGAATGGCATATTCTTGCTCCTTGTATAATTTAGTTATCCGGTCTGTTTAGTTCAGCAGATAACCCGAATCAAATGCTTGTTATTTACCGTTAAAAGTATAGCATAATTATATGCCGTTTTCAAGTCATACAAACGTAAACTTTTCCCTGAATTTTATTCTGATAAACCCCATTTTCCGTCTTTCCTGACCGCCCCATATCCGCCTGTTCAATCTGAAACCTCGTCAAAAAGTGTGAATACTGCGGTACGCAGCAGACTCTTCCGAAAACCAGTGATGAACAGACACTAAATATGTTAAACCATGCCAGTCATTTCAGACAGCAATGCGAGTTTGACAAGGCGCTTGATTATTCCATAAGCAGTTTTGCTGTTGGTGCATCAGAATTCCATTATTTTCAGGAAAAAGGATATAACAAAATACTTTGGAAAGAGTTTGCTGATGTCCCTATAATAAAAAATAAGGGATTATTTGGGGGAATTATATACAATGGGTTACCATTTATAAAATATATCAATGTACCCGGTGCAAAACTACATATAGCCATATTGCATACTCATTTCAGGTATTGCTATTTTTACAGAACAGATGTATAATTTAAGTACATTAAAAACGAAACAGGAGATGATATCATGAAATATACAAAACTCGGAAAGAGTGATCTGAATGTGTCAAGAATATGTCTTGGTTGTATGGGATTCGGAAATCCGCAAACGGGACAGCACAGCTGGACTGTCGGTGAAGAAGATACCCGTACAATAATAAAGCGTGCTCTTGACCTTGGAATAAACTTTTTTGATACGGCAATTGCATATCAGAACGGTACAAGTGAGCAATATGTCGGCAGAGCGCTTCGTGATATGGCAAAACGTGATGATTATGTGATTGCCACAAAATTCACTCCACGAACACAGGACGAAATAGATAATGGCATAAGCGGTGTAAAACATATCGAAAATTATCTTGACAAAAGTCTTGAAAATCTCGGCATGGATTACGTTGACCTCTACATATATCATATGTGGGATTATCATACGCCTATTGAGGAAATAATGGAAGGTCTTAATAACGCAGTAAAATCAGGAAAGGCAAGATATATCGGTATCTCAAACTGTTTTGCCTGGCAGCTGGCAAAGGCAAATTACTATGCACGTTCAAAAAACTATCCGGAATTTGTAAGCATTCAGGGACATTATAACCTTATCTTTCGTGAAGAAGAACGTGAGATGCTGCCATTCTGCCATGAGGAGAATATCGCTGTTACGCCATACAGTGCGCTTGCAGGAGGCAGACTTTCCAGGCGGCCAGGAGAGAGTTCAAAACGTCTTGAGGAAGATAGCTACGCAAAATTCAAATACGATAAAACCGCAGAGCAGGATGGTGAAATTATCCTCCGCACCCAGATAGTTGCAGACAGATATGGTGTGTCAATGACAGAAGTTGCACTTGCATGGCTGATGACCAGAGCAGCCTCCCCCGTTGTAGGAGCGACTAAGCTTTCTCAGCTTGACGGACTTGCCAAAGCCACAGAACTGGTTCTTTCGCAGGATGATATATCTTATCTTGAAGCACCCTATGTCCCCCATGAGCTTGCAGGAGTAATGGCTCAGAACGGCAGACAGAAAGCCGGAAATGTGGTGTGAAAATGCAACTTAAAGAATTTCTTGAAAGTTATGATTTTTCTGATTTACGGTGAGGCTGTTTAGCAGTATTTATTTTGCCTTTACACAGATTATTTTCAGTCCCCATTTTTTAAATTCAGGTTATAGCAGCAATATTTATGAATTGTCACGATACTGTATTGCTGTCATTCCAAATCTTTTTTTAAACTGACGCATAAAGTGGTAAATATTATTGTAACCGCAGTTATCAGCAATCTCTGCAAGCCGCATATTTGTGGATTTAAGGAGCTTTCGGGCTTTATCCAGACGGACATTTATCAGATCGTCTGTAAACGTTATGCCGAACTGTGCCTTATATAGCTTCATTAAATATCCCTTACTGATACCATACTCGTCAGCAATTGAATCACTGTTCCAGTCAAACTGAGGATTCGCCCTTATTTCCAGACGCAGCTCCGCAAGGACTGCTGCATAGTCGCTGTTCCTTTTGCATGAGCGTTTTTCATTCAGTTTTGTTATCATTTCAGTAATAGTATAATCAAAAGAAGTCTTGTCCGGAAATACCTCGCCGTACTCATAAACAAAATCCGGAACCTTTAGTGTTCTTAACTGGGATTGTATACTCTTCACCATGCGGATTACTTGCAGTATCTTTTCATCTGACCAGCGCTGACGCTCCGATTCCTCTGTCAGAACTCTGATAATAATAAAATACCCCTCATTGATTCGTGCCGCAATTTCATTGTCAGAGCATGACATCTGTACTGCATTTGCAACAAGTGTCCAGAAATTATCTCCCCGGCTGTTTATATCTTCTTTACCGGTGTTTCTGCATGAAAGTGCAATAACCTGTACACACTTCCCCTTCTTTTCAGCCTGTTTCAAAAAAACAGGAAATATATGCATAAGACCTTTTAAACTGAATATGCCGGTAATAGTGTCAAAGTAGGAGTATTCTTCATTCTTTCGCTGGATATAGTCAGTATAGAGCTTATTGCGCAGGGATATTAAACCGTTTGAAACAGAATCACACCAGCTTTTACAGCGTTCTTCCATAATATAGCTGCCGCCGTTTTTATATTCTGCAGCACAATATCCAAGAGCCTTTTTTCCGTAATGCAGCGGCAGAAAAATTATACATTTGGCAGTATGCTTTTTCATCAGTGACGGGAGAAGATATTCCGTGGGAAAAGTCTCATTTGCACATTCGGGTGAGTTTCGGCTTTTGGACATCATCAGCAGCATATTTTCAGAGTAGTCCTCGTTTTCAGGCTTATCGGTATTTTCAAAATCTCCCTGCCAGTCCTGACAAATACAAAGACTCAGATGTTTCCATTTCGGCATGAGAAAGGCAAGGGAGTCCACTGTTTCGATATATTCTTCAAGAGAAGATGTATTTGACAGACGGACTATAAAATCAGATGTCAGAAAACATTCCCCGAAGATGCGGTTGAACTCCAGCTGACGTGAGATAAATTCATTCCGAATTGTGTGAGGATGATCAGTCTGACATCCGCAGCTTCTGTTGAAATGTACTGTTATTTCACTCGTTTTAACATTTCCCGCAGGCTTGCCGGTTATCAGCTCAGACAGTCTTATCACTCCTTTTTCCCCAAGTATCCTCTCACTTCCGGATACCGTAGCAAGTGGCGGAAAATTGAGAAAAGCATCAATATTGCCGTCATACCCGGTAACAAGTATATCCTCCGGAACTCTGATTCCGTGGGACTTCAATGCTTCGCATAGTGTCAATGCCATAGTATCGTTCGCACATACTACTGCATCGGGAACAGGAAGCTTTTCTGACGCTATCTTTTCTGCGAGCTCCGCCGCACTATGCCTCCAGAAGTCACCGTAGAAGTATCTGCACTCTGCCTCATCAAGTCCATATTCGTTAACAGTATCACGGAATGCTTTTAATCTCTGTTCCGATTCGTAAATACCTTTGTTACCGGTAAGACAGTAAATTCTCCGGCATTTATGCTCCAGTATCAGATGTTCAGTCAGACGTGCGATACCCTCTGTCTGTTCTGCATAAACACAAGGGAAATCTTCATTGGGATGTGCAAGAACAACACAAGGCTTATTCGTTTTTTTCAGCATCGACGATATATTGCGTATAAGCTCATGCTTCATAAAGCGTCCGGCTGCAAAGATAAACCCGTCAACATCAGCATTTGCAGCAAGGCTGTATATTTTTTCTTCGCCGATTATATAATCCGTATCAGGGTGAAAGTCCTGCGACTTTGATGCGTTGGTGAACACAAGCGTATCATAACCAAGCTCCGAGGCTTTTGTATGTATTCCGTCCAGAAGCTCTGTATCGATATGGTCGAGAACCGCCGGAATTATTACGCCGATTTTCCCCTCAGATGTCATGCTGCACCTCCAAAAACTTTTATTATACTCAGTATACCACCTGTACTTTTTCATGTCAAACATAAGGCAATACCGCACAATTAACGGCTAGTGCCTTTGCCGCACATCTGCTTGCAGATTTTCCGTCATATCACACAAAAATCTCTTGACATACGCCNNCAATCTGACGAAAAATCTGACTGCGCATCTATACGACAATAATTATGCGATATTGCCATAATTTTCCGCTGATTTTCGGTGTGTATTGCGTGATATGTCATAATTTTATCCGGATAAGTCATTGAAATTCAGTTTATTGCATTATACAATATAACTAATAATATTTAATTAAGGGGGATAAAAAATGAGCAAATTCAAGAAAAGACTTGCCGCAGGTATGGCAGCACTGCTTTGCTTCGGCACATTATTTTCAAAACCTGAAATTTCCATTGAAACCGCTGATTTAACAGCATACGCTTCGTCTGAAACCACACTTTCAGATATGCCGTCTGATTACCGGGAGGCTGCGGACTGGATATGGACCAACCGCATTGAAAGTGAAGGTTCAATGAGAGACTGGTCAACTATATACGACCAGATAGTTGCCGGAAACGGAACTCTGCAATATATACTTATCTGGCAGTCATACGAAAAGATAACCCTTGAGCAGAGGCAAAAGCTCCCACAGATGCTGGAGGACGCTGTGAACAAGTGGACTGATTGCCTTGTTGGCTATGACGAGTGGCCGTTTGAGCACGTAAACGTCAAGGTAGTGGGGTATGCGGTACTTGATGAGAGCTGTATAGAAGACCGCCAGCCCGACGAGGTTGTTTACACTGACACCACCAATTCCTGGCTTCGTGATGATATGATCTCAAGTGGTATGGGTGATACCAGCGTACCTGCTATCCAGCCAGCTGAACCTACTGATCTTTCAAGATATGTTCACTGGGCAGATAAAAACTGGAGCTATAACGGCAGCTACGACAACCGCTATGATATGTATCTGCACGGCATTACTGGTATGATAGATATGGGCGGATATGGCTACCACTAAGGACAGATACTCTCGGATAACTCTGTACTGGGACTTATTAACGGAACGACGAGCAGCCATATTCTGCTTCACGAAATGGGTCACGGCTTTGGTTTCCCGGATTATTACGGCGATAACGGTGCATCAGACGGTCCTCCGCCAAACGGCTTTCCCGGCGACGGTACATCTATAATGATGGCTGGCTCATCTTCTGTAATTAATGATTTTGACAAATGGTTTACAAGATATGCATGGTCGAAACTCAAGGAGGAATCAGGCAGATTTGACCTTTCTGAAGTAACACCGCCTGTAACAACTCCGGCAACAACTACTGTAACAACTACCACAACAACTACTACAACAACTACTACAACAATAACTACTGCCATTTCAACAACCACTAAGCCTGTCAGCACCGGCGAAAATGAATCTGTTTTGTCCGTTACATACGACAGTGAAAACAATTACTGGCTTATCGATACAAACGGTGCTGCTCATGTAACAATTCAGGCACAGGGACTTCCATACGCAGGACTCAGCGGAATCTATGGATACTGGGACAATAATTCTCAGACATGGATACAGGATAACTGGTCTATGCCGGAAAGTCTCGGACCGGAGGGTATCAGTACATTTACAGTTGATATACCGGAAGATGAATATACAACACAGATTCAGATCCAGGTTTATTATTACGCTCAGTGGAGCGATGAAGCAAACGACATGGTTGATAAAGACCCGACCGGTATATTGTTCTCAGCTGTTGGAAGCGGTAAATCCCAGATTGCCACAACTCCTGTAACTACTCAGATTACAACAGTCACAACTACTACAACAACTACTGTAACAACTACTTCCGTTCCTGTTACAACAACAGAAACTCCTGTTGTTACTGACATATCCGGAGATGTAAATGCTGATGGTAAATTCAACATTTCTGATATTGTAATGCTGCAGAAATGGCTTCTTGGCATCGGTGATTTAACTGACTGGAAAGCTGCAGACTTGTACAAAGATGATATAATAAATGTTTACGACTTATCTCTTATGAGGCGTATGTTGATTGAATAATAAAGTTTCCCTGCATGGCAGTTCATACTGTCATGCAGGAGATTTTTTCATCTTCAGTCAGTTCAGAATGTTCTGTAAAGATATAATAAATAAAGGAGTAATACCATGAATAAACATATTAAAAGGTTAATATCCCTGTTTACCGTAATTTCATGTTCCGCTGTCATGCTGCCGGCAGATTTTACTGTCTCAGCAGAAGAACAGTACCTCGTCCGTGACCCGTTCTACAATTACGGAAGCGGCTATAATTACTATGAGTCCGAACATTTCCAGTTTATCTGGGGCAACAGCGGCGATTCCTCAAGAGTTACATCAGATTTTCTTGCCGGCAACGCAAAAAATCTGGAGGCCTGCTGGGACGTCTACATGAATGACCTCGGAATGGCTGCACCCTCTCAGTCGGTCAATCTATCACTTCGTGACGGGAACAACTACAAAACCAACATCTACATTTCCGGAACCGGTCTCAGCGATATGGAGGATGACTGGGCATATATGTCCTATGATTCCGGCGGTTATGCCTATATGTTCTGCTGTGTGGATTCCATGCAGTATAATCCGCCCTCATGGGTTCTTCCCCACGAGTTCGGACACGTTGTAACAGCGCATCAGCTGGGCTGGAACGAAAACAAGTACTCATATGCATGGTGGGAGGCAATGGGAAACTGGTTCAGAGAGCAGTATCTCTACAGCGACTATTCAACTGACGAAACCGGTCACGGAACGGACTTTTTTGAAACATATCTGAAAAATTCAAGTCTGACTTTCCCCTGCGGACGTGACTATTATGCCGCATGGCCTTTTCTCCAGTATCTGACTGAGAACCCGGACAATCTCCCCGGTTACGGCTCTGATTTTGTAAAGAAGATGCTCCAGGAGGGTCAGACTGACGAGTATCCTCTGGACATGGTGGAACGGCTTGCGGAGGCTGATCTGAAAGATACTCTTGGAAATTACGCAAAGCACATTGCTGCACTTGACTTCAAAAACGGTGACGCTTACCGTGCAAGACTTAATGAACTGCTGAATCAGGGCAGCTGGAACTGGCAGCAGATATATACTATGCCTGAGCCTGTTGCCGGAACGGAAAATACATTCGAAGTACCTACAGAACGTGCTCCCCAGCACGCAGGTCTTAATATCATTCCGCTTAATGTAACAGGCAGTACAATCACAGTAACCCTCAACGGTCTGACCAATATCAACGGAGCAGACTGGCGTGCATGTATCGTTCAGCGCCTGAGCGACGGTTCATGCAAATATTCTGAACTTTTCTCTGACGGTGACACCTGTTCCGTACCGGCAGAATCAAATCTTTCCGAAGCCTATATTTCAGTCATTGCAACGCCTGACCTTGATACTGTTACAAAAACGGGTCTGCCATACGGTCCGGATTCAGAATTTGCCGAAAGCAATTATCCGTTTACCGATAAACAGCAGTATCCCTATTCCGTAACAATAGTAAATGCCACACCGCAGACACGCACTGTTTCAACAGGCTCCAACTGGTGGGAATCCTACCACAATCACTCCAACGGCGGAGGTCTTGTTTCAGACAATGCAACGGTTGATGACAGCGTTTACATTGCACCGGACGCCAAGGTTCTTGGAAGTGCAAAAGTTACGGGAAATGCTAAGATTCTGGACAATGCCGTTGTTCAGGACAGCGCAAGCGTATCGGGAAATGCGGTAGTTGCCGGTTATGCTATTGTTGCGGAAAACGCTGTAGTTTCCGGAAAAGCCCGTGTTGACGACTATGCGCTTGTTATGGGAAGAGCCAATATCAGCGGAAATGCCAGAGTTATTGAAAGTGCATGCGTTTACGGCGATTATACCATGAAGGATGACGCCTGCGCAAAAGGTATGGCATTCTGTATGTCAAACGGCAGTATTTCCGGACAGGGAACTGTTGACGGCGACTACTACGACGACGGCGGAAAAACTGTCACAAAGGGTACGGCTTACGGCTGGGTCAGCTCACAGAGTTATGTAGACGCACTCCCCTATACCGACAAGCTTTTGTATGCCTATGATTTTGACAGTAACAGCAGTGCAGTCTTTACAGACAGATACACCTCAACTTATGGCACAACAAGCGGAAATCCCCTGTGGGAAGCAAACCGTACCAGCGCAAAGGGAGTACTGACCTTTGACGGAAACGGCGATTATGCTCAGCTTGACAGAGGTCTGCTTTACACAGAGAATCTTGACCTGCAGTTCTCTTTCCTTTCAAGAAGCACTGAAAGCGGTCAGGTCCTGCTCTATCTGGGAAATGACGAATCGTATCTGAAAATTATCGCAGCCAATGATGAGGATAAACCCGAAGTTATTTTCTGCAATGGTACAAAAACCGAAAGACTCACATCATCTGAGGTTACTGAACCTGGTACATGGACAATACTGCGTGTAGTTCTGGACGGAGATACAGGCAGACTTGATATTAATGGTGAAACTGCCGCAGCAGGAACGGTTACCATAAATCCGGAGGATATCGCAGATTCTGTTACACTTTCGGACAATAGCGCTGCTTACCGTCTGGGTGCGGACAACAACGGCAAAAGCGAATTTAACGGCTCGTTTGATTTTATCCGTATTTACAGCAGTGAAGCGGAAGCACCTTCTGAGATTTACACCGAACGTGAGGATATAACAGCTGAGAAAAATAAAACACTCGCCGGCGATCTGGATTTCAGCGGCAATATAGATGTGTTTGACCTTGCACTTATGAAGCGTCTGATTTTAAGCGACACAGAGCCTGATGCAAGAACCTTTGCGGCATCGGATATTAACAGCGACGGTAAGGTAAATGTATCCGATGCAGTTCTGCTTCAGCAGTATCTTCTTGCAATGACTGATGAATTTCCAGCCGGAATTTACGTTGAATACGAAGTATAAAATTCACAGTTCAGCGAGTACTGAATATTTAATCATAATATATAAAAGACGTCTGACATATGTCAGACGTCTTTTTTGCTGAAATGCAACCGTTTCCGTTATTGTTATTAAAACCTTCATGACTCCTTTAATCAGAGAACTTGTTACTTATTTAAGAAGAATTATTTTATGACATTGAGTGGTTATTCCTATGTCTTTGACCATTCTTTAAGATTTACTGAGTATTGTACTGCTTTATCCAAATTTAATCTGAACCGCACCCGCATGTTACTTGTCTATTATATGAATATGACAAGGAGTATTGACATATATGAAAGTTGCTTATTATGATGAAAGTCTGGAATACGCAGAAAACATCAGAAATCTTATGCAAAAATATTGCACTCTCCGCTATGATAGTGCTGAAATTGAGTCATTTACAGACAAGTCGGTTTTTCTGGAAAAAGTAACCCTTAAATACTATGACCTCATTTTACTGAAAGCTGTTTACGCTGACGCAGCAGAAACCGAAATTGCTGAAAAAATAAGAGACTTTTATCCCTCTGCCCCAATTGTTTTTCTGAACCGAATTAATGAAACGGTAATTGAAAGTACATTCTGCCGCCCGGTACACTTTCTGATGAATCCGTTTCAGCAGGATTCGTTTTTTCAGATGATGAATGAAATCACCAAAAGTGTTTTAAGTACAAACCAAAGAATCGGCATAAAGAGTGTTGACGGCGCTTTCAGAATGATTCCGCTCAGTGATATAATCTATGCCGAGGTATCGGGTCACACGATCACAATTCATCTGAACAGCGGTGAAACTCATGAAATCACTGAACCCATGAAAAAGTTCAGTCAGAATCTTACAGTTTATCCGGATTTTATCATGCCGCACAGAAGCTATATTGTTAACATCCTTTATATTTCACATATCACTTCCAATTCGGTACATCTTAAATTCTGTACTGACCCTGTTCCGATTGCAAAGGGAAAACTTAACGCAGTTAAAGAGGCATATAAAAGTTTTTATGAATAAATTTACCATAATATTGAAATTTATGACTTTTTATGCAGAATTTTGGAGAGTTATGCGGAATATATTGACCTGATAATTATTATCTGCTAAAATTATTTTCAGTTTTCATTGTTCGTTGGTAATATAGTGTGCAATTATATGCACATTTATAATAAAATATGAAAGAGGTTGATTTTTTGAAAAAGAATATCAGAACTATACTTGCCTCAGCAATGGCACTTTGCATCTTCACTTCAATGACCGGATGCGGCGACTCGGAAAAATCAGAAAAAAGCAGCGGTCCATACGCTTATTATGACCTGCTGAGCAAGGAGTATGAGAAGAATCCTCCTGCTCATTATCCAGTGAATAATCCTGCTGAAAATGCCTGCATAGGTACAGATGGCAAAATATATGCTACTGTGAAAATATCTGAAGTTAATCACATTATGATATCATATGATACTGAAACAAAGGAAACAAAAACAATTTTGCCTGAGATCAATGATATCTGTTATTTCTATTGTGACGGATATGTTTATTCTACCAACAATGACGTCCTGACCAGGTATGACACAAATGGAAATATCATTCAGACGGGTGCATCCGGAAGAATAAGAGGTAATGTAGTATTTACAGAAGACGGCAGTGCATTCTTCGATACATTTGATAACGGTATTGAAATGCTTTCTCCGGACTTCCAGACGGTAACACAGCTTTCTGAACCGCAGGTTGAGATTGAGCACGGTCTTACTGAAGACGCCAAAAATGTAACCGTTGCAGGAGCATACAAAAATAAAGTTTTTGCCTATTCATATACAAGAGGCGGTGAAGAAAGCACAGATGTATATTTCTCACTTTTTGCCCTTGACACTTCAACTCTCGAATGGCACAAGTGTGCAGATTTTGAAGAAGAGGACTGGACACATGGTGAAATGTCATTCAATACTGTAGGCAGATTTTTACTGGGTAACAGCTATGTATTTGATATGGAAGATGAAAAGGTAATTGCCCGGAATGCAAGTGCATATTCAGCTGATAATTCTGACCTGCGCAATCATTTCAGTTCAAATTATGTGGGTGGTGATTATTCCATAATCAAGGACAACAGCACTTCAAGAATATATAAAGGAAAATATGCATCTGACAATACACCGATTGATCTGGACGACTGCAAGGTTCTCACGGCTTTTGACAATACATTAACTGGAAATGTAATACTTCTTGATACAAATCGTTACATAGTAAATGATGATTACGGCGTATTCCTTTGCACATATGACAAGGGAGAAACCGAAGAAGAAGTAATAATGCAGTTTTAAAAACGGAGGGATAAATGAAATGTCAGAAAACACAAAAAATTCAAAAGGTATGTTTATCGGGGGCATTGCAGCAGCAGTTGCAGCGGTTATCGCATTTATCGTGAGAGTTGCGCTCAATGCTGAAATTGACGGCATTAAGAGCAGTCATGCGTCAATCGTTCAGGTCGGCGCAAAGAAGATGAGCAGGAGCGAATACATCGACTTTGCTTCCGGTATAGTAAACGGCTTTACTGCTGCGGCAGTGATACTGTTAATTGCGGCTGCTGTACTTATCGGAATGTATATGATGAAAAACAAAAAAATACAGACTGAAAACTGAACATACAGTATTTACGCTGAAAGCGGCAAGGAGTAATTTCCTGCCGCTTTTCGGCGGTTACAGGCATTGTTGACATCAAAAGAAAATTCTTTTATAATAAAATATATAAATATTGGAGGAACAAACTTAATGAGTGACATAGAAAAAATAGTTACAAAAGCTGTAAAAGGTGATTCTTCCGCATACACTCATCTTTATAAGCTTGCAAGGACGCAGGTGTATTTCACCTGTCTTGGTATACTCAAAAATGCAGCAGACGCTGAAGATATAATGCAGGAAACGTTTTTCACAGCAGCGGTAAAGCTGCCGTCGCTTTCGGACAGGAACAGTTTTCAGGCGTGGGTAAACCGTATAGCTGTAAACAAATGCAAAAACTATCTTGTAAAGAAAAAGCCGGATTTATACAACGACAGCAATGAAGAAACGGAAAACGAACTGCCGGACGAGGAAATCACCCTGCCAGACGAATATATTGAAAATAAGGTGAAGCGTAAAATCATCATGGATATAATCATGGATAAACTTTCCGACCTGCAGCGTCAGGCGGTTATCATGTATTACTTTGATGAAATGAATTTGGCAGAAATCGCCGCAGAAATGAATTGTCCCGAGGGTACGGTAAAGTCGCGTCTGAGTTCGGCACGAAAAATCATAGAAAAAGAAATTCTGAGATATGAGAAAATCAACCAGGACCGTCTGCACACAGTTCTTCCGATTCCTTTCCTCACTCAGCTGCTGCGTGCAGAAGCGGAGAGTATCAGCAGAATATCAAAGCTGGATTTTTCCTTTATTTCCGCATCTGCGGCAAATGCGGCACAGGTAACAGCGTCCTCGGGAGAGGCGGTTCATTCGGCAACCTCCAGAATTATTGCGGGTATCACAGCCGTAGTTTTAGGAGGCAGCGTTGCAGGAGGAGTTGCGGTTCACGAGATAAATAAAAGGGAGATGCAGGCGCAGGCAGGCTATGGATATTATGAACTGCTTGATGAAGAGTATCAGAACAGCAAATATAAGAATCAGTTTAATGATACTATTTATTGGAACGGTGAAGAACTGTATTTTGAGGGATTGAGTACAAGTGATTACTTCCTATATAATGCCAATACCAAAACTCTTGATATAATTATTCCGGAAATTCAAAATGTGAGCCTTGATGTTGACGGTGAAACTGTTGACTGCAAAATAGTTACAACATATCGTACAAATTATTGTTTTGAGGGGAATATTTACAGTTTAGCTTGTCTGAATTTTGATGAATCTGATACTGAAGCTGAGTGTGCGCTTATAAAATATGATATGGATGGTAATCTGGAAGATTATTTTATACTTGATGATTTTTATCATGGTTATGATACTATGGAAAGATATGAACAAAATGCTATACACGGAATTACAGAAGACGGAAGAATTTATATGTGCCATGTAGAAATGCAGTTCCCGAATGAATATGTACCCGGTACAGTTGTAAAAAGTAAATATTGCCGCATCAATACGGATTTTACAGATTATGAAACCGATTTGAATTTTACAAATAATAAAGATGGTTACTATTGCAACGATATTGTATATTGCAACGGAAGATTATATGCGGGCTGTATTATGGAAGGAAACATTTCTTTTGCAGAATCAGTTTATTATGCGTATGATGAAGAAACATTGGAGCTAATTGAGGATGATTTTTTCATACAGAATGATATTGCGCCGTCATATTCAATCGGAAAATATATGGTGACAGATTATGGAATTTACGATTCTGAAACCAATGAATTGTTTGTAGATTTGCCTGGTTTGCTGGATAATACTGCTATTTTCCAATACTATGGCGGAGATTTTCATTATTGCATAAGTAAGGAGGGAGAAAATTCATGTGAAATAAAAAGAGTAAAACTTCCAAGTGACATGGATTATGAAGGTGCAGGAATAGAATTACTGGATTCTTTAGAACAAGATGAAATTGTCAGAAAAGAAGAATATATCCAGTATTTTGAGATAATTGACAGCGATACATATTTACTCTATGGACCCGCAAACACCTTTTTCTGCCGCTTTTCCACCGGTGAAAAAACCAAAATCATTTTCCCGTGGTCAGACAACGGACAGGAATAATAGCATATCACAAACTTTTGCTTAATTGTATATTATTATTTTTACATAAATTACTTGGCAATGCCTTTAAATAACATGAAATCAGCCATATCCCCTTTGGAAATATGGCTGATTATTATTTACTCTATAAATTTATTCACGAACTTTGTTTCCAGTGCAGCAGTATCTATTACTTTTCCGCTGCCGGAAATTCCGTTATCATGCCGAGAATATATTTCTGTATCAACACTGCATCAGCAACATTGAATTCACCGTCCTGGTTGACATCAGCCGCCAAAGCAGATATATTATTGCTGAATCCTACAAGAAGTCCTTTTTTTGCAAAAATCATATCATAACAATTAATAACACCGTCGCTGTTAATATCCCCGATATTGAAGATTATTGGAGAAGGTCCGTCTATTTTTGTTCCGGCAACTGCTCCGATTGCCTCGTCAATATAAAAGTTATTTGTTCCGCTCTCTGTTTCAATATATATTATGAAATCACTGCCTCCGTCGGGAAGCTTGAAATTGGTATTTGCAAGCTGAACATAATTTCCCTTAACTGCTGTTGCAGAAGCAATGCGTGAATATCTGGTATCACCGCTGGAATCCGTATATTGCAGCGTCAAAGCTATATTCTGAGTATTATCGCCGTCAAGATATTCAGCACATACGCTGAAGCTGTACTCCTGACCTGCCTTAAATGCAGAATTTAATGCCTTCTGTGCGCCGTTCCATGACTTTTCCCTGTTCTGAACAAGAAGTGCTTCGCTGCCCTTATAAGGAGTTCTTCCGCTCAGAAGTACATCAGATGAACCGTGTCCCTCCCAGCTGAATGTATCACCTTCAAAGGTATCATGGAAGTAATAGCCGTTCTCATCAGGTTCAATCGTCTTTTCTGATAATGTAACAACAAATGTGGAAACACTCTCAGCAGGAAGCTGTGCCCAGAAAGTGTTTTCTGATGTTTCAAGGTTTAGAGTCTTAGCAAGGTTTTCGCTTGCAGAGGTTCTGTAGCGGTCAACATTAGTAATGTTGTTTGCTCCGATTGAAAACTGCTGTGCATAACCCTCTGTTCCCTTGTTTACTGCAACTATAGTAACATGATTGTCGTCATTTTTATACGCTGAGATATAAACGTTGTCAGAAGGCTGTTCTGTCGCTCCGATTCTGACATCTCCGGGACGTACAAATTTGGAGTACTGAGCCATACAATAACCACGCTTGCTGATTGTTCCGTCCTCTTTCAAAGGACCATAGCTTCGGCGGATATACCACCAGACATAAGCGCTCATGTTTCCCACAACGAGTCCGTTATGGATATTCTCGGATACATCCAGCGCCATAGGCCATACATCTGCATCATTCTTGCTGTCTGTGTATACTTCGGTCATCCAGATAGGTTTGCCGCAGCTTTCAAGTGCCGGAAAATCCATCCAGGCTCTTTGTGTACCATAGAAATGTGTTCCAAAAAGGTCACAGTTTGCAAATGCCCTGGCATTATTAAGGCAATACCGCACAATTATT
>DBQM01000026.1:0-3407 GCA_002305725.1 Ruminococcus sp. UBA1394 | reverse complement strand
TAATTGTGCGGTGTTGCCTTAAGTATCTTTGTGTAAAATTTCTTTCCGCCGTCCGGTACCCAGGACGCATTTTCCGGCGCATACTGGAAGGATTCCGGAGACATTACTCTTGTACTTGTAATCTTATCAGCATAATTCGCCAGGAAATTCGTAGTTTCGTCCGTTGACCAGTAAGTCCATTCCGAAGCGTAGTCGGGCTCGTTCTGCACAGAAATGGCATACAAATCTACGCCCTGACTTTTCATATAACTGCCAAAATTATTAAGATGTTCAGCATAGGCTGCGTAATTTGATTCCGGAATATGAAGCTTTCCATTGCTGCCGCCCGACTCAGCCAGCTCTGCCGGCGGCTCCCACGGAGATGCAAAAACTTTAACTCCCTGTTCCTGTGCATACTTTGCGGTCGGAACTGCTTTAGACCACTGGCTGCTGTCAGGGTTTACAAAAATACGAAGTACTGTAAAACCCAGTTCATCATCTCCGTTTCCGAAAACCTTCTGTCGCTGTGCGTCAGTCAGATCTTTTCCGGTCCATTCCGGATGATTCATTCCGCCGAATCCATCAATTGTCTGGTACTCAGTATTAACGTCTATCTCGCAGACAGATGCCGCAGATACTTCAGCAGCAGGAATTACTGGAAGAGCACCGGCAAGAACAATGCCGCCAATCAGTACGGACAATGCAGATTTTAGTTTTCTGATCATAATCATCACTCCATTAATTTTTTCTGTACATATACTTTTTTGATATATTCCGTTATTTCAGTTCAATTTTATATTATTAATTAATAAAAATCAACCCACAATGTGAATATACGGTGGACAAAACGAATAAATATAAAAGTTTACAGTAAAAAGACTAATATAATAATAATTATGAAAACAGAATTCAATTCAAATCACTCATTTAATATTTATATCATTCAGTGCAAAAATTGTCAAATACAGCATCTTTACATAGAAAGAAAATATTCTGTTATCACCTTATTTCCTAAAGTATTTAGAATTCATCTTCTATATTATTAAGAATAAAAGTGCTGCAGAATCAAACGATAATTACAAATTTTCAATGTACCATTTTCAGTACACGCTCTTGTATATAATTAAAATCAGTAAAAAAGTACAGGAGTTTTGGGTATGGCGAATGAAAAAGATAGTGTATTAAAAGGTCAGCTGACGCTGTTTGAAATTCTGGGGATGGCAGGAGACATTGACAGGAACTATACTTCCGGAGAAATTGAGACTGCTATAGAAAAACTGCAGAAGGCAAAGCATTATGCTCAGAAACGTGAGAACGAGGAACTCAGACGCAAAGAAAAGCTGGAGCGTGAACAAAGGGAAAAAGAAGAACGTGAAAGAAAAGAGGCTCATGTCCGTGAAGTAACCTGTATGGACCTCCCGTTAGACTGGGATAACGTTTTCAATTCTGATGTCCGCACTCAGGGAGTACACGCTGACAGCATTCCGGACGCTCTTATTCTCAGCCTTACTTCTCTCGGAAAGGTGGATATAGAATATATTTCATCAGTCACCGGTGAAGATTACAAAACAGTCATCTGCACATTAAAAGGTTCAATTTATCAGAACCCGGAAACATGGCAGGAATGTTTTTACCGTGGCTGGGAAACTGCAGAAGAATATCTGTCCGGAAATCTTATGCGCAAATGGAAAACGGCAAAGAAAGCCGACGAAGAATACAACGGATATTTTGCGGATAACATCAGAGCGATTGAGAAAGTACTGCCCCCGTCAGTTGCAGCAGAAGATATATACATTACTCTCGGCTCACCCTGGGTACCGGCAGATGTGATTGACGATTTTATTATATATCTGTTCGGCGACCCCGTAAATCATAACTGCAGCTATGAAACAGCAGTCACTCCCGAAAGCTGGAAAACCATTCACGACGAACTGACAGGAACATGGGAGATTCCCTGCAAATCAAGATATAACCACAGTATAGGGGTACGACAGATATACGGTACCAGCAAATTAGAGGCGCTTCACATACTCGAAAAAACACTGAACATGAAAACCGTATCAGTAACTGACGAAATAAGCTGTCCTACAAATGCCTCCGGAAAAAAACGTGTAATCAATAAAACCGAGACAGTTGCAGCACTTGAAAAGCAGCAGAAACTGATAAAGGAATTCCAGTACTGGGTATGGTCGGACGCTGAGAGAAAAAAGCGTCTTCAGGGGATATTCGAGAGCAGATTCAGCTGTGTAAGGCGGAGAGTGTTTGATGGTTCCTTTCTGGAATTTCCCGGTATGTCTCCGGAAATCACCCTTTACCCCTATCAGAAAGACGCAGCTGCACGAATCATCTTTACTCCCAATACGCTGCTTGCCCATGATGTAGGTTCGGGAAAAACCTATGTCATGATTGCTGCCGGACAGGAACTGCGCAGAATGGGACTGTCCTCAAAGAATATGTATGTTGTGCCCAATAATATTGTGGGTCAGTGGAAAAATATATTTGCGCAGATGTACCCCGATGCAAAAATCCTTTGCGTTGAGCCTAAGGTTTTTACTCCGCAAAAGCGTGAGGCTGTGCTGGAGCGCATACGGGACGAGGATTTTGACGGAATAATCATTGCATACAGCTGCTTTGAACAGATTCCCATTTCAAAAGACTATTATCTTGATGAACTCAGAGCAAAAAAAGAAATGCTCACTTCCCTCACTTTCCAGAAAGGCAAAGCAACTTCAAAACTTAAAAGGAAAAAGGAGGCAGTTGAAAAGGCACTGTCTGAAATGGCAGCGGCTATCGACGATTTGTACGATACGATTTATTTCGATGAGCTTGGCATAACAAGACTTTTTATTGATGAAGCCCACAACTTCAAAAATGTTCCGATTGAAACAAAAGCAAATATGGTGCTGGGCATAAACAGCAAAGGTTCAAAGAAGTGTCAGGAGATGATGGACAAGGTACATATAATACAAAAAAACAATGGCGGAAAAGGTGTAGTCATGGCAACCGGCACGCCGATAACCAATTCAGTTACAGATGCTTTTATAATGCAGCAGTATCTTCAGAGCGGTGAACTTGCAATGCTGGACCTGCAAAGCTTTGACGGATGGATAGGTATGTTTGCGGAACGTGCAGCGGAATTTGAGATTGATGTGGACACAAGCAGTTACCGTCTGGCAACACGGTTTTCAAAATTTCACAACCTGCCGGAGCTGACGTCCCTTTTGTCCTCAATCGCTGATTTTCACCAGCCCGACGAAACACTGGGTATTCCCTGTGTGGACGGTTACAGGGATGCAGTTATTTCAAAAACAAGTAACCTCACAGCATATTTGAATGTTATTTCCCAGAGAGCAGATGATGTCCGTCACGGAATGGTAAGCAGAAAAGATGATAATATGCTCAAGATCGTGCGCTGTTAAACGCACAAA
>DBQM01000009.1 GCA_002305725.1 Ruminococcus sp. UBA1394 | reverse complement strand
TAACTTATTGGAATGTAAATTAGGTATGGCGTTTACGGCACATAAAATTTAATTTGGTTTTAATCTTAACTTATTGGAATGTAAATATGGGTTGCTTACAAGATACTATAAATGTTTTAAGTTTTAATCTTAACTTATTGGAATGTAAATTTTTTTCGGCATCAACAACGTGTGTCCAACTCCCTTTAGTTTTAATCTTAACTTATTGGAATGTAAATATTTTAAAGGTGCAGTTGAAGAAACAACGCACGTTTGTTTTAATCTTAACTTATTGGAATGTAAATTTATTATGTGCCATACAAGCAGACAGATAGTTTTTGTTTTAATCTTAACTTATTGGAATGTAAATCCTTTTCACCTTCTTTCATAATATAAGTACCAGTTATAGTTTTAATCTTAACTTATTGGAATGTAAATAAATGTTGAGGGGGTGCAATAATGGCAATTGGTTACGTTTTAATCTTAACTTATTGGAATGTAAATTAGGGTAACGCCATTATTAAAAATGTCGCAAAGTTCCTGTTTTAATCTTAACTTATTGGAATGTAAATAAAGCAATGTTCTTGACTGTATCTGTTGAAATACCGTTTTAATCTTAACTTATTGGAATGTAAATTAATTTTTCACCTTTTTAACCTTTCTTAGTTGTTTTTAGTTTTAATCTTAACTTATTGGAATGTAAATTTATTTTTTGACCGGTATCCCATTGATAAACGTGTTGGGTTTTAATCTTAACTTATTGGAATGTAAATTTTAGATGCTGTTTATGATGATATTTTGCGATTGTAGTTTTAATCTTAACTTATTGGAATGTAAATGTCAACAGGGGAAATATACTACATTCAGTTTTTTGGTTTTAATCTTAACTTATTGGAATGTAAATTTATTTACCGGACGAGGTGACAAATTTTCTTGAAGTTTTAATCTTAACTTATTGGAATGTAAATAACTGGTAATTATCAATAAAAGTTTTAAATGCCCTTGGTTTTAATCTTAACTTATTGGAATGTAAATATTTGCAAAAGTTGAAAAGAAAATCGAGGAAAAGGTTTTAATCTTAACTTATTGGAATGTAAATGATGCCGGACGGTCGGCTGGTGTGCAGTCTGCCGGGTTTTAATCTTAACTTATTGGAATGTAAATTTTTAAGGTCAGCAATAAGCGCATTTGCGGTATCAAGTTTTAATCTTAACTTATTGGAATGTAAATCGCTGTTATCACTTTCAGCCTCCAGGAGTAAGAAAGCGTTTTAATCTTAACTTATTGGAATGTAAATTTCTTCTTTAACAAGTTCAAAAAGTATCGTGTTTGTTTTAATCTTAACTTATTGGAATGTAAATTTTTCTTCTCCTCCCATTCTTGCGCCACAATGGTAGCGTTTTAATCTTAACTTATTGGAATGTAAATTTGGTAAGTATTTAAAGCATAGTTCTGAAAACGTGCAAGTTTTAATCTTAACTTATTGGAATGTAAATTCGTTTAGCCTTTTCAAGATTCCATATACACTCGCGTTTTAATCTTAACTTATTGGAATGTAAATCCGTCATTGCCTTGCATAACATCATAATTCAGCATGTTTTAATCTTAACTTATTGGAATGTAAATAATCTTGTTTCAAGCTCATGAGTGTATTCAGCATCAGTTTTAATCTTAACTTATTGGAATGTAAATGTCATCGTCGGTATGCTTCAGACACTGATGTTCATGGTTTTAATCTTAACTTATTGGAATGTAAATAATACGGACTAAAAAGAACAGGTTGCGCTGGGTGTCCGTTTTAATCTTAACTTATTGGAATGTAAATTATGCAGAGGAGTTGATAACAGGAGGTGATGAGTGAGTTTTAATCTTAACTTATTGGAATGTAAATTTGAAAGAGTAATAGTTTTTTTTGTGTTCGGGAAACGTTTTAATCTTAACTTATTGGAATGTAAATCTGACTTTTCCTCTAATATAGCATCTCTGACCTGGTTTTAATCTTAACTTATTGGAATGTAAATATATGAGCCGTTATATAACTGTCTTTTAAGTAATCGTTTTAATCTTAACTTATTGGAATGTAAATATTGTTAAGCTTACAAACGATGCTGAAACAGAAGGTTTTAATCTTAACTTATTGGAATGTAAATTAACGTATGTCAAGATTTTCCTCACCGGCTGTATAGTTTTAATCTTAACTTATTGGAATGTAAATGTTGAAAAGCATTATGACAGATTTTGTGAGAGGTATCGTTTTAATCTTAACTTATTGGAATGTAAATAAATTTCTGTTTGAATTTGTTGTAATCGTCAATGTTGTTTTAATCTTAACTTATTGGAATGTAAATTTGAGCATATATTGTGCCTGTTGGTCAACCAGTTCTGGTTTTAATCTTAACTTATTGGAATGTAAATACTGTTAAATTCGTTGAAATTAACAGGTAATCGACTGTTTTAATCTTAACTTATTGGAATGTAAATACATAAAATCTATGATAAAAGTTGGAAAGAGTTTTGTTTTAATCTTAACTTATTGGAATGTAAATGTGTTAAAAAAAACATACTTAACCGGCGACAACCCGTTTTAATCTTAACTTATTGGAATGTAAATGCCTTAAATGACAGGAGGTTTTGTTTTACAGAATCAGTTTTAATCTTAACTTATTGGAATGTAAATTGTTGAAAGGTGGGACGATGTAACACTCCCAAACAACGTTTTAATCTTAACTTATTGGAATGTAAATCACCACCACTCGGTTCACCGTCAAGATAAAAGTCAAGTTTTAATCTTAACTTATTGGAATGTAAATTACTGTTGATTTTGTGTGAATTCCCTTTGCTTTTCCGTTTTAATCTTAACTTATTGGAATGTAAATAAAACAGCGCAATTATTATCAAGGAGCTTGAAGCAGGTTTTAATCTTAACTTATTGGAATGTAAATGCTGAAAGCTGGGCATACCGCAATGCTTGAACATTCGTTTTAATCTTAACTTATTGGAATGTAAATTAATATAATTTTCATCGCAGTCTGTAAATCTGTAAGGTTTTAATCTTAACTTATTGGAATGTAAATTTTTTTATAGCCTCCAGTATTGCAATTTCCTGTTCGTTTTAATCTTAACTTATTGGAATGTAAATCATTGAAGTCAAAGGATATTTTGATGAGCCGGAATTGTTTTAATCTTAACTTATTGGAATGTAAATGTTTGGACGGTATTTTGTGTATTGTAGTGTATATTGTTTTAATCTTAACTTATTGGAATGTAAATTTTGAAACTGAGTTGATATATGCAGACAAACACTCAGGTTTTAATCTTAACTTATTGGAATGTAAATAATTGTAACGCCATTGTTAAAGATGTTACATAGTTCCTGTTTTAATCTTAACTTATTGGAATGTAAATCATATATTTGAAAGTCAATCTGTAATCGGCTTAATGTTTTAATCTTAACTTATTGGAATGTAAATCACAAAGCAAATACAACGCTTTCCCCAAAACTTTCAGTTTTAATCTTAACTTATTGGAATGTAAATATAATTTTCGTAAGCGGTCTGTCAGTAAAGCTTGGTTTTAATCTTAACTTATTGGAATGTAAATACAATCCCGAACAGCAGAAAACAACACCAGCTGCGGTTTTAATCTTAACTTATTGGAATGTAAATTAAAACCTTCAAGCGATTTCAAACCACCATCATTGCGTTTTAATCTTAACTTATTGGAATGTAAATGTTACACTTATTATTCGTCAGAAAAAGAGTGGACTGTTTTAATCTTAACTTATTGGAATGTAAATAAATGCCTGTATTTCTGCAATACTTGCGATCTTATATGTTTTAATCTTAACTTATTGGAATGTAAATCAAGTTAAACCGCTGCTGAAACAGGTCTTCGATGGTCGTTTTAATCTTAACTTATTGGAATGTAAATTTTTCAAGAATTTTGTATGTCGCAACTTGATTCTCCGTTTTAATCTTAACTTATTGGAATGTAAATAGAGGAAAATACAATTAAAAAATCGCTGTAGGCTGTGTTTTAATCTTAACTTATTGGAATGTAAATCTGTTTCCTATAATGAAATTGAATAAGGCGTTATATGTTTTAATCTTAACTTATTGGAATGTAAATGTGTTAGAGTCAAAAATCTGTCCTGTGATTTCTGCGGTTTTAATCTTAACTTATTGGAATGTAAATGTTAATATTGCCTTGTGCATAACTTACATCAATACCGTTTTAATCTTAACTTATTGGAATGTAAATTTCGCCTCCATTCCTATGCGATTGTATCACGTTTTTGTTTTAATCTTAACTTATTGGAATGTAAATAAAACAGCGCAATTATTATCAAGGAGCTTGAAGCAGGTTTTAATCTTAACTTATTGGAATGTAAATGCTGAAAGCTGGGCATACCGCAATGCTTGAACATTCGTTTTAATCTTAACTTATTGGAATGTAAATAAAAGCAAGGCTACTCAGCAGCATATCAATGCGAGAGTTTTAATCTTAACTTATTGGAATGTAAATTGCAGAGTACACATTGACTGGCATGAGGCAACGAAGTTTTAATCTTAACTTATTGGAATGTAAATATCGTATTTAAATACCTCGAAGTCATAATAATTCAGTTTTAATCTTAACTTATTGGAATGTAAATAGTCCTACTGAAAAAGTAAGGGAAGAATTTTCAAGTTTTAATCTTAACTTATTGGAATGTAAATTTAATAAGATATCCGTCAACTAAACTGTCAGTTTTCGTTTTAATCTTAACTTATTGGAATGTAAATTGTCAAGTGTATTGAGCGCTGCTGTACCTTTAAATGTTTTAATCTTAACTTATTGGAATGTAAATAATACTTATCTTCTGAGTTAATAATAATTTGCGGTAGTTTTAATCTTAACTTATTGGAATGTAAATTTAGAGACGGTAAATGCAGTAAATAATTCTATTCGGTTTTAATCTTAACTTATTGGAATGTAAATGTATCACCAAACACAACATATATATTATCATGGGAGTTTTAATCTTAACTTATTGGAATGTAAATCTATTAAAACTGGTGAGATAATATATATTATCTTCACCGTTTTAATCTTAACTTATTGGAATGTAAATTTTTTCACAGAGTTGGTTGACCAACAAGCACAATAGTTTTAATCTTAACTTATTGGAATGTAAATGAGTATCACTTTGACAATGGAGAAAACCCTAACGGTTTTAATCTTAACTTATTGGAATGTAAACAGCATTACGATTTCTGATGAAAATGGTTCATCAGGCAAGCAATTAAAATACAACAGAATCATATCTGACAAATATTTATTCACATCAATAAGACCGTTTTATATAAGATGGTCAGCTTTGCTGTACCTATTATTTAGACTTTTCCACAAATTAACTTAGCTCTGATATTTTAGATATCAAAAAATCAAGGATTACCTTTTTCGGTAATTCTCGGCTATTCTTTTTATAGCGTTTTTTACAGTACATTTTTCATCTGGCTGAATATATGGATAATATAATACTAATTTAATCGTTAAATTTTTATTGCATAGTATATTCATATAATTTGAACCAGATTATGATTCAAATAAACTTAACATTTCTAAAAAAATATCTTCCTTCGAAATCAGAGAAAATCGAATATGAACGCATTTAAAAGTGCACAGGACATGATTCGATTGTTATAAAATAAGTTGTTGAAATTAATAGCAGTATGTGGTATTATATAACTACAGAGGTGGTAAGATGATTAGAATTGCGATTTGTGATGATGAGGAATTCTGGACAGATAAATTAAAAAAAGACATTCTGGAAAGGATAATTCATAAAAACAGTAATGTTCAGCTTGATTGTTTTAACAGTTCTGAACATCTGCTAAAAGTTATAATAGAAAAGAAAGAATATATAGATATTGTTATTCTTGACATTGATATGCCGGGAATGAGCGGATTTGATGCGGCGAAAAAACTCAGGGCTGATTATCCTGACATGCTCATATTATTTTGCACTGCACACGAACAGTATGTCTATGAATCTTTTCAGTTTCAGCCGTTCAGATATATTCGTAAGGAATACGCCGGACAGGAATTATATACGGCTTTAACAGCAGCGTTACAAGTAATTGAAAGTCGTTCTGACAAGAGCATTGTTTTAAAAACTTCTGATGAGAACAGAATGGTAAGCATTTCAGAAATAATGTATTTTGAAACCAATCAGAGAAGATGTGATGTTTATCTGAGAGACGGCAATATACTTAATGTAAGGAAAAGTATTAAAGAACTAATTAATGAAATCAATGATGACAGTTTTGTACGGATTCACAGCGGCGCAGTTGTAAACATCAGATATGTAAAAAGCTTTTCTGATTTTGATGTGAGCCTGGATAATGATAAAAGATTAATTGTAAGCAGAAGAAATATTAAAGATGTAAAAATTGCGGTAACAAAATTTTGGGGGAGCAGATTATGACAACGTTTTTCTGGATTACAGAATATTTTGTTTCGTTTATTGAATGCTTTATGAGTTTTATTTTCTGTGAGTCTTTTATAAAGAACGAAAACAGCCATGTACACAAATATTACCGTTTTCTTCTGAGCGTGTCTATTGCATTTATTACGATAGTTCTGGGCAATATTGAATTGTTTTCGGCAATTAATACAGTATTGCTTTTTATTATAATATGGCTGACGCAGTGTTTTTTTCATAAAATAAATATTATCAAGGCATTTTGCATTATTGTTTCATACTATGCTCTCATATTTATAATAGATATGTCATTTTCGGCATTGGTTGCTGCAATAAAAGATATGTCAATTTCTGATATATTCAGCGGCTTTTCAACCGGGAGAGTGGTTGCGGCGTTAGGTTCAAAATCCGTTCTGACAATCACCTGTACTATGATAAGAAAGCTGTCACGCAAAAATAAAAATATTAATAACAAAGCAAATATTATATTTTCACTTGTGTCAGTTGTTATAATTGTTATTTCGGCGTCAATGTACTTTTTACAGGCCGACACCTATGAAAGTGAAATTAATTTTGTTCTTATGATGTTTTTTATAGTAATGCTTATGCTGATATTGACTTTGTATATAAGTATCGGATTTTTTTTCGATTCACAGCAGAAAAAGCAGGAATATGAACTTATAGGCCAGAGAAGCCTTGTTCTGGAGCATTCGCTGACAGAACTTGAAGCTACATTTTCAATGTGGCGCAAAAGTGTCCATGATTATAAAAACACAGTACTGGCAATTAACTCAATGGTAAAGGAACAAAAATTTAATGAGCTTTCGGAATATCTGGACAATGAAATAAAAGGCTTTGAAAATTCTGCAGGGTATATTCACACGGGTAACGCAGCAGCTGATACAGTTATTAATGCCAAGTACATAGCTGCACAAAATCAGAATATAAGCTTTACAGTTAATGCTGTTATGCCAAAGGAAACAATTATCTCTGATATTCACCTTGCAGTAATTATCGGAAACCTTATTGATAATGCCATTGAAGCAGAAGAAAACGAAGATGATAAACATATTCATGTTCAGATTTCAGCAGTAAAATCATTTTTGATAATTAAGATTACAAATGCCTTTTCCAAAGGAGAACTTTCTGAAGTTTCAACAAAGAAAAATCTGAAGTTTCATGGCATAGGTTTAAAAAGTGTGCGTGGAATTGTAAAGCAATATAATGGTGAATTTACTTTAAATCTTGAAAATAAAAATGTTACAGCAACGGTAATGCTTCCGAACTAAATACGCAGAAAGAGCTGATAATTCATTATAACAATGAAATGTCGGGTCTTTTTTACCGATTACGCAAATTTTCCTGCCAAATACGCAATTTTTGACACAAACACAAATCAAAATGCTATTATATATTCAAGGAATCAATCTGAGCAGGAAGAAAATTCATATCCGGACACAGTTCTTCTGAAATCAGAAGATTACATCACAAAATAATATTAACTTAACAATCCATTAATTACAAGGAGGTAATCTTATGAAAAAATTAATAAAAATTTTAGCAGGATTTATGGCAGCAGCAACAATGCTGACTTGTACATCATTTAATCTTGTTTCTGCTGAAACAAGTGTGTCAGCAGAAGAAACAACAGAGACCCAGGTTAAGGAAATGGGTACACTTTATATTCGCAAGGGTGGAATAAAGGTTTTAGACCAACTTGAACCTAAGAATGTAACTATTGAAAATGAAGCTGTTGCAGTTATAGAAGACTATCCATATTTCGGCGATATGTATCAGGTAAGGGCGATTGAAACAGGTACAACAAGAGTCACATACGAAACTTTTGCAACAGGAGAAATTCAGGCATGGGATATTGTCGTTGAGGATTACCCCGAAACCTATGAACTTTCAAAGTCTGAATTAGAAATCAGTTTAAACTATTTTGGAAAAATAAATATTATCGACCCTTATAATGACAGCTATAAGGATCCAACAACAGGCGGTTCAATCTATAATGACGATGCAGTGTGGGCATCGGATAACAAAGATGTTGTTCGTGTTGAACTTGGCAGGTTATACCCGCAGGCTGAGGGTACAGCAACAGTAACCGCAAAGCTTGACGGAGTTGTTTATGAATGCAAAGTTACAGTTACACCAATTGTTTATCAGACTGGCGATGTTGACATGAATGAAAAAATTGACCTTTATGATGTGATTTTCATTGCAAAATATATCATAGGAATGAATGAACTTGATGAAGAACAGGCTTCACTTGCTGATTACAATGGTGATAACAGGGTTGACCTTTATGATGCAATTGAAATTTCAAAAACATTGCTTCCATAAAGCAATAACATAACAGCCAAATATAGAAAAATCATAATATATGCTGTGTGAGATGAAATATGGAAAACGGCGGCAGAAATGCCGCTGTTTTTCATTAAAAATACACAGGCTTGTTTGCTCTCAGAATTCATTTCAGAGAGCATTTTCTTTTATAATACTAACAGACCACATCGCCATTGATGAGTCACACAAAGGAAAACTGAACATGATATCCGCATTTATTACAATTTTACTGACAATGACCGTACTTATTCAGACACCATTACAACCTTCTGCTCAGATTTTTCATGACTTTTTTCAAGCCCTAAAAAATCATAGCATAAAAGTAACAAAAAATCAGCATATTTGTGTATTGACTTTGGTGATTTTAAAACATATAATAAATGTGTATATAAAAATATTTCATTTAAATCTGGTAAGGATGAATCAGGAGGAATTACAATGCATTTCAAAAACAGTCTTTTTCTGCGTATAACAGCCTGTGCTGCCGCAGCTGCTCTGATGACATCAGCAATACCGTTAAAATCATCTGAGATATTAACAGTACAGGCAGCACAGACCACAACTGTTTCTAATCCTGTTATCTGGGCGGACGTTCCTGACGAAGACATTATCCGTGTTGGTGATACATACTATATGATCAGCACCACTATGTATTTCAGCCCGGGAGCACCTATCATGAAATCAAAGGATCTGGTTTCGTGGGAAATATGCAATTACGTTTATGATACCTACGCAGACGGTGACAAACAAAATCTGAGAAACGGCGAAAATGACTATTCTCACGGACAATGGGCTGCAAGTCTGAGATATCATGACGGGAACTTTTATGTGTTCTTCGGCAGCTATGGCACAGGGAAGTCCTACATATACAAGACATCTGATATTGAAAACGGAACATGGACCCGCAGCGAGATAAACGGAATGTATCATGACGCTTCTATTCTGTTTGACGATGACGGAAGGAATTATCTGGTTTACGGTGCAGGCGGTACTGCAAAAATAAAGGAGTTCAATTCCGACATGACCGGTTTCAAAGACGGCGGCGCAGAACAGACCCTGTTTTCAACAGGACTTGACAATCTTGCCGGAGAGGGCTGGCATATTCAGAAAATAAACGGATATTATTATATTTTCGTTATTGCATGGCCGTCAGGCAGCGGACGTATTGAGCTTTGCTACCGCAGCAAGGAGCTGCTCGGTACATACGAGGGAAAAACAGTGCTTAATTCTGGTATCGGAACATATGGCAGCGGCGTTGCACAGGGCGGTATTGTAGATACTCCCGACGGCAAATGGTACGGTTTGCTTTTCCAGGACCACGGTTCTGTGGGACGAATTCCGGTACTTGTTCCGGTTACATGGGAAGATAACTGGCCGATGATGGGTGTGGACGGAAAAGTCCCTGTCACGCTGGAGGTTGACGGCGGATATGAGGGTACATCACTCGCAAAAGACGATGATTTCACATACAGTTCAAATGACCTTGCCCTTGAATGGCAGTGGAACCACAACCCTGATAATACAGCATGGTCTGTAACAGAGCGTCCCGGCTACCTCCGACTGAAAAACAAAACGCTTGCAACCAATCTGCTTGACGCTCGTAATACTCTTACTCAGCGAACTGAAGGACCGTCATGCAGCAGCGTGATAAAACTTGATACTTCCGGAATGAAAGCAGGGGACTATGCAGGTCTTTCGGCTTTCCAGTTCAAATACGGCAATGTGGGCGTTTATGTAGCTGATGACGGAACAAAGAAAATCTACATGGCAAATAACGGCGGATATTCCAACAGTGCAAAGGTCAGTGACAGCTATAACAAAATAGTTGAACAGACGGATTTAAAGGGAAATGAAATTTATCTTAAAGTTGACTTTCTTTTCAATACAGTGGATTCTGACGGAAACAGCTCCTACAATATTGACAAGGCTAATTTCTACTATTCCTATGACGGTACAAACTGGACTAAAATCGGCGAAGAACTGAGCATGGTATACAGTCTTACTCTGTTCACAGGCTACCGCAGCGGTATTTACAGCTACGCTACCAAAACAACAGGCGGTTATGCAGACATAGATTACTTTGACTATGAGCGTGCCGACTGGAACACACCGACAGTCATTGAGCCGAATGAGTACGGCTGGTATTTTGTTGACGGATTTGAGGGTGACACCTGTTCATGGCAGGCAAGAGGTTCTTCAGATATTCAGACAAGCGGAAGAACAGCTTTTGTAGGAGATGAGTCACTCCTTGTCCAGAACAGAACAGCTGCATGGAACGGTGCGTATAAGACGCTCAATCCAGGGGCATTTGTTCCGGGCAATGAGTACAGTTTCAGCGTAAATGTTACATACTTTGACGGAGCGGCAACAGATAAATTCTGTCTGAAACTTCAGTATACCGATGCAAACGGCGATACTCAGTATTCTACAGTTGCTGAGGGAACAGCAATCAGAGGCGAATGGGTTCAGCTTGCAAACAAGAATTACCTTATCCCAGCTGATGCGACAAATATGCAGCTTTATGTTGAAACTGCAGAAACCACCAATAATTTCTACATTGACGAGGTTATCGGCGCAGTAGGCGGAACGGGAATCCTTGGCGCAGGCGAAGCAAAGGACATTATCCCCGGAGATGTAAATTTTGACGGTGTAATAAATGTTTTTGACCTTTGTATGGCAAAGAGTGGAGTATTAAAAGGATTTGGCAGTAAAGCAGAGGAAATTGCTGCGGATGTAAATCTGGACGAAACTGCCGACAACAGTGATATTATTCAGCTGCAGGACTTTTTAACGGGAAAAATCAAAGAATTTGAAACTGAATAATTACAGCTGTTTTCTTAAAAGCAGAATGGAGTGTAATAACATGAAATTAAGAAAAATTGCATCAGCACTTCTTGCTGGATGTATTATGTTAAGCAGCGGTTTTGCCGGTAATTTTAATAATGAAAATGTTTCGGCAGCTGCAAACAAAACCCGTGTTTCAGTCCATGACCCGTCGATATTTAAAGACAATGACGGAACTTACTATGTATTCGGCTCTCATATAGAGGCTGCGAAAACAAATAACCTGCAGAACTGGACACGTTTCACAAACGGCTACACAGCCTCAGGAAATACCCTGTTCGGCGACCTGTCATCAAATCTTGCCAAAGCTTTTGCATGGTCGGGAGAAGACCTTGAAGACTGCGAGGGCGGGTTTGCAGTCTGGGCACCGGACGTTATATATAATCCGGACTATGTGAACACAGACGGTACAAAGGGCGCATACCTGATGTATTTCTGCACTTCGTCAACCTATATGCGTTCGGTAATCGGCTTTGCGGTTTCGCAGAAAGCCGAGGGACCCTATACTTTTGTGGACACGCTGATTTACTCAGGTTTTACAGAAAATGACAGTTATGCCACAAGCTCCACTAAAAATGTCAACCGCAAGTATACCTCCACCAATATTGACGAGCTTATTACTGCCGGAGAGGTAACGTATAATTCCGGCTGGTTCAGCAGCTCAAATTACAACAACTACCTTTACCCGAACGCAATTGACCCGACTATATACTACGATACCGAGGGGACAATGTATATGTGCTATGGTTCATGGTCGGGAGGAATTTTCACTCTTGAAATTGACCCGACAACCGGTAAATGCATTCACCCCGAAACCGGAACAACTTCTGACGGAAGAATGATTGACAGCTATTTCGGCACAAAGATTTCCGGCGGATATTTCAAATCCGGCGAAGGACCGTTCATGGAGTATAATCCAGATACAGGGTACTATTATCTTTGGGTGACTTACGGCGGACTTACTGCTGAGGGCGGATATAACATGAGGGTATTCCGTTCAAAAAATCCGGACGGTCCGTTCTATGATGCGGCAGGAAATCCGGCTGTACTGGGTACGTCTACAGACCTTGACAGCGTAGGACTTAAAGTCATGGGCAACTACAAATTCAGTTCTCTCAGCACAGCTTACATGGCTTGCGGACACAACTCTGTACTTCGTGATGATGACGGAAAATGGTATCTGTTCTATCATGCACGATTCAATAACGGTACGGAATATCATGAGGTAAGGGTACATTCCATGTACTTCAATGAAGAGGGCTGGCCTGTTGTCGCCCCATATGAGTACAGCGGTGATGTTATAGCACAGTATGGCTACGAAACAGCTGATATTGCCGGTACTTATGAGTACATCAACCACGGAAATGATACCTCGTCTGAAATACACAATTACAGCTCCATTACTCTCAATGAGGACGGTACTGTCAGCGGCGATGTAAGCGGAACATGGTCGCAGGCGGAGGACAGCCCTGCGGCAGTACTTACTCTTGACGGTCAGAAATACAGCGGATATTTTCTTGCGGCACAGGACGAGAACGGTCAGAAGATAATGTCTTTTACAGCTGTTGGAAGCAATAATCAGACTGTGTGGGGCGCTGAAACAACAGCGTTTACCGGTACAGAAAGGATTCCGCTTATTGACTACACAAATACCGAAAGCAAGCTGGTTTACAATGCTGAGTCAGCATCCGGCACAGGCGAAACAATTAAGCTTTGTGATACTGAATTGCTCAGCGGAGTTTCTTACTACATTACGAATGTATTCAGCAAAAAGTCACTCGACCTTGAAAATGGAAATACAGCTGACGGTACTAACATTCAGCAGTGGACTAAAACAGGTGGAAGCCAGCAGGAATGGCGCATTATTGCTGACAGGGACGGCTATTGCAGGATAGTTTCCCTTGCTGATGAGTCAAGGTGCATTGCAGCTGCGGAAAGTTCAGCGGCAGACGGTGTGAACATTGAACTGCAAGCCTACATCGGAGCAGAAAATCAGCTGTGGAAGCTGATAAAAAGCGGCACAAGCTATGGCATTGTTTCAAAGTGTTCCGGAGATACGGCTGGTCTGGACGTGTATGACTGGTCGGAGGAAAACGGCGGCAACATTAATCAATGGAATTACTGGGGAGGCGACTGCCAGCTGTGGGAAATAGAGCCGGTTCACCCTATGGTAAACAGCGGGAATTACACAGTCAGAAATCTAAACAGCGGCTTGTTTATCGCTGAAAGTAACGGAAACGCTGTACAGAGTTCTGAAATGGTATGGACATTTACCCGGCTTAACGACGGCAAGTATATTGTTCAGTCGGCAGACGGCAGAGCGCTGACGGTTGTAAACGGTTCCGCTGATAACGGTGCAGATATCACTCTTGAAGAATACAGCGGAGATGATTCTCAGAAGTTTATACTCCAGTGCAATAAAGACGGTTCATATACACTTCTGAGCGTTGTATCAGACGGAAAAGCCTGTGCTGACGTTTATGAAGTAAGTACTGAGGACGGCGCAAATATCTGCCAGTGGGAATACTGGGGCGGCAATGGACAGAAGTTTATTCTTGAACCGGCTGCGAATGAAAAAGCAATAACAGGTGATGTCAATGCGGACGGAAAATTTAATATTTCTGATGCTGTAATGATGCAGAAATGGCTTATCTGTTCCGGAGATTTGACCGACTGGACAGCCGGAGACCTGAACAAAGACAATATTATAAATGTTTTTGACTTATGCCTTATGAAGCATATGCTGATTTAACAATAAAAAATCCATCTTACCTTACCCATAAAAAAACGTAAGCTTTCAGAATGAAAACTTACGTTTTTTGTTAATTTAACTATAAAATTGATGAAAAGTATATGTTCATGTAAAAAATATCGGGATTACTAAAAGTAATCCCGAATATACTCTGCCGGGAACACCCGGCTGGTGCCGCTGACCGGACTTGAACCGGTACGGATGTTACTCCGAGGGATTTTAAGTCCCTTGTGTCTGCCTATTCCACCACAGCGGCATTTTGTACTATAAAATTATATCACAGTTTCAATAACTTGTCAAGAGTAAAAAACATAAAAATACAATATTACTTAATCTTTACAAATTAATTTAAAATAGTATAATAAAATGTGAAACTGATTTATAAAAAGGTTTCGCTCAAAAAAGTCATGAACGAAACCATATTTACAAATTATGCATACAATTTTCTTTTATGCAGACTTTTCTGCGGAAACCTGTTCCTTTGAATCTCTGAATTCATGCAGTTTCAGCATTACAAATCTTGCAGCCGGCTGTGCTATGAGAAGTTCAACAGCAAATGAAATGGAAAAATTTCTCGGCCATTTATAGAAAAACATTCTGATTGGTTCAAGACTTATATGTCTGCTGCCTATCCATGTACCGATAACTGTCAGGAAAATCGACATCATAAAAACAGTACAGAGAATATTGACTATTATGTGAGCATTAAAGCTGTCATCCCTGCTTACAATTTTTGCGGTAAGCCACTCAGCCGGCTTATAGGTCAGCAAAACTATTGCAATAACGCTGAGCCAGATAAACGGCAGAACTTTCAGTACATCTGCCCACACATAAAGGTGAAAGCCGATTTCAAAGCAGGTTATCAGCGGAGCAATTATGTTGACTGATATAATTGATATCACTCCCATAAACAACGCAAATTCTTTCTTACTTCTTGGTAATTTCATGTAAAAATCCATTTTATCAAATCCCTTCATTAATATTGCAAGCAATTCATGCAAAATAAAAAAGCGTGAAACCTTTCGATTTCACGCTGAACAATTATACGCACGAACATACTTTACTTAACATAGTATATCATGTTTTTGAAAAAAAGTCAAGAAATTTTTTTAAAAAGACGGGATTTTTTTCGTTTATGAATCGTTTTATTAGTGAAGGCGCCTGAAAGGAAAGGGGTGGTTTGAATGGAAAAAGAACTGTTCTTTGAAAAAGTCCACAAATATAAAGATACTGTTTTCCGTGTTGCTTATTCCTACTGCAAGAACAAAAGCGACGCAGAAGACATTTCACAGGAAGTTTTTCTGAAATATTACACAGCGTTTCCGAATATCTCTGACGAGTCCGAGGAAAAGGCATGGCTTATCAGAGTTACCATAAACAAAAGCAAGGACCTGCTTAAATCCTCATGGTATTCAAAAAGATGCGACTGCGATAATTTACGGGAAACCTATCAGATAAATGCGGCACAGTCCGAGCTGCTTGACGTCGTTTTAAGTCTGCCGGACAAATACAAAATCGTGATTCATCTTTATTACTATGAGCAATACACAATAAGCGAAATTTCCAAAATCACAGGCAGAAAGCCGTCAACGGTCCAGACGCAGCTGCAAAGAGGAAGAAAGCTTATTGAAAAAAAGTTAAAGGAGGAAAATGAGTATGAACAAAATCTTATACAATACGGCTATGGACAAAATCACAATGAGTGACGAGTGCGAAAAGAGAATTCTTGCTGCGGCTGAAAACGCTGTGGCTGAAAAGAAACGCCACAAAAGCTTCCGCTTTATACCGGTAATTGCGGCAGCGGCTGTGCTTGTTACCGGTACTGTAGGTGTTGCCGCTGAAAACGGCGGTTTTGACTGGATAAGAGGTTTCTTTACCAAGGAAGACTTTGATATGTCAGACGACGTTACCGGTCTGGTTGCAAATGTTGAAAATTTCAGATGTGAAAGCCCCTTCGGAATTGAGCTTTCTCCTGTGGGCATGATTGCTGATGAACGTACTCTTTACTGCAAGCTGAATGTTGACAGCCTGCCCGAAGGAGTGAGTGTTGAGGATCTGCAGCTGTGTGAAATCTATACAGACAGTATTCCGAAAATCGACGAAATCGAATCAGGCGATCTGGAAAATGTTGGTTCGATAAGCAGCGATTTATTTAGCAGCAACTGGAGCACAGTATATGAAGATAACGCAGTTATAATTGAATATAACACAGACTATAACGCTATTTTAGACGGCGACAATGTAAAAATAAGACTGACGGTTATCCCGGAGCATAAATACGGTGAAGAAACTACTGAACCCGAAATTTATGCTGACATAAGCTTCGATATCAGATTCGGCGATGTTAAAACACTTGAAATAAATTATGACGATTATAAAGCCGTTGAAGTTTCAGATACAAAGTTTTTCATTGAAAAAATGGTTGTAAATTCTATGAAAATCAGCTCATACGGCACAAAGCTTTTCTATGACGGCATAGTTCTTGGCAGCAATGATTTAAAGTTAATCATGAAAGATGATACCGTTATAACCGCAAAAAACGTAGGACACACTATGTCCTGTGACCCTGACAATATGGTCAATACACAGCAGGTTATATGCTATTGGTCATTTGAATCCCCTGTCAACCCCGACAACATTGCCGCAATCTATATAAAGGATTTATGCCTTTACAAATGCGACTAACCCAAAACATCTCACCTATCTCTAAATAAAAACGGGACGCTCTCTCTTTCGGAGCGTCCCGTTTGCTTATTTTATGAAAGCCTCAAAAGCTTTGTATGTCTGGTAAACGTCAATTTTTGAAACAGTTTCAAAAGGTGCGTGCATTGAAAGAACAGGTACACCAACGTCGATTGTGTCAACGTTGAGGTTTGCGATATACGCAGCAACTGTTCCGCCGCCTCCCATGTCAACCTTTCCAAGTTCACCTGTCTGCCAGATGACTTTGTTATCATCAAGGAGTCTGCGAATCTTGCCTACAAATTCGGCAGAAGCGTCTGATGTTCCCGACTTTCCTCTTGCGCCGGTAAACTTTGTAACAACAACGCCGTAGTTGATAAATGCACAGTTTCTCTTGTCCATAACGTCCGGGAATGTAGGGTCAAACGCCGCATTTACGTCAGCTGACATACACTGTGAATTTGAAAGCACTTCCCTGCCCTCTGCGCCGAATTCAGCGGCTAAATCAGCAATGAAGTATTTGAGGTACGCAGACTGGAGTCCGGTATTGCCGTCGCTGCCTGTTTCCTCTTTGTCGGTGAGTACGGTAACAGCAGTGTGCTTAGGATTGCTGCACTTTACAGTTGCCATAAGTGCTGTGTATGCACAAACTCTGTCGTCATGACCGTAAGCGCCTATCATGCTTCTGTCAAAGCCGATATCCTTTGCCTTGAATGCCGGAACAGCCTCAAGCTCTGCTGAAAGGAAGTCGTCCTCAACAATGCCGTACTTTTCATTGAGTATCTGCATGATGTTGAGCTTGACAGCCTCGCTCAGTCCGTCTTCCTTAAACGGTCTTGAACCGATTACAATGTTCAGTTCCTCGCCTTTTATGCCCTGTGCAAGATTTCTTTTCATCTGATCTCCGGCAAGATGCGGTAAAAGGTCGTTTACGCAGAAAACAGGGTCATCCTCGTCCTCGCCTATTGTAACCTTTACCTTTGAACCGTCTGCTTTGACGATTACGCCGTGGAGTGCAAGCGGGATAACTGCCCACTGGTATTTCTTGATACCGCCGTAATAGTGGGTTTTAAAGAGTGCCATTTCGGTGTCCTCATAAAGCGGGCACTGCTTTAAGTCAAGCCTTGGGGAATCAATATGCGCAGCGCAGAGCCTTACGCCCTTTTTAATGTCCTCTTTGCCAATAACCGCCATCATAACGGCTTTTCCTCTGTTGTTTCTGTATATCTTATCCCCTGCTTTAAGCTTCATACCCGGCTTGTATTCAACAAAACCGTTGTCCTCGATAAGCTTGATTGTGTACTCAACTGCCTCTCTTTCAGTCTTGGCAGCGTCAAGAAATGCCTTGTATCCATCGCAGAACTTATCGCACTTCTTGATATCGTCACTCTTCATTTTCAGAAAAGCATTTTCCTTTTTTGACAACAGAGCCTTTTTAAGCTCCTTGCCCTCTGATTTTTCCTTACTCATTTCAAAAACCTCCGTTCAGTATACGTACTTATTATAATAATAATCTTTGACTTTATCAGAAACTTCCTTGGCAACCTCGAATAAATTATCGACATCACCGTTATTTTTTATAATAAAATCAGAATTATTCCTGAAAAATTCCTCTTTCAGCTGAGAGTTGATACGGTTTTGTGCCGACTCTCTGCTTATGGAATCCCTTTTCATAATTCTTTCAATCCTCAGATCCTCACGGGAAATCACCGAAATAATAAGCTCGCAGAAATCGTCAGTACGGCTTTCAAACAATGTCGGAGCGTCAAGAAGTATCAGCTTGTGTCCGGTAGCCGAACACCTTTTTATCTCAGCCAGTATTTCCGATGTGATATAAGGATATGTAACGGAATTTAATATTTCAAGCTTTTTCTTGTCAGCAAAAACAATGTCACCGAGCATATGCCTGTTAAGACTTCCGTCCTCAAGGAGTATATCTTTAGTGAAAAATTCACACAGTTCTTTAAGACAGGGCGAACCTTTGACTGTAACATCTCTTGCAACCTTATCCGCATTTATCACAGTAAATCCGTTGTCCTCGAAAACACGGCAGACTGTTGTTTTTCCTGCGCCTGTCTGACCGGTCAGACCGACGATCATAACATTTTCCAGACACTTCATAGGCTTATCACCTCAAATCCTGCCGCCCTCAGCAGACGGTTATAAACTGCAAGACCAACACCGTCTTTTGACGGCGGTCTGACAAAAACTTTTCGGGCGCCCATTTCATCAAGCTCACGCAGTCTTGCAAAAAGATTGTGAGCCTGCTGTCTGCTATCAGCACCGTAGGTACGGTAACTGCACGGAATTCTGTATTCGCTGTCACCGTCCGGCACAAGACAGAAACAGCCGTCTGAATTGTTTTCACCTACAAAGCGGCAGAAACTTTCAATATCACCTTCAACTATTACTACGTCGGCAGCCGGTGAATAATGCTTGTATTTCATTCCCGGCGACATAGCTTTCTGACCGTCCTGAATATCGTTGATAATTGCGCTGTCCACAATGACCTTATCTGCAATTTCCTCAAGCATTTCCTTTGTAATACTGCCCGGTCTGAGTATCCTTACAGTATGCCTGTCATCAAAGCATATAACTGTGGACTCAACGCCGAAATTGCATACTCCTCCGTCAATTATCGCCGGTATTTTTCCGTTCATATCCTTTAAGACGTGCTGTGCGGTAGTAGGGCTGGGATATCCCGAAATATTCGCAGACGGTGCTGCAATCGGTCCGCTCATGGCAATAAGCTCTCTCATAACCGGATGCGATGGCATTCTTATTCCGACTGTTTCCAGTCCGCCGGAGGTTTCATAGGGAACGATTTTATTTTTCGGGACTATCATCGTAAGCGGTCCCGGCCAGAACTTTTCAGCAAGACGATAAAAAAGCTCCGGGACGTCATGAGCCAGTATCTTTACTGTTGTAATACTGCATATATGAACGATAAGCGGATTGTCAGCCGGTCTGCCCTTTGCCGCAAATACTGCCTTTACTGCATCAGGATTTGAAGCGTCTGCCCCAAGGCCATAAACCGTTTCGGTCGGAATGCCGACAACTTTTCCGCTTTTGATTAAATTTGCCGCATAAATCAGATCCTCTCTTGAATCTGTTAACAATCTGGTTTCTTCCATTTTTCTTAATTGTTCTGCTGCATTGCAAGCTTTGCCGCCTGGTCAGCGGTTGCCAGTGCATCCAGCACTTCCTCCAAATTCCCGTTTAATATATCCTCAAGACGATAAATTGTAAGTCCTATCCTGTGGTCTGTAAGACGTCCCTGCGGATAGTTGTAAGTTCTGATTCTTTCAGAACGGTCACCAGTTCCCACTTGTGTTCTTCTCTCTGACGCAATTTTGTCATGCTGTTCACGCTGCAGTTCTTCAAAAAGACGTGAGCGCAGTATCTTCATAGCCTTATCCTTATTCTTGTACTGGCTTCTCTCGTCCTGGCATTCCACAACAACGCCGGTAGGCAGATGTGTGATTCTTACAGCAGATTCAGTCTTGTTGATATGCTGTCCGCCTGCACCGCTTGCTCTGAAAACATCAATTTTAAGGTCAGCGGGGTTGATTTCCAGTTCGACTTCGTCAGCCTCGGCAAGTACTGCAACAGTAACTGTAGACGTATGTATACGTCCCTGGGACTCCGTTTCCGGTACTCTCTGCACACGGTGTACACCGCTTTCATATTTCAGACGGGAATAAGCGCCCTCGCCCTCAATGGAAAAGCTTATTTCCTTATAGCCGCCGAGTTCTGTCGGATTGGAGTTTAAAACCTCCTGTTTCCAGCCCTTTGACTCGGCATACATTGTGTACATTCTGTAAAGAGAATTGGCAAAAAGTGCTGCCTCCTCGCCGCCTGCACCGCCCCTTATTTCAATGATAACGCTCTTGTCATCATTAGGGTCTTTCGGAAGCAGAAGAATTTTCAGTTCCTCAGCGGTCTTTTCCATTTTTTCCTTTGATTCCTCAAATTCAGCCTGGACCATTTCCCTGAATTCCTTGTCCATGCCGCCGGCGTCAAGCAGTTCCTTTGCTTCATTAAAGCTGTTTTCAGCAGACTGGTATTCAAGATATTTTTCTATAATAGGAGTAAGATTTTTGTATTCTCTCATAAGCTCTGCAAACTGCTTCTGATCATCAGCAATTCCCGGCTCTGAAAGCTTGTTTCCAAGTTCATTGTAACGCTGCTCCATCAGCTTTATCTTATCGATCACTTTTCACTATCCCCTTTTCTGTATTAAGAACCTGTCTTCATAAGATATATGTGCGGATTCAGTTTTCTTCATCGTTTCGTACAATTTTCTTTATATTCTTTTCAATCTTGTTTCTTGGTATCATAAATTCTCTTGAACATCCCGTGCATCTCAGTTTAAAATCCATTCCGGATCTGATAACATACATTTCATTGCTGCCGCATGGGTGATTCTTTTTCATTACAAGTATATCTCCTGGTCTGACATCCATACTCAATACTCCTGTCAATCATATATTGCCGATATGCACCAAGCTTACGAAGTAAGCGAATGTGCAAGGCAATAAAATAAACGCTTATTTCTATTATACCCTATTTTTTCGATTGAGGCAACATTTTCTACAAATATTTTTATAATTTTATCGAAAAATAATAAAAAATACAAGGAGGAAAGTGCAAAAGCACGAAATTTATATTGAAAATGTATACAAAACTTTCAGCAGAATTTGATTATATGGAACTTGCCGAGTCCACTGCACAAATGATAAGAGAACGTATTGACGGTCAGAAAAAGATTGTTATTTTTCAGAACAAATGCAAATACAAAGGCTGCGCAGAAAGTCCGGCAGACCTGACCGTTTCAGAGGGAAACGCAAAATTAATGTTCTCCTTTTCCACCCATTCAAACAACTTTCTGACAGGGGCAGTTATAAGAGATGCGGAGATAAGTCAGATAAACGAACTTCTGCTTACAAAATCCGTTAAAATGGAGATCATATGTGAAAAAAGCCAGCGTGAAAAGGTATTGCAGGACATGATATCATACGGCGGCTATAATCTTAAGACAACACCGCACAATTAGCAGCTATCGCTTTTGCCGCACATCTGCTTGCAGATTTTCCGTCATATCACACAAAAATTTCTTGACATACGCCAGTATGCCTGCGAAATTTTTATGCAATCTGCCGAAAAATCTGACTGCGCATCTGTACGACAATAATTATGCGGTATTGCCTTAAAGGATAGGAATCTGTTACCGGTTCAGCCGCATAAATTCCGGATAAACGGCATATAAATTAATCAGCCGAAAAGGCTGTGACAAAAGCCCGTATCATAAACGGTGCGGGCAAATAATAAAAACAAAGATTCTCAAAGAATCGGAAAGGCAAGGACTAAATGAAAATATATCAACCCGAGGGCTGCCTTATAAATACGGCTGAAAATATCCGGCTCACCAGTTCTTCAGCAGGTCTGCACGAAGCAATGGCGGGTGGGAAAATTCTGGAGGGACGTGTAAGCGTCTGCGACGGCGAACACAATCTTATAATTGAACTGCCGTGCATGAAAGGCATAATTCCGAGAATCGAGGGCGCAATGGGAATAGAGGACGGCTCAACAAGAGATATTGCGCTGATATCAAAGGTTAACAAGCCTGTATGCTTTAAGGTGATTGCGATAAATTCTGACCGCAGCGGAAATGAAACCGCTGTTTTGTCAAGGCGTGCCGTACAGGAGGAGTGCAGACGTGAATACATAGAAAATCTGACACCCGGAGATATTATTCCGGCAAAGGTCACACACCTTGAACAGTTCGGCTGTTTTGTTGACGTGGGATGCGGTATTCCGTCGCTTATTCCCATTGACGCTATTTCTGTTTCAAGAATTGCTCACCCGTCTGACAGATTTTCAGTCGGGCAGGATATAAAGGTAATTATCAAGTCGCTGGAAGACGGCAGAATATGGCTTTCCCATAAGGAACTGCTTGGTACATGGCTTGAAAATGCGCAGATGTTCAAAACCGGTGAAACAGTTTCGGGTATAGTCCGCTCAGTAGAGGATTACGGCATTTTTATTGAACTTGCGCCCAATCTTGCCGGTCTTGCAGAACCACGCCCGAATGTAAGACCCGGACAGCACGCCAGCGTTTACATAAAAGCGATAATTCCGGATAAAATGAAAGTAAAGCTTATCGCAGTCGATGTATTTGATGCAGAATATAATACAGAAAAGCTGAAATACTTTGTGACCGGTAATCATATTTCCCATTGGACCTATACTCCCGAAAATTCCTCAAAGGTCATTGAAACAATATTCTGATGAACAGTCCCCGGCATAAAAGCCGGGGATTTTAAGATGCAAAAATCCTCCCGCATTACCGCAGGAGGATTTTTATAATTAAATTATGAAGGAATAGATAGGCAAAAATCAATTAACCCCATGGATTTGTTGAACCGCCGCCTGAGCCTGAGCTTACTGTAGTACCGCCGGAAATCGTTCCGCTTGTGTATACATTCACTGAGCTGTCAGAAGCGATAAGATTTGTGCCGCTGGAAATCGTTCCGCCTGTGTATGCGGTAACGGTAGTATCAGAATGCTTTGTGGTGATTGAACCCATAGCCTGCATTGTCTTGAATGAAATGATAACATTTCCCGATGCGTCTGCTACTGTGAACTGAGTACCTGCCGCAATAGTGCTGCCCTGTGACGCTGTTATAACTGTACCGCCGTTTGCGCTGTTTGTACCGTCGCTGTCAAGAGGTTCGTTGCCGTTTGCGATCACGCAGCCGCCTGTAATAGTCAGACTTCCGTTTGAATCAAATGCGTCATGGTCGCCGCTTGCAGACTGAACTATAGCAACGCCGCCGGATATCTGGAGAACGTAGTCACCGCCTGAACCAAAGCCGCCTCCCGGATTAAAGCCGCCGGGATTTGTGTTTCCGCTGCCGTCTGCACCACCTGCTGCGTTGTAGCCGTCGTCATCGGATTTGACAAGTACTGTACCGCTGTACTGATAAATATTCTGAGCTTCAACGCCCTCGTAGCATTTTGGAACGTAAATGTTAAAATCATCAGCCTTTCCGCCGTTTGCGCCAAGTGTAAGGTCGTGATCTGAATGGAGCGCATCATCGGCTGTCGAAAGCTTCATAGTGCCGCCGTTTATGTTCATAGAACCGCCGCAGTGGATAGAGTCATCAGAAGAATCAACAGTGATATTGCCGCCGTTTATGGTTATATCTCCGACGCTCTGCCATGTTGTGCCAGCTTCGTCATAAAGACCTACAGCCTTTATTCCCTTTGCAGAAATATCAGTCTTATTGCTGTTGCCGTCCTGCATTCCTCCGCCGCCCCACGGATTGGTTGATGTAGAGCCTGATGAGCCTGTGTATGTTGAGCCTTCAAAGGTATAAACGTTGATATCGCCGCCGTTTATAACTACCTGCTGTTCTGCCTGTATGCCGTCAGCATAGGTGTTGAGTCCTACAGTGCCGCCGTTTATTGTAACGATACCGTATGTCTTGTCAGCTGTAGACGCATCGGTTGCTGTGGACTTGATTCCATCTCCTGCTTTGGTATTTACTGTAACATTAAGAGTGCTGAAATCTGTGTCAAGCGGATCGCCGATTGTTACAGAATCCTTGCCTCTGATACCGTCGTCAGCGGCAGTTACCTGGATTGTACCGTTGTTGATCTTAATATCGTTCTTACTTACGATTGCGTCCTGATAGTTGCCGTTTACAATAAGAGTACCCTTGCCCTTGAAGGTCAGGTCGTCCTTACTGTAAATAGCACCGCTGTCAGCGTCAGCGTTTGTGTATTCTGCCGTGCCGTCAGAGATTGTATTTACTGTGCCGTTCTTTGCAGAAATTGCGCACTTGTCATCAACACTTGCAACGTAGATTGGTGAAGTTGCTGTGTTTGTAAGTGACATTCCCTCAAGTGAAAGCTCAACAGTTGCATCAACGTATACTGTCTTGTCAACGTCAACGACAATCTGTCCGCCTGTCATTTCACCTGTTACTGAATATGTACCAGGTTCTGTAATTGTTACTGTATTCTTGTCATCGCTTACTGCTGCACCGCTGCCCAGGAATGTGATTCCTGATGAGCTTAATGTGATAGTGTTGCCTGTTACAACAACCTCACCGCTTATTGCAGCAACTGAATTGAATGTGCTTACAGTACCGCTTGTAACGAACTCACCTGCTGTTGCAGCTGCATCATGAGTCATCTGTACATCGCCTGTGTAAACGTTGTATGTACCGTTATCAAGAGCTGAGTTACAGATAAGAGCGTACATATATTTCTTTTCAGGAGTTACAGAGTAAACTTCCGAACCGTTCTTTCTGATTGAAATTTCTGATTTACTGATTTTTTCAGTGTAGTTGAGGAGCATTGAGTTTACAGTAATTCCTGCTGTATTTGTGAATGCTTCCTTGCTTGTTCCAACAACAGTACCGCCTGTGATATCAACTGTATAGTCAAGACCGGCTGTAAAGCTTCTTTCGCCGTATGCGTAAACCTCACCGCCGCTTACTGTCAGAGTTGTTTCAGCCTGAACAGCATCAGTTTCAGCAGCTGAAATAATAGTACCGCCTGTGATGTCAACACTTCCCTTTGTTGACTTGATACCGTCGCCGGCGCTGTCGATATTGATAGTACCGTCCTTGACAGTAACTGATGTCTTACCTCTTACAGCATCTGAAAGTGCTGTTGTAACATTAAGTGTACCGCCTGTAATCTTAAGGTCATTGTTACACTGAACAGCGTACTGTGTAGCTGCGTTGATATTCAGTGTACCTGTACCCTTGATTGTCATATCGTCCTTTGAGTGAAGAACGCCGCATTCAAGGTAGTCGCCCTCGTAAGCAACTGTACCGTCGCTGAGTGTATTAACTGTGCCCTCAACCAGATTGATTGAAGTATTTTCAGCATTTTCAACGAAAATCGGTGAAGCAGCAGAACCTGTCATGTTTACGCCATTCAGGAAAAGCTTTACTGTTTCAGCATCAACAGTTTCGTCCGGAACATTTACGATGATCTGACCGTCTGTCAGAGTACCGTCAATGTAATATGTACCGCTTGCTGTTATAGTAACAACGCTGCTGTCAGCATTGAGCTGCATATTGCTGCCTTCTGTTGTGATTGATGTGCCGTTGAGGTGAATATAGTTTGTATCTGAAACCGGGTTCTGAAGAACTGCTCTTCTGAGTGCAACCATATCAAATACGTTTATAACACCATCGCCGTTCATATCAGCGTCGGCAGAAACATTATCTGAAGAACCTACAATAAAGCTTCCCAGATCCCTAATGTCCTGAGTACCAACAAGACCGTCTCCGTTGGCGTCTCCTGCAAGAGCAGCGCCTACAAGCGAGCCTGTACCGGTAACAATTGTCAGAGCAGTTACAGCAGATAATGCTTTCATGAATTTTTTCCTGTTCGACATTTCCAACCTCTCCTTTTTTACATTGGCTGCTGCGGACTTCAGGCAACAGTCAAATTAATATTTTTTCCAGTAAATTTATTATAATATTCCTTTCTTAAATTAATCTTAAATGTTGAGAAATGTACGAAAAAAATTAAAAGGCTTTATGATTTTTGTCTAATTTGAGTATATTGCTGACTGTGATTACATAACCGTAATTCAGCCGCAGCGGGATTAATGCAGACTTTTCAGATATTCATTAGTAATCGCCATCCATTCTCTGACATAGTATGTGGGGTCAAGGGAAAGACTGGTGATATCTGTCTTTGCATTTATCGCCGACGCATCATATCCCAGCTGTCCGGCGATATACCCTGCACGGTACTGGTGAAAACCGTCGGTCACAACTGCAATTTCGCCGGAGTCCTTTCCGAGGATATCAGTTGAATTTTTCAGATTTTCGTATGTGTTTACGGACTTGTCCTCCATAATAATTCTGTCTGAGGAAATACCGTGTTCAGTCAGATAAATCTTCATTGCCTGCGCCTCGGAAATTTTTTCGTCGCTCCCCTTTCCGCCGGAAACAATACATATAACATCTTCGTTTTCACTGAGATAGTCCACAGCCGAATCAAGACGCCTTCTGAGCATTTTGCTGGGCTTTTCCCCGTTTACCTTGCAGCCCAGAACTATCACAGCATCCGGATTTTCCGGCTTGTCCGACTTTGCCGCAATCATAAAAGCGGTAAGGACTGTAACATACACAAAAGCAGCGGCAATTACAGTACCTGCAAAAACAAGCAGTATCTTTCCGCCTGTGTGCGACCACAAACCGGAAACAAATCTGAAAAAGCTTTTATGAAATACAGTCATCAGCAAAAGCAGTGCACTTACTAATATTCCGGCAATGTTTCCCGGATTTAAAATACCGGAAAATACAGGAATTATAAAAAGAACGGCAATAATTATTTCTATTATAATAAGTATATTTTTAACGTGCAAAATAATCACCTCAGAATAAGCGTATCATAAAAGTTTTTCTTTGTCAATAAAAATCAAAAGTCCTATTGACTTATTTCAAACTATACATTATAATTGACTTATAAAAATGTAATCACAGGAGTTTTGATATGGAAGAAAAAATCTATAAGATCCACATGGGAAAGGCTAAATGCGCTGTTGACTTAGGTGACGGAAGTGAAAGAGGGGAATATGTTGACCAGGACTATATTCTGCACAAGCTTGGCAGACCTCACAGGGCAATAAGCCTTATGTACTGCTACTATCCGCTGGACGAAGGCTGGCCGGGACGTGCAAGCGTTGTTCATGCAAGTCCGGACGTAAGCTTTGCATGGGACTATCCTTATGACGATTATTTTACATACAAAGGCGGTCTTGGCGGCAATACAGAGGGTGAGCCGTTCACATATATGCGTGATATCCGTGCCCACGGACAGGACGTAAACCTCACTCTTACAGTTGACCCTCATGTAAGCGACGAGCATCTTATTAAAATTGCTGAGGATTTAAGACCGTTCGGCAGAATGTTTTTAAGAATCAATCACGAGGCAACAGGTAACTGGTTCTCATTCAATAAGAGATGCAGCTATCAGGAGGTTGCGGACTTTTTCGTAAGATTCTGCAAAATTCTCAGCGAACACGCTCCTAACGTTTCAAAGGTCGTATGTATCGGCGGTATCGAGGACCTCTCAAAGACAGAAATGGAAAAGGAAAAGGAGTTTGCACAGACTATTCCGGCAGCAGACGTATGGTCTGTTGACAAATACATGGCGCTCCACTGGGGATGGCCATATGACGTTGCTGAAAGAGGCGGAAATTCACACAGCAGAGGTACAGTAAAGGACACCTTTGAAAAGACAAAGGCAAGCTTTGAGCGTTTTAAGTACTTAAACGGCGGTGAGGCAAAGCCTATGACAATGGCTGAGTTCAATGCTGACGGCGATGTTACAGGTGCCTATGAACAGGCTGAAATGGTAAAGGAATTCTGTGATATGGTGAAAGCTGAAAAGGCTGACTGGTTCACAGGCTTTACATTCTATCAGTTCCGTGACAGAGGAAGACTCGGTCTTGAAATCGAAGACCCGAACAACGCCGGCTGCGGAATCGAACAGCCGCTTATGCAGACCTACAAGGAAATCATTCACGATGAATGGTTCATGCCGGAAATGACAACGCAGGAAGAAATACAGTTCCCTGTAAAGCTGCGCTGGGGCGGTGCTGAGGACGCAGAGGGCATTGCAGTACCGATACATTTTGAAAAGAATCCGACATTCTGCGAAGTCACCTTTGATGATGACAGCAACATTATGATGGAGATAAACGGCAAGTGGTTCTACAAGTCACCAAAGGCTAAGACTATCGACCTTATGTCCGCATTCTTTGAAAAGCCGCTGAATGGCGAATGCGACCTGACACTGAAACTTTTCGCACCTCCGGCAAGCGGTGAAAATGACCTTTCAGTCGAGGATGGTCTTTACAACAGTTATACAACAATTGACAAACTGCCTGATATAAGAGTAAGATTTGAACCGGTTGAGCTTTGATTTTAAAAAATGAACTGCCTTTTGACATACTTTCAGTCAAAAGGCAGTTTTCTTCTATTTACTTAAATTAATATTTCTTACGGTATCCCTTAATTTAAGTACATATGACGGGGAAACTGACAGTTCGTCAATTCCCATTCTGAGAAAAGTTTCTGTAAGTGTTGTATCAGCAGCCAGTTCGCCGCAAATACCAATCCATGCGCCGTTGGCGTGAGCATTTTTTGCGGACATTTCAATCAGCCTCAGAATCGCTTCATGATGAGTATCGCAGAATTCCTCAAGCTTTGGATTCTGCCTGTCGCAGGCAAGTGTATACTGAGTAAGGTCGTTTGTGCCAACACTGAAGAAATCGACCATAGGTGCAAGCCTGTCGCTGATAATCGCCGCCGCAGGTGTTTCGATCATTATGCCGATCTCAGTTTTTTCGCTGTACTCAATATTGCTTTCCTTCAGTTCTGCTTTTACTTCATCACATATTGCAAGAATCTTTTCAAGTTCCGATACACTTGTAATCATCGGGAACATGATTCCCAGATTGCCGAATGCAGAAGCACGGAAAAGTGCTCTCAGCTGAGTTTTGAAAATGTCCGGACGGGTAAGGCATATCCTTATTGCTCTGAATCCCAGTGCCGGATTTTCCTCTTTATCCAGGCTGAAGTAATCTACCTGCTTGTCCGCTCCGATATCAAGAGTACGGATAATTACCTTTTTGCCAGCCATACTTTCAAGTACTTTTTTGTAGGCCTGGAACTGCTGTTCTTCTGTTGGGTAATCGCTGTTTTCAAGATAGAGAAATTCACTTCTGAACAAGCCGATACCGCCTGCGTCATTTACAAGTACTGCACCGATATTGTCCACACTTCCTATGTTGGCAAAGATATTTACCTTTGTACCGTCAAGGGTGATATTCTCCTTGCCCTTGAGGGATTTCAGCAGTTCTTTCTTTTCAAGGTCGGACTTCTGCTTTGCGGTGATTTCAGCAAGGGTTTTCTCGTCCGGATCAATAAACACCTCTCCGGTATAGCCGTCAACCGCCGCCATGTCGCCGTCTTTAATTTTTTCAAGCAGCTCGTCCCCGACACCGATTATTGCCGGAATATTCATGTTCCTTGCAAGAATTGCCGTGTGGGAATTGGAAGAACCGTGTGCCGTTACAAATGCAAGTACCTTTTCCTTGTCAAGTGAAACTGTTTCGCTGGGGGCAAGGTCGTCCGCACAGATAATCACCTTGTCGTCCGAACCGTTGTCAGAGCCGCCGTTTTCAGCCATACAGGCAATTATCCTGTTTGAGATGTCTTTGACGTCTGCCGCTCTCGCCTGCATATACGCATCATCCATTGAGGAAAACATCTCAGCAAAGTTGTCTGAGGTCACAGCAACAGCGTATTCAGCATTCACCGACTGGTTCTCAATTATGCTCTGAATGGACTCGTTGTAATCCTCGTCCTCAATCATCATCATGTGTATCTCAAAAATCTGTGCATTGGTCTCGCCGACTTCTTTCAGTGCCTTTTCATAAATTGCTGACAGCTGTTCAGACGCCTTTTTCTTTGCAGCGTCAACACGGAAAAGCTCAGCCGCCGTATCTTCAACATGAATGCGGCGAACCTGTGCCTCCTGTCTTTTGAAAACAGAGATCTTACCTGTTGCGACTGCGCCGTACACACCTTTTCCGTTAAGCTTTAACATTTTCGCCGCCCCTTTCTTATCAGAGATTAGCTGTGAAGAATTCTTCCATAGCCTTTGCTGCTGCGTCCTCGTCTTCACCATTTACAGTAACTGTAACAGTATCGCCGCACTTTACGCCAAGTCCCATAAGCATCATAAGCTTTGTTGCGTTGACTGATTTGCCGTTTTTCTCAATGAGGATTTCGCTTTTAAAGCCCTTTGCCTCTTTTGCAAGCATTCCTGCCGGTCTTGCGTGGATTCCAACTTCGTCCCTGATTGTGTAATTAAATGTTTTCATAGTACTTTTCCTTTCTTTCAGCCGGACTGAGCCGGCTGAGTTTTATTTTATATTAATAATCTTTTCTCCGGCTGATATACTGCCCGACGCTGCGGCTGATACCTCAGAATAATCATCAGTATTGCAGATAATCATCGGAGTTGTCGTCTTGTATCCGGTATTTCTGATTCCGTCAATGTCGAATGTTATCAGCAGGTCACCCCTGTGGATTTCCTGTCCGTCAGAAACGTGTGCCTCAAAGAATTCTCCGTTCAGCTTAACTGTGTCGATTCCTATATGAAGAAGAATTTCACAGCCCTCTGATGAAACAAGGTTAATTGCGTGTTTTGTATCAAAAACCATATCCACTTTGCCGTCGCACGGTGCGTAAAGCTTGCCCTCTGTTGGTTCTACGGCGATACCGTCACCGAGAACCTTTGATGAAAACGCCTCGTCCTCAACGTCCTCAAGGTTTACGATTTTACCGTTAAGATGTGAATACAGCATGATTGACCGGCTTTCTTTCTTTTCGGTTTTTTCTTCTGAAACCGGTTCAGCTGAAACAGTTTCGCCAAGCAGTTCGTCAACATTGTCAGCGTCGGCAGTATCAAGGAAGTCTTCAAGATTTGATTTTACTACCGAAACCTGCGGACCGTAAATCACCTGCACACCGTTGCCCTTATGAATTACGCCCGACGCTCCGCTTTCTTTCAGCAGATTATCCTGAACCAGTTCCGGATCAATTACTGTGATTCTGAGTCTTGTTGCACAGCAGTCAACGTCTGAAAGATTGGATTTTCCGCCCAGACCTTTTAAGATAAGTGCGCTTACTCTGTCAAAGCTGTCGCTTATTGCATTTGCAGCAGCCTCTTTTCTTGCATTTACGTCCTTGCGGGTGTAAAGCTTTGTTTCCTCGCTGTCAGCCTCTCTGCCCGGAGTTTTCAGATTGAGCTTTGTAATCATGAAATAGAACACAAAATAGTAAACAACCGCATAGACAAGGCCGACAACAACTATCCATATCCAGTTTGTTTTCTCGTTGCCCTGTAAGATACCGAACAATGTCAGGTCAATCGCACCGCCGGAGAAAGTCATACCAACGCCTACATTGAGGATATGCATGAGCATATAGGAAAGTCCGGCGAGAACGCAGTGTACTGCGTACATAACAGGTGCTACGAACAGGAATGTGAATTCCAGAGGTTCTGTAATACCTGTGAGCATTGAAGTCAGCGCTGCGGAGAGAAGAAGTCCTCCTACGACCTTTTTCTTTTCCGGACGTGCAGCTTTGTACATTGCAAATGCAGCTGCCGGCAGACCGAAAATCATGAACGGGAATTTACCGGACATAAATCTTGTTGCTGATACTGAGAAATGCTCTGTTGCCTTTGATGCAAGCTCTGCAAAGAAGATGTTCTGCGCACCCTGAACAGTAACGCCGTCGATAATCATTGAACCGCCAAGCTCTGTCTGCCAGAAAGGCATATAGAAAACGTGGTGCAGACCAAACGGGATAAGCGCTCTTTCGATTATACCGTAAATCCATGTTCCGGCATAGCCCGATTTAAGAACAAGCTGACCTAACTGAGCAATTCCGCCCTGTACTACAGGCCAGATAAAGAACATTGCAATACCCACAATCAGATACACAAGACTGCATATTATGGGGACAAATCGTGTACCGCCGAAGAACGACAGAACCTGCGGCAGCTGTATTTTATAGAACCTGTTATGGAGCGCCGCAACGCCCAGTCCGACGATAATACCGCCGAAAACACCCATCTGGAGTGTGGTAATGCCGAGAGTTGTGGTGGTTGAGTTTGCAGCCATAGCCTCAGCGCCGCCCTTTGCGGAAATAAGAGTGCTTATAGCCGTGTTCATGATAAGGTAACTGATAGCACCCGAAAGTGCGGCAACTTCCTTTTCCTTTTTCGCCATACCAATCGCAACACCCATGGCAAACAGCAGCGCAAGGTTGTCAAAAACCACACTTCCTGTCTTGCTCATGATATCAAGAATGGTATAAAGCAGACCGCCCTCTTTAATAATGTTTGTTAAGTGATATGTTTCAAGTGTCGTGGGATTGGTGAAAGAACTGCCTATTCCGAGCAGAAGTCCTGCGACCGGAAGCAAAGCGATCGGCAGCATGAAAGAACGTCCGACTCTTTGCAGAACCCCGAAAATTTTGTCTTTCATAACTGATACCTCCTGTTTTTTTTAAAATAATTGATGTATCATTATAAAGTGGTACCGGTTTTATAATGATTCTATAAAAATCAGATTGTACTGACTTTTTTCAGATGGATAGCAAGTGTTATAAGCTCGTCGTCATTGATGTTTTTCTTATAGGTTTTCATGATGTATTCCTGTATGCACAGGGCGCATTTGTAATGCTTGTTGCAGGTTTTCTGAATCATTGCTGCGAAAACCTCGTCATTGCTCAGTACTTCCGGCAGGGGCTCGTCTTTGAAAAGTCTCTGCGCCAGAAATTTAAGATGCGTTACAAATCTTTCATAGGAAACATTATTCCTGTCAAATTTCTCTTTATAATAATATTCTGATATTTCAACGCAGCCGTTAATCATTTTTGTAATATCATAGACATCACTTATTTTAGTATCTGACCTTGCGTTGATAATATGCATTGCAATAAATCCGGCTTCGTCATTTGTCATGTCGATTCCAAGCCTTTCATGCAGCTGACTGACGCAGTATTCACCAAGACTCAGCTCCTGCGGATAACATTCCCTTATGGAATCAATAAGCGGATTTGTAAATTCAATCCCCTTTTTTTTGCGCTCGATTGCAAAAGCGATATGGTCGCTTAATGTCACAAGCAGCGATTCGTTCAGACCTGTCGGATATACACTCTTTATATGGTCAACCATATCATTTGCAAATGACATATATTCTTCCGGTATCTCTTTGAGCATTGAGATCATTTTCTTCTGCAGTTCCGAATCGGTGATAAGATATGTTTTCTGAACTTGTGACTGGTCAACGGTATCTCCGTATTTCTTTCCGAAACCTATCCCTTTTCCGGAAACTATCTGTTCCTTGCCGTTATCGTCAAGTACGCACAAGTTATTATTATTGATGGCTTTAATTACCTTCATATTTTTTCTCCTGTTTTTAGGTATAAAAAAAGCCAACCTTTACACACAATAAGACTATAAAAATCCTGTGCAAAAAGTTGGTTATGCCCTTTCGGTAACACTCCAATAAATGTTATCAATATTCTCTTTTCATGTACACAGTATAACATGTTTTATGTGAATTGTCAATACAAATTATATAGTGCCGCACTTTTTTCTGCACCTTGCACAATGAAATATGCTGTACTATATTAAAATTACACAAAAAACCTGAAATATACTGTAAGAAATACGAAAATTTGCATAAATAAAGAAAAACCTCCTGTGAATTCAGCCACAGGAGGTTATGAACCGTATTTTTAAATTTCAACAGTAACAATAAAACCGTCTACGTTGTTTCCGGAAATAGTGTAATTTTTATCCGCCGGAACTGGAATATCAGTGTTTGCTGACGGGTCAGCCGGCACATAGTATATCTCATACTTCTTTTCTGTACCTGAAACCTTCAGATGTTCACCATCGCTGGTATGATTTTTCAGCTCATTTATATATTCCTCAAGGCAGAGGTCATTTTCTTTCATGTAAAGTGCATGAGGAACGCCTACATATCTGAACTTGTATGTGCTTGAATCCATGCCGGTCTTGTCTTCCTTGCCCTCCGGGTATCTGAGGATAAAGCCGTAATTTGCGCAGTTGTCATTGATCCATGAGTAACTGCCGTCGGGAGTGTAATAATATGAATTTTCTCCCTCCGGGAATATGCCAAGGTCAAAATTCAGTCCGGTATGATATTCAGAGTATCCGCCCTTTACATCAGTATCAGACATTTCGTCCTGTTCTTCCTTTGTGCGGTATCCGGAAATAACCATTATATCAGTATTTCCGTTTTTTGAATAATATGCGTCCATCATGGTATTCAGAGCTGAAATTGTCTTTGAAGCAAGACTTATCTCATAATCTCTGAACTGATAGCTGTCAGACGCCATTTCGTAAATCGGAGTAATACCCGATTCCTCTTCAGACGCCGGGAAGGAATATTCATGTTCCTTGTTGACCAGCACCAGATCACCGGTATAAATCTCATTAGGCATTGCACTTACTGAAGTATAAATAGTTTCAGTATCGTCCGGGACAGAATCGCCTGCGTTTTCGCCGTCACCGTTTTCCTTGTCTGACTTGTCATTATCCTTGTCTTCCTTTGAAGATGTCGGAATAACAGATGATTCATCCGCTTTGTTTTTGCTGTCATTTCCGCAGGATTTGCAGCATGAAACAAGCAGAATAAGCAGTACAATAAATACTGCTGCCACTCCGACAATCCTGTCATATCTTACGCGATAGCGTTTTCTTTTTGAATAGCTCATTAGAAGTTATTTTTCCTTTCTTTAAAACTTACTTATATTATAATAGCACATTTTGATACGATTGTAAACAGAAATATGTGGAATAAAGTATTTTTTTGCTGCATTTTAAATAATTTTAAATAAAATCAGCGGCTATAGTGAGTTTAAATTGTGCATTGATAACAAATATAAATATAGCTATTGACAAACTTCTGAAAAAGGAGTATCATATATACATAAATTAAATTTATTGAAACAATGGCGTTTCAACAGCAGGATGACAAAATTTTCTGCTGTTGGAGCGTTTTTTATTTTTAAAGGAGGATTTTTTATGTCAGAAGTTCAGACAGTAGCAGATTATTTTGGCTGTAATGTATTCAGCGATACGGTGATGAGAGCAAGGCTGCCGAAAAATATTTACAAATCTGTAATCAAAACAAAGAAAATGGGAGTACCGCTTGATGACGATGTTGCAAACGTTGTTGCAAACGCAATGAAGGACTGGGCAATCGAAAAGGGTGCTACTCATTATACACACTGGTTCCAGCCTATGACAGGTATCACAGCTGAAAAGCATGATGCTTTTATTACTCCTACTGAGGACGGCAACGTAATTCTTGAATTTTCAGGCAAAGAGCTTGTAAAGGGTGAGCCTGACGCTTCTTCGTTCCCGTCCGGCGGACTGAGAGCCACATTCGAGGCAAGAGGCTATACAGCATGGGATCCGACATCAAATGCTTTCGTTAAGGACAATACATTATATATTCCTACAGCTTTCTGTTCATATACAGGAGAAATTCTTGATAAAAAGACACCTCTCCTCCGTTCAATGGAGGTTGTAAACGAACAGGCTCTGAGAATCCTCAGACTTTTCGGAAATACGACAGCTACAAGAGTTACAACAACAGTAGGTCCTGAGCAGGAATACTTCCTTGTTGACAAGAAATACTACGACCAGAGAAAGGACCTTATCCTTACAGGCAGAACACTTTTCGGTGCAATGGCTCCTAAGGGACAGGAACTTGAAGACCACTACTTCGGAAACATCAAGCAGAGAGTATCTGACTTCATGAAGGATCTTGACTGCGAACTCTGGAAGCTTGGCATTTATGCAAAGACAAAGCATAACGAGGTTGCTCCTGCACAGCACGAGCTTGCACCTATATTTACTACATCAAACATTGCTGCTGACCACAATCAGCTTACAATGGAAATCATGAAGAAGACTGCATTAAAGCATGGTCTTGTTTGTCTGCTCCACGAAAAGCCGTTTGCAGGCGTTAACGGTTCAGGTAAGCACAACAACTGGTCAATTTCTTCTAACGACGGTCAGAATCTTCTTGACCCGGGCGATACACCAATGGAGAATATGCAGTTCCTGACATTCCTCTGCGCTATCATCAAGGGCGTTGACGAATATGCACCGCTGCTGAGAATTTCTGCTGCTTCTGCCGGAAATGACCACCGACTTGGTGCAAACGAAGCTCCTCCGGCTATCATTTCAATGTTTGTCGGCGATGAGCTCCAGAGCGTTCTTGACGCAATCGAAAATGATACTGCTGTAACAGAAAATTCTGACAAGACTTTTGAAATCGGTGTTGACGCACTTCCTAACTTCCCGAAGGACGCAACAGACAGAAACAGAACTTCACCTTTCGCATTCACAGGAAACAAGTTCGAGTTCAGAATGCTTGGTTCTGCTGATTCAATCTCCTGTACAAACGTTATGATGAACACAATCGTTGCACAGGTACTCAGCGAATTTGCTGACGAGCTTGAAAAGGCTGACGACTTCAAGTCTGCTCTCAAGGCTCTCCTTAAAAAGACAATCAAGGAACACAAGAGAGTTATCTTCAACGGCAACGGCTATTCAGATGAATGGATTGCTGAAGCTGAAAAGAGAGGTCTGCCGAACCTTGTTTCAACAGTTGACGCACTTCCTCACTATGTTGATGAAAAGTACGTTGCAATGTTTGAAAAGTTCAAGGTTTACTCAAAGACTGAAATCACTTCAAGAATGGACATTCTCCTTGAAAACTACAGCAAGGTAATCAACATTGAAGCACTCACAATGCTTGACATGGCTAAGAAGTCCATTCTCCCGACTGCTATTGAATATACAAAGGAAGTTTGCGACACTATTGCTTCCATGAAAGCTGCCGGTGTTGACGCTGCACTTGAAGTTTCAATTGCAAACAAGCTTTCCGGACTTACAGTTGCACTCAGCAAGGCTATTGACACTCTTGATGAAAAGAGAATTGCGTCCAAGGATTATGAAGATGACGTTCTCAAGCTTGCAAGATACTACAGAGATGAAATCTTTGCAGATATGCAGAGCCTCCGTGCAGTTGCTGATGAGCTTGAAATGTGTATTCCGGAAAAGGAATGGCCATTCCCGACATATACAGACCTTCTCTTTATGGTTTGATTCACGCCTCATAATTTTATACCTCTTATATATACAGCAAGCATCCCCGGATTTACCAGGGATGCTTGTTTTTTATTTCAGAAGCTTATCAGTGATCACTTAAAATATCTATAACGTCAGAAAGACAGTCAGCCTTTGCATAAAGCATGGACACGGTTTCTTCGTCCGGCTGTGACAGGTCAGGAACCATTATTGGTTTGCAGCCGGCACGGTACGCTGAAAGTATACCATTGGGAGAATCCTCCAGAGCGACACATTCCTCCGGCGGAAGTCCCAGCTCCTCAGCGGCTTTAAGATAAATATCCGGCGCAGGCTTTCCGTTTTCAACCATTGGTCCGCAGATGATTTTGTCAAAATACTCAAATACTCCGACTTTTTTCAGATATATCTCTGTTCTTTCGTAATCAGTCGCAGTTGCAACAGCAACGGAAAATCTGCCTTTGAGAAATTCAAGAAGTTCATCAAGACCTTTTTTCTTTTCAATGCCGTTTTCACTTATGTAATCATTCATAAGTTCAATGCGCCTTGAACGTATTGCCTTGTAGTCAAAATTCTCACCGAAAATATTCTGAAGCTTTGGAATTGCATATTTTGCCGCAAGACTGCGTATTCCAAGAACGTGTTCCATTTTCATGTCGAAACCGTATTCCCCTGCCGCCTTTATCCAGAAACGTGTCAGCAGCTTTTCTGTGTCAAGCATAAGACCGTCCATATCGAAAATAACACCTTTTATATTCATGCTGAATCTCCTTTCAATGATTATTATACAATACTCCGCGTGTTTTTTCAACACACTTTTCTGATATTATCCCTCAGAAAAATTTTTCACAGAAAATTTAGAAAAAATCGAAAAATAAAATTGTAATTTACAAAATAATATGCTATAATAAATGCAAGCATTTATTATAATTCATTTAAATGAACTATAAGAATATATTCTGGAGGAATAAAATATGGCAAAGAACAAAAGACTCGGCGTTTCTGTATTCGTTGTTATACTGACAATCATTATGGCTTTATCTGTAATTTTCACTTTCAGCATAAGCTACATGTTCAGCTCTGACGGCATTTCCGGAAAGCTATTCGGCAAGTATATATATATAATGGACACTGCCGATATGACACCTGAAATTGATAAGGGATCAGCAGTTATTGCTGACGAGGACGGTATTGCCGTTCTGATCGAGGGCAACGTTATTCTCTTTAAAAACGGAAAACGTGAAAATGTTATGAGAATACGAGAGGTTGTACATAATACTGACAGTACAGTATACCGTGTTTCTCCCGATACAGCAGCTGACAATACACTTGAAGTTTCAAAGGACAATGTAATTGCAAAATGCACCACAGAAAGCCACAATTTAGGCGTTCTGATATCATTTTTAAGCAGTATGCCGGGTATTATAGTCGGTATGCTCCTGCCGTGCTTTGTAATACTCGCATTGCTTATCATGAAAATAATTGCAATCAGAAAATCCGACAATGAAGAAGACACATCCGCAGACACCGATTTTGACGATGACGATGATGACGACGAAGAATTCAAGGGCTTCAACGGACATCAGGTCAAGCCTATTTCATCAGCACCGCTTTTTAATCCGGAATCTGACCTCAACCCCGGCGAAGATTTTGAAAGAAAGAAATCTTCCATTGCCCAGAATTTCAGCCAGAAACCAGGTGCTGCTCCCAAAAGACCTGCAAGAAAGCCGCAGCAGAATTCTCCAAAGGCAGCTGTTGAAAGATTCAAGGCGGCAGTTGACGAAAAGCCTAACGCACCTGTCAGCAGAAAACCAACTCTTGTACCTGAAAATTCAAATCCTGTTGTCAGTGAAAAGCTTGCAGCTATCAAGGCAGCTTTGAGTCAGCAGGAAACACAGGAAAATGAAACTTCCAGCAACAGCTATGATAACAATTCAGCTGAAAAAACAGCAACATTCAAGGCAGTAAAGCCACAGCAGTCCGAACCGGCTGTAAGCAGACCATCCGCAAGGAAACCTGAACCTGTCAGAAAAGCGCCGTCAAGGACCAGCAATATTAATTCAATTGATGATCTTATAAAGGCTCTAGAAGAAGAAAAGAAAAAACTCTGATACTGTTCAGACATTATTAATACGGGACGTCTTTTATAAGACGTCCATTTTATTTTTCTGAAATTTACACATTTTTAAGATTAATTTAAGGATTTTTTTATATAATATAGTAAAATCACGAAGGGAGGTAAATCCGGATTATTTAAGTCCGGGTGAAAGATATGGCAATTAATACTTTTAAAAGAAAAGAGATTAAGTTTCTGCTTTCAATGCAGCAATACAATGCCCTGCTTGATGTACTCGAAGAATACATGATTCCTGACGAATACTGTAAAAACGGAAATGAATATGGTATTTACAACATATATTACGATACCAAAGACAGTTTTCTTATAAGAGAATCCCTCTCAAAGCCTTATTACAAGGAAAAGCTTCGCCTCAGAAGCTATTATTCTCCTGCCTCACCGGAGGATAAGGTATTTCTTGAAATAAAGAAAAAAATCGGCGGTATCGTAACAAAAAGACGTGTTACAATGACTCTTGCAGAAGCAGAAGCTTATATTGCAACCGGAAAAAGACCCGAGTCGGACAAGTACATAACCAACCAGGTCCTCAACGAAATCGACTTTTTCAGACAGGTCTATGACATAGCTCCGGCACAGTACATCAGCTATCAGAGAATGGCGTTTTTCGGCAAGGACGACAAGGACTTCCGTCTGACATTTGACAGAGCGCTGACAGACAGACGTTATGACCTTTCTCTCAGCAAGGAATGTTACGGACGTCAGATAATACGTCCCGACCAGAGACTGATGGAAATAAAAATCAGCGACTCGATACCGATCTGGCTCAGCGAACAGCTTTCAGCACTTGGTATCTACAAAACAAGCTTTTCCAAATACGGCAAGGCTTACCAGCACTTTGTACTCGACAAAATTAACAATGATAAAGGAGTTAGTATTTATGCCTGATATTTTTAATTCAATCGTAGGAACAGACACAACCTTCGCTGCTTTTTCAATATGCGTGGTTTCCGCAATGGTAATAGGATTTCTTGTAAGTCTTCTTTACAAGTTCACTCACAAAAAAGAAGGATATATGCAGGGTTACGTCCTTACACTCGTTATGCTGCCTGGTATCGTTTCACTTATTATCCTGCTGATAAACGATACTTCCAAGGCGCTCGGTCTTGCCGGTGCTTTCTCGCTGGTAAGATTCAGAAGTGTTCCGGGCGACCCTAAGGATATTGCCTACATCTTCTTCTCAATGGCTGCCGGCGTAGGCTGCGGTCTTGGTTACATAGGCTTCTCTTTCGCATTCCTTATTATAATCGGTGCGGTTATGCTTGTGCTTAACGCATCAAAATACGGCGCTCCAGATACCTCCGCCATGACCCTTAAAATCACAGTTCCGGAAAACCTCAACTATCAGGGACTGTTTGACAAGGTTCTTGACGAGTACACAGAAAGCTGGCGCTTAAAGAGAGTTAAGACCGTTGATTTCGGAACGCTCTTTGACCTCGTTTACAGCATTGAACTGAAAAATGATATCGACCAGAAAAAGTTCATCGACAGTATAAGAACTTTAAACGGCAATTTAAACGTTACTCTCATACTTTACAAGTATGATGACCAGATTTACGCTAAATAAATTTTACCTATCCCAATATATTCTGCACCTTTTCTCAGAGAGGGTGCAGTTTTTTTGTAGGGGACGGCGCCCTCGACGTCCCGGTCGGTGACCCGACAGGACAATTCGTTGTTTATTTTACGGTGTCGTTTTGTTTACGGCTGAACAGTTTATTCTGTTAGGAACGCCAGTCACTTGTAAGTTTGTCAATCATATTGGACACTGTTCTTAAGAAATTCGATAGGCGAAAGCCAGTTAAGAGGACGCATAGGGCGGTTGTTAGTTTGATTTAAACGCACAGTTAACTGT
>DBQM01000025.1 GCA_002305725.1 Ruminococcus sp. UBA1394 | reverse complement strand
TTGGTTCTCTTTTTCTTCTTGCCATAAAAAATCAGCCTCCTGTGTTATTTATATTTTACCATAGTTGACTGCGTTTTTACAGACTTTTTTTCGGTGGGTCACAAACTCACCTGCACCAAGAATAATCTCATTATATGGTGTAGGATTCGGCGGATAAGTACTTTTAACAGTTTCAGATACAGCCACTTGAATACAGCCTATCCCCTGTTCTATCGTATCAGTTTTTACTGAAATATCATCAAAATCAATTGCATTCAGACTAAACCCGTCCGGCATTGGTGTCACAACTACCGGATACGACCTGCTTTCAATTACTGGTGGAGCAAATAATTCTTCCATAAGCATCATGCCTTCACGCTTATGTGTATCGAGTACATGAGCATAGGTGTCAAGAGTGAATGAAACTGAATAGTGTCCTAAAATCATGGAAAGAGTCTTGCTGTCCATCTGCTGTTCAAGAGCTCTTGTGGCAAATGTGTGGCGAAGTGCATGAAAGGTAAAGTGTCCAAGTCCGGCAGCATCAAGAATCTGATTGTAGTAATCCTTGAAAGTACGTGGTTCTATATACATTCCTAATGGATTTGTAACAAGCATACCATTTTCTGTATATGCAGTACTTGCCAGCTGAGCATCACTAATCTGAACCTGACGCCATGCTTTCAGGTCATCGATTACAGATTTCATCAGCGGAATTGAACGTACAGAATTTTTTGTTTTGGGAGTCTGAAAAACAATCTCAGTAGAATTTCCTGTACCATTGTAATTTATTTTTGGCAGTCGGTTAAGAGTTCGCCTTATATTCATAACACCTGTACGCATATCAATGTCTCCCCATTTCAAGCCGAGTAATTCACCAAGACGAATACCCGTTGCAAGAACAAGACGTATAAACACACCATAGCGAAAATGGTAACTTGTGTAAATAAGCTTGCTCTGCTCCTCACGGGTCAATACTTCAATCTGTGGCTTTTCATTTTTCGGTAAATTTACTGCGTCACAGGGATTAAAAGTCAAATATCTTTCAAGTACCGCCTGTTTCAATGCCTTATGCAGACAAAGATTCATATTTGTAATAGTCTTGGGAGAAAGACCTTCTTCATTCAGCTTGTAGTTATAGAAATCCTGTAATGTTCTGGAAGTCAGGTCTTTGAGTTTGATGTTCCCTATCACTGAAAAATGATTGTTGATATAGCCATAGTAGCTCGTGTATGTAGACTGTTTCAGGCTGTTTTTCATATAGGTTTCAAGCCACAGATTCAGCCAATCGGAAAGTGTGGTTGAAGTCGGGTCAATGTGCTCGTTAATGTGAATGTCATATTCAGCCTTGTGCAGAAGCTTTACTGCTTCTGCTTTTGTTTTTGCATAGTATGAAATGCGCTTTGGTTTTCCTGTAGCAAAATCTATGCCAGCCGTAACCCTTACTTCAAAACGTCCGTCAGAACGCTGTTTTATACTGCCTTCGTTATGTCCTCTCATCATGCAGCCTCCTGTGAATTTTTGTCAAGCCATTCAAGAAACTTGTCCCGTGAAACAAGCAGCCTCTTCCCTATTCTTATTGTAGGAAAGTCCTTGCGTTTCAGCATTGAGTAACAGGTGCCTTTTGATACACCTAAAAATCTGCTTAGATCCTCTGCGTTTAATACGAGCGGAAGCTCGTCATAGCTTTTGAAATTTTCCATACGAAAAAATCCTCCTTGAATTTATTTTTATATAATAGTTATAATGAAGTAAAAAAAATATAATGAACAAAATGAAACTGCGGACAGCATAAAAACTATCCGCAGGATCATAGAATCTTTATGTTCCGGAGCAATATTCCCACAGATCCTCATACTCGTTCATCTCTTTTATATCAGCAAGAGTTTCTTTAAGCAAGTCAGAATCCATAAGCATTTCTTCAATATCATCAGCGGTATAGCCAAAATCAAGCAAAAGCATAACATCTTCCTCTGACACCCCAAAGCCTGTACAGATTTCAAGGAGCAATTCTTCATGGCAGCCGTAATCATTTGAATAGCCAAGACTATACTGATACGAAAATGTTTCAAACTCTGAAACGTCTGTTTTACCGTTTTTGTTAATAGAAAGAATATCACCTTCGTTCAGTATAATTCTGCTGTACTTGTATCTGTTTAATCCAGACTTTCTCATTGCCTTTGACATGATACTTTCGGTTGAGGCGTATGCAAAAAGTCCCAGATTTTCAAAGTATATCAGAAACATAGGACTACTGCCTTTTACGAAGTAGAGAGTATTGTACTGGTCGAGTATGGTAAAGGTGAAATTTCCCTGTACATCCTCTGCCATACTTTTCAAACTGTCAAAATTCAGCTTATCCTGCCTTTCAAGGAGCTGGACCGCAACATAGCTATCCGTTTCAATGTGGGTTTTAGGCAGGAGCTTTTCTTTTCTGAGAGTATCGTCGTTGTACAGTACACCATTATGAGCAAAGGCAAATTCTTTGTCTGCTTTGCCATAAAACGGATGATTATTGAAGTTGTACTTCTGATTGCCCTGTGTAGTAAGACGAGTGTGACCCATTATTGCGTTTGTTCCCTCTGGAAAGTTAAACTTCATTTTGTGAGCAGGTTTTGCCTTTTTGTAAATCTTGATTTTGCCGCTCTGCACATAAGATATTCCGCTTGCGTCAGTTCCACGTTCCTCAGCAGCATTAGCCAGTTCCTGAGTAAATCTTTTCAAAAGCTTGTGCGGTAATTTCTTACCGCAATCAAGCCAGCCAAATAATGCACACATATTAATATTCCTCACTTTCTTCAACTTTTTCGTTGATGTATAAATTGCGTTCTTTTAAGTACTGAATCAGTTCCGGTTCGTTAAGACCTGCCACAAATTCTGACCATGACAGCTGCCGCATCTCTTCATCAGACATAGAAAAAGCCACATTGCAAATCTCATTTACGAGTTGTAATGCGGCTATTAAAGTATTGTGTTTGAGCGTTCCTCTGAACATACGGAATTCCACAGTATGATAATTGCAGAGGTTTACTGCGGCGTAACGTCCGCAACAATTTTTCTTAGCCTTATCCATGATAGCTTTAGGAGTGGACTCATAACCATACCTTGCCGCCCAGCGGTTCATAGTTGCTTCACTTCTTCTGGAGAATTTCAGCAGTTCCAACCAATGGTGTTCTACAAAGTACAGAATACGGGAAATGACTTCTTCCTGCTCCTGTAAAGTTTCTCCAAAGCTGTTGCGATTAACATGGACATGAAGTCCGCAAGTTGAAGTCTGATGTGAACGATAACCGAGAGATACAGCCTTGCGCATGATATCTTTCCAGCAGAACTCTTTGTGAAATTCTAAAGACATTGGGTAAGTTACAATTTCCAT
>DBQM01000007.1:7951-88839 GCA_002305725.1 Ruminococcus sp. UBA1394 | reverse complement strand
AACGCATCATTGACAAACCAACAAGTATTTTGTCACACACTTAATCTTTTTGTTCAGTTGTCAACTATCATTGACAACTGAACATTATTACATCAAAAGTATGTTTACAAACTCTTGACTTAATTTTTCTGCCGGAGTATAATAAAATCAGTTATCAGACTGAGTAGTATTGATTTGCAGTATGATAATAACATTACATAAAAATCATGATCTGAGAGGTATATCATGGATTATCTTAGTTACAATATATCAAAAAATCTCAACCGAATACGCACTTCCCGCGGAATGAGTCTTGACGCTGCCGCCGAGCAGACCGGGGTCAGCAAAAGTATGCTGTATCAGATTGAGCAGGGTGAAGCCAATCCGTCAATAAACGTTCTCGGAAAGATTGCAAGCGGTCTCAGAATGGAATTTACTGAGCTTATCGCCTCCCCTCCCGAAGAATCCTATCTGGTTAAAACTGCAGAGGTCTACCCCATAAAAACCGGTGAAAAATACACAGTCAAGACCTGCTTTCCCTATGAGGACAACAAAAAGATTGAAATTTACCGCATAGACATTGATCCCGGAGGAGTCTATCTCAGCGGCGGTCACGGGACAGGCACCAGAGAATATCTTTCTGTTCTGGAGGGCGTCCTTACTGTTGATACAGGGCGTGAAATACAGGAGGTCAATCCGGACGAGATATTTCGTTTTAATTGTGAAAAAGAACACAGATACATAAACAACGGCGAAGCTGCAGTGCACTTTATCTGCTTTTTTATTGCATAGCAGCTCCTCTTTTTAACCATATCGTTTAATATATCGAACAAACATCGCAGAGATTTTATATATCCGAGAAATCAAAAAATGAAAAATTTTATCATAAATAAGCAAAATTACATAATTATTTCTGAATTAATGGAAATTTCAATGTCAATTACGCCAAAAATTCTGAAAGTCATTGACAACTCTGGCTCAATGAGGTATACTGTAATTGTTGAAGATAATAAACACAAAGACAATGACGTCGTATGCAAATACGGTCATTGTCTTTTTTTATTTTTCAAGGGAGATGTTTAAAATGAAACTTTCAGAAACAGGTTTTACAGCAAACGAAATTAAGGACAAGGCAAAAAAGTACATGATTGAAACATATGAACGTTTTGACTTTCTTGCAGACAGCGCAAAGGGCGTTTATATGTATGACCAAAACGGTACTCCTTATCTTGACTTCTATGCAGGTATTGCAGTAAACTCTGTGGGCAACTGCTGTGAACGTGTTGTTGACGCAGTCTGTGAACAGGCAAAGACGTTAATGCAGACTTTCAACTATCCTTACACAGTTCCCCAGGCACTTCTTGCAGAAAAGGTCTGCACAACACTGGGCATGGACAAGATATTCTATCAGAACACTGGTACTGAAGCCAACGAAGCAATGATTAAAATGGCGCGTAAATACGGCGTTGAGAAATACGGTCCGAATCACTATAACATCGTTACTGCTGAAAAGTCATTCCACGGCAGAACATTCGGTGCAATGAGTGCAACAGGACAGCCGGACAACGCCTGTCAGATAGGTTTCGGCGGAATGGTTCCGGGATTTACATACGCTCCTTACAATGACCTCCAGACTTTCAAGGACGCCTGCACAGAAAATACTGTAGCAATTATGATAGAGCCTGTTCAGGGCGAGGGCGGAGTGCATCCGGCAACACAGGAATTCATGACAGGACTGAGAAAGTTCTGCGACGAAAACAATATCCTGCTGCTCCTTGACGAAGTTCAGACAGGCTGGTGCAGGACAGGCGCAGTAATGTCCTACATGAATTACGGAATCAAGCCGGATATCGTTTCAATGGCAAAGGCAATGGGAGGCGGTATGCCGATAGGCGCTATATGCGCAACTGAGGAAGTGGCAAAGGCGTTTACAGCCGGTTCACACGGTACAACATTCGGCGGACACCCTGTCTGCTGCGCAGCCTCTTATGCAGCAGTCAGCGAAATGCTTGAAAAGGACCTTGCCGGAAACGCTAAGAAAATGGGCGTGTACTTCATGAAAAAGCTCAGCACACTCCCTCATGTAAAGGAAGTAAGAGGACAGGGACTTTTGGTCGGGGTTGAATTTGAAGACCTTGACAGCGTTGAGATAAAGCACGCCTGCTTTGACAGAAAGCTGCTTGTAACCGCCATAGGTTCAAGAGTTATCAGAATGGTTCCGCCGCTTATCATTACTGAAAGCGACTGTGACAAGGCATATGAGATAATTCGTGAAGCAGTTGAAGAAGTGGCTGCAAAGTAAAAATCAATTTATAATCTGGAAGGAGAAGTTATTATGAAAGCAAGAAAATTCTTTAAAGCAGTTGGTATGATGGTAGCAGGAGCAATGATGGTATCCATGCTTACAGCCTGCGGTTCGGATTCAAAATCTTCTGAGTCAGCCTCTTCCGGTTCTTCAGGCAACGTTTTAAGAGTCGGCATGGAGTGCGCTTACGCTCCGTTTAACTGGACTCAGACAAGCGCCGAAGTAGCAAACGGTGACACAGCTGTTGAAATCTATGGCGGAGGCGGTTACGCTTACGGTTATGACGTTATGGTAGCGAAAAAGCTTGCAGAAGAACTTGGTATGGACCTTGAGATTCACAAGGTTGAATGGGATTCAATCGGTATCTCCATGGATTCCGGCGAGTATGACTGTATCATTGCTGGTATGGGCAGAACTTCCGAGCGTATGCTCTCCTACTCATTCACAGAGCCTTACTACTACAGAAACAACTGCATTGTTGTTAAGAAAGGCTCTGACATTGAAAATGTGACCGGTTTATCACAGCTTGCAGGCAAGAACGTTACTGCCACAACACAGCTCGGAACAGGCTGGGTACCTCTTCTTGACCAGATTCCGGACGTAACTTTAGGCGCAAACTACGAAACTACTGCCGAGGTATTCATGGCACTCTCCAACGAAACAGCCGACGTTGCAGTAATCGACGTACCGACTGCCGAGTCCGCACTGCTTACCAACACCGACCTTAAAATGATTACTCTCGACAGTTCCGACACATTTACAGGTGACGAGGAAATGACCAACGTATGTATCGCCACAAGAAAGGACGATACCGCACTTCGTGACAAGCTCCAGGGTGCAATGGAATCAATCGGTCTTGAACGTGACAAGATGGACGAAATGATGGAGGAGGCAATTTCCGTACAGCCGGCAGCAAACTAAGCTTCCGGCCGGATAAAATCTGAAAAAACTATTGCGCCGCTTTCATGATATTTCTGAGAGCGGCGTTATATAAAAAGGAGTACAGGCTTATGACAAATACACCAAACGGAATTCTTGAATGGATCTGGTTTATTGCCACAGAATATTCAGATCTTTTTATAACAGGAACTCTTATCACTCTTCTGGTATCAGTAGTGGGTACCATTATCGGCTTTATTCTGGGATTTGTTGTGGGTATTGTGGAGGACACCAAAATCACCAAAGACAGTTCTCTCCCCAAAAAAATCATTATGGGATTTTTCAAGGGACTGTGCAAAATTTACGTTGAAATTTTCCGTGATACCCCTATGATTGTTCAGGCTATGATTGTCTATTTCGCACTTCGTCAGGCAGGCGCTATGATTACACCTATCCCGGCTGGTATTCTGGTAACGGTGCTGAACACTGGTGCGTATATGTCAGAAACTGTCCGTGCCGGAATCAAGTCAATCGACGCCGGACAGCGTGAGGGTGCGCTGGCACTGGGTATGTCACCAATCTCTGCCATGGTCACAATCATTCTTCCGCAGGCTTTCAAGAACATTGTTCCGGAAATGGCTAATATGTTTCTGACCAACCTTAAAATGACATCAGTCCTGAACGTTATCGGCGTTAAGGAACTGTTCCTGCAGGCAAAGACAGCCGGCGGTACATACTACAAATACCTTGAATCCTACCTCGTTATCGCCATTATCTATTTCGTACTCTGTTTCCTCTTCAGCAGAATATTCCTGCTTATCGAAAAGAAAATGGCTGGCAAAAAGGAATATACACTTGCAGTTGAATATATGGACAACAATGAGTAAAAAGGGGGTTTTAAACTGTGAAAGATATTATCCGTGTTGAAGAACTCAGCAAAAGCTTTGGTGAACATCAGGTACTGCGTAAAATTGACTTTTCCGTTAACAAGGGGGACGTTATCTGTATTCTCGGTTCGTCCGGTTCGGGCAAGTCCACTCTCCTGCGCTGTATCAATCAGCTGGAAACCCAGACCTACGGCAAGATATATTTCAACGGAAAAGAACTTGGAAAAAAACAGAGAGAAATAAACGAATACCGTTCAAAAGTTGGAATGGTGTTCCAGTCCTTCAACCTTTTCAACAACAAGACTGTACTGGAAAACTGCATGACGGGTACAAGAAAAGTCCTTCACCTCTCCAAAGAGGAGGCCCGTGAACGTGCTATAAGTCATCTTAAATCAGTCGGTATGGCACCATTTATCAACGCATATCCTGCCCAGCTTTCCGGCGGACAGAAGCAGAGAGTTGCTATTGCAAGAGGACTTTGCATGAATCCGGAAGTACTGCTGTTCGACGAGCCTACCAGCGCCCTTGACCCGGAAATGGTAGGAGAAGTTTTAAACGTTATGAAAACCCTCGCCAAGACCGGTCTTACAATGCTTATCGTCACCCACGAAATGGGATTTGCAAGAGATGTTTCCTCACGAGTACTTTTCATGGACAAGGGCTACATCGTTGAGGACGCTCCCCCGGAGAAGTTCTTTACCGACCCGGACAATGCCCGTACCAGAGAATTTCTCAGCAGATATATGTCTGACGGTGAAAGGAGAGCATAATGAAGAATTTTGTTGTTACCTTTGCAAGAGGCTTCGGCACCGGCGGTAAGGTAATCGCCTCAAAGCTTGCAAAAGAACTGGGTGTACACTGCTACGAAAACCGTATCCTCACTCTTGCGTCACAGCTAAGCGGACTTGACAAGAACGTTTTTGAGGAAGTAAACGAAAAGCTGCGTACCTCCGGCGGCGGACTTGCAAGTCTGATGAGCGGTCTGCCCCGTGCAAGAAAGTATATAGCACGAAATGAAAAGTTCGTTTCCGACGACAAGCTGTTTGACTACCAGAAACAGATTATTTTAAACCTTGCTGAAACTGAATCCTGCGTTATCGTGGGAAAGTGCGCTGACTATATACTCCAGGGCAGGGATAATGTTGTAAGCGTCTATATCGAGGCACCCCGTGATTTCTGTATCAGACGTACAATGGAGAACATGGGGGTTACAGAAGAAGTAGCGCAGGCTACAATCAAGCAGACTGACAAGTTCCGTGCCGACTACTACGCCTACTACACTCACGGAAACTACTGGACAAACCCCATAAATTACGACATGACCCTCAACAGCGAAAAGGTCGGTATTGACAACTGCGTGTCATTAATAAAAGATTATTTGAAAATAAAAGGACTGATTGACTAATGGATTTTCAGTATCATCTTCCGGTGAACCTCATCTTCGGAAGAGGCAAGGCAGACAAGGTCGGGGAAATATCCTCGGCTTACGGCAAAAAGGCGCTTGTTGTTACCGGAACAGGCAGTACAAAAAAGTCAGGACTGCTTGACAGAACCCTGAACAGCCTTAAAAACGCCGGTATTGACTGCACCGTATTTGACAAAGTAACCCAGAATCCTCTTACAACAACCGTTTATGAGGGTGTTGCCCTTGCAAAGGAAAATGACTGTGATATGGTAATAGGAGTCGGGGGCGGTTCTATTATGGACGCCGCAAAAGCTGTTGCATTCTGCTGTGTCAATGACGGTGATGTTTCAGACTATATTTTCGGACTGAAACAGGGCGTTAAATCCCTGCCGATAGTTCTTATTCCGACAACCTGCGGCACCGGCAGCGAGGGCAATCAGATTGCTGTCCTTACCAATCCGGAAACCAAAGACAAAAAGGCAATCTATACGATAAACATAATGCCGTCGGCTTCGATAGTTGACCCGGACGTTATGACCACAATGCCGAAGCACGTCCTCTCCTCTGTAGGCTTTGACGCATTTACTCACGCCCTTGAGGCATATACCTCAAAAAAAGCCAGTCCTCTCACAGACATACAGTCTTTGCTGGCAATGGAACTTATTGCAGAAAATCTCCCCGGACTTGTTGCCGGAAACAATGACCCGCAGGCGTGGGAGGCTGTAAGCCTTGCTGCAACGCTGGGAGGTATGGTAATAGGTGCCGCAGGTGTATCGGCGGCTCACGGAATGGAACACCCTGCCTCCGGACTGAAAAATATTGTTCACGGCAGAGGTCTTGCAGCGCTTACGCCGTGTATCGTTGAGCGGCTTGCATCTGCTCTGCCGCAGAAGTTTGCAAAAGTATCACAGCTTCTCGGCGGCAAAGACGAAACGGACTGTGCAGACAGTATCCGCAGATTTCTTAAGGCTATTGACCTTGATGTAAGGCTCGGTGAGCTTGGCATCACCCCAGATGATGTTGAATGGATGACAGAAAACTGCATGAAGATTTCTATTGGCAATCTGAAAAATGCACCTGTCACTTTCAGCAGGGATGAAGTTGCACAGATATACCGTGAAGCAATATAAATATATTTCTGATTTTCAGCACTCTGTACAAATACAGGGTGCTGTTTTTGTCTGTTACAGAGAAATATGAAAACAACTATTGACTTGGAGTGAACTCCAGAGTTTATAATAAAAGCAATGATAAAACAAGTGAGGTGATACCATGACCATAAAAGAGGTCAGCGAAAAATATGATATTTCTCAGGACACGCTGCGATACTATGAACGAATTGGCATGATACCTCCTGTCACTCGTTCTGAAAGCGGTATACGCAACTATACGGAAAAAGATCTGGGATGGGTGGAACTCGCAAAATGTATGCGCAGCGCCGGACTTCCTGTCGAAGCTATGATTGAATATGTCAGGCTGACTCAGGAGGGTGATGTTACTATTCCGGCAAGATTAAAGCTTTTAAAAGAGCAAAGAGAATCCTTGCTGGAGCAAAAAGAAAAAATTGATGCAACTCTGGAACGTCTGAATTACAAAATCGGACGGTATGAAATTGCTGCAAAAACAGGAAAACTCACATGGGAACAGGAGAAATAATTATGTATTTAGAAAAAATCAGCACACCGGCAGATGTAAAAAAACTTGATACCGAACAACTTGTCATACTGGCAGAGGAAATGCGTGCTGCGCTCATTCAGAAGCTGAGCAAGCACGGCGGACATTTCGGCCCGAATCTTGGAATGGTGGAAGCAACTATTGCCCTGCATTATGTATTTGATTCGCCAAAGGACAAAATCGTCTTTGACGTTTCCCACCAGAGCTACTGCCATAAAATGCTCACCGGAAGAAAAGACGCATTTCTTCATGAAGAACAGTATGATGATGTGTCCGGCTATACGAATCCGGCAGAAAGCAAGCATGACTTTTTTAATGTCGGCCATACTTCAACTTCTGTAAGCCTTGCATCCGGTCTTGCCAAGGCAAGAGACTTGTCGGGAGAAAGCGGCAATGTCATTGCTGTTATCGGTGACGGTTCTCTCAGCGGCGGTGAGGCACTGGAGGGTCTGGACTTTGCGTCAGAACTGAAAAGCAATTTTATAATTATTGTAAATGACAATAATATGTCCATTGCAGAAAATCACGGCGGTCTGTATCAGAATCTGAAAGAACTGCGTGAAACAAACGGTACAAGCCCGTGTAATCTGTTCCGTGCATTTGGTCTGGACTATCGTTTTGTTCCGGACGGCAATGATATTTCAGCTATGATAGCAGCATTGCAGGAGGTAAAGGATATTGACCATCCGGTTGTAGTGCACATGGTAACACAAAAGGGTAAAGGCTATGCACTGGCAGAACAATACAAGGAAAACTGGCACTGGTGTATGCCTTTTGACGTGGAAACCGGAAAACCCACAGTTTCCTTTGAGGGCGAGGATTACGGCACTCTGACAGCAGACTTCCTCCTTGAAAAGATGAAACACGACCCGAAAGTGGTTGCTGTTACTGCGGCAGTACCTACAGTAATGGGGTTCACGGAAGAAAAAAGAAAGGCAGCAGGAAAACAGTTTGTTGATGTGGGTATTGCAGAAGAACACGCCGTTGCTTTTTCTTCGGGTATTGCAGCAGCGGGCAGCAAACCGGTGTTTGCAACATACAGCAGTTTTATCCAGCGTACTTTTGACCAGCTTTCACAGGACCTGTGTATCAACAAGAGTCCGGCGACTGTTCTGATATACACCGCATCTGTGTTCGGCATGAGTGACATAACCCATCTTGGAATTTACGATATTCCGCTTATCTCAAATATTCCGGATATGGTATATCTTGCGCCGACCTGCAAAGAAGAATATTTTGCTATGCTTAACTGGAGTATAGAACAGAATCAGTATCCGGTTGCGGTCCGTGTACCGTGCAATGGAGTCATTTCTGACGGAGAACAGGCAGAGACAGATTACAGTAATCTGAACAAGTATCAGGTAAAGCAGCAGGGCAGCAAAACAGCAATTCTGGCGCTGGGTGATTTCTATCAGCTTGGAGAGGAAACCGCAAAGTCAATTGCTGAAAAAACAGGCATTGCACCAACACTTGTAAATCCCCGTTATATCACCGGTCTTGACGAGAAGCTTCTGACCAAACTGAAAGAAAATCATTCAATTGTGATTACGCTGGAAGACGGCATTCTGGACGGAGGATTTGGTGAGAAGATTGCGAGATTCTATGGTACATCTGATGTAAAGGTACTTAATTACGGTCTGAAGAAAGAATTCCTTGACCGCTATAATGTGGAAGAAGTTATGTATCAGAACAGATTAACACCTGAACAGATCGCTGATGATGTTTTGCAGCTGTCTGAATAAAAAACGACAAAAGTCATATTCAGCATAATTATTGTTATACACCTGCTTGCAGTTTATCCATAAATATGGTAAAATAACTGTGGGTGAATAATTTATGGGCTTTGAAACTGAAAAAAAACTCGCAGAGCATTTATTTTCTCAGCGTGAAGATGATTTTGAACACGCATCATTTGACCGTGAAATAGCTTTTTATGAAAGTATATGTTCGGGCAATATGAAACTGGTAAAGGTTTTTATGAAACCTCTCTGCAGCGAGGGCTGCGGCATTCTTAGTGAAGATTTTATCCGCAATCTGAAATATCATATGGTAGTACTTGCGGCTCTTATAGCACGTTACTGCATAAAGGGCGGCATGACTCCCGAAGAGTCTTACAATCTGAGTGACTATTACATTATGAAAACTGACAAATGCAAAACAGAAAGTGAAATAAGAGCAGTCCACTATGAAATGATTGAAGGCTATACAAACAAAATGCGACAGATAAAGCTCAGAGGAGTTTACTCAAAGCAGATTGTACACGCTGTGGACTACATAATATGTCATCTGCACAGCCGTATTTTAATTGAAGAGACAGCAGAATACCTCAGAATCAGTCCTTCATATCTTTCAAGACTATTCAAAAAAGAAATCGGCGTTTCATTTGGTGAATATGTAAACAAGCTCAAAATAGAGGAGGCTGCTTCCCTTTTGCTTTATACAGAATACAGCGACACGGAAATAAGCAATCTTCTTGCGTTCAGTTCACAAAGCTATTTCATAAAGGTTTTTAAAAAATATATGGGTACTACCCCAAAAAAATATAAAAAGCAGTATACTATATCTGCCCTGTCAGGCCGCTGAGTATCAGCGGTCTGATTTTTTATAGGCACAGCAGAATAAGTGGTACAGGCTTTAACAAGTGTCATTAATTTACCATTTTTGTCAAGAAGTTTGTATATTTTTGTACAGGTTGCATGGTAAAATATAAATACAAAAACACAGTTCACGGCAGAGTATAAAATCTGAGAGGGGTTTTATTTTATGAAAAAACACACATTAAAACGCTGTGCAGCAGCTGTTGCAGCCTGTGCAGTAATTGCGTCAGCATTGCCTATGATTCCGGCAACCACTTTTGCGGCGTCTAATATCATAAGCAATTCGACCTTTGATTCCGGTACTTCCGGCTGGGGTACCTATAAGGAAAGCGGCGGCGCCTGTTCACTCAGCACCGAAAACGGACGACTTGCACTTACTGTAAGCAATGTCGGAAAAGTCAATTATGCTGTTCAGGTATTTTATGACATTATTCCGCTTTATCAGAACGGTGTTTACCGTCTGAAATACGATATTTCCTCTTCGACAGACAGATTTATCGAGTGTATGATACAGCAGAACGGCGGAACTTACCAGGCTTATACATGGAAAGGTCTTGAACTCACTTCAGCTCCGCAAACTATTGACTATGAGTTTACCATGAAAGCAGAAACAGACATTATGTCCAAACTCGTTTTCAACTGCGGTATTCAGGAAGAACACGAGGGTGTACTGCCCGAACACAAAATATATATCGACAACGTTTCCCTGGAACTTGTAGACGACAGCAAGGTTGACTATTCTGCCACAAGGCCTTATGAACCACCAATAGTAACAAACCAGGTGGGCTACAAAAATGTCAGTAAAAAAACCGCTGTTTTCCGCAATACTAACGCAAGCGAATTTTCAGTTGTAAATGCTGACACAAAGCAGGTTGTCTATACCGGAAAGCTTTCAGATGAGATAACCAACACCTCTGCCGGAGAAACAAACAAAACAGGTGATTTTTCCGCCGTAACCGAATCGGGAAAATACTACATAACCTGCGGAGATCTTGATGATTCCTATACATTTGAAATAGGCAGCAGCGTTTATTCAAATCTGCTTGATGACAGCGTAAGAATGCTGTATCTCCAGCGCTGCGGAACTGCCGTACAGGACAGCGATTTCGGACACGTTGCCTGCCACACAGGACTTGCAACAGTTTACGGCACAAATGAAACAATCGACGTTTCCGGCGGATGGCATGACGCAGGCGATTACGGAAGATATATAGTTCCGGCTGCAAAAGCAGTTGCTGATCTGCTTTATGCTTATGAGAGCAATCCGGGACTTTACAGCGACAGCATCGGTATTCCGGAAAGCGGAAACGGCACTCCTGACATTCTTGATGAAGCACGCTATGAACTGGAATGGATGAAGAAAATGCAGAGAGCCGACGGCGGAGTTTACCACAAGGTTACCTGTGAAAGCTTCCCGGGATATGTTTCTCCGGAAAAGGAAACTGATCCTCTGATCGTTACTCCAGTTTCCACAACTGCAACTGCTGACTTCTGCGCTTCAATGGCGCTTGCATACGAATTTTATAAGGATATTGACTCTGATTTTGCTCAGGACTGTTTAAGCCGTGCAGAACGTGCGTGGTCTTTCCTTGAATCAAATCCGAATCTTATTTTCAGCAATCCGGAAGATATTGTAACCGGGGAATACGGAGATACATCCGACAGGGACGAGCGTTACTGGGCAGCAGCTCAGCTTTACCGTGCAACAGGAAACAGCAGGTATGAAAATGCGCTGAACAGTATGTCAGCATCAAAGGGTCTTGACTGGGCAACTGTCGGTGATTACGGCAATATCGCAATTCTTACAGCTGAAAATATCAGTAAGGATTCGTCAGTTTATACCGCAGCAAAGAATGCTGTTGTTTCACAGGCTGACAAGTTTGTTACAGTTTCCGGCAATTCACCTTACGGCGCAGCTATTACAAAGTTTGACTGGGGAAGCAACATGACTGTTGCAAATGCCGGAGTTATTCTCGGTCTGGCATACGATATTACAAATGACAGCAAATATCTTAATGCAGCAAATGCTCAGCTTGATTATCTGCTTGGAACAAATCCGGTCGGAGAATGTTTCTTTACAGGCTATGGTACTGTATCACCGGAAAATCCTCACCACAGACCATCAATGGCAACCGGAAAAGCAATGAAAGGAATGCTCGTCGGCGGCGTAAATTCCAATCTTGAGGACAGCGCAGCCAAAGCCTACTGTCAGGATCTGCCGGCTGCAAAGCGTTATGTTGATAACTCTGAGAGCTATTCCACTAACGAAATTACAATTTACTGGAATTCTCCGCTGACATATCTTGTTTCTCTTACAGAAACACAGACAAGCAGTGAATTTATCCTCGGTGATATAAACTGTGACGGACGTGTGGATTCATTTGACGCACTCCTTGCAAGAAAAGCTCTGCTTTACAATACTTTCTCAGCAAAAAGCAGTATTGACGCAGCAGATGTAAATCAGGATGATGTATTCACAATCGCAGACGTTGTTCAGATTCAGAAGTATATTACTGGCAAAATCAAATCATTCTCAAAGTCAGAACAGGAAGTTCCGACTACTCAACCAGTAACAACACAGGTTACAACAACAACTACTACCCACATTACTACCACCACAACAGTACAGACTACACAATCAACCAATGCAGGCGGAATAATTGATTACGGCACACCTATGAACCAGAATGCCACAGTTGTTGCAGATTTCAGAAATGGTGAAACACCTGTATTCTTTGCTTCTGACGGCTGGGGTAACGGCAGCTGCTTCGACTGCGGCTGGTACAAGCAGAACACATCATTTGACGGTGGTGTGCTTAACCTTACAATTGACAAGGACTATACAGGCAAGTATAACTATTCTGCCGCTGAATACAGAACAACTGATTTTTACAGCTACGGCTATTATGAAACATCAATGCAGGCTATTAAGAATGACGGCGTTGTATCATCTTTCTTTACCTATACCGGACCGTCTGACAACAACCCATGGGACGAAATAGACATTGAGATACTCGGCAAAGATACAACAAAGGTTCAGTTCAATTACTATACAAACGGTGTGGGAAATCATGAATATATGTATGACCTTGGCTTCGATGCGTCAGAAGGTTTCCACACATACGGTTTTGACTGGCAGCCGGACCACATAACATGGTATGTTGACGGAAAGGCTGTTTACACAGCTTACAATAACATTCCGTCAACTCCGGGAAAAATAATGATGAATGTATGGCCCGGTACAGGAGTTGATGACTGGCTCAAGCCATTTGACGGCAAAACTCCGCTGACTGCCCGCTATCAGTGGGTAACATATAACGCTCAGTAGTTATATAAACACCCTTTAAATGACATTAAGGAATCATTGATTAAGCCTGGCGGACAAAAACTATTCAGGAAGGGTTGTCCGCCGAGTCGGAAGGCATTATTTAATTAGTTATTCTTTAATATAAAATCCTATCAATCCCTCATCCCCCTATTGTCATTGGTAATGTTCCAACTGACTCAAACGTTTATGTACCCTGATTTTTATAGAAATCAGGGTACATTTTTATATGTGCCGTATTGACGAAAAGGAAAAAATATGGTAATATATTATAAATATATTTCTTTATGTTTAATTTATTTGTTAAGGGTAATGGAGGGTAATATGAGAAAAACAATAAAAAAAGTGCTTGGCGCAGTTATGGCGGTATGCATATCCGGAAGTATGATATACACCGGCTTTAATTACAGCAATGCAGATGCGGCGTCCGGATATGTAGTGGAAAATCTTGACCGGGGCGTCTGCGCTGTCAGCACAGGTTCGGGCATGATGGTAAACTGGCGTTTTCTTGCCAATGACGCTGACAACACAGTATTCAAGCTTTACAGAAATGATTCGCTTATATACACAAGCGAAGCCGGAATGGCTACCTGCTATCTTGATTCAGCCGGCAAATCGACGGACAAATACAGAGTCGATACAATAAGCGGCGGAAACGTTGTTTCATCTGACACCTGTAATCTGCAGTCAGGTTCAGAATATCTGGAGCTTAAACTTGATGTGCCGTCTGCACAGACTTCGGGTATAACTTACAGTCCGAATGACTGTACAACAGGTGATGTTGACGGCGACGGCGAATATGAGCTGTTTGTAAAATGGGACCCTTCCAATTCAAAGGACAACTCCCAGAAAGGAAAGACTGACAAGGTATTTATTGACTGCTACAAGCTTAACGGCACAAAGCTCTGGAGAATTGATCTTGGTGTAAATATCCGTGCAGGTGCGCACTATACCCAGATGCTGGTTGCAGACTTCGACCTTGACGGTCTTGCTGAAATGACCTGCAAAACAGCAGACGGAACAATTGACGGGACAGGAACTGTTATAGGCGACATTTCAAAGGATTACCGCAATTCAAACGGATATATTCTTGACGGTCAGGAATACTATACATTATTTGAGGGAGCGACCGGAAAGGCTCTGGATACTGTTGACTACAATCCGGGCAGAGGAACAGTTTCCAAATGGGGTGACAGCTACGGAAACCGTGTTGACAGGTTTCTCGGCGCTGTTGCTTATCTTGACGGCACAAAGCCCAGCGCAGTTACTGTAAGAGGCTATTACACAAGAATGACTGCCTGTGCTTATGATGTTGTAAACAAAAAGCTTGTTCAGAGATGGTTTTTCGATACCGGAAATGATTCTTCAAAAGCCGGCTATGGCGACGGAAACCATAACTGTATGCCGGCAGACGTGGATAATGACGGAAAACAGGAGATAGTTTTAGGTGCAACCTGTCTTGATGATGACGGAAGTGTCCTCTGGTGTCTGAATACAGGTCACGGCGACGCTATGCACCTCGGCGACCTGCTGCCGGACAGAAACGGTCTGGAGCTCTGGATATGCCATGAAGACAAACCTTACGGCGTTTCACTTGTAGACGCTTCAAACGGAACAATAATATTCCACAAAGACGGCGAAAGCGATACAGGAAGATGCTGCGCTGATAACGTATGGGCAGGAAACAGCGGTGCTGAATTCTGGGGACTTGGCAATGACGTTTTTGACGGAAACGGAAATACTCTCTCCACAAAGCGTCCAGCAATAAACTTTTTAAGTTACTGGGACGGTGACCTTGAACGTGAAATTCTCGACGGTTACACCGATTCTCCGGCTAAGATATCCAAAATGAAAAGCGACGGCACTCTCACCAATCTTTTACAGACTGACGGTGCTTACACCTGCAACACAACAAAGGGCACTCCCTGTCTTTCAGCCGATATTTTAGGTGACTGGCGTGAAGAACTGATTGTAAGAGCCGCTGACAGCCAGTCGCTGAGAATTTACTGTACACCTTATGAAACAGACTACAGAATAACAACTCTCATGCATGATGTTCAGTACAGAAACCAGGTTGCCGGTCAGAATATATCCTACAACCAGCCGCCGCATACAAGCTTTTATCTGGCGTCAGATGCTGCTTTGCCGGCACGTCCTGATGTAACGGTTCCTGACAGCGGAACAAAACCGCCTGTTACTCCGACATTTACTGCCGCTGTACTTCCGGAGGGAGCAGTATTTACTATACAGAATGTAAACAGCGGTCTTTACATGGAAGTAAAGGACGGAAGTGCGCAGAATGCGGCAAATGTTCAGCAATGGGGTGCAGACAGTCCGGCGGCGCACAATACATGGCGTGTTCTTTCCGGAGGTGACGGATATTATTACCTTTACTCTCAGCTTGGCGACAAGGTTACCTATCTTCTTGACCTGGAATATGGAAAGGCTGATGACGGCACAAATATCCAGATATACACAGATACCAAGGCAGACGCACAGCTCTTTAAATTCGTGAAAAATGACGACGGCTCTTACTATATTCTTACAAAGGCATCAAATGATAAAAGCTGTATTGCTGTTTCGGGCGCATCAACTGCAAGCGGCGCAAATATTATCGAATGGACATACAAAGCCGGAGACAACTCTCAGAAATGGAATCTGACACAGGTTGAAGATACGGGCTGTGAACTTGATACCGGAAAAATATATATGTTTAAAAACCTCAACAGCAATCTTTATATGGAGGTTGAAGGCGGAAATGCCGCTGACAACACCAATGTACAGCAATGGGGTGCATATGGCGTAAGCAAGCACAATTCATGGACTTTAAAAAGCTTTGGCGGCGGATATTACTACATCGTATCACAGCTTGCCGAAGGAAAAACATATTATCTGAATATTGCTGACGGCGGAAATGCTGAAATTCTCACAGACAACAAAACAAGCTCTCACCTTTTCAAATTTGTAAAGAATCCGGACGGCACATATTACATTCTTACAAGAGCTTCAAAAGACGCAGACGCTGTTGAGGTTGTAAATGCAGAAAAGAGCAGCGGAGCAAATGTTCAGCAATGGGTCGTTAACGGAGCAACCTGTCAGAAATGGTTAATTGAAGAGTCTGACCCTGTTTTTGAAAAGGGAGATATTGACGTTAACGGCAGTGTCAATTCTACAGACTTAGTCCTGCTAAGCAAATACCTTGTAAAGCTTGAAAATTTCAGTGAACAGCAGTTTACACAGGCTGATATCAACGAGGACGGACAGGTAAATGTATTTGATTATATTGCTCTCAGAAGAAAAGTTCTGAAGTAATTGAAGCGTTTGTACCCGGAGGTATTTATGAAAAGAGAAATTTTAAAACTTAATCCCCGGAAAGCAGCCAGAACGGTTTCAATGATTTTGTCTGCGATTATTGCTGTGACAGGTTCTGCATATAGTTTAAACTGCCATGCAGCAACTGAGGGGACTAAACAGTTTATGGAACTGAATAACAGTACTGATACTGATCTTACAATTCCGGAATGACATCAGCTTTGAGATCATCCCGTTAAGCCGGCGCCCTGCAGATTTAATTGGTGATGCCAACCTTGACAGAAAAATCAATGTTTCGGATGCAGTATTCCTCGGCTCTTATCTTACAAACAAAAGGGAGAGCATTACTTTAAATGCCGATATTAACCAGGACGGCATGGTGAATGTATTTGATATGATTTCTCTGAAAAGAACTATTGCAGGCGATGAAGTAACTGAATAGTTAATAAAACTGAGAATAAAAAATGAAGAAGAAAAGCTGCTCTGCAAATTCATCTTTGAAACGATGTGTTTGATTTAAGGCAACACCGCACAATTAACGGCTGACGCCTTTGCCGCACATCTGCTTGCAGATTTTTCGTAAGATTGCAGAAATATATCTTAATAACTAATGCGTACCTTCTGGTACGCATTTTTTCTGAAAAAATATCTTTCACACAGCATAATCTGTTTCTTTACTTTACACAAAAGCAAACCTCCTTTGATCAGTTCAGTTAAGGTTTTAAAACCCGACTGACATCAAAGGAGGTTTAAATATGGTATAGGATGATAAAAATTAGCTTATTGGCTTATTTAAGGTATATGCATAACTCTAAGGCTTAAATCGAATTGTATATATTATGCCTTAAAAACATATCTGATAAAATTATACATATGAGGACGAATAGTCTGACCGCCGTGGTCTCCGCCGTCAACATAATGCCAGATGTGTGTTACTCCATTGTTGTTAAGAGTATCATGATAACCGGCAGGGGTTGACCAGATAAGTGTATCATTTGAACCTGCACTGATAAAAAGCATATATGGGGAAATGCCTGTAAATTTCAGATCATCTGCCGGAATCAGATCTTCAGTAAGTCCCGGCGCAGGACACATAGCTCCGACATATCCGAACAGGTCCGGACGGGAAAATCCGATATTAAGAGATTCTCTTCCGCCCATTGAGAAACCGGTTATGGCTGTGTTGTCTCTTCCGGTTTTAATGGAGTAGTTCTGTTCCATATAATGCATGATTTCCTTAGTAAGCAGATTTATGAAGTTATCATAAGCTGCATTGTTTTTGGCGTCAAGACCGTCACATTTATCCTGAGTATCACTTGCGTAAATATCGGGGAATACTACGATCATATCCTCAGCTTCGCCCTCAGCAATTGCATTGCCGATAATCTGGCGGAGTTTTAATGAAGCGTCGCCTGCATCCAGAAGTGCATCCTCATCTCCCCAGTATCCATGAAGAACATAGAGTACCGGATATTTTTTTGCTGTTGTATAGCCGGCAGGGAGAAGTACGTTAAAGTTTTTGTTTCTTTTGCATACATCGGAATAAATGGTTTTCTTTTCAAAAGTTCCGTAGGTTACTCCTGCTTTCTCAACCTTTGAATCGTCTGTTTCCTTTTCAAGAAGAGTTGCGCTGACCATTGCCATATATGCTTCCGGTGTCATAGTAACCTCCTCTTCAGGTACAGCAGGTTCCGGTTTTGTTATCGGGTTTTCTTCAAAACTCCTATTTTTTGAAAGGAGGAAGTTCTGAATCTGCTCCAGATCATCGCTTTCAAACTTTTCGTCCTTGTCAACATCGGCAGCGTCAAAGGAACGTGCGTCTGTGAAACCGCTGACATTGCCCCTCTTTGCAGCAACCAGGTCATAAACATTGACTACGCCGTCAAGGTTTACATCACCCTTGATGATATTTTCCTGTGGAACTACAGAAATTATATAGTTTGCTGCATTTCCGCTTCCGCTGTTTGTTCCGAGTGCAACAACATCGCCTGATTTTACATTAAGCTTGTAAAGCTGGAGTGTAACATCGTTTGAAGTTGTAACTGATGTTCCTGCATAAGTCCATGCTTTGAGCCACTCAGGGAGAGTTACTGTTACACGGCTGTCAACTGCTGCATATACAGTTGCGTCTGCACCGGCAGTAAACTTTCCTTCCTGGGTTGTAAGCAGCTTGGAATCGCAGGCTGTTCTTATTGTTTCTGCGCCAATGAGATTCTTCGGTACTGAAACTGCTGTAATATCACGGTCACCGTAAAGCTGTGAACCGGACTTGAAATCATCATAAATTGACCAGTCAGCAGCATTTTCCTTGTCAAATACTGTAAGTTCCTTAATGAGCTTTCCGCTTATAGGATCAACTTCTTTCGGAACAGCCACTACTACATAGTTAACTGATTCATTTGAGCCGCCGTTTGTTCCGAGTGTAACGCTGTCACCGGAATTGAAGTTTTTCTTATAAAGCTGGAGAGTCAGATTGTTTGAAGTTGTAACTGAACTGTCTGTTTTTGTCCAGCTGCCAAGCCATGACGGCAGATTTGCTGTAACTCTTGTGTCAACTGCAATATATACTGTTATGTCAGCGCCGGCAGTAAATGTACCAAGGTCTGTTGTAAGCAGCTTGGAATCGCAGGCTGTTCTGATATATTCTGCTCCTCTGAGATTTGAAGGAACTGATGTAGCTGTAATGTCACGGTCACCGAAAAGCTTTGTGCCTGTTGTGAAACCGGTTTCAATTGACCAGTCTGCGCCGTTTTCTTTGTCAAGGCGGACAAGATTTGTAATAAGTGTACCGCTGATAGGTTCAAGCTCTTTCTGAGTTGCGTCGCCAAAGTCGCCCTCAACTGTAAAATTATCAAGATACAGACTGCCTGGAAGTGTCGCATTAGCCTTTAACTCAATTTTGTTATCACCCTGATTGAGTGTGATATTTTCGGATACTGTTTTCCAGTCGCTGAGAGAACTTCCCTTTGGAAGTGAAAGGGTTTTAACTTTTGTACCGTTTACATAGAGGTCAACACAACTTATGTCAGATGTAACGGCATATCTGAGAGTCATTTTGAACGTTCCGGCCTTTGTTGTACTTACTGTGTCCTTTACAGCCGCAGTATTCTTTGTACCGAACTTCATAAAGCCCTGCCCCTGAATACCTGTAATTCCGCTTCCGCAGGCGTTTGCCACATTGCCTTCGATATTTTTCTGATCAAAAAGCTCAGCTTCGTACTGACGTACACCAGTGTAGAAATCCGGACCAGCTGGTGCTGTAAGCGCTTTTTTAGCTGTTGCCTGGCTGCGGTTTGTTTCGCTGCCGGAACACTTTACAGTAATGTCAACAGGACCGTTGTGCTTTACCGTAATAGTGTATGTACCGTTTGAATATGAAGTTGAAACTTCACTCTTCAGCTGGTTCACGCCTCTGTCTTTATAAGTTATTGTCGGTTCAGAAGAACAGCCTGAAATTTTAATTGTATCAGTTACAAGTTTTGTCTGATCTTTTTCGTTATAGTTATTTGCGTAAATGTCAATATGGTCGCTGTATTCATTGATAAGTGCTGAACCATAAGCATTGAAGTTTACATCAAGGTCTTTACAGGTGTTGTATTTCAGAGAAAGAACTGCACCGCAGTTACTGCCGTCCTTATTATAGTTATAAGCAACCCATGAATTCTGATTTCGTCCGACGTAACAGTTTCCATAATAATCGGAAAAAGGATAAAGAGTATTGAATTCGTTCTGCTTTGCTTCTATTGTTGACCATCTTGAAGCAATTTCAGACTGCTTTACCTGTACGGGAATAGACTTGGCAAGGTCATCTTTAAGTGCATATACAGTCGGAATTGTCTGATAGCGGCCTGTGCTCTTGTAAAGGTTATGATTTAATTTAAGGTTGCCGTCGCTGCTCATACGGTAAAGTCCCTCAAACAGTGTCGGATAGCTGCTGTATGGCTCATCCCATGTTTTGCCAGCACCGTCGGCAACGTCCTGGATAACAACCACTTTTGTATTGGATACTACTTCTTCTCGTGCAGGAATTCTGACTGTTCCGTCAGCAATTTTACGCATATAGTCCATCGGTACATTCTGGAACTGGTCATACATTGCCCAGTCTCTTACATGATAGCCTTCGCTGTCAGTATAGCCGTAAGTTTCCTTGAAATCATCTACTGTGACAAGCTCAGGACCGTCAATAACAGTCGCACCGTTCTTGACCATTCTTTCAAGATAAATCGGAAGTCCTGTTGCCTGGTTGAACTGATCTTTTGTTGAAACACCAGAACCGCTCCATGTTGAATCAGTCCAGCCTGTTTCGTCATAACGGATACCGAAGTTTCCGCAGTATCCGGATACATAATAACCGTAAACCAGACTCTCAACATCTGCTATATAGCTTGCCTGTGTGTATTTTTCTTCAAGAATAAGATTGTCTGAATACAGACGGCAGGCTTCTTCCCACTGCGGGACCTGTTTGAGCATTGCAAGTGGATTGATCTTAGGACTCCACTCATTTCCGCACCAGCTTATATCAAGATATCCGCCGTACTTGTTACAGAGTTTAAGAAGATTTGCAAAATGCTGATATCTCTGAGGACAGCTTATCGGGAAATCCTCCTGATCAAATCCCCAGAACTGTTCGCAGTAGTTGAAACCGATAAAGTTAGGATAATCACGGAAAAATTCTGCATAAATTGTGTTCTCGTAATCAGCGTCCGCTTTTTGTACAAATTTGTCCTTGTTAGGAAAGTCTACAATATTTCCTGATGAATCATAGTCGGGGAAGTGACACTGTCCGCCGCTGGAAGGCTGAATCATACACCATATTCCCTCATCGGCACAAGCTTTGATCCATGATTTTGCAAGCTCATAGCCGTCCTGTACCATGCCCCATTCGTCTTTATCCTGAATCCAGTATATTGACATGGAGATATTAAAAACAACATACGGTCTGATGTCCTCAGGTATCAGGTTTATAATCTTCTGAGGGTCCGCATGGTTCCATGTTTCAATGTGAACTATCCACATGGGCGCTTGTGATGAACATGGCCGGCGCATAGTCCCTGCCGCTTCAGCAGTAATCTGTGTTGAGCTGATTTTTTCTGTAACCGGATTTACCGGTAAAAATGTCAGAAGGCTCAGCATCATGACAGCTGAAATCACAGCCGACCATAGTTTCTTGATTTTCATAAAAAATTCCTCCTCTTTTATTTGTATTTTTATATCCGCATTTCAAACAATATGAAGATATAAGTAAAATGATTTTTGTGATATTTTCACAATACGAAACCAATTTTTTTATCTGACTATATTTTACACTTAATTTTTATAAAATTCAACTCACATTATGAATATAAAGTGGACAAAATGCACATTTTTTTCATTTTTTTCCTTGACTTTTTATTTTATTAATTTATAATTATATATAAGGGAGGTGCAGACTTGAAAAAATCACATCGGCCTGTTTACGGCGTTATTGCAGCAAGTGCTGCTGATATTGAACAAAAGGAAATTCTGGCAGGTGCAATTGAAAAAGCACAGGAGCTTGATATTGACATCGCAGTTATTTCAAACATATATAATCCCAATGAAACTTCAGATATACTGAAAACTGAAAATAAGATATATGACCTCATTCTCTCGGAAGAGTTTGACGGGTTTATACTTATTTCTGAATCGTTTATAAATACGGACCTGCAGAAACAGATTACAGATACATTCAGCAAGCGGGAGTCTGTTCCAATTGTTGCCATAGGAACTCCCCTGCCCGGTTTTGTTCTGCCGGATTTTAAATTTATAAACAACAGTGATGAAGATGATATGGAGGATATCACAAATCATCTTATCGAAGTTCACGGTATAACTGATATTGATATGCTTACAGGGTTTGAGAATATTGAGGCTTCGCACCGGCGTGTGGATGGTTATCGGCGTGCTCTGGAAAAGCACGGTATTGCGTATGATGAAAATAAAGTGTATTTCGGGAATTTCTGGTTAAATTCGGGAAAGGAAACAGCCCGGAAGTATATCAGCGGAGAGCTTCCTTATCCGCAGGCACTTATATGTGCCAATGATTATATGGCATACGGACTGCTGGACGAATTTATGGAACAGTCTGTGCCTGTCCAGGAAAAAATGGCAGTTATCGGTTATGAGTATGTAAGGGAACGAAATTGCCATACTCCCCTGTTAACAACCTATCGGAGAAACAGGAAATACCTCGGCGCTGAGGCAGTCAGACTGCTGAACGAAAAATTAACCGAAGGAGAATACGGCGATTTCTTTCCTGTAAAAGGTACGCTTATTCCCGGAAACACCTGTGCCTGCGGTGCAAATAATGAAGACGTAAAGCGTGAGCTTAACGATGTACATATCAAGCAAACCTATGATTTTCTCAGTCTTTTCAGTCAGCTTGAACACCGTCTTACAGAATGTCACAATATCAGCGAGTTTGTGCAGATTTGCCGTAACTTTCAGTTCATGATAAGAGACAGAGAAAGTCTTTACCTGTGTCTGTATGAAAACTGGTATGAAAATGATATTGACTCTGAAAATATGACCTGCTACAATCTTATATGGAACGAAAAGCCTTTTACATTCCACAAAAACAAATTTTCCGCTGTTTTCAGCGGAAGTGCAGCTCCGTATTATTTTTGTCCGCTGTTTTTTTCTGACAAAGAGCTTGGATATGTAGTTCTGAAATTTGACCATCCAGACACCTTTGACCACATTTACCGCAACTGGCTTAAAACAGTATCAAATGGTCTTGAATTTCTTCAGATGAAAAACGATATCCGGTATCTGACAGAATGTCAGAACCTCTCGGAGCAGCGTGACATTCTGACAGGTATGTATAACGAAAGCGGTATAAAGAATGTGTTTATTTCAGCTGAAAAAGAAAATCTTTACTTTGCGGCAGTCCGTATTTGTCTTTTCAACAATGATTTTGTAAACGAAAACAAAAAGATAAATGCGCTGCTTGATATTTCAGAGGCAGTACGCCAGTTCAGCGGAAATCATGATATATGTGCCAAAATAAACGATGATACCTTTGTATGTCTGGTCAGGAATGAAAGTTCCGCAGAATTTCTTACAGACAGTTTTAATTCTCTCATATATCAGCATACAGATTATATGAAAATATACGGCATGGATTCATTTGTATGCTGCACCAGCGAGTGCGGCGACAACACTTTTTCTCAGTTAACTGAAATCTGCAATGATGAATTTGAAAAACAGATTAAGATTATTTCTGTAAGACGTCGTGACAAGCATTATAAAGAACTGCTGAAAATACGCAATTACATTTATATGAATCCTTCTGAAACCTTTGACACGGAAGAAATACGCAGTTACTATTCCGGCAGTCCGGGGCATTTCAGATCAATATATAAAAAATGTTTTGGTATCAGCTTTCATCAGGACTGCATTTTATCACGCATTGCCAGAGCTAAATACTGTCTTTCAGTCACTTCTATGAATATTTCAGAAATTGCTGAAAACTGCGGTTATACTGACGATAAATATTTCATGCGCCAGTTCCTTTCCGAAACAGGTTTTACTGCAAATCAATACAGAAACATAACAAAATAGCAGCAGTCATAATATTGACTGCTGCTTTAATTTTGCGGGTTTATTCAGTTATTTCTGTTCTGACAGTAATCTTTTCATTGCAATAAGGTCAAATACATCCAGACAGTTATCATTTATAATATCAGCCTGTTCCCCCTGCTGCTCTGTAAGTTCCGCAGAACACAGCAGATACTGCTGCAATAAAACAGCGTCTGAAACACTTATTTTTCCGTCAAGATTTACGTCACCTCTGACAGATTCCTTTTCTTCAGCTGCCAGTACGGTATAATTGACGCAGGAGGCAGACTGTCCGTTGCTGCCAAGAGTTACGCTTTCGCCCTCTCTGACGCTCTTTTTGTACAGTTCAAATGTAACATCATTCGAGCTTGCAAATGACATTGAGGTTTTCTCCCATTCACCAAGCCAGTCCGGAACCGGATTTACTCTTGTGTCCATTGCAATGTATACAGTAATGTCTGCGCCGGCAGTAAATGCACCGAGAGTAGCTGTATAGTTTTTGGAATCACAGGCAGTCTTTATATATTCTGCACCCTCAAGCTCAGCCGGCAGACTCAAAACGGTGAAATCCCTGTCGCCGTAAATCAGCGAACCGTTTGCCATTCCCTCTCCGATCGACCAGTCGGCGCTGTTTTCAGAATCGTTGAGCACGAGATTTTTTATCAGCTTGCCGTTCATCGGAATTGCTTCACGTCCGAAGACAAAATTGTTGATATTAAAGAGATAACCCTCACCGCCGGTGAATTTCAGATAAAGCGTATGCTTGCCGGAAACTGCGGCAGTATTGCAGGAAACGTCAGTCCAGGTCTGCCAGCCGCCTGTGGACGGAATGCTGCATTTTGCTATTGGTGTGCCGTCAAGGCTGTCTGTATAGACTTCAATCGCACAGCCCTCCTGTCCGCCTGCTACACGGGCGGTAAAGCTCTTTGCACCGTCCTCAAAGTCCACATTGCGGAACATGATATAGTCGCCGTTTTCAATGTAGCCGACATTCTGTCCGCCCTCGGAGCAGTCCTCAGTTTTAATACCGCTCTGCTCATCAAAATTCTCTGCCTCTATCGTTTCAAAGGCTGAAACCGGTTCAATCTGTGTTGTTTCCGGCGAAAGTGTAACAACACCCTCCGGGAATGAATTTACAGTAAGGTCGTTTATATAATACTCGATATTAGTATATCCCTGACCGCAGTAATCACCGTTTGTGTCTGAGGCGTCATTCGGGTTGAGTCCTCTTGCAAGCTCCCATTCGTCAGGCATACCATCATTGTCAGTATCAGTAATAGTTTTTGTAAGTACAGCCGACGGATACTCATAGGTCACACCGCACTGAATATTGTACTTGTCAAGATTTGCTTTCTGGTCAGTATCAGCTTCATCATAAGCGGCTGTACCGCTGAGATTGCCTGTACCGGTTTTTGTTTCATAGGCAGCCTGTTTGTCAACAGCTGTCCTCAGATCCGGAGAAATACCGTTTCCGGCAAAGCTTACAACGTGTTCAAAGGAATCTTCGGCACTTTCCGCAGTTAAAGCCGTTGAAACATTCACGCCGTTTACAATCGTTTCAAAGGCAGTATCGCTTTTTACGGAATCCTTTGTTATACCGAGTCCGTCCTTAACGGTTATGCCGTTCCAGTTATCAAAAGTAACCGTATCATAAATGGTACCGTCCTGGTTGAGCATACGGTTGCCGTCAAGGTATATTTTAAAGTTTTCCGGACTTGTACTGCTGTCAACGCTTACATAGTGCTTTCCTCCGGTGGTGCCGTTACCCATTTTAAGAGTGTTGTTGGTGTAGTTCAGATGACCGATAGTACCGTAGGCGGTCTGGTATGCCCAGTTGTAGATTACGTTGTTGGTGAAATCAGCTGTTTCAGTACCCACAACTTTTCCACGGAAATTTCTTGAAACGTTATGCACGATAAGGTTATGGTCAAATGTACTGTAACCCTTACCCATCATCAGTCCGAAACCGTGAATACCCTTGCTGTGTCCGCCCCACGAATCAGCAGGACCTATGACTGAGTACTGAACTGTGTAATATTCATTGTTGGAGTAAAGACCCCATTGCTCGTCTGTAGTCCATCCCATGGAACAATGGTCGATAATGGAGTTTGAACCCTTTGCACCGCCCCATGCGTCATTGCCGCTGCTGGTTGCCTTATAAGGTCCGGGACGTGAGCTGATATAGCGGCAGATTATGTTGTCACCGCTCATGCCAAGCTTATAGTTTTTCAGCGTGATACCCGAACCGCCGGGAGCAGTCTGTCCTGCAATGGTAACATTGCTTGAAACAAGAATATTGCTCTGGAGTTCAATTGTACCGCTGACGTCGAATACTACAATTCGGTTTGACTTGCTCACAGCATCACGGAAAGAGCCTGTACCGCTGTCGTTGAGATTGGTAACGTGTACGACCTCTCCCCCGCGTCCGCCTGTCGAATAGCGTCCGCCGCCTACTGCTCCGGGAAAGGCAAGGACATTACTCGCTGCATCCGCCTTAAAATCCTGCATCTGTGAAGAAACAGGCACGGCTGAAAGCATTGTCATGATTCCGGTCAGAACTGCAAGAGTTCTTCTAAATCTTTTTTTCATAAAAAATTCCCCCTGAAATACAGCATAATATATACTCGTTTTATATTGTATATATTTTTTCTGCAATATTTATAATTATTGTACACTACCTACAGGATAAAGTCAATATATTTTTATAAAAAATACCGCACAAAAAGCTACTGAAAGCTTTGTGCGGTATTGTATTAAAAGCTCTTATCATGTACCTGTGTAACTTCTTCACGGATATTCATAAATGCGTCAACCAGAACAGGGTCAAAATCTCTGTCCCTGCCCTCCTCAATAATGCTGAAACATTTTTCAAGAGGCATTGCGTCACGATAGCATCTTTTTTCTGAAACAGCGTCAAACACATCAGCAATTGCCATAATTCTTGCCGGCAGAGGAATGTCCTCACCGGAAAGACCGTCCGGATACCCCCTGCCGTTCCATTTTTCATGGTGAAACCTTGCAACCTTATAAGCCATTTCCTTGTGATTTTCGTCGCCGATATGTGCAAATGTTTCCTTAATTATCTTTCCGCCTTTGGCAGAATGGGATTTCATTATGTCAAATTCTTCATCTGTCAGTCTGCCTGGTTTCTGAAGAATACTGTCGGGAATGGATATTTTACCGATATCATGGAGCGGCGCGACCATTGATATGCAGTTTATAAATTCGTCGGTTATGATATCGCTGTAAATATCCTCTCTCTGCAATTCTTCTGCCAGAAGTCTTACATAAATACTTGTTCTTTTAATGTGACCCCCTGTGCTTTCATCCCTGTTTTCCACAAGAGTTGCAAAACCATAAATCATATCCCTGTTGTACAGTACAAGCTGGTCATAATTTTCAGCGTCTTCTTCCAAAAGTCTGGAGGTCCTTTTTGTAAGGAACTGCAAAAGTGCCGCAAAGCTTATCAGAGTCAGCGTCCTTGGAAGTATGCTGAATAAAATCAGCGACTTGAGAGTAGTGAAATTATAATCAGGACGCCAGTTTAAGTAAAAACCGCAGAACTGTCCGCAAATCGTAAGAATAATGGTTACTATTGCAGAAGTTTTTATAAGCTTCCTGTTGAAATACATTCCGGCTATTGCTATAGGATAAGCATAAACAAGAACAACATGATATGTAAGTGTTGTTGTTATTACAAACAAAAAAAGGTCTGTCAGCAGGACATACAGATATTTAATCCACTTAGCTGCAGGATTAAATATCTTATTTATAAGCAGCGGAGAGAGCAGTAATACTGCACTTACCAAATATGCCACTGCCATTGCTGTCTGATCAATAATAAAAATTCCCAGTACATTGAGAATATATATAACAGTAAAAATAGCAAAGGTTATCGCCATGACCATTCCTGTCATTATATTAGCGTCCTTTTCATTCTGGTTTATGATTTTATTTAATGTGGCGTTACTCACTTTTTCCCCCAATATATGTTTCTATATTTTTATATAATTATATCATATTTATAATAATTCGTCAATTAATCTTTATTTATCAATAAAAACCGCAAAAAAACACTCCCTGCTGTATGCAAGGAGTTCCAAAAAAATATTCAGAATTACTCATCATTTTCCCAGTATGAAACCTGCGGAATAGGTGTTTCGGTTTTTTTATCCGGCATTCTGAATGCACCGGTATTCCATTTGTCTATAAACGGCTCACAGAATTGTATGTAATTTGTAAGCGATTTTGCTAAGGTTAATATCATTGTAAGAGGAGAACTGTAGGTATAACCGTAAAGTATCGGCGGGTCATCAGAAATTTCAGCTGACACTCTCCAGACAAGCCCGAAACGGTCGAGCCTGTCCATTATTTTTGAAACATGGTCAATCGGTATATTAAGGCGCTGGGATATAATTTCCTTTGAATGCATTCTGTTGCGGACACCGCTGCCCATATAATAGATTATTCTGAGCGCCTCCTCATCCGCAAGCATACGGAAAAGCCTTACTATATTAGGTGATGCATCAGCATATGAGTTGACGCCGTTTTCCGGAATGGAAAGAAAGCAGAAATACTGCAAGTCTTTGTTAAGACGTGCAATTGCAAGCTCATTGTTGGTTTTGAGTTCAGCGTATGTTTCAAGGTCAAGAGTTTCGGGCAAAGTCATTTTTTTGACAACATAATCATTATATGCACATTCAGCCGAGTAAAACATTCTCATCATGAGTTCAGCACGTTTTTCCGGCTTTGTCTTGTGTATTTCGTCAGTTATAAGCTGTTCAATGTCAACCTCCTCCTCTTTGTCCTTTAAGCCAAAAAGATAGTCAAGAGAAGTGTTCAGCGCTTTTGCAAGTAACGGCAGAAGTTCGCTGTCGGGATAATTGGTCTTTTCCCATTTTGATACAGCCTGCGGTGAAACATTCATTTTCTTTGCCAACTGCTCCTGGGTCATGCCAAGAGATTTTCTTGTTTTGGAAAGATTTTTTCCGAAAGTAGTCTGCTCCATTTAATATACCCCCTTTTCAGATAAAACCTCATAATTATAGTCGTACAGATATGCGGTTTATGGTTAAGTACTGCATTAAGTATAACACATAACCAGGTTTAAATCAAGTAATCAGTAATTTATTTTCTCAATCTGAGGTTTAAAAAATACAGGTGCACATCACATAAATCTCTATTTGACAGCCTAAAAAATCAACCATTGTTTTAGAAAGCTGAAAGTGCATTAGCCAAAATTCACATATTTTATTCAACTCAAACTTGAATATTGTAAAAAATGATTTGCTTGTATTCAACCTGTGCAAATGATATAATCAAATCAGAAAATAAAGCAGAAACAAAAACACGGAAAGAGAGATACTAAAAATAATTAAGGAGGGTAAGATATGCTAAAGAAATCAATTGCAGCTGTTTTGTCAATATGTCTTGCGGTTTCTTCCGCTGCGATACATACAGATAATAAAGCAGCTGCGCTGGCGTCAACATCGTCATCAGGCATTTCAATGGACTGGAATGCTCTCGAAATAGGCGGCGGAGGCTTTGTTTCGGGTATTGTTACAGGTAAAAATGTAATGTACGCAAGAACGGATGTAGGCGGCGCTTACAAATACAATTTTGAAAGCGGCAGATGGGAGCAGATAATGTCCTTTATAACTGAACAGGACAAAGGCTACCTCAGCGTTGATGCAATATGCATTGACCCGACGGATGATGACACTGTTTATATGCTGTGCGGATGTGCATATTTCAGTGACGCACGAACAGCAGTTTTCAAAACGACTGACGGCGGCAAAAGCGCCATTGCCCAGATTGACAAAAATACTTACAGAATTTTCAAGACAACCGACAGTTCTTCAGTTTCATACTCAGATGATTTCGGAAAAACATGGACATCATCTCAGGGTATCAGCGGAACAAAAACAACTTATCTTCTCGTTGAACCGGAAGACCCGGATATATTTTACGGATACACAGTTCAGTATAACGAATACTGGTACAATGACAAGACAAAGACAGAACCGACTTTTGACGATGCACACTACATTTTCTATGTGAGTACTGACGGCGGAAAAACTTTCACCGGAACAGACCTCTTCAAATATGATATGTGTGACCCGTCGGGCAGAATTGCCTGTCTCGGAAAAGATAATATTATAGTGGGGGCAGGCTGGAATGGTATGTACCATATCACAGACTGCGGAAGGACAATAGATAAAACAGATGTTTATTACTGCAAGACAGTAGGATACGGCGCTCCTGAGCATGAGGGTGACTGCAACACACTCTATATGTGGGGTATGCCAAAAGAAGGTAACGCAGAAGGAATCTGGCGTTCACAGGACGGCGGAAAAACCTGGGTTGACCTCAACACAACAATGCATTTCGGCGGTACCGGAAACGGAAATTTCGTTGTGGGTGACATGAACGAATTCGGTACTGTTTATATGAGTACTGTTGGCATGGGAATAATCTGCGGCAGACTCAGTTCCGGAAATCCGGCTGAAGAAACGGCTGATTATGGTGATGTAAACTGCGACGGAAAAGTTGATGTTTTTGATGTTATAGCAGCAAGACGTTATCTTCTCAATCCCGAAGAACACAGTCTGAGCGAAAAGGCTCTTAAAAATGCTGACGTACACAGCAAAGGAAACGGAATTGATGTCAATGACATCAGCAAATTAAAGGATTTTATTATAAGAGTGATAAAAAAATTCTGATTAATAACCAAAAAAATTAAAAGGAGGATATTACCGAAAAGGTAATAAATAAGGTTATGATTAAAAAAAGAGTTTTAAGTATCGTAACTGCCGGAATAATGGCTGCATCATTCATTCCGTTCAGTTCATTCACAGGTGCAGGAGGTATTATGCCGGGAACTGTTTACGCTCAGGACGGATACACAATTCCGGACCTCTCAATTGATTCAAAGGATATTCCTGACCTTGACTGCTTCAGATTTACTGCAGATATGGGCGCAGGCATCAACCTGGGAAACACTCTGGACGCTGTTGACGACGGTGCTCCCAAGGGCGAGGCAAATCTCTACCTTGAATCAGCATGGGTCGGTGTTGAAACCACAAAGGCAATGATCGACAACATCAAAAATGAGGGTTACAAGACAATCAGAATTCCTGTTTCATGGCACAACCATGTCGACGATAATTTCAGAATCAATGAGGAATGGCTCAACAGAGTAAAGGAAATCGTTGATTATGCCATTGACAACGGAATGTATGCGATAATCAACATTCACCACGACAACGAATATGATTATATGTTCCCTAAGTATTCATATCTTGACAACTCAATCAAGTATGTGGATTCAATCTGGACTCAGGTAGGCGAAAAGTTCAAAAACTACGACGAACACCTTGTTTTTGAAACACTCAACGAACCACGAGTTAAATTCTCAAACTATGAATGGTGGTACACATCTTCTGCTGATGAATGTAAAGAGGCTGCCGACTGTATCAATCAGTATAACCAGGCAGCAGTTGACGCAATCAGAAGAACAGGCGGAAACAACAGCGACCGTTACATCATGGTGCCAAGCTACTGCGCTAAGCTGGAAGCAGCTATAACAAACGAGTTCAAGCTTCCGGAAGATTCAGCTAAAAACAGACTTATTCTTTCAGTTCACGCTTACATACCTTATAACTTTGCAATGAACGGTGCTGATCAGGAAGGAAGCACAACTGAATTTGGTCTTTATGGCTCAGACGCACAGGAAATTGATAACATGATGGACACAATTTACATCAAGTTTATCTCAAAGAATATTCCTGTAATTATCGGTGAGTACGGTGCAAGAAACAAAAACGAAAACACACAGGCAAGAACAGAATATTCTGCATATTATGCAGCATCAGCAAGAGCAAGAGGTATTACCTGTATCTGGTGGGACAACAACTGCTTTGAAACATATGCAGGCGAGGCTTTCGGACTTCTTGACAGAAACACAAATACATGGAAATATGATTCAATCGCAAAAGCAAATATCAAGTACGGCGACGGTTCAAAAGCAAAATATGTTGAACCGTGGTACAATGGCGGCGGAGGCGGCGGCTCAACAAAGCTTGAAGCTGACATTCTTCCGGACGGTACAGCAACATTCCCGGAGGCTATAGGCGACAAGATTGAACTTGACATTGAGCTTAACGACGGTATTGCACAGTAGGGCGGCTGCCTTTCATTCATGATTGCTCTCAACGGTACAAACTACTGGGTTGCATATCAGTGGGCAGTAACAGAATCCGGAAAAATCACAATTGACATGACAACTCCTACAAAGGCTGTTGATACATCAAAGCCGGAAGGCAGCAACGAAGTTACTGACGAATACACACTCAAACAGATTGCTGAACTCGTTCAGAAGAGCAGCAGCACAACAATTCAGTACTGGTGGGCTTGTGATTCAGACTGGAACAATCTTGACGGTCCTTTTGAAAACTACGGCAAAATCAAGTCCGCAACACTCACAAAAACAGGCGGCAGTACAAATACTGACGTAACTGCTGACATTCTCCCGGACGGTACAGCAACATTCCCTCAGGAAATAGGCAAAAATATTGTCCTTGACGTTGATATCAATGACGGAATTGCACAGTGGGGCGGCTGCCTTTCATTCATGATTGCTCTCAACGGCACAAATTACTGGGTTGCATACCAGTGGGCTGCAACAGAATCAGGTAAAATCAATGTTGACATGACAACTCCTACAAAGGCTGTTGATACATCAAAGCCGGAGGGCAGCAACGAAGTTACTGACGAATACACACTCAAGCAGATTGCTGAACTCGTTCAGAAGAGCAGCAGTACAACAATCCAGTACTGGTGGGCTTGTGATTCAGACTGGAACAATCTTGACGGTCCTTTTGAAAACTACGGCACAATCAAATCTGCAACACTTTCAGACAGTGCTCCTATAGATAATCCTGTACAGCCGACAGAACCTACAGAAGCTCCTACAGACGCTCCTGCAACAGATCCGACTGAATCAACTACTGATAATTCAACACAGGAAACAATTATCGGTGAGCCAACAATAGTCGGAGATGTTAACAGCGACAGAAAAGTAAGCGTATCTGATGTTGTAACACTTAATATGTATATCCTTAACAGAGAGGAAAACGAACTCAGCGCAGATCAGCTTGCAAATGCAGACTGCTGCAGAGACTATGTAATAGATGCCTCAGATGCCGGATTGCTTTTGAATTACATTGCAATGATAGTTGATTACTCAGCACTGGGCAAATAATAATTCTCGCTTATATCAGCGGTGATAAGGACGGGCTTTGATAAAACCGATCGATCTTTCCAAAAAAATTAAACGTACAACTATTTATTCACCGCTGATAATAAAACTGTTTAAAACAGTAATAAATTATTCCCTCGTAAATTTAGGTTAAGCAATTTTATATGTCAGAGTCCTCCTTTAATTTTACAAATAAGCATTCCCTGCATCAGCCGGGTATGCTTATTTGTTTTTTTCACGTTATAGATAAAAAACTCCCTGTTTTACGCAGTAAGCATAAAACAGGGAGTTAATATTTGTTCCTAAATTTATTCTTCCGGCATTTCCCAGTTGTGATAAACATTCTGAACATCGTCGTTATCTTCAAGGTGTTCAAGCAGAAGATTCATTTTCTTGATGTGGTCTTCATCTGTAAGAGTTGTATATGTTGCAGGAATACGGTCAACTTCGGCTGACAGTATGTTATATCCCTTGGATGCAAGTCCTTCTCTGAGTGCGCTCAGATCAGCAGGCTCGCAGGAAATTTCAGCAGCTTCTTCCTCAACTGAAAGGTCGTCAGCACCGAACTCAAAGGCGTCCTCCATGAGAGTGTCTTCATCAATACCATTGTTTTCTACAACAACAATACCCTTGCTTGTGAACATAAATGATACACAGCCGCTTGTACCAAGATTGCCGCCGAACTTATCGAAATAATGGCGGACATCGCCTGCTGTACGGTTTTTGTTGTCTGTAAGGCACTCAACAATTACCGCAACACCGTTAGGACCGTAGCCCTCGTAAACCATTGTCTCGTAATTGTTCTTGTCACCGCCGCCGGCAGCCTTTTTGATGACTCTGTCAATATTATCGTTAGGAACGTTGTTAGACTTAGCCTTTGCAATAAGGTCACGCAGCTTTGCGTTATTATTCGGGTCCGGACCGCCTTCTTTTACGCAGACTGTTATCTCACGTCCGATTTTAGTAAAGATCTTTCCCTTAGCGGCATCTGTCGCCTCTTTTTTTCTCTTAATGTTATTCCATTTTGAATGTCCTGACATAAAAAACACTCCCTAAAATTTAATTGTCTATAATCAAGCTGAAAAGCTGTTCGATTCGTTCAGTCCGTCCCAGCAGGTCAAGATATCCGAAAAGTGCCTCAAATCCCGTGGCTCTGCGGTATTCAACTGCATTGGAGCTTTTGGGAACAGTATTTCCTGTGGCGTTTCTGCCCCTTTTTACAACGGCAGTTTCCTTTTCATCAAGCAAAGGCATAAGCTTTTCCAGTGCCTCTGACTGATAGGATGCACACACTTTCTTAACCTTAATTTCATGCAGCTTTGCCGCCGGCATATTTGCGCTGAGAATAATGTGCTCTCTCACAAGCTTTTCGTACACGCTGTCGCCAAGAAACGCAAGGGTCAGAGGGCTGTATTGATTCACTTCATGTTCAGTCAGAATTCTGTCCATAGTTTTCTCCGTTCTGATTTACTCAACGAAATCAAATTCAAAGCCAAATATATTGACCGTATCACCCTCGTTGATACCCATTTCTTCCAGCTTGTCTATAATACCGCTTCTTCTCAGCACCTGCTGAAAATAAAGCAGCGATGAATAATCGTCCATGTTTACAGTACGCATGACAGGTTCAAGCCACGGCGCATAAACATAGTAAACGCCATCCTCAACCTCAATCTCAAACTTACTGTTTGCAAGAGCCTTTTCTTCGAGTTCTTCCCTTGTTATCGGCTCTGCCTTGTATTCCTTTACAGGCGGCAGCTTTTCAAGTTCCTCCGCAGCTGCATTTATAAGGTCTTTTGTACCCTCTGTCGTTGCGGCGGAAATCCGGTAAAAACTTAGCCCTTTGTCTGTGATATATTTTTCAAGTCTTTCAATCTGCTCCTCAGATGCCATGTCGCATTTATTCGCAGCCACTATCTGAGGACACTGTGAAAGCTCCTCACTGAAATTTTTCAGTTCCTCATTTATTATTTCAAAATCTTCAATAGGGTCTCTGCCCTCGATGCCTGATACATCAAGCACATGAATTATCAGTCTGCACCTTTCAACATGGCGCAGAAATTCATGACCCAGTCCGACGCCGTCGCTTGCGCCCTCAATAAGTCCCGGAATATCCGCCATTACAAATGAGCGTTCCTCGCTTATTTTTACAACGCCAAGTACCGGCGTAAGGGTAGTAAAATGATAGTTTGCAATCTTAGGTTTTGCGGCACTTACAACAGAAATGAGAGTTGACTTGCCAACATTCGGGAATCCCACCAGACCAATATCCGCAATAAGTTTCAGTTCAAGTGTTACCTCAAACTCTTCTCCCGGGAAGCCCGGTTTGGCAAACTTAGGAATTTGCCTTGTAGATGTGGCAAAATTACAGTTTCCCTTTCCCCCGCTGCCGCCTTTTGCAAGGACTTTAGGCTCGTCCGTCGAGATATCAGCCATTATTCTGCCTGTTTCAGCGTCTCTTATAACAGTACCTCTCGGAACCTTTATTATGAGGTCGGGCGCACTTTTACCGGTACATCTCTTAGCACCGCCGTTCTGTCCGTTTTCAGCAACATACTTCTTTTTGTATCTGAAATCTATAAGCGAGGAAAAATTATCGTCAGCAACAAAAATTACATCTCCGCCCTTGCCGCCGTTTCCGCCGTCCGGACCGCCTGACGCAACATATTTTTCACGATGAAAAGAAACAGCACCGTCTCCGCCGTTTCCGGCTTTGATTTTTATTTTTGCCTTATCTACAAACATATTCTCTCCGTTTCTGCCGCATTATCCAACTATCAATAAAACAAAATCCCAAGCCTAACGCCCGGGATTTATAATTTAATTCTTACTGTTCAGCATAAACGCAAACCCTTTTACGGTCACGTCCTACACGCTCAAACTTAACCTTTCCGTTTACAAGCGCAAAAAGTGTGTCATCTGAACCGATGCCAACGCCCTCACCCGGATGAATGTGTGTTCCTCTCTGGCGAACAATGATGTTACCAGCAAGAACATACTGACCGTCAGCTCTCTTAACTCCTAATCTCTTGGATTCAGAGTCACGTCCGTTCTTTGTAGAACCAACACCCTTTTTATGAGCGAAAAACTGCATACTGATCTTAAGCATACTTACACCTCCGTAAATTTTATCTTAATCGTTCCTTTGAAATCCTCCGACAGCGTTTCCAGATGCAGGAGCAATCCCCTGTAAAGCTTCTGTAGATTATCATCTGCGGAGTCTGCCGTCTTTAAAATAACCGCATTGTTTTCAGCGGAAACCCCGGCGTCAATCCCGAATATCTCGGTAATTGTATTAGCCGTCAGCTGAACCGCTGATGAAACCGCCGCACACACAATGTCTTTACCGAAGTCATCATAAAGTGCGTGGCCGCTTATTTTAAAGCCGCTGATCAAATCTTTGTTTCTGAAAAACTCAGCGTTGATCATAATTAAGCCTTGATTGCTTCGATTTTTACCTGTGTGTAAGGCTGTCTGTGACCCTGCTTCTTCTTTTCGCCCTTCTTTGGCTTATAAGTGAAAACAGTGATTTTCTTAGCCTTGCCGTTCTTTAAAACCTTTGCCTCAACAGCTGCATTTTCAACATATGGAGCACCAATCTTCAGACCGCTGTCTGTTCCTACTGCTGCAACCTTGTCAAAAGTAACTGTCTGGTCAGCGTCAGCGTTAAGCTTTTCGATAAAGAGGATATCTCCTTCTTTAACCTGATACTGCTTTCCGCCTGTTTCAATAACTGCGTACATTTCCGGCACCTGCCTTTTCCTTAAAACTCGCTGTTTTACGGTGTGAATCCAATCAACTTAATGAACCGTAAACATGCGGCATGATTATTTTATCATATTTTTACATCAAAGTCAAGAGTTTTTTTATTTTTTTCAGTCAATCAGCAATTTTCTGTCATACACAATAATAGACTTGCCATTTTTATCCTCACAGATGCTCTCATAGGTTTCAAATCCGATAGTTATGCCTTTTACAGAATTTTCAATACTCATTGAAGTGATATTTTTCATATGTATTTTCAGAAATTCACGAGGTATCTCTTTATCGCTGTGTCCGCACAGATAGTTATCAAACTCTGTTTCTTCCAGATTTTCAAGTGTTTTTTTAAGCTGATTTGTCGGCATTGCCCCGTAATTGAATATCCAAAGGCACGGATTCAAAGCGTCTCCTGCAAGGAGCAGTCTTTCCTCCTCGATAAGCAGTCCGACTGAGCCTTTCGTATGACCTGCAAGTGAAATAATTCTGCCGTGAATACCGCCTAAATCCAGCCGCTGCCCGATATTCAGTTTTTTCAGATTATATCTAACAGGAGCTGAGGAAATTGTTTTAGAAAAGTACAGTATTTCATCAAAAGCATCTTCACCTGCATATATGTTTTCAAACTGCCGGTTTCCGCCGATGTGGTCCGGATGACCGTGACTATTTATAACTATATACTCAGTCTGAACATTTTCTTCAACAAAGCTTCTGATATCCTGTTTTCCGTAACCCGTATCCCATAATACAGCAAGACTGTCCCCTCTGACAAGAGTGCAGTAAACTCCGTCATCATCGGAAATCTGCCATATATTTTTTCGTATTTCTGTGTACTTCATTTAATAGCACACCCTGTCAAGCATCTTGTTCATATAAGCAATGCACACGCCGAAATTCGTCAGCGGCACACCTGCCTCCTCAAACATTTTCTGCTTTGAGAGCATAGCTTTTCTGTTGACCATACATCCGCCGCAATGTATTGCCAGTTTATACTGTGATATTTCAAGACTTACATTCTGTCCGGAAACGTTGTCTATGGTCAGTTCCTTTCCGGTGTATTTTCTCAGCAGACGTGGAATTTTTATTCTTGCAATGTCATCATCAAGAGCATGATGGGCACAGCTTTCCAGTATCAGAACCTTGTCACCGTCCTCCAGACTGTCAATTGCCGACGCACCGTTCACAAGCCCCTTTATATCCCCTTTTATCTTTGCCATTAAAAGCGAAAATGATGTAAGAGGTATCTGAGGCGGTATGATTTTATTGACTTCGGCGAAAATCTGGGAGTCTGTAACTACCAGCGCAGGCGGTGTTTTAAGACTTTCAAGTGCAGACTTTATATTTTCAGAAGTAACAGTCATTACCATACATCCGTTATCAAGCAAGTCCCTCAGGACCTGAACCTCCGGCAGAATAAGTCTGCCCTTAGGCGCCTGGATGTCCTGGGGGGCAGTCAGCATAACAATATCACCTGGTTTTACAAGGTCTGCAGTAAGCACAGGGTCTTCAATTCTGTCCTTGAGCATATCAATAACTGCTTCCTTGATTTTTCCGATCTGCTCTTTATCTGCAAGGTCTGCACTGATAACCTCAGGACAGACATTGCTGAAATCCGTTTCATTTCTTTTACCGTCAATCTGATTAATAACGGCAATAAACGGTATTTTTTTAGCCTTTATCAGCTCAGCGTATTTCTTCTGAGATTCGGCGTCCTTACAGTTTCCGTTAATCACCAGTACAGCTGCGTCACAATGCTCCAGCTGTTCCATGGATTTTTTTATGCGCACCTCACCCAGTTCACTCTTGTCGTCAAGTCCTGCCGTATCAATAAACACAACAGGTCCCAGAGGAAGAAGTTCCATTGGCTTGAAAACCGGGTCGGTAGTCGTTCCGGCAACAGGTGAAGTCAGAGCTATATTCTGACCGGTTATAGCATTGATAAAGGTTGATTTTCCGGCATTCGTGTCACCGAAAACACCGATATGTATTCTGAGAGCCTTTGGCGTCTGATTGATTTCTGAAATCATAAGTCTGCTCCTTTAATTAGAATCTGAAATCTCTTTCTCCTGCTTTAATACGTTCAAGGTACTCGTCAAATTTAGTCTTGACCTTTTCTTCTTTGATATTTTCTCTTTCGGTTTTAATCACATCAAAAGTAAGCTGCCTGAACTCGTCGTCGCCGTAGTCAAGGGCATATTCAGCAAGTGTCAGCATTGCGTTAGGAAGACAGCAGTTTGAAATGTTACCGGTTTTTGCAAGCTGCATGAATCTGTCACCCGTTCTTCCAGCACGGTAGCAGGCTGTACAGAAACTTGGAATATAGCCATTTTTAAGCAGCGCCTTTGAAACCTCTGCCTCAGACCTTTCGTCAGAAACCTTGAACTGAGCAGTACTCTGGTCATCATGACTGCTGTCACAGCTGCCCTCTGCAAGACGCTTTGCGTATCCGCCGACACCGGTACATGAACCACCGCTTGTCTGAGAAATTCCCAGGGAAATAATCTCATCTCTGAAACCGCATTCCTCTCTTGTGGAAATAATCATGCCGGTATATGGCACAGCAAGTCTCAGAACGGCAATAATTGTCTTAAACTGTTCATCTGTAACAATATTCGGGAAAAGACTGAGGTCAACGCCCTCTGCCCATTTGATTCTCGGAATTGAAATTGTGTGAGGTCCGATTCCGAAAGTATCTTCAAGATGCTTTACATGGAGCATTGTGCCGATAACTTCGTATTTGTACTCGTAAAGACCGTAAAGAACGCCGATTCCTACATCGTCAATACCGCCCTGCATTGCCCTGTCATGAGCAGTTGTGTGGTAGTCATAGTCGCTCTTAGGTCCTGACGGATGCAGATTTTCATAAGTCGGCTTGTGATATGTTTCCTGGAAGAGTACATATGTACCAATTCCTGCCTCCTTAAGCTTCTTGTAGTCCTCAACAGTTGTTGCGGCAATGTTAACGTTTATTCTGCGTATTTCTCCGTTGCCGTTTTTTGTAGCATAAGCTGTTTTCATGCACTCAATAATGTAGTCAATATCACAGTTTTTAGGGTCCTCACCAGCCTCCATGGCAATTCTTTTGTGACCCATTGCCTCGATTGCACGGCATTCCTCGGCAACTTCTTCCTGAGTAAGCTTTTTGCGGCGGATACCGGAGCCGCAATGATAACCGCAGTATTTACAGCCGTTGATACAGTAGTTTGAAACGTAAAGCGGTGCAAACATAACAATTCTTCTGCCGTAAATTGCCTCTTTAATTTTTCTTGCCATACTGAAAATCTTTTCTCTCAGTTCAGAATTTTCAGTATTTTCGCAGGCGTGCAGCAAAACTGATACTTCATATCTGTCAAGACCGACTAAAGATTCAGCTTTTTTGAGTATTCTCTCAACTTCTTCATGGTCATTCCTATGCTCCTCACCATAGGCAAGAACCTTTAATATTTCCTCATGATTAATAAAATCCTCTGCTTTTGTAGATTTACTGTCAAACATTTTTATACTCCTTATATTTTATTTTTTTGATATTGCAGCTTTAACATTAACGCCGTTCAGCTTTCCAAGCTTTCCGGTCAGTGCGCTTATTTTGTCGGCATCAGTATCAACTGCCACCGATATTACAGCAACGTTTTTTTCACGGTACGGAATACCCATTCTCCCGATAATCACATCGCTATACTCATGCAGTATTGCATTTACAGACTGTGACATTTCTGGGTTATCCAGAACTATCCCAAGAACTGCTATTCTGTTTTCCATAATCACCCTCCCAAAAGAAAACACACCCGTATAAAGACATACGGGCGTGTTATTCAAGCAAATTCAGTTTCGATATTGCCTGTAAGCCGATTGCTCAGAAATAATCCTTGCAGCCCGAAAACAGTATTTTTTTCAAAAAGAAATCGCAGAGTCTGAGCTGCGATTTCTTAAAATATCATTTTATTCAAATGGTACTTTCTGACCCTCCTGAGGACCAAGCTGTGAAATAGGAACAAGCATAGCAACATAGTTTAACAACATAGCACTATCATTTGTATCAATTACTCCATCATAAACACACTGAGCATTTTCTCTTGCAGTTGCATTCAGTTTGTTTGTTTCCTGATTCAGCAGGTACATATTCAGTGTAACAGCATCTGATACATTGATCTTTGTATCAAGGTTAACGTCACCGTACAGAACTCTGCCCCAATCAATGATATCATCAGGATCAACTGTTGTTGTTACAGGTGCTGTTGTAGTTGCAACAGTTGTTTTTACTGTTGTTGTAACTGTTGTACCAGCAGCTGTTGTTACAACTGTTGTTGTAGCAGCAGGAGCAACCTTAACAACGATTGTTTTTTCCTGACCTTCCGGTGTTGTTACAACGATGTTAGACTGACCAACTGCCAGACCTTTAACCACGCCGTTTACTACTTCAGCAACGTTTGAGTTACTTGAAACAAATGAGCATCCAGGAACATTGATTGTAAGTTCCTTTTCCTCACCTACTGCAATTTCAATCTTTTCAGGTTCAACTGTAAGATCTTCTTCGTTTGAAATAAATTCATAGAAGTCGATTGAATTCAGTGTTATGGATGCATTATCTTCGCCAGTATACCATGCGCCGAACATCAGATTTCCGTCTGCTGAAAGTACATCAACATCTTTTCTGATCTTTTCCGGAATAATCCACATGATTTCAAATGTCTTTTCCGGTTCGAGAACTGTTACGTTTGAATCAGGCATAAACCAGCCGCCACTTACAGCACTGCAAGTATCAAGCACTGAGATACCAGCGCCGCCTGTGAACTTTGTAAGGTCTGCTGAAGAAGTTACATTAAACTTAACAGCTGAAACAAGGTCTCTGTTCTCAAGTCCGAGATCAGCAAGGCTGAACTTATACTGATTTGTTGTTTCATCAGAACCAGGTGTCAGTGTCTGACCAATCTTCTTGTTTACAGTCTTGTTGTAAGGAACTGTAAGTGTTCTTGTGTATGTGCATGAAGCTGCTGTGAGGTGTACTTCATCAACCTCACCATAGGTTTCACCCTCCGGAGGATTAGCAGCCTGTGCATACCAGAACTGGAATCCTACTGTATCAGTAACGAAGTTTGAAACATATGGCTGAACTTCCTTTGGAACATCCCATACAATTTCCATGTATGTACCGGCATTTGTTACAGTATAACCGTTGTTAGGTGTAATCTCAAACAGATCGCCGTATTCTTCCATGTCTTTTTCGCCCTGGTCATTGTACCAATAGCCGTCTTTACCTTTTAATTTTTCAGTATCAGCAGGTGATCCTACTTCAACGTTGATACCACCGCCGTACATAAACTTGCTGATTTCTTCATCTGACTTAATTGTGTAATTAAATGACTGGATATCTACAGATGTAAGGTCTTCAAGACCAAATTCAGCAAATGTGAACTTATGGGAATTTATCGGCTGATCTTCTGTCCATGTGGACTTTCCTGTATCAGGATCAAGATACATTTCTTCATCATAACCCTTTGTAAGGAGGTAATCCATATCCTGATCATCAATTTCAGCTGTCAGAGTTGAAGAAATTTCTGCCTTACCATTACCAAGATCCTTAAAGGTCCATGAACCGCTCTTTGTATTTTCACTTACAGGCTTATCCTGTTCACCCGGGTTATCAGGTGTTGTTGTACCGTCGGCAGAAGCTGTTGTAAGTGTTACAACTGTTCCGTCCTTAGGATACCATACACCGATACCAACTGTTTTTACAACATTTGTAATAGATGAAGGAACCTTATAAACAAATGAGAATTTACCATTCTTTGGCGTAACAACTGACTGCTGATTTTCAACTGCTGGAGTTGTATCTTCGCCAACCCACCATGGTTCTTCTGAGATTTCATTACCATATGTACCTACAGTAACATCTCCTGTAAAGGTTGTTTCAAAATTAAAAGTGATTGTCGAAGCGCCTTTAAAGCTTGAAATATCAATCTTAGCTTTGTTTGTTGCAGTTTCAGCTGTGCTTGAAGTTGTAACAAACTCATGATTAATTGTTTTTTCTGCAGCTGTAACCTGTGTCAGCTGATAAGCAGCCGGTGAAACAAAAACAGTAGCAGTCATAACAGCGCTAAGAACAGTAGCTTTAATTCTGCTTGCCATTTTTTTACCTATCATTCTAATCATCCTCGTATAATAAAGTAGTAGTTATTTTAGTCCCTCTCCAAGGACTTTATGCTATACTGTTAATAGATACTGTGGATTAGTACATTCCTCCTCGTATAATAAAGTAGTAGTTATTTTAGTCCCTCTCCAAGGACTTTATGCTATACTGTTAATAGATACTGTGGATTAGTACATTCCTCCTACCACAAGATGGTTTTTGAAAGGCTCTAACCACAGTCTCTTTGCATAGTTGTTAATTAGTTAGATACCGCATGACGGTTTATTTAGAACGAGGTTACAATCACAAAGAGTTCTTGTGGTCTAAAAACAGTATCATTTTTTATGAAAGAGGTATTCGTATGATTTTAGTTGGAATTGACGTAGCGAAGGACAAGCATGATTGCTTTATTATGAGTAGTGAGGGTGAAGTGTTATACAAATCATTTACCATCGCCAACAACATGGAAGGGTTTAACGAGCTTTATCAGAAGATTTCATCTACTAGTGATGATTTAAGCAAAATAAAAGTAGGACTTGAAGCCACAGGACATTATTCCTACAATATTTTGGGGTATCTACTTGATAAAGGTCTTACCACCTTTGTCATCAATCCGCTGCATACCAGTCTTTACAGAAAAAGCCTAAGCCTTAGAAAGACAAAAACGGATAAAGTTGATTCCCATACCATTGCAAGTATGTTAATGTCTGATGTGAACTTAAAGTCCTACTCAGAAACATTATACCACAATGAAGAATTAAAGTCACTAACTCGTTATCGTTTTGATAAAGTTAAGGAACGAGCAAAGCTTAAACAATCCATCTCAAGGCTTGTTACTATACTTTTTCCTGAACTCGAAAAGCTCGTTTCTACGCTGCATATGGTGTCGATATATGCTTTGCTTTCTGAATTTCCAAGTGCAAAAGCTATTGCAAATGCACATTTAACGAAGCTTACAAATCTACTTTATGAAGTCTCAAAAGGTCGCTATACAAGAGAAACAGCCATTATGTTTCGTGAATCAGCAAGGAACTCTATTGGTTCGTATATGCCTGCAAAATCTTTGGAGCTGAAACATACCATTAAACTTATAGGCGAACTTGATAATGAGATTGAAGAAATAGAGGCAGAAATTAAGCGTATTATGGATGAAATTAATTCACCTATACGTTCAATTCCTGGCATAGGACTCGCTATGGGCGCTATGATTGTAGCTGAAATAGGTGATTTTTCTAACTTTGATTCACCCGATAAGATCCTCGCCTATGCTGGCTTATCTCCATCTACTTATCAGTCTGGACAGCTTTATTCCACCCATGCGAAGATGGAAAAAAGGGGCTCAAGATACCTAAGATATGCACTTTTTAACGCAACTAAATTTGTTTGCAATTGGGATCCAACATTTTCAGCATATCTTGCTAAAAAACGTGCAGAAGGTAAACATTACAACGTCGCTATTTCTCATGCAGCTAAAAAACTTGTTCGAGTAATCTACCAGCTACAAAAATCAGGGCAATCATATATCAAGGCTGCTTAGATTTTTCTATTTTATTACTGTTTTTGAGCATTGATTCAATGCTCTTCTTGTCATGCCGTTTCTTAGGTTTTTATTTCTCTAAAATATTTTTGTGTTTTTTGTCTTTTGGGGGTTGACTTTTTATAGTTAGTCTTTCATAATCATCTGAATTATAAAACGTGCATATACACTGCTCAGCCAGAGTATATCTTCTGCTCGCTGACTATATTATACCACACTTAAAACCGGAAATTGTGAACAAATTGTGAACAAATCCACATTTTATAAAAAATTACATTAAAACTTTTCTTAACTTTTTTGTTGATATTTCACAAATAGTTGTAACTTTTCTCTTAAAAAGGAGCAAAATCGCATTTATTTTACATTTTCACCCTGTCAACTGTAGTTTAATAATATTCTTTTTTCCTCATCAATTCAAATCTGCACATCTTTTGTAATATTTTTTATCTTTTATATCATTTATACAGCTTGGTTGATAAAAATTTGTTGAAATATTGGAAAATAGGAGAAAAAACAATTTTTGTGTAAAAATATCTTGCAAAATTCCGGTTTTACTGGTATTATTATATAGATAGATAAAAAAAGTGTAGAACGGAGGAGTTAAGCTATGAACAATTTTGATGTGAGATTTCAGACTAACTATTCTGATGAAGAAAAAAATCCTAAAAAGGTTTCTTTTACTTTAACCCTGATGATGAGAGAGCATTCCATTTCATTAGGTCAATATGTAATTTTCCCAAGTCTGGAACACCGTGAGCTCATCCTTATGCCTAAATATAAATTCAGTGAATATGAAAAGCGTTTTGAAGAACTGTCAGAAAAAATCCAGCTTTCCGAAAAAGAAAAATCTGATGACGTAAAGCCAAAAAACAGAAAGTACTTTATTTCTGAAGAAGATATTCAGGAAGCCAAAAAGCTCAGAAGCATCATTTCTCATTCACACGTTTTTTCAATGTGCGGTTATGAGACTTCTGTAACGCTCCCCTACAAGTATATAGATATGCTCCAGATAAAGGATGATTTTCTTACATTCGTTCAGACAGATTCAAATGAATTTCTGGTTATCAACCCGGTTGATGCATGGATGTTCTCTGCAAACAGTTATTTTAACAATTCTGAACCAAAAGCTTTCTTCAACAAAATCAAAAAAGTTATTTAAAGCAATTAATGCCGCAGGTTTACAAGATCTGCGGCTTAATTTTCACACCAAAGCTTTATCAGGTTTAATCTTTAAGCAAAGTTTTCCCCTTTTAGTACATAATAGCAGAAAAACAAGCCACAGAATTTCTATCTGTGGCTTGTTTATATTGGCTGAGCATTCAGATTGTCATATTTTAATTATGAAAAGCACCAGTAATCAAAACTGATATCACCGCTGAATACGAAGTATACATCCTTGCTGCCGCTTACTGAATTTACAACAGGGACAGTTATTTCGCTCATTGTTCCGCCTGCAGGAATTTCAGCATAGGTCACAGCTGTGCCGTCCGCACTTCCTGTGCATACCTTGATAACTGCACCATTCTTCGCCGAAGCCTTTATTGTCAGATTGCTTTCACTTCCTGTGAAGTTAACGCCGCTCGACTTTATCCAGCTGCCCTTTGTTCCGTTTACAACTGTATCGCCCAGTCCGCTTACTGAAATATCCTTTGACTGGTTTGACATAGTTTCAGCCTGAACTTTCTGATTCGGGCTTAATGTTTTAAGCTGAGATATACCAGCCATTGTACCGGTTACACTGTTCATTGCAGTACCGTTCATGGTGATTTTATTAACCTGCGGACTTCTGTAGTTTCCTTCAATACCCATAGCCTTTTCTACCGGACGTGAGTGATAGAACAGATAAAGCTGTCCGTTCAGTTCACAGATAGAGTGGTGGTTATTACCGTAAAGACCGAAGAAATTGCCCTGGTTCTTGAACAGTTCTCCGCCGTAGGTATAAGGTCCGAGCGGGTTATCGGCTATCATATACTCAATTGCACCGCTGGTCATGCCATAGCTGTTGCCGCCTGTATTCCAGTTTGAGCAGTAGGTATAGTAGTACTTATTGCCAATTTTATTTATACCGGAATCCTCAAAGAGATATGGAGCGTCGATTTTAACAGGGTCACCTGCAAGACTTATCATATCATCTCCAAGCTTTACAACTCTCGAAGTGCCTGGCATCGCAGTTTTTCCGTCCGGAACACCGCCGCCGAAGCAAAGGTATCCTGTTCCGTCATCGTCAACAAAAACTGCCGGGTCAAAGAGCCATGTGATATCTGAACAGTTTGCAACAGATCTTGTAATAAGCGCCTTTCCGAGAGGGTCACTCCATGGACCAGTCGGACTGTCTGCTGTGAGAACGCTTACACCGTTTCCGCCATTGCAGAAATAGAGGAAGAATTTCTCTTTGCCGTTGATTGTCTTGTGTGCCGCACAAGGCGCCCATGAACAGGTTGCCCATTTAGCCGCACCGCTTGAACCTGCAACTTCGATTGCGCCATGGTCAGTCCAGTTGACCATATCGTCAGAAGATATGCAGTTTATCTTATTTATCTGAGCATAGGTATTTTCTGCAACATTGCCGTTGCTGTCGTACTCAATGACGTCGTTTGTCATGTAAACATACACTCTGCCGTTATATTCCATAACTCCCGGGTCTGCGCCGAAACGCTGAGTGAAAAGCGGATTGTTTTCGCCGTCTGACTTATAGGATACAGAAGGAGTAACTGAGGAGAAAAGCTGTTCCATCGCCGCAGTATCAATCACCTTTTCAGCAACCGGAAATTCTGTAATTTTTGTAAGCAGATATTCCTGTATCAGCCCTATATCTGTTACATCAACCTTGCCGCTCTGGTCAGCATCAGCCGCAAGTTCTTCTGCCTTACTGCTGAATCCGCTTACAAGACCACGCTTTGCAATGCAAAGGTCAAAGGCATCAATAATACCGTCTGAATTTACATCTCCCGGGACAATATCGTTCTGTTCGCCGGCGCCGAGAATATATGTACCTGCTACAGCACCTATTGCCTCGTCAATATAGAAATTATTTGTTGTTTCGGCAGTTTCCACATAAAGCTGCATATTTGTCGCATCTGACGGAATAAGGTAATTCCTGTTTGCAAGCTGTATCCACTCGCCCTTGATTCCGGTTCCCTCAGCGATTGTGGAATACTGCGTATCTCCGTTTGCATCGGTATACTGAAGCTTGAGGTAGAACTTATCAGTTGACGCACCGTCAAAATATGTAACGTTTACGCTGAAACTGTACTCATTTCCCGGAACAAACGCCTTTGGATTAAGTGTCTTGCTTGCGCCGTTCCATGCAGCTGTTCTCTCCTGGATAAGAAGTGCCTCGCTGCCTACGTAATTTGTTCTTCCGCTTGTCATTATGCTTGATGAGCCTCTTGCAGTCCATGAGCAGGTATCACCCTCAAAGCCGTCAGCGAAGTACCAGCCATACTCGTTTGGCTCGATAGGTCCGTCAACATCTGTTCCGTCTCCCCACTCTGATTGCGGTATCATGGAAGTAAGTGTGGTATACGCAAGCTTGGGCTGATTGTTTGAGTCGTAAAGTAAAGCGTCACTGCCTGCACTCAGCCATGAATTTGCGTCGTTAGGTCCCCAGATACATACTGCCGTAACCCTGCCGTTATATTTTCCGCTTTTGTTAACGTCCATGGCATGCTGGAAGATTGCCTTGTACTTGTCAGCCTGCTGCTGGAGGGTATATTTTCCGCTTTCAAGGCTTATGTCAAGCTCTGTAACCTGTACATCACAGCCGATTGAAAGATATTTATCCATTGCTGTCAGGTATGAATCAGTACCAGCAAATCCCGTAGCATTTGCCGGAACGTGTGACTGCATTCCCACACCGTCAAGGAGTCCTTTTTCATAGAGTGACTTACACATATTGTATATTGCATCTCTCTTGTGGTCCCAGTACTCGTTGTAGTCGTTGTAGTAGAGGTCACAGCCCTCAGGAGCGTATTTTCTTGCGTATGTAAATGCCTTTTCAACGAAAGCGTTTGAGCCGTAAACCTGTACCCATGGTGACTTTCCATTGCCATAACCCGGTTCTCTTGATCCACCATTGTTTGCAGTTCTGTTGGAATCATCACTTATACACTCGTTAGCAACATCATAGGCATACAGATTAAGCTCTGGATACTGCTTTTCAATTGCCGCAAACATATTTTTAATATAACTTTCCATACGTGCGTCCATTGTAGAACTGCTTACCCATGCACCGCTTGCATTGTAGCCTTCCTTAAAGAACCACTCAGGTGTCTGGCTGTGCCATACAAGTGTATGACCTCTCATAGCAATACCGTTCTGAACACAGAAATCCATAATTGCAGCAGCATTATTAATAGAAACGCCTACGTTTGTTCCGCTGCACTGTGACTGAACAATAGTTGCGTCCGGTTTCATCTCATTTTCACACTCAATACTGTTGTGGTCTTTGATCATATTTGCCGTAATCGCAGAATTCTTAACCGTTCCGCCGTTTAAAATGTTACCAACTCTGAAATATGCTGCAAATTCGTCTTTCAGACCCTTTTCAGCCGTAGCCGCATAAACTGCGTCCCCGCCTGACTTTTCATCGGCAGTTACTACCACATCATCAAAACGGAAATCATTTGTGCTGTCCGTTGTGATAGTCAGTCTGAACTCATAGCTGTTTGCCGGAGCTGTGTATTTTGCTGAAAGCTCCGTCCACTTTCCTGCCTTAACATTCTTTGAAACAAGCTCTTTTACCGTTTCTTCTCCTGTTTCCTCGTCAATGCAAAGAAGCGAAACATGGAATTTCTCGGCTGTTTCGCTGTAAACCTTTACGCTGTAATCATACTCAACGCCGCCCCAAAGGTAAAAACCCTTAGACGAGCTTGCACCGTCCGAAGCAGAAGTTCTGCCGCTTACAAGCATACCTCTTGAGTTTTCGTAACCTGCACCCGCCTGCGCAAGCAGACTTACTGTGTCAGCATTGCCGTACCAGCCGTCATAGTTGACTTCAAAGTCGTTATGAACTGATGCTTCTGCCGAAACAGACATCTGCTGGGGTATGGGAAAAGCAGAAAGTGCTCCCATGCAGCATATTGCCGATGTTACAGCTGCTGTAATTTTCCTAAGTTTCATATTATCCTCCTAATACCAGATTCTAACCTATCGTTAAAATAACTATTTTTATTCTACAATCTATATATCTTTTTGTCAATTCATTGATATGCTTAATTTTCAGCACATTTGTTACATATACAAAAGGTTTGTACCAGATATTATTGACGAGCATTGAAAATTATGATATAATTTTTACAAAAGAAAAAAGGAGTGTGATAAAATGCGAATGGATGAAATCGGCTATCATCACAAACATGACACCTCATTTGTAACAGACCGTCCGAATGGTGCGGGTGACTGGCTCTTATTAATTGTAAAAACTCCTGCAATTTTCCGTATTGATGGAAAAGATATACATACAAAGGCAAATTCCGTTATTATATACACCCCTGAATATCCCGAGTATTATACCGCAGACGGCGAAGAATACATTGATGACTGGATGCACTTCGGTGCAGATGAAGAAGAACAGCAGCTGATACATAATCTGAATATCCCGTTAAATAAGATTATAGAATTAAGCGACATTTCAAATTTATCTCAGATTCTCCGTAATATGTGCTATGAGTATTATTCGGCTATTCTTCATAAAACTGAAATTGTAAATCTATATTTCAGAATGTTCCTTTATAAGCTTCATGAACAGATCGTAATAACCCGTCCGTCTGTTGCACTTTCAGAAACTGTTTATCTGGAAAGACTGATATGGATTCGTGAAACTATTTATCGCTGGCCGGAGCGTGACTGGAATATCGACACTCTTGCAAAGGAATTATCACTCAGCCGTTCAAGATTCCAGCATTTATATACTGATACATTCGGAAGCAGTATTACCCAGGATATGATCAGAAGCAGAATTCAGAAAGCCTGCCAGTTGTTAAACGACAGGAATCTTTCCGTAGAAGATATTGCACATAACTGCGGATACAGCAGTACATCATATTTTATACGCCAGTTCAAGAATGAAACGGGTAAAACCCCGTCACAGTTCAGGACAGAGCTGACCCCAGATGAATAAACAAAAATCACAGCATTACCATTTAAGTATTGCTGTGATTTTTCATTTATGAGTTAATATCTTTGCGGGTATATTTCAGATATCCGGCAATTATTCCGGCAAAAGCAATCGCTGCTCCCGTCAACGTCAATACAGGTTCTATTCCGGCTTCAGTAATAATGTCGCTTGCGTCAGCATAGGCATAAGGCGTTATATATTTCAGAAATTCTGCCTGTTCGCTGATATTGCAGACAATATTCATAAAATAAAGTGCAAGAGCAAGTCCAAGACCAATTCCTATACTTCCACGTCTTATAAACGCCGATATGCCAAAACAGATACAGGCAATTTCAAGCTGAAGTATCAGATATGCTGTATGCAGTAAAATAAACTCACGCATCTGAAAGCTTTCGCCGATTATTGCAGAGGATATCAGGCTTATGCCGACTATAATCACATTCATTGCTATTATCTGTGTAAGCACCGACATTAGTTTCTGAGTAAGTACTGACACACGGCTTACAGGGTGTGTCAGCAGGAATTCAGCAGTATGCTCCTTTTCCTCTCCTGCAAGTACGGATATTCCTGCAAGTGCTGCAAAAAATCCGCCGCCGATTCCCAGTACATTGCCGCACTCAACTCCGTAAAAGCCCATAAACTCGCCAAAGCTAAGCTTGTCCATTCCGAATGCGGAAGTAAAATCCCCCATGTTTGAGAAAACGCTGGTTACACTGTCCATCTGATCTTTCATTTCCGGAAACATCATAATGCACACAAACAGCATAAAGGAAATTGCTCCTGTCCATATTCCCCACGCTTTTGCCGACTGTTTAAGCTCTTTTATGTATATCGTCACTGTTCATCGCCGCCTTTCTCATAGTAGTGCATAAATATCTCATCAAGGTCAGGCTCTGTAATCGTCATGTCATATATCGGCAGACTGTTGACAGTATTCAGAAGCACCTTTATATCTCCATTGTAAAGAAATGTCACATAATCAGCCGCAGTTTCAACAGATTTTGCACCCAGCTGTTCCGGTACAGAATTTACGCCATGAAGTGTTACACGTTTTGCGCTGGTCTTGGAAAGGTTTTCCACACTGTCAAGTGCGACCAGTCTTCCCTCTTTGATTATAGCCGCCCTCGAACAGTTTTTCTGTATTTCCGAAAGGACGTGGGAGGAAAGAAAAATTGTCGCACCTGACTTGTGACGCTCACTGAGAATATCAAAAAACTCTTTCTGCATTAAAGGGTCAAGTCCGCTGGTTGGCTCGTCCAGTATACAAAGCTTTGGCATATGCTGCAATGCGCATACAATCGAAACCTTTTTTCTGTTGCCCAGGGACAGTTCCTCAATACGCTTTTTCGTATCAAGTGAAAGCCTTTCACAAAGTCTTTTCGCCTCATCAGCGCAGTTAAGCTTACGCATTTTTGCAGAAAGGGAAATAACCTCCCCTACCCTCATTCTGCTGTAAAAAGTTGCCTCGGACGGCATATATCCTATATCGGAAAGAATTTCTGTATTCTGTCTTACGATATCCTTTCCGAAAATTTTTGCTTCTCCCGATGTCGGGAAAATCAGTCCCAGCAGGGTTCTGATAGTAGTGGACTTTCCTGCTCCGTTAGGACCGATAAATCCGAAAAAGTCGCCCTCCTCCACAGTCAGATTCAGGTCAATTATACCTCTTGCCTTACCATAGCTTTTGGTAAGGTCTTTTGTTTCAATAACCGCCATAAAATTATCACTCCTTATATCAATGAAAATGCCTCTTTTATATCCGAAACCCCGATAAGCTTTATATTATATTCCTTAGTATTGATTCTTTCCAGCGACTGCTTTGGCACAACGCATACCTCAAACCCCATTCTTTCAGCTTCCTTTATTCGCTGAACAGTATTTGAAACTGCCCTCACCTCTCCGCCGAGTCCGATTTCTCCGAATACCATCATTGATTCCGGCAGAGGCTTGTCCAGTGTTCCGGAATAAAGGCACATTGCGACCGCAAGGTCACCGGCAGTTTCATCGATTCTGAATCCGCCTACAACATTCAGATAGACATCAAGGTTTCCGAAAAACATTCCGGCTCTCTTTTCCATAACGGCAATGATTATGGACATACGGTTGAAGTCATAGCCTTTTGCCATTCTTCTCGGTGCAGAAAATGTACTCTTTGCCGCAAGCACCTGCACCTCAGCAAGAATAGGACGAAGTCCCTCCATAGTACAGGTAACGCAGGTACCCGAAACGCCCTCCGGTCTGCCGGAAAGCAGCATCTGCGACGGGTTTTCCACTTCGGAAAGTCCTTTGTCCAGCATCTCAAAAACGCCTATCTCATTAGTTGAGCCGTATCGGTTTTTCACCGTCCTCAGAATACGGGCGCTGAGATTGCGTTCTCCCTCAAAATACAGCACAGCGTCAACGATATGCTCCATAACCTTAGGACCTGCAATTGCGCCGTCCTTGTTGACGTGTCCCACAATGATAATCGGAATCTCGTTATCCTTTGCCGTGTGCATGAAAAGGTTGGTACACTCTCTTACCTGTGTAAGACTTCCCGGACTTGATGTTATTGAAGTAATGCTCATTGTCTGTATAGAGTCAATAATTACTATATCAGGGTCTGACGAAACAATAGTATCGCATACTGCCTCTGCGTCAGTATCTGTAAGTATGTAAAGGCTTTCGGTGTCAACGCCCAGCCTGTCCGCACGAAGCTTTATCTGTCTTGCCGATTCTTCTCCGGAAATATAAAGAATGGAGTAATTCTCCCCGAGATACTGGCACACCTGCAAAAGAAGGGTACTCTTTCCTATTCCCGGCGCACCCCCCAGCAGAACAAGCGAGCCTTTGACCAGTCCCCCTCCGAGAACACGGTCCAGCTCGCCTATGCCGGTTTTATATCTCACATCGCTATCAGCATCAATATCAGAAAGTTCCATTATTTTGTCTGTTAAATCATTCTTTTTGCGTACTGCACCCGTCTTCACAGAAACCGCCTGTTCCATTTCCTCAAATGTGTTCCACTCTCCGCATTCAGGGCAGCGTCCGTTCCATTTTGCAGATTCATATCCGCATTGATTACAGACATATACAGTCTTTGGTTTAGCCATTTTAACGTCCTTTCCGATTTTAGAACTTGTTCTTACTTTCCTTTTGATGTGTATTCGTTCACAGCTGCAAATATACTGAAAGCAATCTGCTTCTGATAGTCCTCGTCTTTAAGCTTTTCCGCCTCTTCCGGATTTGAAAGAAATCCGCATTCAGCCATTACTGTGGGATTCTTGCTGAAGTAGCAGAGAAAAAGTTCTTTTCCGCAAAGCTTTATTTCCCTGTTGTTTTCCGGCTGGGTATACTCAACTATTTTATCCTGCATTTTCTGTGCCAGGTATTTGCTTTCGCTGTTTGTGTCAGCATAAAACATCTGCGCACCGCTGTATTTCGGGTCTGTAAACTGGTTCTGGTGAACGGAAATACATATTGCATTGGGGTACTTGTTGAATATTGCAAGTCTGTTATCCATATCAGAGCTTTTCTGATTTGCAATACCCTCGATTCCGTCATCGTGAATTGAACGGTCCTCGCTCCTTGTCAGTTCAACGTCATAGCCGTTTATCTCAAACATATCTCTGAGACAGAGGACAATGTTAAGGTTTATACCCTTTTCCGGTACTCCGTCTGCTGAGGAACACCCGCCGTCAATTCCTCCATGACCTGCATCAAGCACAATAACAGGTTTGTCACTCTGAACAGAACCGATAACCGGCAGAGTTTTGTTATCCATATATCGGTAAGAGCAGAAAACAGCGCCGGCACATACAGCAACAGCCGATGTAACAACAATCAGTCTTTTTATGATCTTTTTGTTTATCTTTTTCATAAGCACACCTACTTTTGCAAACTTGTCTTATTAATGCTTATGAAAGAATCTGTTAAATTATGCTGTAATCATATTAAAATATCTTTAATTTGCTTATCTGCAATCATTTAATAAATTATAACATATAAAGAGTAAAACTTCAACCCATATTCCCCGAATCAGTTACAGCATACAGTCAGATATCTTTTTAATCCGCTTTTATTTTTCAGCCTTACTGCTATATCATCTGTAAATACAGAAATATGCTTTTCAAGATAATTATATACATCAGTATCGTTTATGTATGCATGATACGGCTTAAAAGCGTCACTTACCATTTTATAGACGGACTCCTCCGAAAGCATACCGCACATATTTTCAAATTCGCTTATATCATTTTCGGTAAGCCTAAACCCGAAAGGCTTTTCAAGCACTGCCGATACAAAAAGATTATTCAGCAAAACTTCAGAAATATTAAAAAGCAGCTCAGTATAATCACAGCCATAATTTCTGCCGTAACATTCAAGCAGGTGAATTATCTCATCCTCATCAAACAGCTTGCAGAACTTATTTTCAAGCATAAGTCCGGTGTAATAATCATGTATAAACATCACTCCCTGCGATTTTATGCCATATGCCGGAATATTCAGCAGAGGATAGTCAATGGAATTGCAGCAGTTTCTTGCGTCAAATCTTGCAGAATAGTGCTTAAAATAATCGTCAAAAGCTTTTCCCATAGCCATGTTGTATTCATGGCAAGGTACATTCAGCTTGTATTTTTCCGCCTCATTGAAAATATGCTGATTTTCATCATGTATAGAATGAGTTTCTGCCCTTCTTTTAAAATCATATCAATTGGCAGCGTATTAAGCGAATCAACTGCCTTGCTTGCAGACCTCAGACTGAGCAGATACACATCTGACCTGTACAGTACAGACGAGTAAAGCAGTTCTGCTCTTTTTTTGGAAAGTGAACTGCTTTCACGTCTGGTATATTGCTCTGCGGTTTCGGTAAACTCCTTATTTAATCCGGAACGTATCTCCATAAGCTTTTTATCTGAAATCAATCCGCCTGCAGAACACTTTGAAAGCAAATCCAGAGTATAATTCTGCACGTCTGTTTCCTTTTCAAAAGCCGGAATCTGTAAAGAAAAGTTTTCCATAGTTCCCCCTGTTATTCTGTAATGCCATTTGCCATGTTTCTGATTTTACGGCAAAGCAGATCCATATCACGGTTCTGCAAAACCTCAAGACTGCCGCCGCTTTCCTTTTCAAAAAAGCTGTACATAACATCAATTATCTCATCATCGGTCAGAATGTCATAGCTATCCTCCTTGACCTCATAAAAAATATTTATCAGTTCAGCAATCGTTTCAGCATATTCAGAAGGTGCAATATATGAGCTTTGCATAAACTTTTCAATCATTCGGGGTGCTATACTCCTGCCGAAATTTATTCTTTCCTGTTCGGACAAAGCATTGAAATCTGCCCTCAGAATCATCTCCGCATCCTGTTCAGAAAGCGTCAGTCCGTATTCAGCAGACTTTGAATTTGTATCCAGTATTTCTGATTTCACTTTTTCAATGGCAGAATCATCTGACTGAAACATTGTAATTAAATCAAAATTCATAAAACATCCTCCTAAAGTTTGTTTATTTTGACTATTGACTTTTTAACTAAACTATGATATAATAAATATGATTACAGTTATAATTGTATGTTGGGTACTTATATTATATCATTCACAAATAAAAAAGTCAAGAGTATGTTCTAAACAATACCCTTGACTTTTATTTTTATTATTTATACTGTATACTCTCTACATCAATGCCTTTATAAGTAAGCTGATAAGCAATAACAAACGAAACAAACGGCACAAGTGTCAGCAAAAGCATAATAACCAAAGCCGAAGTGCTGAGAGATTTCACATCAGTCCCGCTGTTCAGCAGGTTATAAAGCTGGAGAAACTGACCGTTTATCAGTTTATATGCTTTATAGAAGTCACCGGAAATACCGTTTTTTGATAGCACAAGAACAACCCAGAAAATAATATAAGGCAACGACAGAAAACCGCCGGCTGCAGAACACCTGTAAACAGGCAGTTTTACATTCATTCTTCGCTGAATGACCAGATCATTTTTAGCTGTATTATAAGCATAATTACATATCAGACCGATAAAAATAACGCTTGTACAGAAAACTGAAATAATTTTAAACAGTACTGAACCCGAAAAAGCCAGCGTCAGATCAATAAAAAGGCATAAAATTTCTGCAAATACAAGGACTGCAAAGCCTTTTAATATTACTGAAATCAATTTTGTATTTTTCAACATAACCTCCAAAAAATTTTCATTTTTTTCATGAAATAAAATTGTTCCTTGCTATCATACTATTAATGTAATTATTTTTTAAAGGAGCGCTTAATATTATGACAAGAAAAGTACACTGCGAAAAAAAGACAAAAATCTACATTCCAAAAACAGTAAACCCGCAGATCATTTCCTACAGAGCTGCAGCTGAAAGCAATGTTCAGACTCAGAACACTCCGGGAAACGATATAAAAAGCATAAAGCAGCAATAAAACAATTTACGGAAACACTTCAAAGAAAGCGTTTCCGGTATACATAATTACGCCTTTTTGCCAAGGGTACGCAGAAATCCGATAAGCGAAAACAGTCCGAATACTGTAACATTAACAATTACAACGCTTGCTCCCGGCGCAGTATCGAAAAGGAGTGAAATAAAAAATCCCAGCAGGAAGCAGACAACCGAAACAATTGCAGAGGAAACCACAACAGCTCTGAAACTGCGGAAAATCCTCATTGATGTTACAGCCGGAAAGATTATAAGGCTGGATATGAGCAGTGCGCCCATCATCATCATTCCCAGCACAACTGTTACAGCTGTAAGAAGTGCTATGAGCATTTTATAAAAGTTCACTTTCATTCCCGAGGCTCTTGAAAAGTTTTCATCAAACGTCACAGCGAAAATCTTGTTATAGAAAACAATAAATGTAATAAGCACCAGCACAGACAGTACAACGCTGAGAATCACATCATTATGGTCCATTGCAAGTATACTGCCGAACATATAGTGGCTCACGTCATTTGTAAGACCAGCCTTTGATGAAACAAGTATTCCTATTGCAAGAGCAGTTGTGGAAAATACAGCAATTGCCGAATCCCCCTTCAGTTTACTGTTATCATTCATTCTCAGCAGTATAAAAGCCGCCGCAATTACAACAGGCAATGCCACTTTAAGAGGCGCAAGATTCATTACTGCCGCAACCGAAAGAGCGCCGTATCCCACATGGGAAAGTCCGTCCCCTATCATAGAATAGCGTTTCAGCACAAGGCTCACTCCAAGCAGAGCAGAGCAAAGAGTTACAGCAACGCCGCCGATAAGCGCCGGAATAAGAATATAGCTTACAAATTCCGGCGTCATCATAGATATCAGTTCATCAATCATATCAGTTAAGTGCCTCCGAAAGATTCTGGTAATTCTGCGTCATAAGGTCCACATAAGTTGTACCGTTTTCAAGGTCTTCCTTTGATATATTATGGCATGAATGAAGCAGCGCTGTCTTAGCTCCGGAAGCGTCTGCAATTTTACTGGCAATTGACTGTGACGAAAACTCAATATAAAAAACAGTCGGGACATTATCTTTTTTTACTATATCAATAAGCGAAGAAATCGTGGCAGAGCTTGCCTCAGTTTCAGAGCTGCAGCCGGAAAACGCAGCGTGGCAGTCCAGACCGTAATCTTTTGCAAAATAAGCAAAAGGGAATCTGTCGCCGAAAACAACAGTCTTTCTTTGGGCATTATTTACCATATCAGTAAACTTTGTATCAAGTTCAGATATTTTTTCAGAATAAGCCTCTGTGTTCTTTTTGTAGATTTCTTCATTTTCCTTATCTTCTTCACAGACTGCATTGCAGATTTCATCCAGTAAAACCTGTGAGTTTCTCAGAGAAGTAAAAATGTGTTCGTCATATTCCGTTTCATCATGGTCGTGTTCATCTTCTTCGTGGGACTCTTCAATCGGATTTATATAATCCATTAATCTGACCGTTTTAAGATTTTTATTCTGTGCCGATTCTAAAACTTCATCGACCCACACCTCAGATTCGCCGCCTATATAGAGAAATATATCAGCCTGCTGGATTTTTGAAACGTCCTTGGGAGTCGGCTCGTAGGTATGACTTTCCGAACCGGGTGTCAGAAGAAGTGTAACTTCAGCATTATCACCTGTTATCTGCTTTGCAAAATCATATTGCGGAAACAAGGTAGCAACAATTTTCAGCCTGCTGTTATCCTCAGCAGTTTCATTTCCGCAGGCTGTAAACAGGCAGAACATAACAACCGAAATAATTACTGACATTATCCTATATATTTTTCTTTTCACACTCATCACACTTTCCATATAAAACTGTTTTTGAATTATCCACTTTAAAACCATGATGTTCAAAAATATGTCCGCTGAGAGCCTTCATATATGAACAGTCGATATGATACAGTCTGCCGCAGCCAATACATTTAAGGTGAAAATGTTCATGGCATTCCTGATTATTTTCGGCAAACTGATAGCACGCACCGGTTTTTTCATCAAGATAGTATTTTCTTACTATATTGTTGCTCACAAGCTTGTCCAGATACCTGTAAACCGTTGCAGAGCCAACTGACTCATCTCCGCTGCTGAGATATGAAATTATCTGAGCAGCTGTAACGTGCTTATCACTATTTTCTTTCAAATAATTCAGTATTTTTTCTTTTTGCCTGGTTTTATAATCAGAGGGTCGCATTTTTTCACATCCATCAAAAACAAAATTAATAACCATTTTCAATTTTAACACTAAATAAGTCTTTTGTCAAGCAAAAAAATAAAAATCCGGTTCATGCTGCATGAACCGGATAAATATTATTTTTTGTGAACAATTCTTTCAGCTTCCTGGAAAGAATCTCCAAGACCGTCAACCATAGGAATAATTTCCTTTACGATTTCAGGGTCCATTTTAATTTTTGCTTTTACAACCATTCTTATAAAATAATCATACAAAGCGTGCAGATTGGAAGAAATTTCAATACTTCTGTCAAGCGACGCATTAAGATAATTTAAAATCCTCTGTGCTTTATAAAGTGCTTCTTCTGCTTTTTCAGAATTATTTTCCTCCATGTACAAAACAGCTAAATTCAGCCTCTTTGAACAGCCTCTGAACAGCTGTACCACAAGTTCTCCCTGAGTCATTGTCATAATTGACTGCTTTTTATATTCTTCATAAGGATTAACTGCTGGCATTTAATATCCCCTTCCAATTATCATCCCATCATATTAGTGAGCCATGAGCTCTGAGAATCCATATTCGCCAAAGCTGATTCCATTGCATTAAACTGATTCCAGTATCTTTCTTTTCTCTTTTCATAAACTAATTTAAGAGATTCCAGTTTTTTAGAAATAGAATCAAGCTGGTCTTTAATGGTGTTATCATTTTCAGTACCCTTGCCTGCTACACCGGCAAGTGAAACAAGTGCACCAGGACTGCCTGAGCTTGTACTTGCAGCCTTATCACAGATTTTATTAAGTCTTGTTGCAAGTCCGTTATCTCCGACAAAAAGTTCCTTAACACTTGCAGCGTCAGTCTGGAGAGCGCTTTTAAGTTTATCTTCATCAATTGAAAGCTTTCCGTAATCAGACCACTGTGAGCTTGAATTGATTCCGATATTGGAAAGAACAAGCTTGGTTCCGGTATTTGTATACATCGCTGAACGCATATCGCTCAGGAATGTTGAAACATCCTTATCATTTCTGAGCAGACCTTCTTTTGCCTTTTCTTCCCAGAGTTCTATCTCCTTTTCGCTCATTTCCTTTTTCTGAGCGTCTGTAAGCGGAGCATAAGATTTATAGGAAGCTTCTTCATGAGTATACTTATTAAGTTTCTCAATCAGAGAATTATAGTCCTCTACAAATGATTTAAGAGTGTCTACGATTTTGTCAACATCTCTTGAAGTAGAAACCTCTGCCTTATTTTCAATTGTTCCGGCAGCTGCCTTGATTGTACCGTCACTGTTTTCAGCAAAAGAGCCGTCAGCATTTGTTTCGTAAGTACCTGTTGTTGATTTGAGTGAAATTGTAAGTCCGTTATATGTAAAGTCATTATTGGCTCTTTCAACAGTAACACCATTGATATTGACAACCGCATTCTGTCCTGCCTTTACTGTGGAACTGTCAAGACTGCCTGATGCATCAACTGAGAATCCAAGCTTTGAAAACAGTCCTTCATCATCTCCGGTTATGCTGATATCATATCCGCTTCCTGTAGAATCCGCCTGAATTTTAAATTTATCGCTCAGTTCGTCATAGGATATTTTTACTCCCGCATCGCTTGAATTGATTTTATTCATTATAGACGAAACCGTATCAGCAGCAGTATACTCAATCTCTTTTCCGTTTACACTGAAAGTATATTTTGTATCTGTATCAGTTTCATCGCCAATTCCAAGCTTGCCGATAGTATCAGTTCTTACAAGCTGATTTGAAACAGTAGTTGTGCCCTTTGCAAAACCTATTGCTTCCATTGTATCAGCACTGGCAGACATAGTAATACTTCTGCCCGTACCGGCAACTGACATTTTCCACTGTCCGTTATCATTAGTAAACTGAACTGAGTTTCCGAATGCTGACTGAACTTTTTTCTGAAAATCAGCCATTGATTCATTTTCTGTAACAGAAATGGATTTCTTTACTCCGTCAAGAGTAATATCAACAGTACCATTAACCTTTCCGACTTCAGCCAACTGTGTATTTACAGAGCTTGATTCAGTTTCAAACTTTCCTTCGATTTCATTGCCGTCTTCATCTTTAGCAGCTGCAGATTTAACAGTACCGCCAAGACCAAGAATTGACATACCGGCAGATGAACCGGAAATTTCAAACTCAGAATCTGCTGAGAATTTCAGTCCAATGACCTTTTCTTCTTCAGTTTCAGTTACGTTTCCGGTAAATTCATTGCCGTCCTTATCATAATATTTGTCTTCGGTTTCATTATATGTAAGTTCGTTTCCGTCATCATCTTTATAGATTTTAACAGTTTCAGTTTTAGCTGACACAAGGTCAAATCCGGCAGCTGTGTTGATTCTGCTGCATATTTCATCTGCTGTATCGGCACCTTTCAGGTCAACAGTTTTTACATCGTCACCAATCTTGATATCAACAGTTCTGCTGTATTCAAAGCTGTCAGCCTTTGCTGTTGAAGTTGCAACCTCACCTGTTCCGACTTTTGAAGAAGTAACGCTTGAAGCAGTTGCAAGTCTTGCAACCTGCATACTAAAGTCTCCGTCAATTGCTCCTGAACCGGCTGTTACTTTAGCAGCTGATGAAGAGCATGAAGTTTTCATTGTATCATAAAAAGACGACAGTCTTAAACTTGTTGATGAAGTGAGACTGAAATATTTAGACTGAAAACTGTTAATATCAGTAATTACACTTCTGTAAATTTCCTGTTTCCAAAGCAGCTGCTGCTTTGCCTGATTCTGCTTGTCTATTTTAGTCTGAATGCCGGAAAGCATACTTTCAACCAGACTTTCAGTATCAATTCCGGAATACATTCCTGACATACCTTTATTACTGTAAGAAGCATTTGTATATGTACTTGATGAACTTGAATCTACTTGCATGGTATATTCCTCCTCATTTGAATTTTATTCTTATAATATATATCGTAAGAAAACTCAAAAAATAAAGTCTAAATTAATTTTTTATTTTCGGGAACAAACAAATCACTTCCGCTTGACACACCGGCTTTTGCATATTTTGCAGCTTTTGCGTTATGTCCCGAATTGTTTTCTTTGATTTTCACAACAAGGTCATCTCTGAGCAGATTTATGCGTTCTCTGATTTCCGGGTCCATAGACTGAATTCTGAAAGCATAACCGTTAAACTCCTGCCTCAGATCAAAAATCTGTTTCAGTTCATCAGAAAGCTCTCCTCTGTCACATTTGTTCAGATAAGCTGACAAAGCATCCGGAGTTTCAGCACATTCGTTTCTGATCTGGTTGTCAAGGTTAGTGATTTCCTGGGAAATTCCTTTTCTTTTTTCAGTTAAAATCAGTATATCATCAACTTCACAGTCAAGAAGTTTTCTGGTAATTTCTTCATAACGGCTGATAAGTTTATTTATTCTTTTCTGGTTTTCAGTTACAAATTCAATATCCATTTTACAAAATCTCCTTTTAAAATTGCATTTTATTGAAAAATATGCTATAATAGTTAGAAGTGACTATTATTTTTTATTAAAAGCTTATTAAGGGGTAATTCTGTATGTTTCCATCAAACTGCAAGGCAATTTTAAAAACATTAGATGATAGTATAATTGAATATGGACAGGTTACAGTTTCGCTGAAAGAAAAATATGCTGAATTTTCATCGCAGTTTGTTCCTCTTTTAAAAATCGGAACAGAGGCAAAAATAATCTGCATTGAAGGAAATACATCAACTCATATTATCAGCGGCGAAGTTTATCTGTCATCAAAAAATCTTTTAAGACTGATTTCAATAAAATGCACTTTAATTCCGGGGGCAGAAAACGTTCTGGAAACGCCTGCTTTTCTGAGAGCAAAAATTTACAAGCCGGTTATGAAGAAAGGTATTTTTTCAAAAAATAAAATTGTATATAAGTGGGACGAATGTACTATAACTTCGCTTTCAATGAAAAATATCACATTCCGCAGTTCAAGAATCATGTGTGAATATGAAGACCAGATAAAGCTCAGAATCGGAGCGCCTGTTTTCTCCAAAGATACGGAAATCAATCTCCAGATTGCCTCAAACGGTCTTATGTTCGGCAAAAATTCAAAATACAATTACAAGATTCTCAGACTTAAAGAACGGGAGCAAAAGGAACTTGCTGATTTTATAAAACTCGGCAATCTGGAAATGATCAAATATCTTCACTGATTTTTTTCTTCCATATCTGACAGCATACTCAAAAGCTTCTTCGGATTTACGCCGGATGCAGCGTCTTTGTTGCTTTCCATTGTCTGACAAAGTTCACTTCTTAATATTTTCACGTCATCGGGCGCATTTATTCCGATTTTCACCTTATCCCCGTTAACTTCAATGATTTTTATTTCAATTTTCCCATTAATATCAAGTGCTTCTCCGGGTTTTCTTGAAAGTATAAGCATTACTTCTGCTCCTTTCCGTCATTAAAAAGCTGATATCTCAAAGGATAATTTTCTTCAAGAATAATCTGCATTGCTTTATGATTATCTGTATTTATTACAACAGGGCTTTTTAAATTAACTGTACTTTCTTTAAGATTTTCTTTTACAACCATCATAAGCCAGTATTCATAATTGCCTTTGCCAATTATTTTTTCTGCCTCTTTCTGACAGTCAGGATGATAGTTATCAACTGTCAGGGACGAATTTGCTATGATAAAGCAAAGTCCCGGTTCTTCTGTTGACTGGAGCCACGCATATTCACCGTTGAACTCATCATCATAAAGTATAATATAATCACTGTATTCTTCAAAGCCGAATATCTTCTGTTCAAACTTAATTATATCATTTTCTGTTATATCAACTTCACCGAAATCTCTTGTTAATACTTTCATATTGATCTCCATTCTGCCTTATATTTTTCATAATATTTTAAAACGGACTGTTCAAATTTCAGATTTTATGTTTGAACAGTCCGTTATTTTTATTTTTCCTCAAACTCAGGATCAGAACTCGGCAGCACATACTGAAATCCTCCGATATATTCAATTTCAACATCTGCAAGCTGTTTTATTTCAAGAGTAATACTGCTTGGAATAAACTCCATCTCCTGTGCAGATTTCTGCCAGTCAAGGTCAACCTTGCTTCTTCTGACGGAAGTTTTTGCTGACGCCGGTTCCCATGACACATCAATCGGAGAGCTCGGAGTTACTCCGATGGTTGTATTGACAACCGAATTGCTTAATATTTTCTGTTTGACATACTGTGAAATAGTCATGCCCTTTTCTGTCATGGCATTTCCTTCCTGCACATATTCAGAGGTTGTTTTATTAGCAGTCTGCTGGGTTTTAGCAGGTGCCTCTTTAGCAACATCAGCAGGAGTTTTCATTCCCATACTGCTTCTCATTTCAGATGAATCCATTCTTACTTTGACATTTTCAGTTTTTGTATCAATCTGAATCGGAGTAGTATGCTGTGTCATCTTTGCCGGTTCAATCTGAGGCGCAGATAATTTTGCATTCTGAATATTAATATCATACTCAAAGGGAATAGTCTTGATTTTTAATAATTGCATAATAAACACCTCTCTTTTACTATAGTCTGAAAACCACTCTCTTAATTATTTTACTGAACGTAGTCCATCAGCGACTGCGGAAGAATTTTTCCTCCGTACTGCAAAGTAAGCAGCCATGAATATTCACGCATCTTCTGATTTATAAGTTCATCTGTATCCTCAATATACTCAAGGTCACTCTGTATATCAGTCATATAGAATTCTTCATCTTCAAGTCTGCCGGTATGGTTTTCGAGATAATTTGTTCTTACTCCCACATCAGCAATTTCTGTTACAAGGTCATCAACAGTCTTGCGCAGATGGTCATTGAGTGCGCCAAGCTTGTCAAAATCCTTGTCGTGAAGTGCATTGGACATTTCATCAAGAAGCTCATAAGCATTATTCGGGACTTCAATAGTATGGTCTTCCCCATTTCTGTCCTGATATGTAATCTCGGATGTACCATATCCAAGGGCATCAAGACCGGAAACTGACATATTAAATGCTGAACGCGGGTCAACAACACCGTTTTTTACATTGAGTCCGATTCCGATATCCATATAAACGCTGTCGCTGTAAGGAACTTTTTCACCATTGGCATAAAATACACCGTCAGTTTTTTCAACATCGTTTACATTAACACCGTTATAGTAAAGTTCTCCGTCCTTTACTTCAAAAGGCGGTGACTGGTTATTTGTTCCGCCGAGAATATAGGTATCATTGTATTTGCAGTTTGCAAATTCAACAATCTGATTCTTTAAGGAATCAAAATTTATAGCATATATTTCAGAAGCTGATTCCATTGTACCATTAAGCGCTCTTACTGTCTGCTCATGTACAGAATTCAGGATATCCTCAAGGGACATCATGTTTGTTTCGGCAACGCTTAAACTTTCACCGCATTTTTTTACATTATCCTGAATCTGCTCATTTTTGTACATCTGAGTCCTTACATTAAGCGCTCTTGTACCGTCAGAAACATTCTGGGACATTTTTGTAAAATTACGGCCTGTCTGAAGACGTTCACCCGATTCATTAAGAAGTGACAAGTTATTATTGAGGTTGTTCAGATAATTTCTTGTCATCATATTATTTGTAACTCTCATTATAAAAAAACCTCCGTCAATTAAACCGCTGTTTTATTAATAAGAACATCAAGCAATCCGTCCATAACAGTCATCATTCTTGCAGCAGCCTGATAAGCCCTGTTATATGTCATCATGTTAACGGTTTCTTCGCCTTCGCTTACTCCGGAAATTTCATCTCTGCTGTCCTGGATATCACCGAGAATCTTCAATGATGCCTCATAGCGTCCCTGGGCATAGCTGTTTTCACTTCCGAGAGTTCCTGTATAGTCAGCGACAAACTCCTGAAATGTTCCTGTAAACTTATCGCTGGCAGATGAAAATACATGATCATCCTTTGTAAGCTTGTTTACAAGTTCAAGAAGATATGTATTGTCAACACTGTTGTCTGCATTGATAAGGTATGAAGAATCATTTGTAAGTTCACTGGTTATTGAAATATTTTCAGCAGTTGTCAGTCTTTCCGGGTACACTTCATATCCTTCATCTGTTTCAACCGCTTCACCAACAAGCTTTTTATATGAAATAACATTTCCGTCAGCGTCAAACTTATCGGGAAGTGTATTGTTAAGTACATTTGTCAGCTGGGCTGCAAAAGCGTCAAGCTTATCCTGATAATAAAGGAAGCCGTTTACAGTTGATTCAGTTGATGATGTTGCACCGAGTCCTCTTCCGTTTATGATATCAACAGCTGCCTTGAAAACTCCTGTTTCCTTGGCTGCATTTTCACCGTCGCTTTTCCAGTTGAGCTGAATAGTATTATTGTTGTTTGCCTGATAATTTATTGTATCATATTCAGTTCCCCAGACGCACTTATGACCATTCATTTCAACTGTAATAGTACCGTCAGTCTGGTCTTCAACTCTCAGACTGCCATACTCAGAAAGCTTGTCAAGTATCAGATTTCTCTGGTCTTTAAGTTCATTCGGACCGAACTGGTCAGAATAATTATTGGTATTCATAGACTGTCTTATAGACTTGTTCAATTCAGCAAGGTCCTTTAACATTGCGTTAACTTCATTTACGTTTATCTGAACATCTTCCTTGTGCTGCTCAGCAGATTTTGTAAGATTTTTGGAAAGTCTGTTGAGAGTCTGTGTCACATTCAGTACGGAATTGGCAAATACATTTGCATCTGCTTCAGAGCTTGCATTATAAGTAAAGTCCTGCAAGGATGTATACATATCCTTGATTGCAAAGCTTAAACCGTAACCGTTTCCGTCATCTCCGACATCAAGTTCGTTAATTATATTTTCAATATCAGAAAGCATTGTTGTCTGCTGATTGTAAAAACCGGCATTTGAGCTTTCCTGACGATAAGCGTTGTCAAGTCTTTCATTTCTTAACTGCGCAACGCCTTCTATATATGTACCCATACCTGCAAGCGAAACGAGATCCGGCTTGAGTCTTGCACCGGATGCATTTACAGACTGAGCAACCTGGTCTACACGCTGACGTGTGTAGCCTTCTGTGTTTACGTTTGATAAATTGTGTCCGACTATATCAAGTGCTTTCTGACTGGCAAAAACGCCTGTCTTGGCTGCTTCAAATCCCAGAAAAGTAGGTCTCAATTAAATTACCTCCGAATTCAGATTTTAGTATTAAGAAGTCCCATATTTTTGCGTTTTGCCGGAACTCCGTTATTGTCATAGCATTTTGCGTCATTTACTGACGGTGAAAGATTTTCTATTATTCTCATATTTGTTTCAGCAATCTGCAGAGAAGTTTTGTTTGAATGCGAAACATTGTCAACAGCCACCTTAAAGCGGTTATAAAGCTTTCTCAGGCTTTCATGTTCATCGCCGTCTGTCAGCGCTATGATCTGTCGGAACGATTTCCCTGCAAGACCTATTTTTTCCTGAAGTTTTTCCCTTCGTTCCTCAAAAAGCTCAGTTTTTTTCAGCGTTGTCTGATGTTCATTAAGACATTTTTCAATACGGCTGAGGTCATCTGACAGGAGGGCGCACATTTTTTCTCTTTCTTTCACGGCAGTTTCTTCAAAAAATTCAGTATATTCAAGCATGAAGCTGTAAAATTCATCAAAATGTTCCAAAGCAAGTCACCCCTTATCAGATCCACCTGTTCAGAATTTTATCAGCGACCTGCTGTGCAGAAACGTTATATTCACCATTTCTGATTTTCTGACGCAGAGAATCTATACGTTCTTCTGATGCCGGCTTTGTGATCTGCGCAGCATAGTTCTTTACAGTTTTAACATTATCCTTTATCAAAGCCGCTTCGGCACTGAAGGAAAGCGAATCCTGCTTTATTACGGATTTGCTGTTGCTTGTTCCGAAAGTTTTCTGAACAGTTCTTCCGTAACTGCTGCCGGAATTAATGTACTGTTTATAAACATTTGTATTTATATTCATATATTAATCAGCTCCTTTCATGCCGCATTAAACCTTATCTAATTTACCTATTCGTCAGTTTCATAAAAAATTAAATAGCTTTCTTTTAGTTAAAATAATAAATAATTACAGCCGATAGTTGAAATATTTGTTTTTTTCTGTTATAATAAGTAAGTATTGTATTTTAAGTTGATTTATGCACATTTCCGGCAGTATGTATGAACCGGTTTTATGATATAGTCCTGAAGGGAGGAGCTTGGACTTTGAGCAGGATTTATGCGATTATCACTCAGAAAGGCGGAGTCGGCAAGACAACAACAGTCAATGCCCTTGCATCAGCCTTTTCAAAACAGGGTTTCAAAGTCCTTGCGGTGGATATGGACCCTCAGGGCAACCTTTCATTCAGCACCGGTGCTGACAGCAATCTGCCTACTGTTTTCGACGCTCTGACCGGAGCCGCAAGGGTTCAGCGCTGCATACAGTCAATGCCCATGACAGACGTTATACCCTCCAATATCCTGCTTACCGGTGCTGAGCTTGAATTTACAGGAAAATACAGGGAGTTTATTCTGAAAAACATTCTCCAGGTAGTTGAAAATGATTACGATTACATCTTTATTGATTCCCCTCCGGGACTTGGTTTTCTGACAGTAAATGCCCTTGCCGCAAGCGATTATGTAATTCTTCCAATGCTGCCGGATATTTTCAGTCTTCAGGGACTTGTCCAGGTTTATGAAACTATTCAGTATGTACAGAAAGCCTGCAATCCTGAGCTTGAAGTTGCGGGAATACTTATCAATAAGTACAGGCGCTTTTCAAAGCTTCACAGAGAAGCTGTCGGAACAGCGCAGATGGTAGCTGAAAATTTTGATATTCCTATTTTTGATACATTTATCCGCAACAGTGCAGCTCTTGCAGAGGCACAGTCACTCCAGTGCAGCATATACGAATATGCGCCCAGAGCGGCAGGCGTCAGGGATTACATGAAGCTGTCCCAGGAAATCTTAAATTCTAATTAAGCAAAGAGGTGTTCATAATGGCTATAAGAAAAACCAAACAGGATATAAGCAAAGAGGTTATGTTCAATAAGATAATGCCTTCCCTGAATCAGGACGAAGACGATGATGAAGACCTTGAAGAGGAAACACCTAAAAAATCTTCACGTTCCAAAACAACAACAGCCGGCAGAAAAACTGCTGCTAAGAGTACTGCCTCAAAAACACGTTCCAGAATCCCGGCGGCTGAGACTGACGATGATGATGACGAGGAAGAAGAAACACCTAAAAAGCCGGTACGTTCCAGGACAACCAAAACCAGAACTACAAAAAAGAGAGTCCCTGAACCGGAAGATTATGACGATGAGGACGAAGAAGAGGAAGAAGAAACACCTAAAAAGAAAAACAGAACTACTAATAAGAAAACAGCGTCCCGGACAAGGAAAACCAGAGTTGTTGAAGAAGAAGAAGATTACGATGATGACTACGAGGATGACGAGGACGAATACGAAGTAGAGGAAGTAAGGTCAACAAGAAAAACCAAATCTTCTGCAAAGCCGGGGGCAAAATCAAAGTCCAAGAAATCAAAAGCCGCTGTGGAAGAAGAGGAAGAAGAATACGAAGTTATCAATCTTAACGAAGAACTCATGGTCAACCGCTTTGATGATATATTTGAAAAGTTCAACTGCTGTCACTGCAATATATGCAGATTTACAGTTATGGCGCTTGCCCTTAATGAACTTCCGGCAAAGTATATTGCCATAAAGGTCAGAGAGCATGACAAAACAATCAGAGAGGCTGACGATTCTCTGATAAGGTCATCAATAATCCAGGCTATTTTAAAGCTTATGATTCACCCTGTTCACTGATATTTCCTCTGAACTGTCTGTAATTTTATGTAATACTTTCTGCAGTCCAAGATACATAAACCCTGCCGCAATCGTGAATATGACCGGCTCCACCGCAATGCTTACACGTTCAAAATGCAGCGGCTTTTCCAGAAGTGAAACAGTCTGCATGGAGCACAGCGCCGATATGACCGGGATTATTATGTTATCCGAAAAACTGAAACGTATTCCGGTTATGCTGATTATTTTCAGTATTCTTGATGTATTGCAGATTATATTGCTTGCAAGATATGACATTACTATGCCGTAAAATCCGAAAAGCGGCACGCATATCAGCAGAACAGAAATTCTTATTGTATATTCCACAAGGTAATTAAGGGAAGAAAAGCTGTGTCTGCCCATACCCTTTAAAATACCCTCAAGTATTATTTCAAGGTATATGAACGGTACTGCCGGTGCAAGAATCCTTATGATTTTTCCTGCAAAGGTGTCACCGCTCATGAGAAGTCCGATTTCATTTCCGAAATAAAGAAATACCGCAGCCGCAAAAACCGAAAAGCTGAACGTCTGACGCAGTACACGGTTTGTAAGGTATGCGGTTTTTTTCATGTTGTCCGCTCCCCTCTCACGGGAAAGCTCGGGTATCAGTATCGCTGAAAGACTGCACAGAATACCCGATGGGAAAAACAGTGCCGGAATTATAATTGCCTCGAATATGCCGAACTGACTCAGCGCCTGCTCGGTGGAATTGCCGTACTGCTTTAATGTCAGCGGCACAAGAGCGTCATTTACGCTGCTTAAAACCGAAGTTACAATGCTGTTGAGCATTATCGGAATGGAAGTAAGCACAAAGCAGCGAAATCCGATGGAAGCTTTGGTGTCATACTTTTTGCGGTATTTCAGATGGCACACCACCAGATAGACAAGACCGGCAAGCTGTCCGGCGCCCATACTAAGCGCAAACGCCATGAACACGCTTATTTTACCGTCGGCAACATAAAATTCCGCAAACATGGCAAACATTCCCGATTTCACAAGAAATTCCACACCCGAGCTTATTGCTCCGGAAAACACATTGCGGTATGCGCTGAAATAGCCTCTGAGGCAACAGCTTATGGTGTTTACGGGGAGAATGAATGCCATTATTTTTACAGGCAGCGCAAGCTCGGGAGTTTTAAGAATATTTCCGGATATCAGACCGGAAAAGGCAAATATACAGCCCGATACCACAATACACAGCGGCATTGAATACATCAGCGAGTACCTGTATATCCGGTTCGGATTGCCTCCTGCACGCCCTATTTCCTCAGAAATCAGTCTGCTGGAGCAAAGATATGCATTGCCGCTGGAAATTATACCGGTAAAGTTCAGAAACGTTCCCATAAGAGATATCGCACCCACTGCGGCAGAGCCAAGCTTTCGGGTTATAAAGACATTCAGCATAAGGGCAAGACCCTGCATTGCAAAGTCAACAGCTGTCAGGAAAATGGTGTCACGGACTATTTTATTCCTGTTCATTGCTTCCTCCATATTCAGAGATTTGTCCTTACATTTTATTACCGCAGATACTCAAATATGTAAAGGCAAATCAATTTTAAAATCTATGCAATACAGCTGCCGGTCGAGCCGTAAACAAAACGATACCACAAAACCAACACCGAATCGTCCTGTCCGGTCACGGACCTTGACAATGCAGACTGTGAATGATATAATTTAAGCAGTAATTTTTAGGAGTGATAAACACAATGTCAACAGCTTTCAAACCGGCAGATATCCTTCTTCCGGAAGATACAGATATGAACAAATGGGCGGTTATCGCCTGTGACCAGTACACCAGTGAACCGGAATACTGGAAAAACCTTAACAAATATGTGAACGGTGAAAAATCCACACTTAACCTCATTCTGCCGGAGGTTTACCTTGAAAACCCGTACGTTTCCGACAGAATTGATAATATCCACAGGACAATGAACAATTACCTTGAATCGGGCACTTTCAAGGAATACAAAAACTCAATGATTTACCTCGAAAGAGTACAGAACAACGGTATATTGAGGTGCGGCGTTATCGGCATGATAGACCTTGAAGAATATGACTTTTCAAAGGGAAGTACTTCACAGGTAAGAGCAACTGAGGCAACAGTTATTGAAAGAATACCGCCGAGAATAAAGGTGAGAGAGGGTGCTCCTCTTGAACTGCCACACATTATGATTCTTATTGACGATGAAAACAAGTCTGCCATTGAGCCGATTTCCTGCAAAAAGGCTGACATGGAACAGCTTTACGATTTTGACCTCAACTGCAATGGCGGTCATGTAAGCGGCTGGCTTATGAATGACAGTATGATTGCTGATTTCCAGTCTGCACTTGACATGCTGGGAGATACTGACACATTCCGTTCAAAATACGGCTGTAACGACGTTCTGCTCTATGCTATGGGTGACGGAAATCATTCTCTGGCAACCGCAAAAACATATTACGAGAATCTGAAAAAGGCAGAGCCTGACAAGGATTTCAGCAATCATCCGGCAAGATATGCCCTTGTTGAAATTGTAAATCTGCACAGTCCTGCTCTTGATTTTGAGGCTATCCACAGAATCGTAAGCGATACTGATACCGAAAAGCTTATTGCCGCAATGACTGAAACTCTCGGTCTTTCAGATGAAAAGTCGGAGCAGTCATTTGTTTATGTGACAGGAAATACTGAGCATACTGCTTACATACACAACAAGACTTCCAATCTCACAGTCGGCAGTCTTCAGAATTTCCTTGACGCATATCTGAAAGAAAACGGCGGTAAAATCGACTATATCCACGGTACAGACACCCTTAAAAAGCTTGTGGCTGATACTGACGGTTCAGTGGGATTCATTCTGCCGGACATGGATAAATCAGAGCTGTTCCCTACTGTAATCAAGGACGGCGCACTCCCCAGAAAGACTTTTTCAATGGGTCACGCTGAGGACAAGAGATTTTATATTGAGTGCCGCAGAATCTCGTGAGGATAAAAATGACAGCATTAAAAGAAAACTTTAAAAATGGCTGGCTGAACGAAGATCCACGGCTTGTAGCCGCCGTATTGATGGGCATTGGGATTTTTATCGTGCTTAATGTCCTGTTGTACAAATCGGGGAAACGCAGAAAGCAGCTGAAACAGCAGTCAATTGAAAATAATACTGCAATAGAGGCTGTTCTTGTCTACCGCCACAGAAAACACAGTGGTCATGGCACAGAATCTGTTACCAATTATTATGGCAGATACAGATATACAGTAAACGGCAGGGAAATGGAATACAGTGTAGATACTGAGTGTAGTCTGCCTGACAGAATAATGCTGTACCCGAAAAATCCCTCCGGAACCAGATTTTTCTCGGACTATGACCGAACTTCCAATGCCGGTGTTGCCTTAAATGCACTTGCGGCAATTGCGGTATGTGTATTGACTTTGTGGATAACAGGCTATATATTTTAAAACATCTTTTCTCCTGCTGTGCCTTTAACGGTAACGGCAGGAGTATTTATTTGTATAAATTACCGAAAAAGCATTGACATTCTCTGAAAATAATGGTAACATTAAATATATATAAGTTTGGAATTACTGATAAAAAGGAGAGGGTTATATGCAAAAATCATTTATTAAAAAGGCTGTACTGTCATGTCTGACTGCCTGTACAGTTCTCTGCGTATCAGCCGGCACGATTTTCTCACCTGTTACTGCTGAAACGCCCGATGAATACCATGATGACTGGCTTCATGTAAATGAAAACGCTGAAATTGTTGATATGAACGGCAATCCGGTGTGGCTTACCGGCTGTAACTGGTTCGGCTACAACACCGGCAGCCAGGTCTTCGACGGCGTATGGAGCCTTAATATGCACCAGGCGCTTAATGAAATAGCTGACCACGGTTTTAATCTGCTGCGAGTTCCCATGTCTACAGAGCTTATCCTGGGCTGGAAAAACGGTGACCCAGACCCTATGTGCAAGGTAAATACATATTCAAATCCGGAGCTTTCTGTTAGCGGTACAGAGGGCGGCGACCCTATGTACAGCTTTGATATCTGGAATCTGGCTGTGAAATGGTGCAGAGAAAACGGTATCAAGATTATGATGGATATTCACAGCGCTGAAACCGCTTCCGCAGGTCATCAGTATCCTGTCTGGTATACTGACAAATTCAGCACAGAGGACTGGCTTGAAGCACTTAACTGGTTTGCTGATTATTACAAGGACGACGATACAATTATTGCAATAGACCTGAAAAATGAACCTCACGGCAAAAAGGACGAAGGTACATTTGCAAAATGGGACGGCTCCACAGACGAAAACAACTGGCGCTATGCTGCTGAAAGAGGTGCTGCTGCCGTTCTGGACGCCAATCCGAATCTGCTGATAATGGTTGAGGGTATTGAAGTTTATCCTAAATTTGAAGAGGGTGCTGACTGGAATACAGTAGGTCTTGATTACGCCAAGCCTCCTTACCCTTACAGCAACTATCACGGAACATGGTGGGGCGGAAACTTCCGTGGCGCAAAGGATTATCCGGTAGACCTCGGTGAACATCAGAGCCAGCTTGTTTACTCTCCTCATGACTACGGTCCGCTGGTTTATGACCAGTCATGGTTCTATGACGGATTTGACCAGGATTCTCTTATGGAGGACTGCTGGTATGACAACTGGTTCTATCTTCTGGACGAAAAGATTGCTCCGCTGCTTATGGGCGAATGGGGCGGCTTTATCGACGAAGAACATGACCCGGACGGCAGAAACGTTCAATGGATGACAGCGCTGCGTGACCTTATGATTGACAACCGCATACATCACACATTCTGGTGCTTCAATGAAAATTCCAGCGACACCGGCGGACTTATCAAGGGCGGTACTAACTGGACTGAATGGGACGAGGACAAATATGCATTTGTTGAACCGGCGCTCTGGCAGGACGACAAGGGACAGTTTATCAGTCTTGACCATGTATATTCAGTGGGCGTCAACGGTATAAGTCTTGGTGAATATTATGACGGTACACCATCTGTCAAACCAACAGAAAGACCGTCAGACTCCGGCAGTGATGTGCTCAGAGGCGACGTAAACAAGGACAAAAAAGTAAATGTATTTGATTCATCACTTTTCAGAAAATATCTTCTGACAAACACTATCCCTCCGAATAAGGACAACAGCGATTTTAACGGTGACGGTGAAATAAGTGTTGCTGACCTTACAGGTCTGAACCAGTTCCTGATTAAAAAATCATAAGTATTGCTCTCCCGGGTTATTGCTTTGGGAGAGCATTAGTTTATCAAGGAGAATTTATTATGCGGTTTAAAAAGAAAACAGCTGTTGTGGTTGCATTGCTGACGGTTATTATGGTATGCTTCGGCGGCTGTGACTCTGAATCAGATAAAATGCAGGAAAAAACTGCTGATTTTTCAAAAAATACAACGGAATTCTATGAAAAATGGAAGGATAAATACCTGCTAAAAAATCCTTATGTTACCGATGAGGTTCAGTATTATGTCTGGTACAGCGAAGAAACTTACGCTCAGAACAACTCGGAAACTGCCGTTACTGTTTCGGAGGCTCACGGCTACGGTATGCTCATTGCAACATCAATGGCGGAATATGACAGCAATGCAAAGGAAATTTTTGACGGACTGTACCGATATTACAGGGCACATCTCAGCGAAATTGGTCCCAACCTTATGGCATGGCAGCAAAGCGATAACGGTACTGCGATAGTCAATACTTCCGGGGCTGATTCAGCAGCAGACGGTGATATGGATATTGCTTATTCTCTTCTTATGGCAGACAGTATCTGGGGAAGCAACGGGGATATCAATTACAGACAATCCGCTGTTGATATCATAAATGACATAATGACATACGAGGTAAACCAGACCGACTGGATAATTCAGCTTGGGGACTGGGTTTATTCGGAACAGGACAGCCCGTACTATTCAGCAACAAGAGCGTCTGATTTTATTGTTCAGTATATGCCGGTATTCGCAAAAGTCACTAATGACCAGCGCTGGATAAACGTATATGACAGTACTTATGAGATAATAAACAGTTTTACTGCTGAATATAAAACCGGTATTCTTCCCGATTTCATCGTGAAAGATGAAACCGGAAAGTTTGTTCCTGCACCGGCAGATTTCATGGAGAGCGAGTATGACGGCTGCTATTATTACAACAGCTGCCGCACCCCATGGCGGATAAGCATGGATTACCTCATAAACGGAAACCAGAATGCTCTTGCCTTTGCATCAGCGATAAATACATTCATCATTGATTCCACAAATGGCGACCCGTGGGAAATCAAAGCGTGCTACGAACCGGACGGCACCCCTGTCGAGGATTACAACGACCTCTGCTTTACTGCCCCGTTTATGATTTCAGCTTTATGCGGAGATAACACACAATGGCATGACGCTGTCCGTGATACTGTTGTAAATTATGGTGATGATATATACTACGGTGATACAATAAAAATGCTCTGCCTTATAGCAGATGACGGTAAATGGATAGTGCCGGAATAATCATGATTTTATTTGTATAACATTACAATGCATAACAATTTAAATAGTCATATTCAATAAATTTCACAGCTAATTAAGCGAAGCTATTGACAATTTTGCAACAAATATGGTATAATCACCATAATAAATGTTTTAACTGCAAGGAGGTACTCCATGAAAATCAGAAAAATCATTTTCCTGATTATCTCTTCGGTTGTGTCAGCAGCAATGCTTTCATGTTTTCCGGTATTTTCGGAAGAAGTTGCTGAAACTCCGTCAAACGAATATACTCTTGAATATGAGATATTCGATTCCTACGCTGCGGTTACCGGATATACAGGCGAACCGGTAAATGTTGAAATTCCGGCAGAATATGAGGGATATACGGTCAAAATAATTTCCTCCGGTGCATTTAAAGATTGTGAAACGATTGAAAGTGTTGTTATTCCGGATTGCGTAGAAACACTTGATGTACATTGTTTTGATTCATGTTCAAATCTTGCAGAGGTTAATCTTCCAAATGGATTGACAGGAATAGGACAATATGCTTTTCGTGGCTGTGTTAACATTAAAACAGTTCAGTTTCCGGTAATGCTGCAAAAAATAGGAGGTTCTGCTTTTGAGTGCAGCGGAATCAGCGGAGATATTGTTTTTCCTGAAAATCTGGAAGAAATTGTCGATTATGCATTTTCCCAATGTTCAGGAATTGAATCTGTTTCTCTGGGTGATAATGTTACAAATATATCAAGCTATGCATTTAGTTACTGTGAAAATTTAAAATCTGTTACAATAGGACGAAATACAAAATTGATAGCAAATTATGCTTTCCTTAAATGCCCGTTACTGGAAAGTATATACATTTACGGAAATCCGGAAGTGCAGTACCATGCTTTCGGAATTCTTGATTACGATGTTGTTTCCGATAATGTCACCGTTTACTGTTCGTCAGCCTCATCTGTATGGGAATACTGTCAGAACCCGCTGGAGCTGACCAATGAAGAGGATATAGTGCCCATAAATTGTCAGGAGCTTTTCTGCAGGGGTGACGCTAATCTTGATACAGCGTTTGATACGCAGGATACTGAAGATTTTAAAGATTTTCTCTTAAAGAAAAATCCACTTTATGAGCTGAGCGCTGCTTACTGCGACATGAACGGTGACGGCTGTTACAACGTCTTTGACAAAATTATCATGGACCGTGAACTTTCTGAACCAGCTGCTTAATGCTTATAAAAAATTTTACTGAACACAGAAAAGACGCCGCTTTGAAACGGCGTCTTTATTATTCATATCAGTCCGGCACATTTACCTCTTCAAGAGAAACATTTTTTATCACATAAGTTCCGGCAGCGCTGCCGAAATTAAAGTAAAGAAACCAGTCAGAAGCAGTTGTTTCCTGCATACATATCATGTATGAATACTGTGTCAGCTCAGATGTCAGTCCCGGATTGCCGTACCAGCAGCCTGGATAGGACGTTCCCACCTGGCGTATAATGCCGATATTCATGGTCGCATCTGTTGTGCATGACGCCTCAAAGGTAAGACGGTAGGTCTTTCCTTTTTCAAGAGTAAGACCTTTTGCCTGTGCCTGAATGTCCCATGGATTCGTTGTCTTTGCGTTTACCTTTGCGGTAAATGAATTTTCAGCGGTACTGTATGAGAATGTCGCCGCACCGTAATGTGTCCATGATGAAACCGCAGGCAGCATATTTTCCCCTGTATCAATCGAAGTATTTCCCATAAGCAAATCAAGGTAATATTTCGCATATTTCGGACGATTAACAAAGAAATCTCTCAGCCGCTGGACTTCGCTGTTAAAGTTATTGTTCACCCAGCTTGAACTGAACCGGACATTTGTGGCATAAATCGCATCTTTGTAAGCCGATACATATTCAGTTATTTTTGCGTCAGCATACTCCGGTGCAAAATTATTCTTCATAATTTCAATATAGTTGTCATAAAATGCCTGTCTGAATTCATCATTTTTTATCAGACTGTAAAAGATATTTGCAAAATTATACGGAACATCCTTTTTATAAAGTGAACCCAGAGTGTCAAAACCGCATGATGTTCTGCCCTCATTGTAAAGGCCTGTCGAATATTCCGTGTCATACAGCGTAAAGCGCCATTTTCCGTCTGCATACGGCATATCGGGGTCTATGGTATTGGAACGCCACATCTGCCAGTTATTTAAATACTCTGTTGCCCAGTCGGTATTGTTAATATAGGTTTCAATGGCAATATAATCCATAAAATTCTGAATATCAAGGGTATCGCAGACTCTCTGATAGTTTGCAGGAACAGTCATATCAGCCGTTGCTGCCCATTTACAGAACTCGTCATATTCCTTGGCAATTTCAGCGGAACCTTCACATTCTCCGTTTTTCAGAAGCGTTACATTGTCCTTGTCAATTCCATAGTGTGACTCAATATATTCTGCCTCTATCTTTTCACGGATAAAATAGAATCCCCAGAATTCGCCGTCAATAAACATAACGCAGGGTTCAGCACCCTGAATGTCAACCGCTCTGTCGGAAACCATTTCCTGAATAAGCGCATCTCTGAAATGCAGCACCTGATTATCCGTACCGCCGTTTCTGAGAGTAATTTTATCAAAGGAATCAATGATGTTTCCGTTTTCATCAGTCAGTCCATCAATAAATTCATATTTCATATCCGAACTGCCATATTCGCTCCTTGCATAAAGCCGGATACTCTTCTGTGCAAAAGACCTCGACCAGTTTCCGGCAATTCTTGCGCCTACATCAGCAGTATAGGCAAGCTTTCCGTTTTCAAATACCTGAACATTCACTGGTATTTCCCACTCTCTGCCGTCCTTGTTATAATTAGTCGGATTAGCAGTATCGCCGGGCTGATATTCTACATACTCGTCACTTGCAGCCCATTCATAATACCCGCTGCCCACCATGTAGATACCGGTATCATCATTAAAGAAATTATCACCGTCAGTTGACAGCGAAACCACTTTCATATTACTGTAATATGAGGCAGTTTTGCCGATAAAATAGCTGTTTGTCGCAACATTGCTGTATCTTCCGTCCGCAGTTTTTGACACTGCCCTTACAACGATTCCCTTGTCAACCTTTCCGGAAGGACGGGTATAGTCATAAAGGACAATATCGTCAAGAGCGCTGTACTTGTTAGGGTCACTTGTGTTATTGTAAATGCTGATTTCATCAGTATAGAGCATAGCAGTGGAAGATGTTCTCGGGTCGCTGCCGTCAGTCGTATAGTAAATTGTGTTGTTGTCTGTGTCACTCAGTCCGAGCATAAAGGCAGTACCATAAAATCCTCCCTCTGCTGAGAAAACAGGTTCTGCAATTGCTGTTACATCTTCTGCTGAATCATTGCTTTTTCCCGGTGTCGGAGTCAGCTGAGTAAGATTTTCAGAGCCGTTTGCATACCGTCCGTAAGTCACGTCCTCTGCCAGCTGCGGGACATCAACGGAATCAAGCTCCCCGTAGTCAGGGTGAGTAAGGTAAATAGTTTCTCCTGTTGCACTGATTTTAAATGCGGCATGGTACTCCCCCTCCGCCTGATTTACAGCGTCGTCGCACAACACAAGAACATAGCCTTTTGCCGGAATTGCTGTATTTTCCGGAAAAGCAAACTTGAATTTATTCTTTGCGCCGTCTGAAACGCCGATAGCGTCAAGAGAGATTTCCTCGTCAGAAGAATTGTAAATCTCGATCCAGTCCGGAGAGGCTCCGGCGGCGTCCTTTAAGGAATTCTTGTTGGAGGAACATACCTCGTTAATAAGGAGAGAGGAATATTTTTGAGCGGCTTTGCTGACTGTTCTTCTGAGGAGTACAAGGTCAAAAATATCCACAGAGCCGTTACCGTTTAAATCAGCATTGTTGTCATACTGTCCGGAAGTCAGAGAGGAAGTGCCCAGCAGATATTTCTGCAAAAGACTGACATCCTGCAAGCCGGTTTTGCCGTCAAGGTTCAGATCACCGGCAAGCACCTCTTCCGCAGAGGCAAATATGTTCAGCGGTTCAAGCTGAGGCATGATTGCAGTCGCAGCTGTAAGAAAAGCAGTAAAGACAGCTGCAATTTTTCTTTTCAACATAAGATACTACCTTCTTTCCGTTCTTTATTTTCCTTTATAATAGCATATTCTTTTGAATATGCTATTATTGCCCGATATGCAGGGAGCAAATCTCTGATTTGCGTATCTGCAAGGATATTAAAATAAATGTAATAAATGCGATTTGCATTTA
>DBQM01000007.1:0-7877 GCA_002305725.1 Ruminococcus sp. UBA1394 | reverse complement strand
CCGATATGCAGGGAGCAAATCTTTGATTTGCGTATCTGCAAGGGGATTAAAATAAATTGTAATAAATGCGATTCGCATTTATTATAGCATATTTCACAAAAAAATGCAATAATTCCGGAAAATTCAAAACAAAATTAACCTCCGGCTGAAAAACCGGAGGTTTAAAAAATTTATCAGTCAAAATCGTCTTCGCTTGTAGGAAGCTTTGCACCGCATATACCGCAGAACTGGAATTTATCCTGAACCTCTGCCTGACATTTAGGACAGATTCTGACGCCTTTAAGTCCCTGAAGTTCAAACTTCATCTTCTTGATTCTTCTCTTTCTTGTGTCAATATCGTCACAGTAAGCTTTCAGCTCGTCAGTATTTTCGGGAGTCTTGTAGTATACCTTACCGATATCTGTAAAAATCTCCATGATTCTTTCTTCCTCATAAAGAATCTTTCTCTTGAGATTGCTTGTGTCTGAAATATTCTTTGTTTTTTCATTCACGTTTCTGCTGGCATCACTTACAGCGTCGCCAATTTTGTTAAAAATTCCCATTGTTTTTTCCTCCGTTACATATCATAAATTTCCTGGCTTGTAAGCAGTTTAATTCCTGCTTTGCTCAGTACATCTGCAGCATATTTGTTATCTGCAACTCTGAGTATCACATAAGCAATGTTTTCAGATTTGCTTACAAATGCATACATATATTCAACGCTTATCTTATTGTCATAAAGCGTATCCATAACCTTTGCAAGTCCGCCCGGACAGTCATCAACACCAACAGCAAGTACGTCGGTTATTGTAACAGTACAGTCGGCGTCTTTCAGCGCAGCACAGGCTTTTTCCGGATCATTTACAATAATTCTTAGAATACCGAAATCCTTTGTGTCCGCAATTGAAAGCGCACGGATATCAACACCGTTGTCTTTGAGAATATTTGTCATTGCTTTAAGTCTGCCCGGCTTGTTTTCAACAAAAATAGAAATCTGTTTTACCATAATGATATCCTCCTTTTATTTACGTTTATCAATAACTCTTACTGCCTTGCCCTCAGTTCTCTGAATTGTCTTTGGCTCAACAAGTCTGATCTTTGCTGAGATGCCAAGGGTAGAGTCAATTGCGTTCTTGATTATTTTCTCCTGGTCCTCAAGGCTCTTTACAGTATCTGAGAACATTTCAGGAGAAATTTCAACCTGAATTTCAAGAGTGTCAGTATTGTCAACTCTGTCAACGATAAGCTGATAATATGGTGCTGTGTTTCCAAGCTGGAGCAGTACGCTTTCAACCTGTGACGGGAAGACATTTACGCCTCTGATAATAAGCATATCGTCAGAACGTCCTGCCGGCTTCATCATCTTGATGAGTGTTCTGCCGCATGAGCATTTCTCACGCTTTAATATGCCGATATCCCTTGTTCTGTATCTGAGCAGCGGGAACGCCTCTTTGGTGATACATGTGAATACAATCTCGCCCTGCTCTCCCTCCGGAAGAACCTCTCCTGTGTCCGGGTCAATAGTTTCGGCAATGAAGTTGTCCTCGTTGATATGCATACCAGTCTGCTCACTGCACTCAAATGCAACACCCGGACCGATTATTTCAGTCAGACCGTAAATATCAAAAGCTTTCAGTCCAAGCTTGCTTTCAATTTCCTGACGCATTTCCTCTGTCCATGGCTCTGCACCGAAAAGTCCGGCTTTCAGTTTGATATCGTCCTTTGTGATACCCATTTCCTCCATTGTTTCAGCAAGGTAAAGCGCATAGGACGGTGTACAGCAGATAAATGTGGAACCGAAGTCCTTGATAATGTTTATCTGACGATTTGTATTTCCTGTGGAAACCGGGATTACAGTCATTCCGACCTTTTCCGCACCGCCGTGAAGTCCCAGACCGCCTGTGAAAAGACCGTAGCCGTAGGAAACGTGCATGAAGTCCTTGTTGTCAGCACCAGCCGCAGTCAGCGCTCTTGCACAGCATTCAGCCCACACGTCAAGGTCATTCTGAGTATAGCCTACAACTATCTGCTTGCCGGTAGTACCGCTTGAAGCGTGAAGTCTTACGACCTGGTCCATAGGTACTGCGAACAGACCGTAAGGGTAGGTATCTCTCAGGTCCTGTTTCATGGTAAAGGGCAGCTTTTTCAGGTCATCAACGCTGTGGATATCGTCGGGAGTGACCCCTGCCTTTTCCATTCTTTCACGGTAATATGGTACGTTTTCGTAAACACGTCTTACCGTCTGAGAAAGTCTGAAGCTCTGGAGTGCCCTCATTTCATCTCTTGTGGCGCACTCCATATTTTTGTTCCAGTATTTTTCCATTGATTTCTCCTTATTCTATATTTTTACCAAGCTCGAAAGCTTTAAGATTCAGTTCAAGGAATTTTTCCGGTACACAATTCTTTATTGCGTCTTTCCATACCTCGTCATCAAAACTCATCTTCGACGCAATAAGTCCCATAAGTACAACGTTTGAAGCCTTTGCGTTTCCTGCTTCTTCTGCAAGTGAAAGAGCGTCAGCAGCAATTATGTCAACGCCCAGTCCCTTTATTTTTTCAACGATATCGGTCGGGTACTGCGCCGCACCTGTTATTACCGGCATTGGGTCAAGAGTCTGTGTTGAAGTGATAAGGTGACCGCCCCTTTTAAGATACGAAAGCCATCTTGCAGCTTCCAACAGTTCAAATGAAACGATAATATCCGCCTCACCCTTTTCAATTACCGGAGAATAAACCTTGTCGCCGTATTTAACGTATGTAACGACTGAACCGCCTCTCTGGGACATTCCATGGACTTCGCTCACCTTAACGTCAAAGCCCTGTGAAAGCAGAACGTTTCCGATTATTCTTGACGCCAGCAGACTTCCCTGTCCGCCCACGCCGACTATCATAATTGATTTAGTATCCATTTATTCAATAACCTCCGTTTATTCAGCAATAGCGTCAAACCTGCACATTTCAGTACATATTCCGCAGCCGACGCACAGTGTCTTGTCAATTTCAGCCTTGCCGTCCTTAATGGAAATTGCAGGACATCCGATTTTCAGACACATCTTGCATGAACGGCATTTATCCTTGTCAACATTCAGCGCAGGCTTGTGCTTTACATATTTAAGCAGTGCGCACGGACGTCTTGATATAATAACAGAAGGTTCTTCAACAGCAAGCTCTTCAAGGACTGCCGCTTCTGTTTCCTTCATGTTGTAAGGGTCAACAACTCTTACTCTGTTGATTCCCACAGCCTTGCAGAGCGCCTCCAGCGAAACCTTTGATGCAGGGTCGCCCTTTAAGTTGTAGCCTGTTGTAGGGTTCTGCTGGTGACCAGTCATACCGGTAATAGAGTTGTCAAGAATAATAACGGTTGAGTTTGTAGCGTTGTAGGCAATGTTGATAAGTCCTGTGATACCGCTGTGGATAAAGGTTGAATCACCGATTACGGCAACAGTTTTCTTTTCGCCCTCAGCGCCTCTTATCTTGTTCATGCCGTGGAGTGCGGATATTGACGCACCCATGCAGATAGTTGAATCCATTGAATTAAGAGGAGCAGCGGCGCCCAGAGTGTAACAGCCGATATCGCCGGAAACTGTAATCTTGTTTTTAGCCAGCGAATAGAAAAGACCTCTGTGAGGACAGCCTGCACACATAACCGGAGGACGTACCGGAACATTTTCAGTAAATTCAGTAAATTCAGTTTTCTTTCCGAGTATCTTGTCAGCAATAATTGCCTGTGAAAGTTCACCAATAAAGCCGAAAAGCTCCTTGCCGATAACGTTCAGACCAAGCTTTTTGCAGTGAGTTTCGATAATATCGTCAAGTTCCTCAATAACATAAACTGTTTTGAACTTTTCAGCAAAATCCTTGATTATATTAACAGGCAGCGGATTTACGATGCCAAGCTTCAGGTAGGAAACACTGTCGCCCAGCGCCTCTTTTGCGTACTGGTAAGCGATACCGCTTGTGATAACGCCAACATCTGTGCCGTTTATCTCAACAGTATTCAGCGGAGAAGTTTCGCCGTACTCAATAAGCTTTTTAGTCCTCTCCTCAACGAAAACGTGTCTGCCCTTTGCGTAAGCCGGCATCATGACATATTTCTGAGGATTCTTTTCGTATGGCTTTGTTGGAACATTTTCTCTGTCGCAAAGCTCAACACTGCTCTGTGAGTGGGAAACTCTTGTTGAAAGTCTTATAATAACAGGTGTGTCAAACTGCTCTGAAAGCTCAAAGCCCTGTTTTACAAATTCCTTGCATTCAGCAGAATCAGACGGTTCAAGCATAAGCACCTTTGACGCAATTGCATGATGGCGGCTGTCCTGTTCGTTCTGAGAGGAGTGCATTCCCGGGTCGTCTGCAACGGCAATTACCATACCGCCGTTAACGCCTGTATATGCCGCTGTGTAAAGAGGGTCAGCAGCAACGTTAAGACCAACGTGTTTCATACCGCAGAAGCTTCTTGCACCGGCAATTGACGCACCGAGAGCAGTTTCCATGGCAACCTTTTCATTCGGCGCCCATTCTGCATACATTTCTTCATATTTTGCACCAAATTCTGTTATTTCAGTAGATGGTGTACCCGGATAGCTTGAAATAAGCTGACATCCGCCTTCAAATAATCCTCTGGCAAACGCCTCGTTGCCAAGCATTAATTTCTTCATTTATCCAAATCCTTTCATTATGTAAAATTATACAAAAGCCATTTTGCCACACCGTCACAGGAATTGGGCTCCGCCGTAAAATCAGCAGTTTCCTTTACCTGACGGGCGGCATTCCCGACAGCAACTCTGTAATCTGAAACCTCAAACATAGGCAGGTCATTAAAATTGTCCCCGAAAGCTGTGACATAATCAAAACCATATTCTTCACGCAGAAATTTTATGCCGTTTGCCTTTGACGCCTTTGCCGAAAATACTTCAAGATACCATTTGTCAGTATATGTATCGCTGTAAAAGGCATGACAAGCACCCTCAATTCCGGAAATCTCCCTTTCAAGTGGCAGCAGCTTTTCATGGTCGTCCGTTACGGTAAAATAGACAATATCGCAGTCAGCCGCAAACCGTTCACAATGTATAAAAGGCTTGCCGTACTTGTTTTTTCGCTCTTCAGCAAAGCTTCTCATAACCGACGGGGTAAGCTCGGTATAATGAGCCGAAAGTATGTCCCTGTTTATTTTATACATAAAGCATGGTACATTATGCCTTTCAAAGCTTTCAATTATTTCCTGCGAAACCTCTTTCGGTATAAACTCATTTCTGATATACCTGCCTGTTTTCAGATCATAAACGCTGACGCCGTTCATGAGTATACAAGGTACATTGATATCAAGTTTTCCGGTTATCGGTTTTGCCGAATAAACTGAACGGGCAGTAGCAAAAGTGAAATTCAGTCCGCTTTTTACAAGTGAATTTATGGTTTCAGCCGTATAATCCGTGATTATTCCATCGGGACTCAGCAGAGTGCCGTCAAGGTCAGATACAAAAAGCTTTTTCATCAGCTGTTTCTTAAATCAACAATTCTCTTTGCCTTGCCCTGAAATCTTTCAAGGGACTTGTGCTCAACAAGAGAAACCTTTGTTTCAATGCCGAGAACTGTTTTGAGATTGTGGTGGATAGACTCTCTCAGAGCTTCAAGTTCTGCGTAATTTTCAAGCAGTGAACCGTCTGCAAGTTCAACCTTTACTTCGAGATGGTCGGAGTAATTTGAACGTGTAACAACAAGCTGATAATGAGGAGCGATTCTGTCAAATCCCATAAGAACGCTTTCAATCTGTGACGGGAACACGTTGACTCCTCTGATTTTGAGCATATCGTCTGTTCTGCCCTTGATTTTTGCCATTCTCGCAAATGTTCTTCCGCACTTGCATGGTTCATAGTCAATCTGTGTGATATCCTTTGTACGGTAGCGCAGCATAGGAATACCCTCTTTTGTGAGCGTTGTAACAACAAGCTCGCCCTGTGAGCCTTTCGGCAGTACTTCAAGAGTCTGGGGGTCAATAACCTCGGCAAGGAAGTGGTCCTCGTTTATGTGCATACCGCATCTGAGGTTACATTCGCCGGAAACGCCCGGTCCCATAAGCTCGCTCATACCGTAGTTGTCCGTTGCAAAAAGACCGAGAGTTTTTTCAATCTGACTTCTCATTTCCTCGGTACAGCCCTCAGAGCCGAAAAGGCCGAGCTTCAGATTGATTTTGTCAATAACGCCCATTTCCTTTGCAGTTTCGCCGATATACTGAGCGTAGGACGGCGTTGAAACAAGTCCTGTAGTCTGGAAATCCTGCATGAGCATTATCTGTTTTTCTGTGTTGCCGCTTGATGTCGGAACAACTGTTGCACCAATTTTTTCAAGACCGTAATGCAGTCCCAGGGCACCGGTAAAAAGTCCGTAGCCGAAAGCTATCTGGAAAATATCGTCCTCAGTCGCACCGGCAGCCATGCAGAGTCTTGCCATGCAGTCGCTCCAGTTTTCAATATCGTTTTTTGTGTATCCCACAACTGTCGGCTTCCCGGTAGTACCGCTGGACGCATGGATTCTGACAATTTTCTTGACAGGCTGTCCGAAAAGACCGAAAGGATAGTTATCACGGATATCGTCCTTCGTTGTGTAAGGTATGTACTGAATGTCATCAAGCGTCTTGATTTTTTCAGCAGTAACGCCGGCTTTTTCAAGTCGGTCATGGTAAAATTTAACGTTATTGCTGCAATAGTCAACAAGCCATCTGAGTCTTTCAAGCTGAATTTCCTCAATTTTTTTTCTTGGCATAGTTTCTATGTCTTTCTGAAAAAACATTTTAATAGATTCCTCTTTCCGTTTGTAGTAAAAATGTATAAGTATAATTATATCATTTTTTTATAAAAATGTATATAGTTTTACAGAATCTGCAGACTAATTTGTTACTTTTCAAGTATTAACGATGATTATTTTTGTGCAGATATAACAAAAATAAATTTCATTTAATCTGTTGTGCAGTGTTGATTAATCAGCGGAAATATAGTATAATATACATATATAGCAGAAAGGCAGGTTCAGACTATGAAATATATCAATATTAAATCATTAAACCAGAATATAAACGAGGACGCTCACAAGCTTGTCTGCGATGCAGAAAACAATTATTCCAGTCAGATAGAACAGCTTTGCAGGGCTGTAAACGATAACAAACAGACCCACCCTGTTCTTCTGATTTCGGGACCGTCAGGCTCCGGCAAGACCTCAACTGCAAACGAGATCTCCCGTGTGCTTTACAGAGATTATGGCTGCAAAAGCAGTGTAATCTCCCTTGACAATTACTTCCGTTCAAATAAATCTCCGGATATGCCCAGAGATAAAAACGGTAAAATCGACCTTGAATCCCCATACTGCACCGACCTTCCGCTCCTGCAGGAACATCTTAAAATGCTTGAAAACGGTGACGAGTTCATGATGCCGGTTTTCGACTTCAAAATACAGGACAGAAGCGGATATGTACCCTTTCAGCGTGAAGAGGGCAGTATAGCAATACTTGAAGGAATCCATGCGCTGAATCCTCTTGTAACAGGCGACTGCGGCGACTTTGCCCTGTGCGCATATATAAGCGTCCGTACACGTCTTAAATCGGACACAAACCGGCTTCTCCACCCGAGAATGATACGTCTTATGCGCCGTCTGTGCCGTGACTGTCTTTTCAGAGGCCGTGATATACCGTCTGTTTTCAGCTTCTTTGAAAGCGTTTCGGAGGGCGAGGACAAATACATTCTTCCGTTCAAGCACAGAGCAAATTTCCAGATTGACACCTTTATGTCCTATGAAGTGCCGGTTTACAAGAACTGTCTGCAGGAAAAGCTTGAACAGGTCCGTGACAGCTTTAAGGACAACAGCTATTATAAAAATATCACTGACTTTTGGGCACCTCTAAAAACCCCTCT
>DBQM01000050.1 GCA_002305725.1 Ruminococcus sp. UBA1394 | reverse complement strand
TTTGATGATTTGTAAGGTTGCACAATCGGAGGTCGATTTTTAGGTTTTTATGTATAATTTATGTGCAATTAACATATTTTTTACTTATTTAGTGCAGATTATAACCCCTGAAATTACTGCACCAAGTTCAATAATTACATATAGCGCCATGTTTTTGACAAAGTCCTCATGACAGTCTGCAATTATCCGGTAAATATCGTTTAATGCACATCTTATCTCTATTTCATTGCCGGTTTCCTTTTCAAGTTCTGTAGGATACGCAAGATTAGCCGAATATTCCTTTCCGTCAATCACATATTTCACAGTATATATGTACTTCCCCGGCACACCATACACACTGTCAACCGTCCCTGTCAGTGCCCTGCCTTTTTTGTATATCATCAGATAAGGGCAGAAATTTATCAGCAAAACCAGTGACACCGCTATAAAACAGGCGGTTACTATTAATATTTTCAATTTCATATCTCCATGTAAAAAAGGACACCAAAGTGCCCTTTTCTCAGACGTTTTCCTCGTCCTTATCATTTTCAAGCCTTACCGCCTTGATTTTGGATATCCAGTTATCCTCTGTCAGCAAAACTGTAAACTCATAATCACCATATTTAACAGACGGCGCCTCGTCTTCGTCGGGGATTCGTCCAAGCAGGTCCACAACAAACGCACTCATGGTATCATAATTGTGTTCCTCCGGCAGTTCGATTCCCAGTGCTTCCTCAGCGTCCCCGGGACTGGTATCGCCGGAAATTGTGTACACACCCTCCGAAATCTTTACAATCTCCGCCTTTTCATCGTCATATTCGTCCTGGATATTGCCGACTATTTCTTCAAGCAGGTCCTCCATGCTGACTATTCCCGCAGTACCGCCGTATTCGTCAACCACAACTGCCAGCTGGGACTTGGTCTTTGTCATATTCTCAAAAGCGTCTGCACACTTGCAGGTCTCGGGAATGTACATGACCTTTCTCATAAACTGCCTTACCGTAAAGTCCTCCGAATGCTCGCATCCCACAAGGCAAAGCAGGTCTTTAACATTTATAATGCCGATTATGCTGTCCACCGTTTCCTCGTATACCGGTATTCTTGAGTACCCCTCATTAATCGCCAGGTATACGATATCGCCGATTTTTGACTCAACATCAGCGGCACAGATATCTTTTCTGTGGGTCATAACTTCCGACACGACAGAATCGCCGAACTCGAAAATATTGTTTATCATTTCACGCTGGCTTTCCTCGATAACACCGGTTTCGTTTCCGGCGTCAACCATCATGAGTATCTCTTCTTCTGTAACAACATCTTTTCCCGATTTCAGAGGCACTCTGAATATGAAACAGAACACCGCCGCAATTGCGTAGCTTACTGCGCTGAAAGGCGACATGACCACCATCAGCACCCTTACCGGCAAAACGGTATTCACAGCAAACGACTCGATATTTTTGCTCACAAGCTTTTTAGGAAGTATTTCCGTCACCGCTGTCATGGCTACCGCAACGCAGGCAACAGTCGCCGCCGCAAGCAGAAGACCTTTCAGTCCGTCTGTATTTTGTAATACGAAAATCACCGACAGTACAGCTATAAGTATAGTAAAGACTGTTCTCGCCGTGGAGAACGTAAGTATAAGCCGGCTTGGCTTTTCGATAAGCTTTGCAAGTCCGAGGTACTTTTTGTCCTTTTCCGCCGCCGATTTTATTTTTGAATCGCTGACCTCAATATCAGCGTACTCGCAGGCGGCATAAAAGCATTTCAGCAATGAAAAAACAATTAGAAGTATAAGATAAATATGTCGGCTCCCGTCAGAATCCATGTTCAACTCCGTAATCTGCAAGTGCAGAACCGCCCTTTCCGGCAGGCGATGCGCCGTATTTCAGTTACAAGTATTATATAATACATATTACATTTTGTCAATAGCAAGTTTCTTTGACCGCACAAAGAAGAAAATGCGGTATATGTTCATTTCTTGTCCTGCAACAAGAAACGAACCAAAGAAATGCACCGGCTGCCGCCGGACTGCTATGCCGCCGCAGGCGGCAAATCACTCGAATTTTGTTTCTGAACTAAACTGGCTCGGACATACTTGGCAACACATAATTGCAGCATTAATACACCTACTTTACCGAAGCGGATAATAAACATTATTTTGTTAGTTTTTTAACTGTTTCTTTTGGCTTTATTTCTAACCAATTAGAGTTTACTCAGGCTTTTATTATGATAGAACGACTTCAGCTGTAATTATGATGTAGTCAGTTTAAACAACGCAGTCATGCCTGTTAACAAAATTGCAGTGATTTGCAGCTACGCTGCATAAGCCCTCTGCGGCGTTTGAGCAGATGCCCTTTCTTTGTTACTTTCTTTGGGCAATCAAAGAAAGTAAATAATCCCCCAACCTTTTCAGGTCAGGGGAAAAGAATCATTATTTAAGAACAGCCTCTGCAAGCTCTTCCATTTTCGGAATATCAGAATCCTTCATAGTGGACTTGATAGTAACAACAGGCTCTGTCAGCGTGATATTTTTCATACCCTCAAGAATGCCTTTCATTGTCTTTGCAGCAGACGGTGCCCATGAACCGTTTTCAATAATACCAACAGTTCTCTTCTGATAATTTTTAGCTTTGAGATGGTGGAGAAATTCCTCCATGCATGGGAATACTCCTGCGTCATAGCTTGAAGCCGCCAGCACAAGGGCGTTGTATCTGAAAGCGTCCTCAACAGCCTCAGCCATGTCATCTCTTGCAAGGTCGGTTATAGCAACCTTTTTCGCACCCTTGCTTTCGAGTATCTCTTTCATCTTCTTTGCAGCAGCGGCGGTGTTGCCGTGAATTGACGCATAAGCCACCAGTACACCCTCGTCCTCCGGCTCGTAGCTGCTCCATGTTGCATATTTGCCGATGTAGTATTCAAGGTTTTCGCTGAGAATCGGTCCGTGGAGAGGACAGATTGTCTTTATGTCAAGTGCAGACGCCTTTTTCAGCAGAGCCTGAACCTGTGCGCCGTATTTGCCCACAATGTTGAAATAGTATCTTCTTGCCTCGCAAGCCCAGTCCTCGTCGGTATCAAGTGCGCCGAACTTTCCGAAACCGTCAGCGGAAAACAGTATCTTTTCTGTCTTTTCATACTCTACCATAACCTCCGGCCAGTGAACCATAGGAGCCATGAAGAACTGTAAAGTGTGATTTCCGAGAGAAAGCTCGTCACCCTCTTTTACGATAACCGACCTGTCTGCAACGTCAATGTCAAAAAACTGCGGCAGCATTGCGGCGGATTTTGCATTTAAAACAAGCTTCATTTCCGGATACTTTTCCGCAGCAAGCTTAATGTTTCCGGCATGGTCGGGTTCAAGATGTGAAATAACCAGATAATCCGGAGTTTTTCCGGCAAGCGCCTTTTCAAGATTTGCAAACCACTTTTCTGATACTCTCATGTCAGCGGTGTCCATAACAGCGATTTTTTCATCAATAATAATGTATGAATTGTAAGAAACGCCGTTTGGCACGTCGTACTGGCTTTCAAACAGGTCAATTTCCCTGTCGTCCACACCTATGTAAAGAACTGCGTCTGAAATTTTAACGTCACTCATTTGTATAACCTCCGTAAATAGTAATGGATACTATATAAATATATCACATACTTCAACATTTTTCAAGCGTTTACGGGAAAAAATATATTCTGTAGGGTGTAGTGCTACAATAGATATTGG
>DBQM01000045.1 GCA_002305725.1 Ruminococcus sp. UBA1394 | reverse complement strand
ACTTGACTTTTATTTGCAGGTCTTATTTTTAATATCTCGGCTCGAACTTTTGACACCCAAAATTAGCAGTCGTCTGTCCCGTTCTCTGGTAGCAAGTCTGCTTTTCCGTTGTCTCCACCTGAAAATTTCCGCCAAGTTTCGGCTGAATTGTTGTGCTGCCCATTGCACCGTTCCAATATCTGCACAAGGCGCATTTCTTATCTGTTTTTCTCAGCATAATTTTAGCCATAATAACTCCTCCAATATTCTTACTTTGGTGAATAGTGAACACCACTTCATCACACATTATAGCATATAATAGAGATAATGTCAAACACTATTCACCACTTTTGACAAAGTGTACAAAGCGCTTGTCGTTTGATTATGAGTATTCAACAAAAGGAGAACCCGTCATGTTCAAGCTAAAAACCAAAACAGGTTCCAATAATATCACCGGAGAACGCCTGACAGCGCTCCGGCATCAAAGAAATATCTCGCAAAGAGAGCTTGCAAGAAAAATGCAGCTCGCCGGATTTGATGTTGACCATCATTTTATCCGCAGGATCGAAAACGGCGAGCGATTTGTTACCGATATTGAATTGGTTGCTCTATCACGAGTTCTGGAAGTAAGTATTACCGACCTGATAGACGCTTCCATTCCAATAACCGATTAACGTCTTTTGCGCTGATTGTAACGCTGAATGTCCTTGTAGCAAGCTTTACAATAGCCAAGTCCACGTTCCCAATATAAATTATTCTTGGGAACGGTTTTTCCGCAGCTTTCACATTTACAATTTCCTTTTGCATCTTTCCAAGGTTTCTGATTCATAGTAAATTCCTCCTTTTGATTTTGCATTTCTGCTGTGATTACATTCTACAACCTGCCGGGAAAGATTTGTAAAAATGATTTTTTATATTCAGGAGGATAAAAATGACTGATACACTATATGACAATGCAGGAGAATTGACTCGCCGCTGTCTCGATTCACTGCTTGAAGATGATTATACCTTTGATGATGAAGATGAAATACAGGAAGATTACCTGCATACCTACCAATGCAAGACGTTTGCGGATGGTCTGACTGATTCCATTGCTGCACACGGATATAATGGCGATACGGATTCTATTGAAGCCAAAGTTGCTTTTATACTTGAAAAGTGTGCAGAAAATGGCATAACCATTAACCGCACAAATATCAGGAACTGGTTCACAGACAAGCGTCCAATATCAGGCAGCCGAAGCAGGGAACTTGTATATTTGCTGTGTTTTTCATTGGATTTTTCTCTTGATGAAGTCATAGAATTCTTTTGGAAAGTGTACTTTGAATGTCCTTTTAATTACCGTGATCATCACGAAGCGATTTATTATTACTGTTTTGCCAATCATCTGAACTATTCTGCTGCACAGGAATTAATTGCAAAAGCAGATAAAATTCTTGAATCATATACAAACGAACCACCTGTTTTGGAATACACCAGCATGATCGGCAATGCGCTGAAAAAAGTACATACCGAAAAGGAACTGCTTGCATATATCCAAAAGAATCATAGTGAATTTTTCCGGAACAATCAGACTGCCTACCGATATGCCAATGCCCTCATTGACGAAACCTGCGAGCTTGCGGTGAAAATGTATGAAATTGAAACAACTGAGCATGAATCCCGTAAAATCAACCGAAAAGCAAATATTGATCTGCTTTTATTTCAGATGCTGGGTGCAGATATTCTTGGGTATAAAGGGGAGCAATCTTTTGCAAAAGCGGCTGAATTGCCTGAAATTGTAAAATCAAATTTTCCATTAAAAATGCAGCTGTCCAATATAAAAAACAGGAAACCGGTATCATATGAATCCATGCGGAAAGCGCTTATATTTCTGAATTTTTACCGCTATTTTGCACTGCTTTTCTATGAGAATATCGAGGATAAAATGTTCTGCTCCCTGGAAGAAAATTTCAGTGACTTTGTGCGTGATACAGATGATTTGCTTTACACCTGCGGTTATCCGAAGTTATACATCAGAAATCCCTATGATTGGCTATTTATGCACTGCGCTTACAATGAATATCCTCTAAACGAATTCAGAGAAGCCATTGCAAGATACTACACAGACATTATAGAAGATTTCTAAAATCATTTTTACAAATCATTCTTTCTGTGTCTTAAAATAAACGCAGGGAGAGATGAATATGAAATATGTCTTTGAAAATGCAATCAAAATGATTTGTATTATGGAACACGAGCAGCTGCCTGTCAGGGAATTTATTGCAGCATATTCCGCAAATTTTGAACCTGCAAATCTGCAAAACCTGATTCCGCCCGAGTGCAGAGAACATGATAATTTTGCAGAATCTGCGTATGTATTTGTAATCGGCAGCTATCTCTATCAGATGATCGAGGGAAAACCTGTCACATGGTTGGAACGACGAAGATTTGCAAAATATCCCCATTTTATTGAACTGTTTTGCAGAACATTATGCAGCAATCCAAAGCGGCGATTTCAAAGTCTTAATGAACTCAAAAAATACTTGAAGGAGGTGGAAACAGAATGAGAACGCCTTTAAAAGTTGGAACGATAATTCAGCTTAACGAGATCGGCACAAAAAAATCCTATGATTTCAAAATTACAGAAATAATAGGCATGGGCGGCAGCTGTATCGTATATACTGCTATTTATACGAATTCAGAAGATAATAAATTTATGATGCGTTTGAAAGAATTCTATCCGGAATGGCTTGAAATCACAAGGGAAGAAAATGCCTTGATCATAGAAAATACCGATGAATTTCATGACGTACTCAGGCAGTTCACAGAAGGTTATCGTAAGCAAATGCAGTTCCGTATGATGCCGGAAAGCATGAACAGCATTGCCAATATTCAGGGCATTTATGAGGGAAACAACACCATATATATCGCTATGAGCTGTCAGAATGCAATTCCAATTGACGATGCAGATTTAACGCTTTATGATATTTTTCGTGTCATTCGATCTATTACCCTGCAAATTGCTAATTTCCATGATAATGGATATTTGTATCTCGACTTAAAGCCGCAAAACGTTATGCTTTATCCTGAAACTCCAGAAATGGTCATGCTGTTTGATTTTGACAGCGCTGTCCAAATGGATAATATTCAGCCGCAGAATTTGTCCTGTACAGATTCATGGGGAGCGCCGGAATTATTACAGAGAAAACTTCGGGATATTTCGCAGAAAACTGATATTTACGGGATAGGCGCATTATTAATGTATCTGCTGTTTCATCGTCCTCCGTCCTTGTTTGACAGACGAAATCGCTCAGGGTGGGAAAAAGAATTTGACAACAGCCTGCTTCGCTCTGAAAAGCCGGAAGTGCGGCGAATGGTTACAGAGATTTTCAGAAAAACTTTGACTTCAAATTCAGAGAAACGTTTACGGAGCTGCGACGATCTGCTTGACCTGATAGAGCCGTATATTGAAGAAAATCAAAGTCCAAAGCCTTTTCTTAAAACATTTCTGCCCCTTGGAAATAACTACTTTTGCGGACGTGACAGAGAGATTTCTGAGATTCATGCGGCTTTATCCGAAAATAATTTCCTTATACTCCATGGCATAGGCGGAATCGGAAAATCTGAACTTGCCAAGCATTATGCGCTTGACTTTGCCAAAGAGTATGATGCGGCGGTGTTTGTGCGGTTTCAAAAGAATATCATGGAAACCGTTGTGCCGGATTCCAATTTCCCCGTGATGAATTGCAGCCGTTCGGAGGATGAGGACGATTCTGCGTATTTTAAGCGAAAAATAGAGGTACTGCAATCCATCTGCACACCTCGCCACCTTATTATTTTGGATAACTTTGATACTGAAAATTGCGATAATTTTGACGCATTGACCTCTTTGCCATGTAAACTCCTGATAACAAGCCGTGTGGACTATTCCGACACATTTCCTCAGTATGAGATTGATGCTATGGATGATTTTGACGACCTCTACAGTATCATGACATATTATTACAAGGCAGAGATGAATGCAGAAGATGAAACAGCGCTGGATGATATCATTTCCGCTGTTCTCGGTCATACAATGGCGTTAGAATTGATCGCTAAGCATATGCAGACAATGGAGATTGCGCCTGTTAAAATGTATGAGCTTCTTTCCGCAAACGGTATTACTGCCGGAGATAACGGCAGGGTCAGAGGATTCAAGGACGGTAATCTGAAAAGCAAGACCGCTTATGAGCATATCGCTATGCTTTTCAATATTTTTGGATTGTCCGAAGAAATGAAACAAATACTGCGCTATTCTGCGCTGATAGGTCCAAATCCAATTGATACCGGTGATTTTCTTGATTTTTGTGAGCTTACAGATGAACAGATATCCTTGCTGAATTCTCTTATTAATTGTGGCTGGATACAATATCGAAAATTGGAAAAATCCGATATTCTGCTTTTGCATCCGTTAATTTCCGAAGTGCTGTGCAATGAATTGAAGCCGGATATTGCACATTGCGAAAATTTCATTGAAATTGCCGCAGGAATTGCAGAAGATATCAATATATTTGACTATGAACAGAGAAAGCAGTATATCCCGTGGCTGCACCATACAGCCCATCATATTCATGGAAATGCGATCAGCATTGTAATACTTCTTGACAATCTGAATCTCCATATCTACATGGCAGAACATGATTATGAAAATGCGCTATGGGTACATCTGCATATTGTTGATGTGATTCATGAGCTTGATGGGCAATACACAAAAGAATTACTCAATAGCTATCTGTATCTCAGAAAAATCTATTCTATCTTCGGAAATCAGGAGAAAAAGCAGTTTTATGAGGAAAAAATCCGGGAGTTAGGTATGTCGGCTTCATTTGCATTTTTATTGGAAGAATTATGCAATGATTTTATTGAAAATAAGGACTACGATTCTGCTTTGACGATATCTCAGCAGCGCCTTGACACCGCATTCGAGACAAAGGATCCAGAACATATTGCAAGAGCTTATGCTCAGCTTGGCAATATGGAAGGCGAATTTGACCATTTTGAAGAATCTTCCCAATACTATACGCAGGCAGCCGATTATATGATTAAGCATATAAAAATTGCCGAATCCAGAAATTGGTCTGTTAAAGAAATGGCAGAGTTATATAGTGAAGCAGGAGATATGTACTATGAAGCAAAAAATTTTCCGTCTGCGCTGGAATGCTATAATAGATCAATAGAACTTTTTGACAGCGAATATGGCGAAAACAACAGTTATTCCGGCGATATTTATTCCTCCATTTATGTTGTTTATCTGCGGCTGAATGACACTTCAAAACAGCTCGAATATCTACAAAAAGTCATTAAGGTCTACGAGAGAACCCGTGGGCTGGAGCATACTGATACACTTTATTGGTATAAAAGGCTGTATGAAATATACATGGATCAATGGTATCAAGATGAAAATAAATGCGCTCTTGAAAAAGCTGCCAAAACAGCTGACTTTCTGAGTGATCTTTTTATTAAAATGGAAATCGACAACGGAATTCGCTCAGCTCAAAATAATATGGATTATTCGGTTACTTACCGATTTTTAGACAATAAATCCAGATGCTATGAATACATGAACAAGTCTTTTGCCCAATATCGGAAAGCATTGGATGAAAATGATTCTGTATGGAGCTATGTCTTGGATATTGCTGCACGTAATCTGGCTTATTTTAATGAGACAGAAAAGGCTGAAGCGATGCTGAAAAAAGCTGTTCATATCTGTGAGATAAATGGAGATATGGATGAATTAGAAGAAATACATAAGAGTCTGGCTGAATTATATGTAAAATAAGAAAGCAATAGGGGCGTTGAAGAGTTTTAATTCTCGTACTAATAAACACGAGAATCCGAACTCCCTGCACGCCCTGCTTAAAATTTTAATCCATGAACAACTTTGCTGTTTCATGGCTCATTGAAATTCCATTATGAAACCTTATCTCCACTTTATTGTCGTCCACTTCAACTTTCTGGATGGTTGTATTGATTAGATTTCTGGCTTCCAACGTATCCTGCGTTGCCATGTATGTAATAAACATATCTTTTAAATTGAAAAGATCGTCAGAAGTAAAAAGCGTAGGCATATCTTGAATTTGTTCGATCTGCCTGTTGATCTCACTAATTTCGCTTTCCAATGAAGCAATTCGTTCCATAACAGTATTCGGCGCTTTGCCTTGTTCCGTTAGCTGCATAAGATGATTCAGCTTGTTTTCTGCTGCTGCTCGATTCTGACTCAGGATTCTGTATTCTGCATTTGCATTGTCACGAACATTCATTGCATACTGATTTAGTGCGGTCAATACTGTCTCCTCACGATCATCAGCAAGCAAAAGTTCTCTCAAAGCACAAAACACTGATTTTTCCAGTACAAGAGCATCTATGGATTTGTAACCATTTTCGGTACAGCGGTATTTATAATACTGCTTATTTTTACTGTGATTTACGACTCCGGTAAAACGGATTTTACTGTCTGTCAGATACATTCTGCCATTCAGCGGATAGTATCTTTTTGTATGGTAATCCTTTAATTTTTTTGCATTATTCTTCATTTTCTCCTGTGCTGCATTAAAATCTTCTTTAGAAACAATTGCGGGACAACCGCCTTCAATGCGAAGATAATTATCCTTGCATTTGTGAGAATTCCTACGACCTTCTTCATCTTTTGGCAATGCCTTATCATAGACATAGATTCCGCAATTCTTCTCGTTGTGCAATATGGAATTGATTGCAGTCTTTGAAAATGAATTGCCGTTCTGTGTTTTATAGCCATGTTCTTCCAACCATTCTATAATCTTGGAATATCCCATTCCGGCAAGATACATTTCAAAAATTCTGCGCACTGCCGGAGCAGTCTGCTCATCGATTTCAAGCTTTCTATCCTCACCGATTTTAAAACCATAAGGAGGTCTGCCGCCTGTATGCATACAGCTTTTTGCAGCTTCCATTAAGCCTTTTCTGACCTCTGTCGCAAGATTCACAGAATACTGTTCGGCAAGCGCTGCCTTAATTGTTGCTATCAGATTGCAGGTATTTTCATTTGTATCAATTCCGTCCGCAATGGCTATCAGGCGAATTCCCATCTTACCAAGCGTATCCATATCTTTAAGCTGATTGATCGTCTTACGATGCATTCTGTCCAGCTTATGTACAAGTAACATCTTGATCTCCTGATGTTCCTGAAATTCTTGCATCATGTTCTGGTAGCCCGGACGATTGGTATTTCTACCTGTCATTGCCTCATCAATAAAATAACGCTTAATACAAATACCATTATTTTTAGCATATTTTTCAATTGCTGATCTTTGACTTTCAATGCTCCAACCATCATCTTGGTTATGCGAAGAATAACGGCAATAAGCGTATGCGTAAATCTGTTCCATGTGTAACTCCTTTCAGTTTATCGGGGCATTCTATAGAATGCCCCATCGACAATTAACAATCACTTAATTGAAATAAACCGCCGTTTTTACTGTTTCCGACTTTTCTGAGCGGTGAAAATTTTCCTGTATTTACAGCTACTGTGAATTCCTCTTCAATTTCATTTTCTAAGTGATATTGACATACTTGAAACCAAAGCATCGGATATCCCATTTCAACAATGTTAGAAAGCGTGTACTTCTCAAAAGGATTAAGCTCCGAAATTGTCTCATATACTGCGTCAAAGATTAACTCTTTTAGCGTTCTGTCATCCTCTGCAGGCTTTAAAAAACTATTTAAAAATTCAACAAGATCACTTTGTTTGTTCATATTGGCATTCCTCCATTTTCTTTGCTTTACAAGCCATATCGTATAGTACAGCGGCAATTAAATTGTCGAGCTGTTCTATTTTCTTCGGTTCTTTGTATTTTAGATAGCCGTCATAATAGTACGCATCATTGCTCTTTTTCAGGCTTTCTCTGGTTATGATGATTCTGCTAACATTCATAAAATCCTCCTGATATTTCGATTTTAACTTTTCAAGATTTGGTACAGCTTTTTGCTGTGATCTTATCTTATCATAGCATTTTTGAAATTTGTAAAAATGATTTTAAGCAGCTCGTATCAACTTTAAAAACTGAATATATATTATAATTCCGATAAGGTGAATCTTTCAGCCTTATCGGAATTTTTTTGTTTATGGAGGAATTGAAATGGAAGAAAAAAGAACCTGTGATTTCTGTGGAAGAACTCTTACAGAAAACGAGGGAACGCTAATTGAGAACGAGCTGCTTTGCGACGAATGCGTAGACGACCACTGCATCACCTGCGACCACTGCGGTGAAATCATCTGGACGGATGATTGCGTAACAGACGACAACACATATCTTTGCAGAGAATGCTTTAACGACCATTACCGCAGATGTGAAAGCTGCGACCGAATCATCCACGAGGACAATATATGCTGGCACAATGACCTGCCATATTGTTGCAGCTGCTATGATGATATTGATGACGATGACGAAATCGAGGACTACAGCTACAAGCCGGAGCCTATTTTCTATGGCAAAGGCGAGAGATATTTTGGCATAGAGCTTGAAATGGACTGTGGCGGTAAAAACGGCGAAAATGCACGCACTCTCAAAGATATGGCAAATTACAGACACGACCACATCTACATAAAATCAGATGGAAGCCTTGACGATGGATTTGAAATCGTTTCCCATCCTATGACGCTTGACTACCATATGAATGAAATGGATTGGGAAACTGTTCTTCATGAAGCTGTAAGCATGGGCTATAAATCTCACCAGACAAGCACCTGCGGACTACATATCCATGTTAATAGAGATGCGTTCGGTGAAAATCAGGCAGAACAGGAAGAAGTAATAAGCAGAATCCTCTTTTTTATTGAAAAGCATTGGAACGAAGTTTTCCGATTCAGCAGAAGAAATGAGTACAACATGAACCGCTGGTCTGCACGTTATGGCTATGAAAAGTCGGGCAAGGAAATTCTCCAAAAAGCCAAAGATACAGGCAATCGTTACGTTGCGGTCAACCTCAGAAATTATCATACAATTGAGTTCAGGCTCTTCCGTGGAACGTTGAAACTGAATACCTTTTTAGCCACTTTGCAGCTCGTTAATGAGATTTGCAAGGTGGCTCTTTTGTTTTCGGAAGAAGAAATTGAAAAGATGTCATGGTCTGTTTTTGTGCGAGATATGGAGCATTATCCGGAACTGGTGCAGTACTTAAAGGAACGTCAGCTGTATATCAATGAGGAGATTTTTGCGGAGGAGGAAATGTAAATGTGTGCGATTTTTGGATTTATGGACTACAAGGGCTTAATTGGCAATACGTCTCTTAAAAAGCTTATCAAGGCGCTTTCCATTGAAGCCGAATGCAGAGGTACAGATGCCACAGGAATCAGCTATGTTAAGGGCGGCGAAACGGTTACATTCAAGAAAGCAAAACCTGCCCATAAAGTCAAGCTGTATTTTCCTGCGGACACAAAATGCGTAATAGGTCATACGAGAATGACCACACAAGGCAGCGAGAAGTACAACTACAATAACCATCCATTTGAGTCAGAAAAAGGCTTTGCGCTGGCACATAATGGCGTTATTTATAACGATAAACAACTCCGTCATAAATACAAGCTCCCTGACACAAAAATTGAAACGGACAGCTATGTTGCGGTTCAGCTTCTGGAGCATTTCGGCGGTGCAGATATTGATAACATCAAGAAGATGTCAGAACTCGTGGAAGGCAGTTTTGTGTTTACAATTCTTAGAAATGACGGAACACTGTTTCTTGTAAAAGGCTCAAATCCACTCACTTTGTACCACTTCCCTGATTTGGGATTGTATGTGTATGCAAGCACGAAAAGTATTCTTGACAATGCTTTGAAAAAGTCAGGTCTTACATACAAAAAATGCGAAATCAAGGTCACAGAGGGAGAAATTTTGCAGTTAAATTCAGACGGTACTATCAGCAGAAGTACTTTTGAAGTCAAGGAAAAATACCATTCTTTCTGGAATCCGTACAGCTTTAATTCTTATGAATTTGAAAATGAAGAACTGCTTTTGGAATACTGTAAAATGTTTGGCGTATCGGAAGAAGATGTAGAACTTCTGCTGAAATATGGCTACGATGCAGATACAATTGAAGAGATGCTAATGGACACAACAATGCTGGAAGAAGCTTTAGCTGAAATCAAAAACGCTTACTGCGTTGAATAAGGAGGTAAATGACATGAAAGGATTTATTGCAGGCGTAATATTTACACTTGTTGCCGAGGGTGCAGTTGCTGCTGCGATTCTTGTCAATACAATCATGAAAGGAGCTGAGGAAAATTGAAACCAATTGTAGAAGTAGCTGTTGAGGTCGTGGTGTGTGTGGTCAAGATATTCAAGGTCATTATAAAGAAAAAGTAACCAGATTTTTGGAGGTGCAATATGAAAACAGTAACAACAGTAATTAAGAGTAAAGCGATGTTTTCCGATAACGGGGAGCATCGTTTTTTGCTACGCCGAGAATGGAATGAGGAGAAAAAATCTGCAATGGTGATAATGATAAATCCCAATACCGCAGACACGCTGAATGTAGACTTAACAACAATGCTTGTGCTGAATAATCTTTCGGCACTTGGCTTTGGCAGTGTAAATATTGTTAATCTTTATAGCAGAATCATGAATAAGCTTAGCCTGCGGTTTAACTCAGATGAAGATTTGATTGATGCAGAAACAGATAAAATCATTGAGCAGTATGCGGCAATGAGCGATGCAATTATTATTGCTTGGGGCAGCGTTGGAAACAACAGTCAGCGAGTTCGTGAACGTCAGGCGGATTTGCTTGAAGTTCTTCGACCTTATGCAAATAAGCTTTACAAAATCGGAAAAGACGGCTACCACCCATTGACTCCTGCGGTCAGAAATGGTTGGGAGCTTGAACCGTATGAACTGGAGGTAAATTGAAATGCTGAAAGCAACAAATCTTGAAGAAATAAAAGCGATTCCTGAGCCGGAGATCAGGAAGTATATCCTTAAAAAAGCAACAGAACTTATGACAGAATACGGCGTAAATGACCTTAACGACATTGGCTGTTTTGTTGTGCTTGAGCGTTCAGAAAATCAGATGTTTGTTGTGTCAGAAATGGAATTTGTTGAGGTGCTTAAAATTGAAAATTTGCATTATCTGCACGGTGTAAAAATCCTTGGCGATAGCTATGCAGAAGATATTTATTTGCCTGTTGAGGTGAAAAAATGCTGATACCAAGAGTTGCACAGTATGCAAGATTTAGTTCCGATAATCAGCGAAGCGAATCTATTGACGCACAAATCAGAGCCATGAACCAGTTTTGCAAGCAGAATCGCTGGCAGGTCGTTGCCACTTACACAGATGAAGCACGTTCTGCAACCACCGACAACAGACCACAGTTTCAGCAGATGATAAGCGACAGCAGTAAAGGACTTTTTGACATTGTTCTTGTGCATAAATTGGACAGATTTTCAAGGGATAGATACGACAGCGCAATTTACAAAAAACGTCTGAAAAATAACAGCGTAAAGCTTTGCAGTGTTTTAGAGCGCATTGATGACAGTCCCGAAAGCATTATGATGGAATCTGTTTTGGAAGGCATGTCCGAATATTATAGCAAGAATCTCCGTCGCGAGGTCATGAAAGGCATGAACGAAACAGCACTTCAATGTAAGCACACCGGAGGCTGTACGCCTTTGGGATATGACCTTGACGAAAATCGCCGACTTGTAATAAATCCCCATGAATCAGAAGCGGTAAAAATCATTTTTCAGATGTTTGCGGACGGTCATGGTTATACAGCAATCATAAACTACCTGAATGAACACGGTTACAAGACCAAAAGAGGCTGCCTATTTGGTAAAAATAGCTTGTATGAAATTCTTGCCAATGAGAAATATACCGGAATTTTTGTGTTTAATAAATCGGCTGCTAAAGCGGACGGTAAGAGGAATAACCACGCTTACAAAACTTCTGATAAGGTCATAAGAATAGAGGGCGGCTGTCCTGCAATTGTCAGCAAGAAACTTTTTGAAAAGGTACAGCGTATAAGGGCGAGAAATCGTCGTAATACAGGGCAATATCATGCGAAAGAGTTTTACTTGCTTACGGGTAATGTGTTCTGCGGAGTATGTGGAAAAAGAATACAGGGAAATCTTAGGTTTTCAGGTGAACGAAAGAACAGGCTTGCTACCTACCGTTGCACAACGCTTCGTAAAATATGTAACAATAAGGAGAACAACAAGGATTATCTTGATGTTTATGTGGTGGAACTCTTGCGTGAAAAAATCTTCAATAAAACTGCTTTAAGGCGAAAAATAAAAGCAGTTAATGCCTACATACAGAAGTACAATACGGATTTTGATTTACATTACCAAGATACCGAAAATGAGTTAAATCAGGTGATTGAAGGTCTTGCGAATATTACAGAAGCTATTGAAAAAGGTATCATAACTTCTGCAATTATGGAACGTGCAGAAGCTTTGGAAGAGAAGCGTTCCATACTGCAAAATCAGCTAAGCTGCCTAAAAAAATATACGCCTTTGGAGTATTCGGATTATGTTCATCTGATAGATGATTTCAAGAATATTCCCCGAAATACTGCTGAATTCCGTACTTTTGTGCAGACTTATATAGACAAAATCGTTACTTATCCTTACCATATCGAAATTATTCTTGATGTTGGATTTGGTATTACAGATGAGCTGAAAGAAACGATTACTATTAGACGTGGCGACTTATATGCCATGTTTGAATCACGAGTAAAGGAGAATTAATATATGTTTGAACCTGAGAAAAAACGTTATCTTACAAGAGGTATTGACGAAACGATACCGCTTGAACTGCAAATATTTCTGTGGAATGCAATTGACAATATGCCTGCGCCGAAAGACTATTTGCAGGTATTTGAGCTTACAACAAAGGACGAAGTACAATACATATTTCATAAGTCTGAGCAGCCTGCATATGAGATGACATATATACTTCCGGCTGTAAAGAATGCTGTTAATGCTAAAATCTACTGCATAGACAGCGAGGATTATTGTACTATGCTTCTGGCGGAGGAATATTAAGCATAATTTTAGCGGTAACGACATAACTCGTTACCGCTTATTTTTTTGCATAAATCATTTTTACAAACTCTTTTTTCAATATGATACACTTTATTTGCAGCAAAAAGCTGTAAATAAATCAAAAAGGAGTTACCTATGAAAAAGTTTTTTGAGCCGTTTGATGTAAACCCTGACCCCGAACACATTGATATTCCAGACTATTCCAGACTTGGCGTTATCACCGGAATAACATTTCCAGAATGCCAAAATAGTGATACAGTACGCATTCATATAGCCTACTGGGACGAATATACAGAACAGGTCAAATATTCCTCTGTTTACTATTGCAGCATTTATACCTATAGAAAATCTGCATTTCAAGAATTCTGCGATAAATTCAATCTGATTCAAAATGAAAAGATTGACTTTGCAAATGCAATAGGTACTGTATGCATTGTAACATTTCGCCCAATATACGGCGATCAGCTTTATCCGCTATTAGAGGACAAAGCAAAGAACCCAATTATAGAAGAAATCTTAGAGGAATTTGAAAATCTGAATTTCACATATGGAATCAAGAATATTCCAAAACTTTTACAAAATTATTGGTATTTACAAAATTATGATGGATTTCACTTATTAAATAGTCAGCATTTTGGTATTATTTCTGATTTAGAATTTCGTCCGCTCAAAAATAATGATAAAATGACCATTGTCCATGTGACGATCTTCAACGGTGGAGCACCAAGAAAATATCGTTATTTTTTAAACAGTATGTACAATGCAAAATATAGCGATTTTCTTCATACAATGGGAATTTTAGAAGACAGTAGGGAATGCATAAGAAAATTGCTCTATAAACCTGTAAGCATAGAACTCTATACGGCAAACAGCGGAAAAACCTATGTAAGTTCCATTTCCAAATTTAAAAAACTCCCTTCTCCAGAAATGAAACAGGTAAAAATGCTTTTAAAGGCGTATAGTAATTATTGTATCAATAGCAAAGAAACAAATAGGGACTTTACAGAAATATAATACTTATCTCTTCCCTGTATGCTCTTATTTTCGGGGCATACAGGGATTTTAATTGTCTTTTATATGACAGATATAAAAATCATTTTTACAAACTTCTAACCGAATGTGATAAGATAGAATCACAGCAAAAGCTGCAAGCATTTTGAAAATAGAATAACAGAGAAAACAAGAAAAGGTTGCTTTATTTATAAGTTATATCTGGGACAAAATCATTTTTACAATTTATGTTTTAGATATGATATTATAATGATGCAGCATAAAGCTGTAAAAAATTTAGGAGGTTTTTTATATGTCTTTTGACCCTATAAACTATATTAAGCCTGATAATAAAATTCAGAAAATGATTAACAGCAGTAAACCAGACAAAACGATTAAAGCAAAGCAAATGAGCGACAGAGGGATTTCATGTATTCGTGGTAAGTATGTTATTGAACCCAGTACTTTTATCAGCTATGTCAATACAAGAACTACTTCAAAAGAGAACCAACAAGGTATATGGTTCTATAATTACCATAATAATCAATATGATTGTCTTACTGAAAATGAATATAAAAAGATCTTCTTCAAGTTAATTTGCGAGGCATCCAATTCATGGTGGAATTCATCTATAGAAAAAAACTATCTTCCATACTTCAAAAATCAACTTACATATTTTAAGAATAATGGTATGGAGGAAGGATTTCTTCAATTCAACAATGGAATGCTTGATTTTCATCAATTCCCTCCAAAATTCAAAAAAGCATCACCTAAGTATTTCTGCCATTTTCGTCTTCCTTATGATTATGACAAAACTGCAAAATGCCCTCAATTTATTGCTTTTCTGAACGATATTTTTGAAAAAGATCAGGAGAGAATAAAACTTGTTCAAGAGATTATGGGAGCATCGCTTTATTACTGTAAGTGTATGCAGAAACTGGTTGTTTTTCTCGGCGATGGCTCCAATGGAAAATCAGTCCTTGCAAGCGTTATTAAAAATATGCTCGGCGTAGATAATGTTTCAAGCATTGCGCTTGATCAATTAAGCGGAAGTCGATTTGCAAAGCAAAATCTTGATAAGAAACTTCTCAATATATCTTCAGAGACAAATCCTGAAAAACTTTACTCAACATCTGATCTCAAGGCATTAACCGGAGGAGATTCCGTGGAGGTCGAAAAGAAATTCCAAAATTCCTATACGACCGAAATCCATGCAAAATATATTCTGCTTGCGAATGAAATGATTCAGACAGCAGATTATAGCGACGGATTTTATCGCAGATTAATTATTATTCCTTTTAACCAGAAATACGAGCCACTTGTACCAGGTAAAGAAATGGTTGAAGGAAAAAAGTATCAGGATGTCACTTTAGAAGACGATCTTAAAACTGAACTCGCTGGTATATTAAATTTTGCCTTTCGTGGACTGATTCGCCTGATCGAGCAGAATTATAATTTTACAGAGCCTAAAGCTTGTGTAAAGGCTTTAGAACACTATAAGAATGAGCATAATGTAGTGAAAGCATTTATACATGAAGCGATTAATGTAACTGGTGAAAAATCAGACCAAATACGTTCATCCACTCTTTTTCAAAAATTTGATGAATTCTGTAGAAACAACCATTATTTCAGACAGGCAAAACAAATTACCAAAAAGAAATTCTTTCAACAATTTGATCAGGCAATCAATGATATGAATAATTTAGTAAGCAAAAGAAAACATAGCGACAGCTACTACTATGTTGGTATGAAGTACAAGAAATAATACATAAGCTTCCCTGTTCCGAATGGAACAGGGAAGCTCTTTTTATATTTAATGGTGCTTTTGAAATGGTGGCTTTAGTGGCGTGAATGGCGTGATTTTTGTATTTTTATTTTAAAATTCAATTATAATTTCAAATTATTTTTATAAGCTTTTTTAAATCATACCACATATTTTAGTGTATTTTTTAATACAAATTTATTGTAATTTTGTTTGTAAGATAATTGAAATGGTAAACTATACTTTAAAGTAAAATCATATTATAGATTTATAAAAATATATTTTGAAAGAAAAATGGTAAAATCATACCACTCACGCCATTTGTTCAGATAGTAGTGGTATTAGTGGAACATTTTCAGGATTTTGCTTACGAAAAATATTCTCTATTGATACAAAAGCAAAAATGGATTAAAGTACTAAAGAAAAAAGCTGTGATTTCAATAATGTTGTGCATCCTTAAAAACACTGCACGCCCTGAATCCATGATAAGCAAGCTTCTATAACAGCAGAAAGCTCACCGCAGAAATCTCACGGTGAGCTTATCTGTTTAGAATATGAATCCTATATCAGACTTCGCATAAAATCGACTCAAAAGCAGCTAATTCGTCTTTATACTCTTTAAAATTGTCACTGTTTTTGCCATCAACTATTCCCCAGACATATGCAAGCTCATGAGCTATATCAAATAGTTTGACTTTTTTGAGTTTATTTATATATTCAAGATTAGTATTGCTGCTAATGAGAAGCGATATTGATACAAAATTATATGCCTCAAATATGCCATCAAGTACACTATGATTTTTCATATTGTAAAAGTTTATGTAATGATTGAACCATTTATGCCCACGACTATCTGCGTTTATCCATTCTGCTAATTTATCTGCTGCGATTACAGGGATGGGCTCGCACTTTGCTTCAGCAGTTACAATAGCCCATATGGAACGAACCTCTTTTCTGGTAAAATCATAGTTAAAATTATACTTTTCGGCAAATTCCTTGACCGTCATGTATTGTGCTCTTCTTATGATATCTTTAGCTTTTTCAAAATTATTGCTTTTAAGCGCCTTAAAAAGTGCATTAGGTTTTGCATCAGGCTCGTCATTCATGTATGCTTTAGGAAGAAGAGCTTGTGCCTGATACATAAATACAAGATATTCAGGTACTTTGATGCCGAGATAGTAGAAATCATTACGCTTCCACTCACCGTACATTTCCTGATAAACCTCATTTGCTGCATCATCTAGTCTTTTTGTGACATATGCACATGCTTTCATTTCTGCTTTATTCATAATTCTTTTCCTTTCTGGTTTAATTTTAGTTTGTTTATGTCATTTCCTTTGCTGTGGTTATATTGTAGCATAGCGGCAAATAGGTTTGTAAAAATGATTTTTAGGACAAAAAACAGGTCTATCGGTACATAATCGTCCGATAGACCCATTTTCATAATGAAGATGCGAAAAATTTTTACAGCGAAAAAATAAAACTGATTTAGAGCAAGGAATCCTAAGCCTAAAAAAGTTCTGTTAAAAAAATCTGCGAGTAAGAAACGGTTGGTATATCGTACTCGCACCTAAATTTTGACGTTTTTATCAACCCGAAACACATTTACACATTTTTCAGGAAGCTCTTAAAGTCTCAGACTTCTAAGGGAAAAAGTCCCTCTATCAAAAAAGTATTTTGGGTGGTGGCGTATGGTGTATCAAACCCACGGAAAATTACAGATTTTAGCATAGCGCATCTAAATGAACCTGCGAAAATCCTCTCAAAATCGGCAATAGCGTATCGTACCCGCAGAAAATCAGGCATGAAAAAAGCCTTGAAGTACTGGAAATCCTAATACTTCAAGGCTTTTGCGATATAGATTCTTTCGCATAATAATTTGGTGGAGGCGACGGGAGTCGAACCCGTGTCCGAAAACCAATCCGCACAACTTTCTACGAGTGTAGTTTATCGTTTAGCATTCCCTCTGCTGTCCGCTGACAAACAAGCTGACAGTGTCAGTAGTTCCAAATACATTCAGCCGGCCGGAACACTCCGGAAGAACGTTCACCACTAAGTCGATGCCCGGGCTTTTGCCGTGGTACTCAAAAGCAGGACAGTAGCAGACTTAGGCTGCTACCTGTAAGTTTCTTGTGCTTACAGTAATGTTTTTTCTAGCGTTTATATTTAAACGTGGCGCAGTTTAAAGAGTATACACCGGCTCTACTCGCTTATTGTGGTTCAGAGTCCCCGTCGAAACCTTTACGCCCCCATATCAGCGGCTTTTCACCGCACGTTCAATCTGACGCTTTGCGTCCTTTTTAGCAGCGTCCTCACGCTTGTCGTAAAGCTTTTTACCCTTGCACAGTCCCAGCTGAACCTTTACCCTTGAACCTTTAAAATAAAGTGACAAAGGTATCAGCGTCAGTCCGTCCTGCTTTACCTTGCCGAAAAGACGGTTTATTTCCTTTTTGTGCATAAGCAGTTTTCTGACTCTCATAGGGTCACGGTTGAAAATATTTCCCTTTTCGTAGGGAGAAATATGCATACCCTTAATAAAAAGCTCTCCGTTATCAATGGAACACCAGCTGTCTTTAAGATTGACCTGTCCCTGTCTGAGGGATTTCACCTCAGTACCAACAAGCTCTATGCCGGTTTCCATACTCTCAAGGACGAAATACTCATGTCTTGCTTTTCGGTTTTCAGTTATTGTTTTAAAATTTTCAGTTTCCATGAATATTACCTCCGTTTTCTGAGAGTACTTCATTATACACCATCTGAATTGATTTGTCAAGTGTTTTTTTGCGATAATTTTAAAAATCAGCCGGCATTGCAAAACACCGGCTGATTTATATAATAGTGAAAAAAGAGATAGCAATTATTTTTCCATAATGCACTTTGCAACCTCAATTGCATCATAGATATCAGTTTTGCCGTCACGGTTAATGTCGGCAAGGAGGACCGTGTCCTCATCAATGTCGGAGATATTCATGATGTATTTTGAAATCTCAATTGCATCGTAGAGATTGACTACATCATCGTTTGTTGCGTCGCCCCACATTGGTTCAACGCTGTATAAACCATTCTGTAGTTCAACCGATGATAATGGCGCAAGCCATTCAACATCAACAGCTTCAAAGATTTCATCTTCGGAATTGTTTTCTTTGATTTCATCAAAAATCAGTTTAAATTCTTCGTAAAGCGACCATATGTTATCCGTATACTTATCATGGTCAAAACTGATTTCGTAATTTATATAACTCGTTGGATAATATGGACTATTTCCGATTGTTACACTGTTTATAGAAAAGCTTTTTGAAATCTCTGCAAATCCGTATAAGCTTTTGTCTTCTTCGGCAGGCTCATGACTAATTGATGGATTTTCAACCTGACTGTTACAGTAAACAGTAACACTTATTGTATCATATTTTGCATACATTTCAGAATTGCTAATATATGTTTCATAGAACACCTCTCCGGAAGAAATCACGCCTCTGATTTTAAGCTTTTTCAACAGTTCAACTGCATCTTCCTCCGTCATGCTTTCACTGCTTACAAAATATGTCCAGTCATCTCCAGCTGGTTTCGTAATTGAACCTCCATAATGCAAGCCATTTTGCCACATTCCGCCTAATGTTATAAAGGTTGTTTCATCAGAAGAATACGGAGTTATTTCACAGTTTTCCATTTCCAGTTCTTCAGCAGTCGGTGCTTCATTGTCCGGCATTGTAACAAGAATACCTTTGTAGTTTGTTTCAACTGTCTGCTTAACAGGATAGTTTTTGTGCAAATTTGAAACACATCCGTTTTCCTGCATAAAAATCGTTTCAGTCGTACCTGCGGAAACAGACATAAAACCAGTTGAACCTGCAAGAATTGCTGACGAAAGTACTGCAAGACATTTTGTGAATTTTTTCATAAATATCACTCCTTATTATTTTTCCATAATACACTTGGCAACTTCAATTGCATCATAGATATCAGTTTTGCCGTCACGGTTAATATCGGCAAGGAGGACTGTGTCTTCGTCAATGCCGGAGATGTTCATGATGTATTTTGAAATTTCGATTGCATCGTAAAGGTTTATCACATCATCATTTGTAGCGTCGCCCCATACTGGCTTAGCGGAACAAACTGCATTTGTTGTTTCCCCACTCGAATATGGGATTTGATAATGCAAATCAACCTTTTCAATTTCATCATATTTGCTTGCCATGATTTCATTAAGTGACTTTACATCATTATAAAGTCCCATACTGTCATAAGTTCCTTTTTCCGGGTCATAATAATACGATGAATCGTCACTACATAACAAATCAACGGTTGTTCCATTTATTTTTCGTTCACTATAATTGCTGTATTTCAGCATATCCTTTATTTCAGGATATTTTTCCAGGCTGAATTTTCCGGCTTCCTCTTCATTTTTGAAAATTATTTCAAGATGAGTAGTATCTTCTTCAATTCTCACTGTACCCTTTTGAATCACATGCCAATACCACACTCCTGCTTCTTCAACCAAGCCACGAACAACAAGTTTTTCAGCAAGTTTTTCAGCTTCTTCCTCGCTCATCATATATTCAGTCTGAATGACATACTGATTTTCTGTTGGCTCAACAGTATCTTCAAATCCCCAACCTGAACCGCCTTTATCAATAAGCATTTCAAGCAAGCCTGAGCCGTAATTATCAGCTGTATATTTGCTAATAACCCCATCAATACCAAGTTCCTCAGCTGTTGGAACAACTCCATCCGGCATTTTGAAGATAATTCCCATGTACTGCATACAATCATATATTCTTAATGGATAAACATATCCATTAGGAGCAGTAATAATTTCATCATAAACGATATCCTCAAATCCGGCAGAAGCCTGCATGATACCTGCTGACAGCGCCATAACGGCAGACGAAAGCACAGCAAGACATTTTGTGAGTTTTTTCATAAATATCATCCTTTCTGATTAATTATAAAACTTTTGGCTGCTTTCATAAATAATGATACGCATAACCCGGATTTTGTCCACAGCTCTGAGAATATTCCGCTTTTTGCATAAATTTTCTCATGTTTTTTAGTTACAAATCAACAATAAATTTCAAAGATTAACTTTACACAAAATAAAATAATTATAATTGGAAAAAAACTTGCAATAGTGCCCGAAATGTTGTATAATTAACTATATGTTTATTTTACAGAAAAGGGGAAACTGCTATGGATCTTGAAATGGTCGCATATCTTTCCAAACTGGGAAAGCTTGCCTTTACCGAGGACGAACTCAAAAAAACCGCTGAGGAAATGACAAGCATTATTGAAATTATGGATACAATCAAGGAAATTGACGTCACCTATGACGCTCTGGCAGACAACAAGAACGTTTATCTAAACGATTTGCGTGAGGACGCCTCAGAGCCGAGTATGCCGACAGAAAAAATTCTTCAGAACGCTGTAAACAGTGAAAACTGCTTTGTTGTTCCGAAGGTTGTTGAATAATTTAGAAATCAGAGGTTAGGAAATGGATATTACAAAGCTTAAAATAAGAGAGATGAGAAAGCTCCTTGACGGCAGGGAAATCTCCGCTGCCGAGCTTACTCAGTCCTACATCGACAGAATTGATAAATATGACGGAAAGCTTGAAAGCTATATTACCGTCACAAAGGAAAAGGCTATGAGCGACGCTGAAAACGCTCAGCAGCTTATAAACAGCGGCAATGCCTCAGACCTTTGCGGAATCCCTCTCGCTATAAAGGACAATATCTGCACAGACGGTATCAGAACAACCTGTGCTTCAAAAATGCTGGAGAACTTTGTTCCGCCTTACAACGCAACAGTCATGGAAAAGCTTAATTCACAGGGTATTGTTATGCTGGGAAAAACAAGCATGGACGAATTTGCAATGGGCGGTTCTACTCAGACTTCCGCTTTCGCAAAGACTAAAAACCCTTACGATACAAAGCGTGTACCGGGCGGTTCTTCGGGCGGTTCTGCATCATGCGTTTCTGCATCACTTTGCGCTGCAGCCTTAGGTTCAGATACAGGCGGTTCTATAAGACAGCCTGCGGCTTTCTGCGGTGTTACCGGTCTGAAACCTACCTACGGAAGAGTTTCACGTTACGGTCTTGTGGCGTTCGCATCATCTCTTGACCAAATTGGTCCAATCGCAAAGGACGCTCACGACTGCGCAATCATCTTAAACGCAATTGCCGGCTATGACCGTCATGACGGTACTGCCGCAAAGAATCCGACGATGGACTACACTTCCGCAATCGGCAAAGGCATGAAGGGCGTTAAAATTGCTCTGCCTAAGGAATTTTACGGCGAGGGTATCGACCGTGAGGTCGCTGACGCTGTCATGGCTGCTGCGAAAAAGTACGAGGAAATGGGTGCTGAACTGGTTGAATGCAGTATGCCGAGCCTTAAATACGCTGTTCCGGCTTATTACCTTATCTCCTCCGCTGAGGCTTCTTCAAACCTTTCAAGATATGACGGTATCAAGTACGGTCACAGAAGTGAAAAGGGTGAAAACTTCAACGAGCTTATCTGCAATTCAAGAGCAGAGGGCTTCGGCAGCGAGGTAAAGAGAAGAATTCTCCTCGGAAACTATGCCCTTTCAAGCGGCTACTATGACGCTTACTACGGAAAGGCTCTTGCATTAAAGCAGAAAATTTCCGCTGAATATGACAGCATTTTTGAAAAATGCGATATGATTCTTACTCCGACAACTCCGTCTGTAGCTTACGGCACAGACGAAAACGTGTCCGACCCTGTAAAGATGTACAAGGCTGATATCTGCACAGTTACTGTTAATATCGCAGGTCTGCCGGGTATTTCCACACCTTGCGGATACAACAAGGACGGTATGCCTGTTGGTATGTCCATTATAGGCAAAAAATTCGACGAGGCGGCAATTATCGGTGCGGCTGACGCTTTTGAGCAGACATTCGATTACAAAGCCCCTGAGCTTGTCTGACTGGAGGTAAAAAATCATGTCATCATATATTCCTGTAATCGGTCTGGAAATCCATGCGGAACTTCTGACCAAATCAAAGGTTTTCTGTACCTGTAACGCTGAATTCGGCGGCGACCAGAACTCCCGCTGCTGTCCTGTCTGCACAGGTATGCCGGGTACTCTTCCGGTAATCAACCAGACTGCTGTTGAGTACGCAGTAAAAGCCGGCTTTGCGCTGGGCTGCGATATCAATAAATTTTCTGTATTCGACAGAAAAAACTACTTCTACCCTGACCTTCCGAAAGCTTACCAGATTTCACAGCTGGAAAGACCGCTTTGTATAAACGGTCTTGTGCCTATCGAAGTAAACGGAAAGAAAAAGAACATCAGAGTAAACCGTATCCATCTTGAAGAGGACGCCGGAAAGCTTGTCCACGATGACTTCAACGCAGTTTCACTTGCTGACTACAACCGCTGCGGCGTACCGCTTATCGAAATCGTTACCGAGCCTGACATTTCCTCCGCAGAAGAGGCAAAGGCTTTCTTTGAAAAGGTAAGCCTGCTTTTGCAGTATGCTGGTGTCTGCGACTGTAAAATGGAACAGGGTTCTTTAAGATGCGACGTTAACGTGTCTATTATGAAACCGGGCGACAAGGAGTTCGGTACAAGAACAGAGTGCAAGAACTTAAACTCACTCAAATCCATAGGCCGTGCGATTGAATACGAGATAAAGCGTCAGTCAAGACTGCTTGACATGGGCAAGCGTGTTATTCAGGAAACAAGACGTTACAACGACAACAGAGGCGAAACAACCTCCATGAGAACCAAGGAGGACGCTCACGATTACCGCTACTTCCCGGAACCGGATATCCTGCAGGTAAACTTCACCGACGAGCAGCTTGACAGCATCAAGGCACAGCTGCCGGAAATGCCTAACAAGCGCCTTGCAAGATATACTGAGCAGTATGGTCTTTCAGACGTTGACGCTAAAATCATCATAAACAAGAAAATCGTTTCCGACTTCTATGACAATGCTGTAAAGGCATACAACAACCCGAAAAGCGTTGCAAACTTCGTTATCGTTGAGCTTTTAAGACGTGTAAACTTAGGCGAAGTCACAATGGAAAATCTGCCGTTTACTGCTGAAGCTTTTGCAAAGCTTGTTGAAATGGCTGATACAGAAAAGGTTTCCAAAAACGACGCCAAGACTATCCTGCGTGAAATGATTGCCTCCGGAAAGTCACCGGAAGATATCGCAAAGGAAAAAGGTATGTTTATCGTTAACGATATGGCAAAGGTAAACGAAGTTATCGCAGAAGTCCTTTCCGCTAACGGTACAGCTGTTGAACAGTACAAAAACGGCGAAACAAAGGTATTCGGTTTCCTTATGGGACAGTGTTCAAAACAGTTAAAAGGCGCTTGTACTCCAAAGGTTATCAAGGAAGAACTGGAGAAAAAACTCTCCTCACTCTCCGCTGAAACTGCCGCTGTTTCCGCTGACGATACCGCTGAAAAGAAAGCTGACGAAACAAAGCTTGACATGACAGCTTACAAAAATGCTGATTCCTACAAGCCGTCAACTTCAAAAAATATCATGCAGATAAGTCCGGAAAATCTGAAAAAGGAATTTGAGATTTCCGACGCCCTTGACAATATCGGCAAGGACATCACACTAAGCTGCTGTGTTCACAAAATCAGAAACATGGCTGATTTCTCATTCATCGTTGTGAGAACCGGCAGATATCTGCTCCAGACTATCTACTCTCCGGAGAACTGCAAGGACAGCATTGAGGGACTCAAAGAGGGCTTCTTTGTAAATATTACAGGTACTGTAACAAAGAACGACAAGGGTTACAACGGTATTGAAATTATTCTGAAAAACATCAGTCTTATTTCAAATCCGGCTGAGGAATATCCTCTCCATGTACCAAACAAGCGTCTTGGTTGTACTCTTGACATAAATCTCAATAACCGTTCTGTTGCTCTGAGAAACGCTTACGAAAGAGCGATTTTCAAACTCCAGGAGGGCGTCTGCAACGGATTCAGAGAGTTCATGCTCAAAGAAAACTTTACAGAAATTCACACTCCGAAAATTGTTGCACAGGGTGCAGAGGGCGGCTCAAACATATTCCATCTTGAATATTTCGACAAGCCGGCGTTCTTAAATCAGTCACCGCAGTTCTACAAGCAGACTGCTGTTGCGTTCTTTGACAGAGTTTTCGAGATCGGACCTGTTTACCGTGCTGAAAAACACGCAACTTCAAGACACATTAACGAGTATATCGGTCTTGACTTTGAAATGGGTTATATTGACAGTATGTATGACGTTATGGCAATGGAAACTGCCATGCTGAAATATGTAATGGAATATATCAAAGAAAACTACGCTAACGAAATTGAAATACTTGAAGCAAAGATTCCGGTTATCAGGGAGATACCATGTGTTACACTCCTTGAGGCAAAGGAAATTCTGGGCAACAAGGGTTCAAAGAACAAGCTTGACCTTGAACCGGAAGATGAAGTTGCAATCTGCGAGTACGCAAAGGAAACCTTTGACAGCGACTTTATTTTCGTAACTCACTTCCCGTCTTCAAAGCCTCCGTTCTATGCTATGAACGACAGAGAAGACCCACGTCTTGCTTACAAGTTCGACCTGCTTTTCAGAGGACTTGAAATCACAAGCGGTGGTCAGAGAATCCATGACTACAACGAACAGGTTGAAAAGATGAAGGCGCAGGGACTGAATCCAGACGACTTCAAGTACTACCTTGAAGCGCACAAATACGGTCTGCCACCTCACGGCGGTCTGGGTATCGGTCTTGAAAGACTTGTTATGAAGATTATTGACGCACCAAACGTAAGAATGTGCAGTATGTTCCCGAGAGATATCAACAGACTTCTGCCGTAATATAAAAAACCCGCATCAGCTGATGCGGGTTTCTTTATTTTAAAGAGTTGCATAAAGATTGGTTTCCCATGCAGGAATGTAAAGCTGGTGTCTTATATAAAGCTTGTATTTCGGATTCAGCTTATGGACGAGCAAAGGAAGTTCATACAAATCCTCATTTCGATGATAAAGGGCAACCATGAGTCTTGGATTATACCTTGCAATAGTCTGACAGGCACCCCACAAAGCCTCACGCTCTGCGCCCTCAACGTCCATTTTGATAAGCGTTGCCTCATCGCCACCAAGCATACTGTCCACCGACTTGCTTTCAATATACTTTGTTCCGGTGCTTGTGGCAAGAGAGGACTGGCGTCCGGACTTTGAAGAAAACGGCAGCTGCGTATCAATACACCATGCCGCATTGTTATAGGCATAAATATGGTTTTTGCCCTCTATATAGCGACAGAGCTTTTTGAAGTTTTTCCTGTCCGGCTCCATAGCGTAAACTCTCACATAGCGATTGCGTGTTATCTCCAGCAGTTCCTTTATGGTATCTCCGTTGTACGCTCCAAGGTCAACATAATGCTCATTGAGATTAGGCTTGATTATATCCCTGTATATTTCAGTTTTGGTAGATGTAATATCTTCAAGATATTTTATGTCACCGCTGATTTTAAAGTTTATAACAGACGCATAAACCTTTTTTGAATGCTGGTCAGCAAGAAGGTCATAAACCTCCTGGAACTGTTCAGCGTGTTCCTTACAGTAATCATATGTAAACAGTCCGCTGCCGATAACAGGCACGTCGGGGACGTAAAGCTTGTGTTTCTTGTTTATCATTTTGATACGGTCAACAAGCTCCTCATATCCGGCGGCAAACGCCAGTACTACTGCAAAATCCGGTTCAAGCTCCTCAACCTCAGACAGTCGCATTACTCTGAATCCCTCAAAATAATGTCCTCTTACAAAATCATCACTTGCAAATATGCCCGACGTTTTAATGCCGTATTTTTTGAAAACAGACATTATTTTCATTGCACCGTCACCCATGCCGTAAATGTATATAGGGCGGTGTTCCTTTTGGAGTCTTTCCCAGCAGGTTTCTTTTTCGGTTATAAATTCAAGCATAATTTCACATCTCTTTTTACATTAATTTCAGTTTATATCGTCGTCATTACAGTCATCGCAGTCACAGTCGTGAACATCATAGCCTATCATGTCACGTCCTCTTGTTCTGTAGCGGTCACGCTGGATATTGATATACTTGTCAAGCTCCGCCAGAACCTTTCTCGGATTTTTAACTGCTTTTATCTCTTTTATAGGAGTATCGGTATCTCTGACATAAAGTATTATAGTACCGCATCCGAATATCCTCTGCTTAAAAGGAAGAACAAGTTTTTTATCCGTTACGGTGTAAAGGTCAAGTTCATCTTCCTCAAGACTAAGCAGTCCGACTCTTGTGATAAACTTATTCTCAGTCAGAAAATATCTTGTGAATGATAAAGGAAGTCCGAAAAGGGTACGCTTTTTGTCTGTCCAGACATGATCAATTTCATTTTTTCCCATTTTGCATATCTCCGTTTATTAGTAATCATAGGGAGTATAGTCCCCCTATGATTATTTGATTTTATAAAGCAATAACAATTTTACCGCTGTCCGCAGCAGGTGCGTCAACAGTCTTTTCTCCGGCTGTGATCTTAAATTCCGCAGTACTTGTATAAGTTACTGTAATCTCATTGCCGTTTCTTACAGCTGTCATTGACATAACCTTGTTTGCGTCAGTATCATAAACTGAAGTTTCAGCAGTTTTGCCGTCGCCCAGATTGTATATAACAGCATTTGCATTGCTGATATAGTCATATTCAAAGCTGTTTTTGAAGTCGCCGTAGACAACGATTGAATCCGGTCTTGCAAGAACAGGCATTTCAAGATATGAGCAATTTCTTGTGATATATCTTCCGCCGTCGAATGTTTCGCCTGTGATAATATCGGTCCACTTTCCTGCCGGCAGATAGAATGTAACATTGCCGTCCTCACTGAGAACCGGTGCGCAGAGAAGATTGTCACCGAGCATATACTGTCTGTCAAGGAACAGGCAGGCAGGGTCATCAGCATAGTCGATAACCATTGCTCTCATCATAGGCACACCAACTGTTGAAGTGTAAACAGCCTGTGAGAAGAGGTATGGCATAAGTCTGCCCTTGAGCTTTGTGAAGAAACGCAGAACTGCGCAGGCATTTTCCGGATTGTCCGGTGTGTCCTCCTCATAAGCCCACGGAACTCTGTAGGAAGTTGAACCGTGCAGACGGCTGTGTGTTGACATCAGACCAAACGCACACCATCTCTTGTAAACGTCCGGTGAAGCAGTAGCCTCAAATCCGCCGATATCGTGGCTGAAATATCCGAAACCGGATGCACAGAGGGAAAGTCCGCCTCTGAGAGTTTCTGCCATTGAGGAGTATTCAGCAGAACAGTCACCGCCCCAGTGTACAGGGAACTGCTGACCGCCGGCTGTTGCACTTCTTGCAAACAGGCAGGCCTGATTTTCGCCGTAGTAGTCTTTCAGCACGTTAAACACAAGCTTGTTGTAAAGGTATGTATAGTAGTTGTGCATCTTTATCGGGTCTTCGCCGCTGTAATATTTAACCTTTGTAGGAATTCTTTCACCGAAGTCTGTCTTGATGGCTGTTACGCCCATTTCACAGAGTGCTCTGAGCTTTGATGCAAACCATTCGCAGGCTGCCGGATTTGTAAAGTCAACGATAGCCATTCCCGGCTGCCACATATCACACTGGAACACGCTGCCGTCAAGATTCTTTATAAAGTAGCCGTTTTCAACGCCCTCGTCAAAAAGCTTTGAGCGCTGGGCAATATACGGGTTAATCCATACGCAGATTCCAAGACCTCTGTCTTTGAGTCTTTTCAGCATTGCCGGAGGGTCAGGGAACTGTGTCTTATCCCATTCAAAGTTACACCATTCATAGCCTTTCATCCAGAAACAATCAAAATGGAACATCTGGAGAGGAATATCCCTTTCAGCCATGCCGTCAATAAATGAAGTAATTGTTTCCTCGTCATAGGTTGTGGTGAATGAAGTTGAAAGCCACAGACCAAATGTCTTTGCAGGTGGAAGTGCAGGCTTTCCTGTAAGGGTTGTGTAGTTTGCAAGGACTTCACGCAGGTTTTCACCGCCGATAAGGAAGTATTCTATCTCCTCGCCGGGAACTGTAATGGACACCTTTGAAACTGTATCTGACGCAATTTCATAGGAAACCTTGTCCGAACTGTTTACAAACACACCGTAGCCGTTTGAAGAAATATAGAAAGGAATACACTTATAGCTCTGGTCTGAGCAGGTACCGCCGTCAGAATTCCACATTTCAACGTTCTGACCATTCTTAACGAAAGTAGTAAATTTTTCGCCGAAGCCGTAAATACATTCTCCGATTCCGAGAGTAAGCTGTTCTCTCATATATGTATGGTGTTCATCTGCCGGATAGCCCCAGAAGTTATCGTCACGCATACTATTTACACGGTTGTCCGCTCTGAACTGGTTTTCTTCAATATACGAAGTTGCTCTCCATGCTCCGCCTGTAAGACGCTTACCCTTATAGCTGAACTCAACGTCCCAGTCATAGCCCTTTTTGATTCTCACCTTTGTGTTTCCGGAAACCATTTCAGCGAAGTCCTCGCCTGTTGTGATTTCAGGAGTATAGCCTAAATCCTCGTTAAGTTCATATTTAGGTGCGTTTTTAAGGGTGCCCTTATGATGAACTATACTTACCTTGATAACGTCTGGCGCTGTTGAAGTATAGGTAATTTCAAATGTGACGCCGCCAAGTGTCATTGCTCTGTTATAGATTGCAGAAGAGGTTGCAAAAACAGTAATTGAGTTGGCAGTTGTTGTTATTTCATATGCTGAAACGGCATAGTTTACGTCAAATCCACGCTGATTCAGCCAAAATCCGTCTGAAAACTTCATTTTTCAAACTCCTTCCGTACTTTCATAATGATACTTTCATTTTAACATAATACTCGTTTATTGTCAATTAAATCAGAGCATATTTATACAGTTTTTTGTCATTTCGCAGCAAAAAGCAGACGGCTTTCCGCCGTCTGCCCAGACCATACGAATACTTATTTATAGTAAACGAAAAAAATATTTTTCGTTTACTATTTGCCGATATGCACGAAGCTTACGAAGTAAGCGGATGTGCAAGGCAATAAAATAAATTATTATAGTGAAAGCAAAATTATTTTTTGCTTTCACTATAAATAAACATTCCGGCAATTTCAATAGCATCATATAAATTAACCATGCCGTCACCGTTTATATCGGCGATTTTCTTTTCTTCCTCTGTAAACGTTCTCATTCCCAGTATTTCTTTCGCAATTTCAACAGCGTCATATATGTCAATCTCACCGTTTCCGGAAATGTCGCCTTTTAACCGTGTTTCAGGCTCTGTTTCCTGTGTTTCCGGAACTGTTGTGACAGGAATTATGGTCGTTGTCACAGGCTGTGTTTCTGTATTTTCCGGTTGTGTGACCGGAATCACGGTCGTTGTTACGGCTGGACTTTCCTGGTCTGTTATTTCTATTGTACCGCCGGAAAAATTCAACGAAATATTTCCAAATATATGATAATAGTCTCCGGAGGAATTACTATATCTTGCACTTGATGAAAACCTTGTACTATATGTTCCCGGAACACTGCCGTCTTCTGCAGAAATGGTCATAATTATCTCGTCTGACGGCATAGAAAATGAAACTGAATTATTCTCTTCATCAGTTTTCATACTAAACTTTATACTCAGCTCAGTTTCACAGTCAATAATATTTTCACAGTATACTCCAGCCGGAAGATATGCAGTTATATAATAATCGTCGTCAATAGTTTCCCTGTCCGGTACTGATAACTTCATTTCAGCAGTCTCACCGATATTCAGTGTTACATCATCAACGTAAACTTTTCTTTCAATTTCTGCGCCGGGAATCCATTGACATTGACCGGGAGGTAACGATGTAACAATATAAATTGACGTAACAATTTCTATTGATGTTGTAGTAGTCTGCGTTGTTTCCTCTGTTTCGGGAACTGTTGTGACTGGAATTATGGTCGTTGTCACAGGCTGCGTTTCTGTATTTTCCGGTTGTGTGACCGGAAGAACAGATATTGCTCCGGGCAGGGGTTCCGTTTTTTCCAGCTGTGTGACCGGAATAACAGTTGTTGTTACTTGCTGTGTTTCCGTTTTTTCCGGTTGTGTGACAGATGGAGCAGTTGTTACGGAAGAAGTTCCCGAATCAGCAATTTCTATTGCTCCGCCGGAAAAATCATATTCATAATTTCCTGTCAGATAAGAACATGATTCATATGGAATCATATATGACCCGTCCGCTTTAAATATTGCCTGATATGTTCCCGGAGAAATTTCTCCGCCTATAGAAAGAGTCATAACTACTGTATCTGAGGAGATTGAAAATGAAACAAGAGTTTCCTCCCTGCTTATACTCATATGAAACGGTATATATTTCCTGTCCTTACTGTTAATAATATTATTACAATATACTCCATAAGGCAGATTAACTGATACATTGCAGCTGCCGTCACTTTCCTCTCTGTCCGGTACTGATAATTTCATTTTGGCAGACACGCCGCTGCTCAGTACAACATCATCAGCATAAGCTTTTCTTATTATATCTGTTGACGGAACATAAGTGACTGATTCAGCAGTATTCTGCGTTTCAGTAGTGGTTGTGACAGGAATGATGGTCGTTGATACCGGCTGTGTTTCCGGTGTATAATAAGAAATTCTTGTTCCCGAAGGACTTCTGGATTCTGTTACTTCTATTGTTCCGCCGGAAAGTTCATACTTATAACAATCAATATATGAACCGTCACTTATGGAAAATTTCAAATCAAGCTGATATGTTCCCGGAGTAAAACTGTTAGCTACAAACAAAGTAAGAACAACTTCATCAGAAGTCATATCAAAATTATATATTCTCCAGTTATAATTAAAATCAGGCTTCACACTGAATTTTATTTCACTGTTATCTGCGCTGTTAACAATATCAGTACAAAGTATACTGGAAGGTAATCTGAAACGAACACCATACTCTTTATAATATGATTCATTGAAAAACGGTATTGAAAATTTCATTTTTACATATTCGCCTGCCGGCACTGCAACATTATCAGCATAACCTATAACAGTTGTATATGCTACAGCTGAAACAGGTGTAGGCGGAAATTGTGTAAGTGATGTAACTGTATAAATTTCTCTTGATGTTGTGGTAGTCCGGGTTGTTTCAGTAGTCGAAGTCACAGTCGTCACCGGAACAGAAGTCGTCACCGCCGGACTTGCCACCTTAACAGCACCGCCGGACACCTCATAGCGATAACCTCCGGCAATATAAATATCCCCTGACGGACGGCTGTATGTTCTTGTGATATAGCCAAAGCTTATCTGATACTCACCGTCAGACATATCTTCATCTGCTGAAAATGTTACAGTCACAGTACTTTCCGGCATTTCAAATGTAACTGTTGAACCTGACACTTTAAAGTCTGCGATACCGTCATCTCCATATGTGATTTTTTCACAGGATATTCCCTCCGGAAGCTTCATACTTCCGGAACAGGTATCAAAACTATCCATTGTATCAGAAATAGAAAGATTCATTTCAGCAGTACTTCCCGGCTCAATAACAATATCATCTGCTGAAGCCGGTCTTACATTATTAATATCAACACCGGCAATAAAAGCAGTAGTGACCGGAAGAGTTACCCTTTCATACAAGGGAATTGTTGTAACAGTTGGAACGGTAACAGCCGCTTGCTCCGGAGCTGTTGTAACAGCTTCATCTTCGTCATATAAATCTGTCTGCAAAATCGTAGTTTCAGTATAGTTTTCAGAAACAGCAGTTTCCTCCTTAACCTCAATATCCTCCGCCTCATAAGCCATGGTGTGTGCAGGGACAAAACAGGTCAGCGCACATACAAACGCTGTAACCGCACTTAATATCTTATTATTTTTCATAAATACCTCCTCAGATAAACATTTTTTTAAGGCAATACCGCACAATTATTGTCGTGCAGATGCGAAGTCAGATTTTTGTCAGGCGAAGGTCGCCCCNNCAGATGTGCGGCAAAGGCGACAGCCGCTAATTGTGCGGTGTTGCCTTAATTTCTGCCGCAAGCTGAAATTTTTACTGACACAGCTTTTATAATTTTTTCTTATAATAAGTCTTACGTTCAGGTATGAATTTTGCTCTTCATTAATAATGATACATAAAAATCTTATTTAGTGCAAGTTTTTCATAAATTTTGTTATTTTGTATAAAAACATCACTGTATTTTGTGCACTCTGCGCAGTTATTTTCCTGTGTCATATATTTCAGCAGCTGTGAATATAATGTTTTAGCAAGTACAAGTCCGGATTATTGCTCCCCAAATAAAAAACGGCGGACTTGGATAATTTTAGGAGGTATATAAATGGATTTAAAGATCAACCGTGAAATGCTGACAGTTTCTGAAAGCATTTATGACGGAATACAGGAGCAGAGTGTTGAGCTTGACTACATTCTGCCTGACTACTGCCCGGATATTTTCAAGCTGGTAAAGTGCTGTGTCACACCGTCCGTTCTGTCATGGAGCATAAACGGCGATAACCTTTCATACGAGCTGCTGGCGGATATCAGAATACTTTACTGTTCTGAAAACAATCCCACGCTCCAGTGCATAAATCAGAAAATGACCTTTAATAAGGCGCTTCAGCTGTCATCTGCCGCTGTTAAGCCGACCGTATCACTCGTTCCCAAAACTGATCACATAAACTGCCGTGTTGTGAATCAGCGCAGAATTGATATGCGGGGAGCAGTTTCAGTCAAGATAAAAATTTCCGGTGAAAAGACGCAGGAGGTAATATGCGATATCTTCGGAATGAATTCGCAGATGAAAAAAATTCCGGTTGAATTTGCCGCAAAAAAACTTTCTGCATTCAAGTCGCTCTCAGCCGCAGAGGACTTTGAACTCAATTCCTCCAATCAGCCGGTTGTTTCTATAGCAAGAGTTTTCGCAGTACCGGCTGTGACCGATAAAAAAATTGTTGCAAACAAGCTTGTTGTAAAAGGCGAGGCAAAGGTGAACGTCCTCTATTCCTGCGAAAACGGACTTGAAACAATGAAATTTCCAGTCCCGTTCAGTCAGATTGTGGATATGGAGGGACTTGACGAGAGCTTTGCCTGCAATGTTACAGCAGACGTTGCTTCATGCGACGTTACCCCCTCTGCCGACAGCAGCGGTGACACACGAATACTCAAATGCGAACTGAGAATAAACCTTAACTGTCAGGCTGTGAAAAACCTGCCGGCAGAGCTTGTGACTGACGTATACTCAACCACATATCCCTGTGAATATGCGTCGTCAAAGCTGAAAATTCAGCGTTCGCCTGCTGAGATATGCGAAAACGTACAGGAAAAGCTGACTATCGAAAACGAGGGCGGCGCCTTTGACTGCGTTTATGACGTATGGTGTACCCCGAAAAATATAAATACCGCAGTTGACAGCCAGGAAAAATGCCTTGTAGTCAGCGGTATGCTTGAATACTGCGTTATGGTAAAGAGCGAAAACTCAATGCCGGCGGTCATGGAAAAAGCAGAGGCGTTTGAACAGAGAATACCCGTAAACGACATTTGCGAAACCGCCTCCGCTGACATAAACGTGACTGTTTCCGACTGCACCTACACTATCACCTCCTCCGACAGCATTTCTCTCAAAGCCGACCTTAAAATCAGCGGAAACGTCTTTCTCTGCTCCTCCTGCGAGGCGGTTACAGAAGTAAGCTTTGATGATTCAGTCAAAAAAGTCCGTGACGGCGACTATGCTCTCAAGCTTTATTACGGCGTTGAGGGCGAGGATATATGGGAAATTGCCAAGCGCTACAGCACCTCTGTCAGAGCAATAATGGAAGAAAACGACCTTGAAAGCGAACTGCTTTCCGACAGCGGTATGCTGCTGATCCCGATTGTATAGGAGGATAAACATGACAAACGATATTTACAGCGATATTGCCAGCAGAACCGACGGCGACATTTATATCGGTGTTGTCGGACCTGTCCGCACAGGTAAATCGACCTTTATAAAAAGGTTTATGGAATCTCTGGTCATACCCAACATTGAAAGTGATTTCAAGAGAGAGCGTGCAGTTGACGAACTGCCCCAGTCTGCCGCCGGAAAGACTATCATGACCACCGAGCCGAAATTCATTCCGGAAGAGGCTGTTGAGGTAAACCTTGAGGACGGCGCAAGATTCAATGTCAGAATGATTGACTGTGTAGGCTACATCGTTCCAAGCTCAATCGGCTACATAGAAAATGCTGCGCCGAGAATGGTTCAGACGCCGTGGTTTGAAGAGGAAATACCATTCAACATGGCGGCAGAGATAGGTACGAGAAAGGTCATTTCGGAGCATTCAACTATCGGTCTTGTGGTGACAACAGACGGAAGCATTTCTGACATTCCCAGAGAAGAATACGCCGAGGCTGAGGAGCGTGTGGTAAACGAGTTAAAGGAGATAAACAAGCCTTTTGTGGTAATCATGAACTGCGTTGACCCGTCCGGCGAAAAGGCTAAAGCAATGTGTCAGCAGCTTTCTGAGAAGTATTCGGCAACGGTTATTCCGGTAAACTGTCTTGAACTGAATGAACAGGACATCAAGGACATTATCATGCAGATCCTGTTTGCGTTTCCGATAAAGGAAATCAACATCAGAATGGAAAAGTGGATTACCGGTCTTGAAAAGGGTCACTGGCTCAAAGACGAGATTTTCTCTGCTGTGAGAAACGCTGCGGAAAATGTGAGAATTGTCCGTGAAGTGAAAAACGCTGCAGAGCTTATGGGAAAGTGCCAGTACATCACGGAATCGAGAATTGCGGACATGAACCTGGGTCAGGGCAGCGTTACCATTCAGGTGAGCCTTGAAAGCAGTCTTTTCTACAAAATTTTAGGCGAGGCTACGGGTATTGAGATAGTAAACGAAAGCGACCTGCTGCCCGTGCTTATGGAGCTTAACCGCATTAAAAAGGAGTTTGAGAGAATCAAGCCTGCACTTGATGAGGTTGAGGCTACCGGCTACGGAATAGTCATGCCGGACATTGATGAGCTTTCCCTTGAAGAACCGGAAATAATCAGGCAGGGCGGAAAATACGGCGTAAAGCTTAAAGCGTCCGCACCCTCCATACACCTTATGAAAGCGGCGATAAATACCACAGTCAGCCCGATTGTAGGTACTGAAAAGCAAAGCGAAGAACTGGTGATGTACCTGCTTTCCGGCTTTGAGGAAAATCCTAAGAAGATATGGGAGTCGAATATTTTCGGGAAGTCACTCCATGAACTTGTCAACGAGGGACTTCACAACAAGCTTTACAAAATGCCGGTTGAGGCGAGAATGAAATTGCAGGAAACCTTGCAGAGAGTTATCAACGAGGGCTGCAGCGGACTTATCTGTTTTATTTTGTGATACTAAAAAAGTAAACCTGAGAGGATTGTTTCTTCTCAGGTTGATTTTATTTGCGGGTAAATTGGAATTTGCAGCTGATCCAGCTGCAATGCAATTTATATTTTGAAAAATCCGATTTGTAGGGGCGACCATTGGTCGCCCGATTAAAATGTTCGGTATCACGGGCGAGCAATGCTCGCCCCTACAAATGCATATTATCCTGCAAATTACAATTGCAAAAGAAAAAAGCCGGAATTTCTTCCAGCCCCTTTCCTTGTTCTTTTGTTTTTTTCTGTTTTTTTCTTTTGCTCTACGCTTAATATTATACCACATTACTGCAATAAAGAAATAGATAAAATATTAACAAATCGTTAATTTTTTATTAATTTGATAAAAAATATTATTTTCTCAGGTACTTTTCATACATAAAAAAATATGCTATAATATAATTACATTTGAAGAAAGTTTCGTTTTTTCATTCACATCTGATGAAACTTTTAAATTCTTAACCCGTTTGATTGGAGAATCATGATGACCTACACAGAACTTAAACAGAAAGCACTTGAAAAATACTTCGGAAGAATGAACGAACGCCAGAGGGAAGCGGTTTTTTCTGTCAGCGGACCGGTACTTGTTCTTGCCGGTGCTGGAAGCGGTAAAACTACCGTTATTGTAAACCGTATCGCCAACATGATAAATTTCGGAAATGCCTACTATGACACGGCATACCAGGGCAGTGACGACGACTGCCGTGTCCTTGAAGAATACTTAAACGGAGCAGATGTGGGACCTGACACCCTCAGAGATGCTATTGCCGTTTCACCAATAAAACCATGGAACATACTTGCAATCACATTCACCAACAAAGCCGCCGGTGAACTGAAAGAAAGACTTTCAGCAATGCTGGGAGAGGACGCCCTTGACATACAGGCGGCAACTTTCCATTCCGCCTGCGTGAGAATTTTAAGGCGTGACATTGAAAGACTCGGCTATCAGAGCAGCTTTACTATCTACGATTCGGATGACAGCCAGCGTGTGGTTAAATCCTGCATGAACGATTTAGGAATATCAGAAAAGCAGTTTCCGCCGAGGTCTGTCCTTTCAGAAATCGGCTTTGCAAAGGACAAGCTTATGACTCCGGAAGAGTACGAGGAAAATGCCGGGGCAGACTATCGCAAAACAGTCATTGCAAAGATTTACAGGGAGTATCAGAAACGCCTTTTTGCGTCCAATGCAGTTGACTTTGACGATATTATTGTTCTCACCGTCAAAATTCTTGCTGAGTACCCCGACGCTCTTGAATACTACCAGAACCGCTATAAATACATCATGGTTGACGAGTATCAGGATACCAACCATGCGCAGTTCAGACTGGTAAGCCTTCTGTCTGCAAAGCACAATAACCTTTGCGTTGTGGGCGATGATGACCAGAGTATCTACAAGTTCAGAGGAGCTACTATTGAAAATATCCTCAGCTTTGAAAAGCAGTTTGCAGGCAGCAAGGTCATAAGACTGGAACAGAATTACCGTTCAACTCAGAATATCCTTGACGCCGCTAACTCCGTTATCAAAAACAATTCCGAGAGAAAGTCCAAAAATCTGTGGACTGACAGCGGCGAGGGCGACAAGATTTACTGGTTCAAGGCAAAGGACGAGCGTGACGAGGCTGCTTTTGTAGCGTCAAAGGTGCTTGAATCGGTCAGGGACGGCGGAAAGTACAGCGATAATGCGGTGCTTTACAGAATGAATGCTCAGTCCAACACTATAGAACAGGCATTTGTGAAAAGCGGTATCCCCTACCGTGTTTTCGGCGGTACGAGATTCTATGACCGCAAGGAAATCAAGGACCTTACTTCCTATCTTGCGGTAATCAACAATGAAAATGACCTGCTGAGATTCAGACGTATCATCAACGAGCCAAAACGTGGAATCGGCGACAGCACTCTTGGCGTAATCATGGACATTACAACTGATCTGGGGCTTTCACCTGTTGAGGTGATGAAAAATGCAGGTGATTACCCTATGCTTTCAAAAAAATCGGGTGCGCTTAAATCTACAGCAAAAATGTTTGAGGACTTGAAAAAAGCCTCAGAGGAAATGCCCCTTGACGAGTTTTTCGACCTTATGCTTGAAAAAACAGGCTACCTTGACTACATGAAAAGTCTTGGTGACGAGGGTCTTACCCGAATTGAGAATATTGAAGAGCTTAAATCGACAATCAACACTTATATTGAGGAAAGCGAAGAACCGTCGCTCAGCGAATTTCTTGAGGAAATCTCCCTTTACACCGACCTTGACAAGATGGATTCTGACACCGACGCTGTTGTCCTCATGACTGTCCACTCCGCAAAGGGACTTGAGTTCAATAACGTGTTTGCAGTCGGTATGGAAGACGGCATTTTCCCAAGCGGCAGGTGCTTTGGCAGTGACGAGGAAATCGAGGAGGAGCGCCGCCTTGCTTACGTTGCAATTACCCGTGCGAAAAAGCATCTCTATCTCAGCAGTTCTGCGCAGCGAATGCTTTTCGGTTCAACACAGCGAAATGTCACATCAAGATTTATAAAGGAAATCGACAAAAATCTCATTGAAAAGCACGACAACACAATTATTGCAAACACAGACAAGCCGCCCGTTTCAAAAGTCAATTCAATTTCACTTCAGCAGCAGCTTGCAAGCAACAAAGCGGCAAAATCGAAATCAGCTTCCGGTGCTGATTACGCTGTCGGCGAAAGAGTCAAGCACAACATTTTCGGAGAAGGTACTATTTTAAGCGTAAGAAAAATGGCAAATGACGCTATGCTGGAAATTGCCTTTGAAAAAGTCGGCACAAAGAAAATCATGGCCAACTTTGCTAAAATACAGAAATTATGATAACAAAAGGGACGCATTAAAATATGCGTCCCTTTTAAAATCTGAATATAAAAAATCCCCGATTTAAAAAATCGGGGATAAATTACTGGCTATTATTAACCCATCATTATCTTTGCAACTTCAATTGCATCGTAAAGGTTTACCTTACCATCTCCATTGAGATCGCCAATTTCAAGCTGTTCGTCGTCAAGTTCAAGGTCTTTCATCATGTACTTGGAAATTGCAATTGCATCGTAAAGGTTTACCTTACCATCACGTGTAACGTCACCTAACTCGTATTCGCTTGCGCTTGTTACAACATACTTGAGGTTGATCTTGCCAGCAGCGTATGTCTGAGCATCTGTGCCGTCAGGACCTTCAAGAGTTACAGAACCGTATGGAACTGTCTTGAGAACGAGGTCAAGTCTTTCAAGGTTAGCATCTGAGAAACCGCAGTTTCCAGCCTGGATTTCCTTAACAACCATAAGAGCTGTTTCTTCAAGTGTTGCGCCGACTGCAACATCACCAACGTGTGCAACTGCCTTTGAAACTGCTTCAGCGATCTGAGCGTCTGTGTAGTTCATGCCTACAACATCGTTGATCCAGTACTTAACAACGCCGTTAACAGTTGTTGCGCCTGAAGCCTCAACAATACCCTTGTTTACAACAGCAGCTGTCATGAATGAAGCTACGTCAAGGTTGTCAAGTGTAAGAGTTGCAGGAACTACGATTGTAACGTCCTGGCTTACGAGACCGAATGCAAAGTTGTCAACACCTACAACTGTCTTACCATCGATTTCTGATGGGATAACAATCTTTTCAGCTGTCTTATCTGTATAGTTAGTGATTACAACGCCTGCTTCAACTTCTCTTACTGAGAATGCTGATTCTTCAGCAGCAAATACACCAGTAGCTGGCATAGCAGCGAGCATAGCAGCAGCGCTTACGCCGGCCATGATTTTTTTAAGTGAATTCTTCATGTTTATTCCTCCAATTTTATAATTATATTATTATAATAACATTTTGGCTTATATTTGTCAAGAGATTTTGATATTTTTAGCATTGGCACATTGCACGAAAAAACAGGAACAAAAACCAGAATATTTAGGTTAAATTCAGTTTTTAAGGAAATATTTACAAGATAGAGTACTCGAAATTTTCCCATAACAGCTCTGTACCAAGGTCAGTACCCGGCGGAAGAAGTGCCAGCGCAATAAATAAGGTATCCCCTTTGTCATCGTCAGTACGCTGGATTGTGGCATACTCTCCCTCAATCGAAATCACTTTATATCTGTAAGGTCCCATATTTTCACTTCCTTTATCAGTATTCCCTGTCAAATGTTATAACGGCATAGTAAGCCGTTTCCATTTCACCAAGCTTTTCATCTATGATATGTCTGATATCGTTTTCGGTACAGCTGCATTCATACGGCACAACAATGTCGAAAATCAGATTTGTGTGGGTGTCCCCAGAAACCACTCTGAAATCATGGATATGCAGCGACTGATCAATGCCTTTTACAATAGTTCTCATCATTTCACGGAGCCCGTTGACGTGTTCGTTGTCCATTTCGATAGGGTCCATGTGAATGGTCATCATAATATTGAGCTTGTCATGTATCTCACGCTCAACCATATCTATCATATCGTGAACTTCCACAAAATCCTCTGAGCTTTTCACTTCCGCATGGCAGCTGCCTATCATGTTTCCCGGACCGTAATTGTGGATAACAAGGTCATGTATTCCGATTATCTTTTCATTTTCGTCAACGATGTCCTTTATTGCCGCAATAATCTCAGGGTCTGCCGGTCTGCCGAGAAGATTGTCAACAGTATCTTTTACAATGTCAATACCTGATTTGAAAATGAAAGCGGAAACCACAATACCCATAATTCCGTCCAAAGGCAGATCGGTGAACAGCGCTGAAACAATTGCGATACAGGTCGCAGAAGTTGCTATAACGTCAGTCCTGCTGTCCTTTGAGGTTGCAAGCATTACTGCGGAATCAATTTTCCTGCCAAGCTTGCCGTTAAAAACTGACATCCAAAGCTTGACGAGTATTGACACGATAAGTGATACCAGCACAACTGCGCTGAACACAAGCTTTTCCGGATGGATTATCTTCTCAATGGAGTTTTTCAGCAGTTCAAACGCTACTATAAGAATGAGTGCGGCAATAAAGAGTGCGGTCAGATACTCCATTCTTCCGTGACCGAACGGATGGTCCTTATCCGCAGGCTTCGACGCCATCTTATAGCCCAGTAGTGTCACTATACAGCCGGCGCTGTCGGAAAGATTGTTGAATGCGTCGGAAATAATGGAAATCGAGCCGGACAGCGTACCCATAACATATTTAAGCAAAAACAGCATTATATTGCAGAAAATTCCGACTAAGCTGCTTAATGTTCCGTAATTTCTTCTTACAGCAGGATTGTTTATATCATCATAGTTTTTAACAAATTTATGTACCAGAAGATTTGTCATGTCATTACCCCCTATGTCGAAAATTTATGCATCAGAGTTCAGGATTATTCAAGAAATCTCTGCAAAAACTGCTTTGTCCTCTCGTTGCTTGTGTTTCCGAACACCTCGTCCGGCGTTCCCTCTTCAATTATAACACCGCCGTCCATGAAAATGACATGATTTGCAACATCTCTTGCAAACGCCATTTCGTGAGTGACGATTACCATAGTCATTTTTTCTTCGGCAAGTTCCTTGATAACCTTTAGTATCTCCCCTGTAAGCTCCGGGTCGAGGGCAGAAGTCGGCTCATCGAAAAACAGTATCTCCGGACTGAGTGCAAGCGCTCTTGCAATTGAAACTCTCTGCTGCTGTCCGCCGGAAAGCTCAAATGGATAAGACTTTGCCTTGTCGGAAAGTCCCATTTTTTTCAGCAGTTCCATGCCCTTTTCCTCTGCGTCCTTTCTGTTCATTTTAAGAACACGCACCGGCGCTTCGGTAATATTTCTGAGTACGTTGAAATGCGGAAAAAGATTGAAGTTCTGGAAAACCAGTCCCACTTTAAGCCTTATCTCACGGAGAGTTTTCGCCGGAGCGTAAACAGCACCGCCGTTTTCTCCGGCAGTAAACATAGACATTCCGCAGACGTTTACAGTACCGCCGTCCGCCTTTTCAAGCTGATTTATACATCTGAGCATTGTTGACTTTCCGCTGCCGGAAGGACCAATTACAGCAACGACCTGTCCTTTTTCCACCTCAAAGGAAATATCCTTTAAAACCTTGTTGCTGCCAAAGCTTTTTGAAAGGTTTCTGACTTCAAGCATAGACATAGACATTTCCTCCTTTTATCTGTAATAGTTCAGTTTTTTTTCGATGAATGTGAAAACAACAGTCATTACCATTGATATCACAAAATAGAACGCACCGGCAATAAAAAGCGGTGTCAGCGAGCTGTAAATCTGCATCTGCTGCTTTGCTTTCAGAGTTATTTCCGCATAGGCTACAATGTTTGCCAAAGACGTGTCCTTTACAAGTATTACCACTTCGTTTGAGCTTGCCGGAACAATCCTCTTGATTACCTGCGGCAGAATGATATGGAAGAATGTCTGGATTTTAGTAAATCCCAGCGCCTCTGACGCCTCATACTGTCCCTTTGGAATGGACTCTATTCCGCCTCTGAAAATTTCAGCAAAATAAGCCGCATAGTTGAGCACAAAAGCGGTCAGCACGGCTCTGAACATAAATGCGTCGCCCTGAATATCAATCCCGTCAAGGATATTTTTCAGAAACACCGGAAGATTTTCGCTGATTTTCAGATACGGTATAGCATAGTAAATTGCTATTATCTGGAGCATAAGAGGAGTACCTCTCATGATGAGTATGTAAATATTTGTAAGCCACGAAACCGGCTTGAATTTACACATTTTAAGCAGCGCCACTACCATTCCCAGCGGTATGGAGAAAAGCAGCGTAAAGAAAAAAAGCTTTAATGTCGGTACAAGATACTCAAGGAGTATCAATGTAACGTCAAGTATTTCCTTTCCGGACAATTTGATCACCTCTCTGTAAATTTAGCATACTAATACATTATAACTAAAAAAACCGCAAATAGCAAGTGCCATTTGCGGTTTTTCTGAAAAAATTCGATTTATTTGGAATATTGCCTATTATATGTAGGGTGACGGCGCCCTCGACGTCCCGTATTTTCAATGTCACTGAACTGGTCACCGACCGGGACGTCGTGGGCGCCGTCCCCTACAAACTGGAATTTGCAAATATCATTTTGCATTTCTATATGAAATCACAATATGACTTGGTGCAAATAATATTGATGCTATAATCAATAGCACTGACCTACTCATAATTCCACTAAATAAAAACAAAATTGAAGGAATAATAGAAAGTGCTAATGCTCTGAAAACGCTGTTTCTCTTAAAACATATAATCCAAATTGCACAATAAAGCATTACCAATATGGCATCTACAATCAGATACAGTGCAAATGCTTCGTCAGACCACCACCCGAACCAAGTTCCTGGAATATTGATTATCATGAATCCGAAACAACCTAATCTCCCTACTTGTTCTATGCCCTCAACATATTTATTGTTCCACTTATTATGAAATCCATCTTTGCACTTAATCGCAAATACAATATTGGGTATCATAATGACTACAATAAAAATCAGCCCAAAAACATTAAACCATTCCATATTATCTACCACCACAATTCCGATTTTTCCTTCTGTTAATTATAACTAAAACCTCAGAAAAAGTCAACAAAAAGCGGTCAAGGAAAACCTGACCGCTTAATCTTATTTTACAGTTGTAATATCGCTGCCGAACCACTTTGTGGAAATTTCACCAAGCTTGCCGTCCGCTTTCATTTCGCTGAGAATCTTCTGAACTTCGTCACGGAGCTTCTGGTCGTTCTTTCTGAAACCGATTGCGTATTCTTCCTCTTCAAGACCGTCCGGGAGAACCACATAGTCCTTGCCGCTTGTCTGAATCTCATAGTTTGCAACAACAGAATCAAGGAAAACTGCGTCAACGATTGCAAGGTCAAGCTGCTGGAGTGCCTCAACGTTTGTTGCCATAGCCTGAACTGTTATATCTCCGGCAATATCGCAGGATTCAAGTATCTCCTGTGCTGTTGAACCGTTCTGGACTGCAATTGTCTTGCCCTTTAAGTCCTCCATACCCTTAGCCTCGCTTGATGCGCCAACAACAAAAACCATGGAATTTTTCATGTAAGGCTCTGAAAGGTTCATTTCCTCTGCACGTCCCGGATTAACGGACATTCCGTTCCAGATACAGTCAATTTTTCCTACATTTAAGTCCTGTTCCTTTGTGTCCCAGTTGATAGGCTGTTTTACCAGTTCAACGCCCATTCTGCTGCACACTTCCTCTGCAACGTCAATATCAAAGCCTACTATTTCATCGTTTTCATCTGTGTATCCCATGGGCTTGAAAGTTGCGTCAAGTCCTAAGATAAACTTTCCGCTGTCGAGAACCTTCTGGAGAGAATCGTCAGACTCAGCTGAATATGAAGATTCCTTATCGTCAGAACCGGAGCCGCAGCCAACTGAAGTCAGCATCATAAAAGCTGCAACAGAAAGTCCGAAGACTTTTTTAAGTAATGATTTTTTCATATGATTTCTTTCCTTTCGTAACATAAAATACCTTGATTATGATACCATGTTAAAGGAGTAATGTAAAGAATGAAACGAAAAAATCATTATAATTTTGTAATACTGTATAAAATCATACCTGTTAAAAGCAGCGTTTTCGGCATTTTAGAAAGCCTTGCAAGCAGCTCGGACGGATTCTTTCTGAAAATCCTCCTGTATAAAAATCCGGCTGTCTTAACTGCAATCTTCGCCGCCCTGTTATAACACTTTGAAAATTCTCCGGCATAGGTCATAACCTCTCCGTTAAAGCCTTTTTTAAAGCGGTAAACGCCGTAATTAGGGTGAGTTTCGTCCTTATAAAAAGGTATACCCTGGAAATCGTAAAGCCAGCAGCCGCTTTCCACCGCCCAGCATATCATATTCCACTGCATAAGATAATTGGGCATAACGTTTCTGTAAAGGGCGGTTGACGCCCCGTAGACATAGCAGGTCTTTCCGGCATACTGTACGCAAACCGCACCAGAAACAGGGTGTCCCTCATAATAACACATATAAAGCTGGCAGTGTTCCCCGAGGTTATCAAGCATTCTGCCGAAGTATTCACGGCTCCTTATGCAGAACCCGTCACGCTTTCCGGTTTCCTCCATAAGCATATAAAAATCATCAAGTGCCTCCCTGCCGCATATCCGGCACTCAACTCCTTTTCTTTCTGCAAGTCTTATATTGTAACGCCACTTTTTATGAAATGAATCAAAAAGTTCCTGCTTAGTTCTGCCGTTTATTTTAAGCACATAATTATTTCTTGCCTGTATAGTTGAAAGTTCCGGAGCGTCCACCTTAAAAGAAAAACCCAGACTTTTGAAAATTTCTATTTCATCTCTGTCATTTTCAGTTATACACGGGTCAATGACTGCTTCATATGCTTTGTATTTTCTCCGGAGTATTTCAATGCCCTCCATTATTTCTTCAAGCACTCCCCTGTCCTTATAATCACATACAGGTCCGTGGGGAGAATAAAGAAAAGCCTTTTTTAAAACAGGTATTTCCTTTATAAGAACAAGTGCTGTACCTGTTATATCATTTTTATTGTTCCTGACAATTATAATTTCATAGTCCCAGCTGTTTTTAACGCCTGTCCAGCTGACAGACTGCATGAAATTTCCGTTGGGGTGATTTTCAACAAAGCTTTCATATTCCTTTACTTTTGCCGTATTTCTTTTGTCCATTATTTCAGTCATCATTATCATCCTTTTTATTTATAGTGCCATTTTGCCCGTCACCAGAGGTGACAACCGCAAAATATGGCGAATAGATTTCGGCAAGGTTTTCTTGCCTCATCTATATAAATAAGAATGATGCATCATTTTTAAAGCGCTCGTATATTAGACGACTGAAAACACAAAAATGTTGCAGGAATAATAATTTTTCTGCAATAAAAACAGCCGTAGTTAAAAAAATCTGCGGCTGCTTATTTTTTGTATAACTCTTACTTCACCGTTTCAGCGATAATATCAGCGCTCTTTTCAATACCATAAAATCCGCTGTCAATACAAAGCTGATAGTTATGTGTTTCTCCCCATTCCTGTCCGGTGAAGTTGCGGCAGTAAACACGTCTTTTCTTGTCCATTTCTTTAAGGCGCTTTTCCGGATTCTTTGAGTCATCTCCGTAAATGGCAACTATTCTGTTTGCACGCTTTTCAGTTGAGGCATGAATAAAAACATTCATGCAGTCATCTCTCTCACGAAGTATGTAGTCAGCACATCTGCCTACAATTACGCATCGTCCCTCGTCAGCCGCCTTACAGATTATCTCCCTCTGCACATTAAACACTTCATTATAGAGTGACATCATTCCGCCGTCGGGATTGTTTCCCACAGACAGATTAAACAGCAGGCTTGTTGTTGCAGACGCATACTCCCCGCTTTGCTCAATAAACTTTTCTGAAAGACCGCTTTCCCTTGCCGCAGTTTCAATTATTTCCCTGTCAAGAAATTTCCAGCCCAGCTTTTCTGCGACAGTCTTGCCGATAAGTCTTCCGCCGCTGCCGTATTCACGGCTTATTGTTATAATATTGATACTCATAAAAAACTCCATTCTGCCGCCTGTCAGACGGCGTTATTATAAATTTATTTCAAAACTGCAACTTTATTCCTGTACATTCTTTTCAGCAGCAATGCGCCGACTGCTGCGGTCAGTATTTCTGCAACCGGGAAAGAAATCCACACCAGCCAGTTGTATTCCGGCGATTTCTCCGCAATATGAACAAAAAGGAATACAAACGGGAAAATAAAAACAAGCTGACGACATATTGATATGACCAGTGACTCCATACCGCCTCCAAGTGCCTGGAAAATTCCCTGAAAAGCAATATTTGCTCCGGCAAACACAAAGCTTATGGAAATAACTCTCATAGCGCTTATGCAAAGCTCCAGAGTTTCTCCGGAAAGTCCGAAAACTGAGGACAGCGGCGACGCCAATATCTCAGCCGCAAGAGTACCCGCTATCATGATTATTAATGTATAGAGCATTCCGTATTTCATTCCGTCGGTAATTCTCCGGCGGTTTCCCATACCATGACTGTATGATATTATCGGAGTAATAGCATCTCTCAGTCCGAACGCCGCAAACAGAATAAACTGCTGTATCTTGTAATACAGTCCGTAGGCTGTTACCATTGGCTCGCCTATTCTGACAAGGATTATGTTGAGTCCGTAGGTCATAAAGGACATAAGCGCCTGTGCAATAATAGCAGGAAGTCCGATGGAATATATCTCCTTTATAATGACTGCCGAAGGTTTCATGTATCTGATACCGTTTCTGATATCCTTGTTCACTTTAAGGTGGAATATAAGTGCAAGAAGGAATGAAACACACTGTCCTGCAACAGTTGCAACAGCAGCACCCTTTACACCCATTTCCGGAAATCCAAGCCAGCCGTAGATCATTACAGGGTCAAGCACTATATTTACTGCTGCGCCTGCTATCTGGGCAATCGTTGAATAAACCGAATGTCCTGCAGACTGAAGCAGTTTTTCAAAAACCGCAAAGAAAACGATTCCCGGTGATACAATACAGCACAGGCTCAGATAATCATTTGCCATATCTGCGATAAGCGGGTTTGATGTCTGTGAAGAAATATAAATATTTGTTCCGAACAGACCAAAAAGCAGAAATACCGCATATATGACGATTCCCATAAACATAGCATTTCCTGCTGACTTTGAAGCTTTTTCCCTGTCGCCCTGTCCGAGTGACTTTGAAACAAGTGCATTTGCGCCTACGCCTGTTCCGATTGCAATTGCGACCATAAGCATCTGAAACGGAAAAGCAAGTGTCAGGGCATTAATTGCCTCTTCTCCGTTTTCTTTCATATTTGAAACAAATGCGCTGTCAACAATATTGTATACCGCCTGTAAAACCATTGACAGAATCATCGGTATCCCCATTGAAAGCATAAGTCTGCCCACCGGTGCAGACGCCATTCTGCTGACGTTTTTTTCTTTTTCCATTTCCATTACATTACCTCCAGAAAAAATAAAAATCGTGCAGCTAATCGAAATCTGGATTTATGCCGATTAAGCTACACGATTTATTACAATCATTATACCACATTTCCGGTCAGTTTTGTAATAGGCAGAATATACAATTTTCAAAAAAGCAGGGTTTCATTTTTATAAAACAAGTCCGGAATTGTTTCCGGACCTGTTATAGTTTTTTATTTTCCAAGCTCTGAATGTGGAATTACCATAGCAACGTAATTCATTAATAATGCGCTGTCAGCAGAATCAATAACACCATCACGGGCACAGTCTGCATTTGCGATACCTGTGTCCTCTAACTTGTTTTTAGAAGTATTGAGAATGTACATATTAAGCGATACAGCATCAGAAACGGTTACCCTGCCGTCCAAATTTACGTCGCCGTAAAGAGTAGGATTAACATTCGGAACTGTAGGGTCTTCATTTCCGCTGTTTGTTACTGTTGTTGTAACAGCAGTTGTTTTTGCAGTAGTTGATACAGTAGTTGCGGCTGTTGTTGCTGCTGTTGTTTCAGGTGCAGGTGATGAAGATGAACTGTAAATACAGGTGATAGTATCAATATTAATTGTACCTGTCTGACACCACCAGCAGCCTATCTGGAATACACCGTCATACTGTATCTCGTCCTGTATTGACTTTACATCAAATTCAATTGTTCCGCTGCTGCCGTTTATATTCATATTACCGCCGCCAAGGTCTTTCCAGTTACCTGAGCTTGTAACACTGATACCGCCTGTCATTGACGGGCTTCCGATATCGCCGGTTGCTGAGAAGTTAACTATAATTTTTTCAGCCTTAGCACCCTCCGGTAGAAAATCTGAAATCTTAATCTGTGTGAATTTACCCGATTCACTTGACATATCAAGCTTTGTATTTACAGTAATGACCTTTGTTCCGGAAGTCGGGCTTACCTGTGAAACTGATGTTGAAGTTGTCTTTGATGTTGATGTTGAGGTTGATGTTGAAGTTGAAGTTGTTTTTACAGTTGTAACTGATGTCTGTGTAGTTGTAGTTGTTGTGGTTGTTGTTACTGTTGTAACAGGTGCTGTTGTAGCAGGAGGGTCTACTGTTCCGCCGGAAACGCCCGGTACTGAAGGATCGGGTGACTGTCCTGAACCATATTTGAGGTAAAGACCGGCAAGTGCTCCGACAAATGCAGCGTTATAGTCAGTTGCAACCTCTGTATACTTATACTTGTCTGCCTCATCATAGTAGTTGTCGCTGTTGTCAGGTCCGCCTACAAGCGCACCTACAAGAACGTGCTTATACGGAACTCCCCTGTTTTCAGACGGAAAATCGGTATAGCCCGAAGCTGCTCTGTGGTGAGGCTGTGTAACAGAATTGCTGCTGTAGCCTACCATATAGCAATAGCCGGCATTGTTATTTCCGAAGAGATACTCCATCTGTCCCTTTGCCCATGCTGAATACGTTGAAGAGTTGTTGTGTTTATCGTAAACAAGACCCATAAACTGCTGAGCAGTATTATATCTTGCTGAACCCCAGTTTGTATGACAAGCATATCCCTGCGGAGTTGTAGTACCGTTTTTCAGTACATCAATATTTGCAGAAACTCTGTTCCATTCATTAGCATAAATTGCATTTACTGCCGGCCATACGCTGTCCCAGCAGAGAGGCTGGTTTGTTGTGTATGCCCAGTTGGACTCGCTTATCCAGTTTGCACAGTCTGTTTTGTATGAAGATGTGTTTGTAGCCTTGTAAAGCAGAATTGACGCAAGTGCAAGGTCATCAAGATAGCATGAACCCTGGTAGTATGACTGTGACTGATGATTTGCCTTGTTGTTTGACTTTGCAAAGCTGTAGAGTGCCTGTGCGTAGGTCAGATCCTCTTTATTGCCGAAGTTTATGTAATTCATGGCAAGGGCTGCGGCTGTTTCAGCAACAACGTCTGTACACGGATTGCTTGATGTTGCGAAGTAAGCCGGTCTTGCAAGAGTCTGGCTTTCCGGAGAACACCACTGCGCATGGTCTGTATCACCGTCGCCGACCTGGTAGCAGAATGCCTGAACAGTTGAACCGCTCATAACTGTACATCTTCTGAAATAATCACAGAAATAATCGGTGATTGTCTGGAGGTGAGCCGCCTGTCCGGTCTGAGTGAAGGCGTCCTTGAATTCGTAGTAGCTCCAGCCCAGCATTGTTGCCGAGTATGCACCTGGAAGTCCGAATTTAACATGGTCGCCTGCGTCATGGAAGCCGCCGCTTAAATCCATTGTGCCGTAAGGTGTTGAAACGCTTGAATCATAGGTATGACAGTCGTCACGCCAGTCAAGCTGTGATGTTTCTCCGACATTCGGACCGCACATATTTGCGTCATACAGATAAAGCGAATACTGCAGTGCTTTGGCAAAGTTTATGCTTACTGCCGCATCAGCTTTTTCCTCTGTGACAGCCATCGGAGCAACAAGTGCTGTAACCGCTACTGTTGCGCAGGTTACCGCTGCCTTGATCCTGTTCAATAGTTTTGAACTTTTCATTAGATGATCTCCCTTTCAAATTCAAATAAATAAAAAAATAAACGTACAAATTTATTATACAATATTTCCCGTAAGAGATTATTAATAAATTATGAACAAATTATTAATAATTTATTAATTTACGTCAATTCAGCCAAATATACAGCACAAATGTATAATATATGCACAATCCAGTAAAAATAAAAGCTTCCCAACGAATAAACATTGGAAAGCTTTTATTAAAAATATGAGGGTTTTAAGTAAACTTGTTATCTTATTTTATATCATCTTCACCCTGAAGTGCATCAAAGCCAACTTCACCTGTTCTTACCTTGACAACATTCTCAACATCAAAGATGAAGATCTTACCGTCACCGATATTACCTGTGTAAAGTGCCTGTTTAACTGTGTTTACAACCTTTTCAACAGGAACAGCTGAAACAACTACCTCAGCTTTAACCTTTGGCAGCAGCTGAACGTCATCGCTTTCAACACCACGGTAATACTTCTTCTGACCTCTCTGAGTACCGTAACCCATTACATTTGTAATAGTGATACCTCTTACGTCAATTGCATTAAGTGCTGTCTTGAGAGTTTCAAGCTTTTCAGGCTTGCAGATGATTGAAAGCTTTGTAAGCTTCGGACTGCCGTCTGAAGTAGCCTTTGTCTGAATTGATACCGGAACAGCCTCGCTTACAGGTACAACGCCTGAAGTGTCAACGCCTGCCTGTGCACCCTGTGACTTGATTTCAGAAACTGATGCAGCAGATGGCATAAAGTCTGCGTAGCTTGACGGGAGGTTGTGCTCTGTTGCGTCCAGACCGATGATTTCTTCTTCCTTGGACGCTCTGAGTCCGATAGTAGCCTTGATTACAAGGAATGTGATTGTGATTGTAACTGCTGTCCATGCAGCAACTGTTACAACACCTGTACACTGTTTGATAAGGAGATCAAGTCCGCCGCCGTAGAAAAGACCGCTGAATGAATCATTTCCCGGAACGCTTGTTGTAGCAAGCAGACCAACAGCAACAGTACCCCAGATACCGTTCATCATATGTACTGCAACAGCACCGACAGGGTCGTCAATGTGAAGCTTGTGGTCGAGGAGCCATACGCCGAATACAACCAGCAGACCGGATACAACACCTACGATAACTGCGCCGCCTGCGTCGAGAACATCACATCCTGCTGTGATACCAACAAGACCTGCGAGAGATGCGTTAAGACACATTGAAACATCAGGCTTGCCGTATTTGAGCCATGTGAATATCATGCAGACAAATGTTGCAACTGCCGGAGCAATTGTTGTTGTTACGAAAATTGAACCAAGCTGTCCGAGAGAAGTAGCAGCTGCGCCGTTGAATCCGTACCAGCCGAACCAGAGGATAAAGCAGCCTAATGCACCGAGTGTAAGTGAGTGTCCCGGAATAGCGTGAACCTTTGTGACCTTGCCGTTTTTGTCAGTATCAAACTTGCCGATACGAGGTCCGAGGATCTTTGCACCGATAAGGGCTGAAATACCGCCTACCATGTGAATTGCACATGAACCTGCGAAATCGTGGAAGCCCCATTCTGCAAGCCAGCCGCCGCCCCAGATCCAGTGTGCTTCAATCGGGTAAATAAGACCTGAAATAACAGCTGAATAAATACAGTATGAAATAAACTTTGTTCTTTCTGCCATAGCACCTGAAACAATTGTTGCAGTTGTTGCACAGAAAACAAGATTGAATACGAAATTAGACCAGTCGAAATTCTGATAGTTAGTAATAATATCAAAACCCGGCTTACCAAGGAATCCTGCGACGTCCTCACCAAGAAGAAGTCCGAAACCGATAAGAATGAAAACTACTGTACCGATACAGAAGTCCATCAGGTTTTTCATAATAATGTTACCGGCATTCTTCGCTCTGGTAAAACCTGTTTCAACCATTGCGAATCCGCACTGCATAAAGAATACGAGGGCAGCGCCGATCAGAAACCAAACGCCATATAGTTCTTCCATATAAATCATCCTCCAAAAATGTTTTTGACTTGCTTGCCGGCAAATAAAAAAGGCACTGAAAAAGAAACAAGTCATTTCTTTTTCAGCACCTTTGCTGTCTGTGCTTTTAGTATATACCAAAGCTTCTGGTTTGTCAAGAGTTTTTTTCAAAAAAATTTCATGTTTTTTACACAGACGGAAATTTATACTATATATTACCCCTGCAAAAATTTTTGAAATCTTCTGTATGTGTGACTATTGGACTGCCGGTCGTGACGTGAACAAAGCGATAAAGCAAAGTAGGGGCGACCATTGGTCGCCCGATTATCACAATTTCATGAAACGTCAAACAGCGGGCGACCAATGGTCGCCCCTACAGAAATCCCCCATTTTCCGAGTTAATCTGACTTTATTTTTTTCACTTAACAGTGCTTTAAGCGCTTTATTCGTTAGCTTTATGCCTTAAAAAATAAGAATAAAAAGTTTTTTTGAAATTTTTCTTTGTTTTTTTAAGAAAAGTACTTGACAATCAGAAAAAAACGGTGTATTATATAAAGCACAGAGAACAAAGGTGTTCATCAGTATTGCAGATTTTGTCTGCGGTGCTAATGAGCACCTTTTTATTTTTTTGCAGACAGTTCTGTTGAAAATTCAATTTTCATCCAAGGAGGAACAAATTATGTTAAGAGAAGGAGAAGTCAGAATCCCTTCCGGATGTGCGATTTCCGGTATCTTTTCAAAAAAGGGCAAGATGCTCAACGGACGCTCCATAATCGACTCGATTGCTACAATGCACGACAGATCAAACGGTCTCGGCGGCGGTTTTGCAGGCTACGGTATCTATCCGCAGTACAAGGACGCTTACGCATTCCACATTTTCTATGACAACACAAGCGCAAAGCTTGCCTGTGAAAAATTCATCGACAAGCATTTCGACGTTATAAACCTTTCAAAAATACCTACCAAAAAGGTTGCGGCAATCACCAACGAACCAATCATTATGAGATATTTCGTAAAGCCGCTCCCAAACAGACTTAAAGAATCACAGCTTGAGGAAAACGAGTTTACTGTACAGTGCGTTGTAAAAATCAACACAACGATAAACGGCGCATATGTATTTTCAAGCGGCAAGAACATGGGTGTATTCAAGGCTGTCGGCTATCCTGAGGACGTCGGCGAGTTCTACAGACTTGACGAATACGAGGGCTACTGCTGGACTGCTCACGGAAGATATCCTACAAACACACCAGGCTGGTGGGGCGGTGCTCACCCGTTTGCAATGCTCGACCTTTCAATCGTTCACAACGGCGAAATTTCTTCCTATGACGCAAACAGAAGATTCATTGAAATGTTCGGTTACAAATGTACTCTTCTTACAGACACAGAGGTTATCACATACATAATCGACTACCTCCACAGACGTCTGGGATTCTCATTTACAGAGGTTTCAGAAATTATTGCTGCTCCTTTCTGGGACACAATTGAATCCATGAAACCTGAGGACAGGGAAAGACTCACATACTTCAGAAACGCCTTTTCAAATATGCTTATTACTGGTCCGTTCTCCATTATGGTTGGATTTGACGGCGGTCTTATGGCATTAAACGACAGATTAAAGCTGCGTTCAATGGTTGTAGGGGAAAAGGACGATATGGTTTATATCGCAAGTGAAGAATGTGCAATAAGAGTTATCGAGCCGAATCTTGACAAGCTCTGGTCTCCAAAGGGCGGAGAGCCTGTTATCGTTACTTTAGAGGAGGGACTTAAATAATGGATTATCAGTATCCGGAATTTGAAGTTGTGCGCAATGCAGACAGATGTATCGGCTGCCGTGCGTGTGAAAGACAATGTGCAAACGAAGTTCATTATTATGACGCCGATTTAGGCAAAATGATGTGCGACGAATCAAAGTGCGTAAACTGCCAGAGATGCGTTACACTCTGTCCTACAAGAGCGCTGAAAATTGTAAAGTCAGACAACACTTTCAGAGAAAATGCCAACTGGACAATGGAAAACATCAAGGAAATATACAAGCAGGCTGAAACAGGCGGCGTACTGCTCTCCTCAATGGGCAACCCAAAGCCGCTGCCGGTTTACTGGGACAAAATCCTTATCAATGCGTCACAGGTTACAAACCCTCCTATCGACCCTCTCCGTGAACCAATGGAAACAAGAACTTTCTTAGGTCAGAAACCTACTGAGGTCAAGAGAGATGAAAACGGAAAGATAGTAAACAATCTTTCAAGCCAGTTAAAGCTTGAAGTGCCTATCATGTTCTCCGCTATGTCATTCGGTTCAATAAGCAAAAACGCTCACGAGAGCCTTGCAAGAGCCGCTGCAGAGCTGGGTACATACTACAATACAGGTGAGGGCGGACTTCACAAGGACTTCTACAAATACGGTCCTAACACAATCGTTCAGGTAGCGTCCGGACGTTTCGGCGTTCACAAGGAATATCTTGAAGCAGGCGCTGCAATCGAAATCAAAATGGGACAGGGTGCAAAGCCTGGTATCGGCGGACATCTGCCGGGAACAAAGACAGTCGGCGAGGTTTCAAGAACAAGAATGATTCCGGAGGGTTCAGACGCAATCTCCCCTGCGCCGCACCACGACATCTACTCTATCGAAGACCTCCGTCAGCTGGTATTCTCCCTTAAAGAAGCTACTGAATACAAGAAGCCGGTAATCGTTAAAATTGCCGCTGTTCACAACGTTGCAGCAATTGCCTCCGGTATTGCAAGAAGCGGTGCTGACATTATCGCTATCGACGGTTTCAGAGGCGGTACAGGTGCTGCTCCTACAAGAATCAGAGATAACGTTGGTATTCCGATTGAACTTGCCCTTGCAAGCGTTGACGAGCGTTTAAGACAGGAAGGCATCAGAGGAAACGTTTCAATCGTTGTAGGCGGAAGTATCAGAAACTCTGCTGATGTTGTAAAGGCTATCGCTCTCGGTGCTGACGCTGTTTATATCGGTTCTGCAGCTTGTATCGCTATGGGCTGTCACCAGTGCAGAGCCTGTCATGCGGCAAAGTGCAACTGGGGTATCGCAACACAGCGTCCGGACCTTGTTAAGCGTCTTAATCCTGACGTCGGCTACAAGCGACTTGTAAATCTCGTTGAGGCATGGAATCACGAAATCAAGGAAATGATGGGCGGTATGGGTATCAACTCTATCGAAAGCTTAAAGGGCAACAGACTCATGCTCAGAGGAGTTGGCTTAAACGAAAAAGAGCTTGAAATACTCGGTATCAAGCACGCCGGCGAATAAGGAGGACTGGACTCATGAAAAGAATATTTGTTAATGAAGAATGGTGTCTTGGATGTCACCTCTGCGAATACAACTGTGCTTTTGCAAACACAGTTTCAGCCGGAAAATCAAAGGCAAACGAAATGGCAAAGGCTTTGAAAGGCAAGAAAATCTTCCCTAAGATTCAGGTCGAGGAAAATGACGGCATTTACTTCGCTGTTTCCTGCCGCCACTGTACAGACCCTCTCTGTGTAAAGGGCTGTATCGCCGGAGCTTTAAGCGTAAAAGACGGTGTTATCGAAATAGACCAGGACAAATGCGTCGGCTGCTACACCTGCGTTCTGTCATGTCCTTACGGTGCAATCATGCCGGCTGAGGACGGTCATGTTGCTCAGAAATGCGAGCTTTGCACCAGGAATTCATGCGGCTCTCCGGCTTGTGTTGCAGGATGTCCCAACAATGCAATAGTATTTGAAGAAAGATAGTAAGAGAGGTGTTTTTTAAGATGAATTATGTAATTATCGGCAATTCCGCTGCGGCTGTCGGCTGTATCGAGGGAATCCGCAAGAATGATAAGGAAAGCGCAATAACCGTTATTTCCGACGAAAAGCACCACACTTATTCCCGTCCGCTTATTTCATACCTCCTGTACGGCAAAACTGATGAGGAGAGAATGAAATACCGTCCGGACAGCTTTTACAAGGACAATGACGTTACTCCTATCCTCGGTAAAAAGGCAGTCAAGATAGATACCAAAAACAGAAAGGTCATGCTTGACGACGGCAAGGCAGTACCTTATGACAAGCTGCTTGTTGCCACAGGTTCAAGACCGTTTGTCCCTCCTATGAAAGGACTTGACACAGTTGAGAACAAGTTCACATTCATGACTCTTGACGACGCAAAGGCGCTGGACAGCGTTCTCACAAAGGATTCAAGAGTGCTTATAGTGGGCGCTGGTCTTATCGGTCTGAAATGCGCTGAAGGTATTCTTGATAAAATCGGCAGTCTTACTGTTATCGACCTTGCGGACAGAATACTCCCGTCAATTCTTGATGAAACAGGCTCTGAGCTTGTTCAGAAGTCAATTGAGGAAAAGGGCGTTGAGTTTATGCTGGGTACTTCCGCCGCTGAGTTTGACGGAAACAAGGCCAAGCTTACAAACGGTGAAACTGTTGAGTTTGATGTACTTGTTATCGCAGTCGGCGTAAGACCAAACACAGAGCTTGTAAAGGAAGCAGGCGGAAATGTTAACAAGGGAATTGTTACAGACCGTTTCTGCCGCACTTCACTTCCGGGTATCTACTCCGCAGGTGACTGTACAGAAAGCCACGACATTACAACTGATACAGACAGAATCCTGGCTCTTCTCCCTAACGCATATATGCAGGGCGAAACTGCCGGACTTCACATGACCGGTACAGACAAGCCTTATGACAAGGCTATCCCGATGAACGCTATCGGTTTCTTCGGCTATCACATGATAACTGCCGGCAGCTATGACGGCGAAAAGACAGTTTACGCTGACGGCGAAAACTACAAAATGCTTGTAACAAAGGATAACCTTTTAAAGGGTTACATCATGATAGGCGATATTTCAAGAGCAGGTATTTACACAAAGCTTATCCGTGAACAGGTTCCGCTTGATTCAATTGATTTTGAGCTTGTAAAGGAAAAGCCTCAGCTTATGGCTTTTTCACTTGCTGACAGAAAAGAACAGCTTGGAGGTGTCAGATAATGAATATAACAGCCGGACTTATGCATTTTAAGGAACTCAACGAACAGGTAAGAAACACACCTGAAAAGCGTGTTCTGATTGACAACTGTATCGGTCAGAGATATATTGCAAGCGGTCTTTCCAATAAGGAAGTTACAATAAACGGTACTCCCGGAAACGCCCTCGGAGCATATTTAAACGGTGCAGACATCATTGTAAACGGCAATGCGCAGGATGCAACAGGCGACACAATGAACGAAGGCTCTATCATCATTCACGGTTCTTCCGGTGACGCAACAGGCTATGCCATGAGAGGCGGAAAGATTTTCGTCCGTGACAACGCCGGATACAGAGCCGGTATCCACATGAAAGCTTTTGAGGATAAAGTTCCGGTACTGGTTATCGGCGGAACAGCCGGAAGCTTTCTCGGGGAGTATCAGGCAGGCGGTATTATTATAGTACTGGGCATCAACTGCGACAAGAACACTCCTCCTGTAGGTCACTTCTGCGGTACAGGTATGCACGGCGGCAAAATCTACATCTGTACTGAAAAGCTCCCGCAGAATCTTCCTGCACAGGTTTCCGCAAAGAAAGCCACAGCAGATGACCTTTACGAAATTACAGACCTTTTAAAAGAATACTGCGACAACTTTGATTATGATATTTCAAAGATTATCAACAAGAGCTTCTATGTTCTGACTCCTAACAGCCAGAATCCGTATAAGAGGCTTTATACAAATAACTAAGCAAAATGCTCCTGCGAAATACGCAGGAGCATTTCTGACAAAAACTCTGATTCAAAAGTATCGGCAAACAGCAGGACTACCGCAACAAAAGTAAAAAATCGCCAGCCTAAAAAAGTCTGGCGATTTTTTGGATTTGGGTGTTTTTTGTACTTTTTCGCTCTTACATCGTCACCGTAAAGCAGGTCACACCATTTTCATGAGTAGCCTTTATCTCTCCGCCGTGAGCCTCGACTATGGACTTTGCGATATTCAGTCCCAGTCCGCTGCCGCCGGTTTTTCTGTTTCGTGAATCGTCAAGCCTGTAGAATCTGTCAAAAATCTTTTCCAGTTTATCAGGTGCAATGTAATCGCTTGTGTTGGCAACTGCAAGCTTTATCTTGCCGGTTTTCTGATCCCTTGAAAGCATAGCCTTTATCTTGCCGTTATCTGTTGAATATTTCTGGGCATTGTCAAGAAGTATGTTTATCAGCTGCTTGATTTTGTCCTCGTCTCCTCTGACAAAGACTTTATCCTCAATTTCAGTTTCCAGCTGCTTGCCCTTTTCAAAAACAAGTGCTTCATACTGCAGACAGATACTTGAAAGTGTATCACTTAAATCAAACTGCGTTGCCGCAAATTTCAGTTCGTTTGAATCATATTTTGCGATATAAAGCATACTGTTAACAAGCTTTGTCATTCTCTTTGTTTCTTCCTTGATATAGTTCAGCCACTTGGACTGGCTCTCCACTGTATCGTCAGCATTTGAAAGAATAACGTCAGTATTTGCGGAAATAACAGTCAGAGGAGTTTTCAGCTCATGGGACGCATCAGCCACAAACTGCTTTTGCTGCTGCCATGCCTTGTCAACAGGCTTTATAGTCCAGTTTGCAAGCACAACACTTATACAGAATGTGATTACAACGCCGACGCTGCCTATAATAATGAATATAAAGAGCATTCTGTTGATAGTTGAGATTTCAAGGGTCCTGTCAAGGAACAGCAGACGGCTGCCGCCGTTTATCATTCTCGGATTTTCCTTTTTCATGTATCTCAGCTTGTAATCACCAATGGTCAGTTTTCCTCTGTCACTATCACTCTGAATTATAGTCTTTGCCGCCTCTTTGATTTCATCTTCGTCAGCCTCGTCAAAATACTGATAAACGATTCTGTCGATATCATCATTTTTATTAAACTGCACCATTACATACGCACGTTTAACGTTTCCCCTGTAAGGGTCACGGGGCTTCGGATGAAGTTCAGTGGTAACACTTGTTACAGTAGTTTTCTTAACCTCAGTATTTTCGCTGGCGTCGGGGGCAGTTGTCTGAGTCGGCTTTTCGGTCTGCGGCTTGGTAGGACTGCTGCTTTCATCATTCTGACTGCTTTCTGACTGATGATTGCCGTCCGGCGGCTGAGTATTCTGATTTGTAGGATTATCCGGGCGGGTGTTTACACTGCTGTCTTTGTCATCAGGAACACTTGAATGGCTGTCATCGTCATCATCATGCTCGCTGTCATCGTCATCATCAGGCTCGCTGTCATCATCTGGTTCTGAATCAGGACGGGAGTTGTTGTCAGTAGGCATAGGGGGTTCTTCCCACTGAGGTCTTGTAGGTTCCTGCGGAAATGGTTCGGGAGGAACGCCCGGATCGTCCGGGAATGGTCTTCTTCCATCATTCCAGTAATCATCAGGATAATGCTCATAGTAATCTTCATAGTAATATTCCTGATAATCCTCATATTCATAAGCCATGTTCTGAAGACTCATAAGTGACACTTTCTGCTTGTCAGCAAAAGTGACCGCCTCAGCTGATTTGGAAACCCTCACTGGTTCCTTGAATTCAATATCCCTTTCGTTCAGTATTGACTCCATAAGCTCATAGGAAATTTTCACCTCTGAGCTGTACATATAAGCAAATATCCCTGCAAGCACACCGAAAAGGACGCAGGTCAGAATGCTCATATTCACAATAATAAATCTTCGTCTGAGTTTTTTTATCATTTAAGATTCCTCCAGACGATACCCCACTCCCCTTACAGTTTTTATAGATGTTACGGAATGAATATGACGCAGCTTTTTTCGGAGAAATGATATGTAGACTTCTACATTGTTGTATTCAGCATCGGAATCATATCCCCATATCTTTTCAATCATCTTTTCCTTGCTTATAACCTTGTTTGGATTATTTAGCAGGTATTCCATTATGCTGAATTCCTTCAGTCCGAGCGCAAGAGAATTTCCGCCGCAGGAAAGTTCATAGGTCTGCAGATTCAGGGTTATATCCGAATAGCTGAGAGTGTTATCATTTATCGCATGGTCAGTCCTTCTTGAAAGTGATCTGATTCTTGCAAGAAGTTCCTCCATGGCAAACGGCTTTGTCAGATAGTCGTCAGCGCCTGAATCAAGTCCCTTTACCTTGTCGGAGATTTCGTCCTTTGCAGTAAGCAGCAGAACAGGACATGAAATACCGTTCTTTCTGATTCCGCAAAGTATATCCAGACCGTTCATACCGGGAAGCATGATATCTAAAATTATAAGATCATAAATACCAGTCATAGCATTGTCATAACCGCTTTCGCCGTCATAACAGGTATCAACCAGGTACTTATTTTTTGTCAGGATATGAGCAAGAGCCTCTGCGATTGCCTCTTCGTCCTCAACAACAAGAATCCTCATAAATTTCCCCCGAAATTATTTTCACACGGAAACTATCCGTGCAGTATACGCCTTATCTTTTCTTATGTGAACCGGAATAACGTTTTTTTCCGTTTCCATAACCGCCGTTTCTGTTTGGACCTTTTTTGCCTCTGCCGGAATTTTTCTCTCTGTAATTCCGGTTTCTGCCTGAAGGTTCATACAGTCTGACAGTTACCTTATTGCCGTTGATACGGCTGTTTTTCATTGAGTCAATAATGTATCCGCTTTCAGAATCAGGTACTTCAACGGTGGTATGCCTGTCGTGAATATCAATTTTTCCGAAATCCTTTCCGGACATTCCCGTTGCGTCAACAAGTGCTCCGAGGATATAGTTCGGAGCAATTTTATGCATTCTTCCGATATTGATATCGACTTTGACAGTCTTTCCGTTTCCGCCCTTTCTGCTGCGCTTTTCGGTCTTATAAGTTTCCGAATGCACCTCAGGAATATTTTTCAGTTCCTTTGAAATTTTCCTGCTGCAAAGCGCCATTGCGATTTGTTCAGCTGAAATGCCTTTTTCTGCGAGTATCTCAAAAAGTCTGTCCGTTTCGGTCACAATATCCCTCTGACAGTAGTTTTCAATTCTTTCAGCAAACGCCTCAAGTTTGGAGCCGATTATCTCAGATTTATCCGGCAGCTGCTGTTCTGTTATTTCAGATTTGGTATACTTTGCAAGCGCCTTTATAGCATAAACCTGCTTTCTGCCCGAAACAAGAGTATAAGCCTTTCCGGATTTTCCGGCACGTCCTGTTCTTCCTATTCTGTGGATATAGTATTCATTATCCTGCGGAAGGTCGAAGTTGAAAACAGCGTCAACACCGCTTACGTCAATACCTCTTGCCGCAACGTCGGTCGCCACAAGAACATTTATCCTGCCGGACTTGAAGGAGTTCATTACCGTTGTGCGCTGGAGCTGTTTCATATCACCGTGAATACCGGCAGCCTTGACGCCCTTTGACGCCAGGAATTCAGTAAGCTCGTCAACCATTTTCTTGGTATTGCAGAAAACCATAGAGGATTTCGGTGCATTGTAAAGCCACAGGGCATAAAGTGCGTCCGCCTTTTTTCCGCTGCTTACAGCATAATAGGACTGGTCGATAGCCTCAACAGTGCGGCTCTTTGAAAGCGTTTTGATAACCACAGGAGATTTCTGATAATTTTCAGTTATAGCCATAATCTCCGGCGGCATTGTTGCGGAAAAGAGAATCGTCTGACGTTCTTCCGGAACATACTGCAGAATCTCCTCGATGTCCTCACGGAAACCCATGTTGAGCATTTCATCAGCTTCGTCAAGGATAATAGTTTCAAGGCGCTCAAGCTTTAGGGTGCGCCTGCGGATATGGTCCATAACACGTCCGGGAGTACCAACAACAATATTTGCTCCCCTTTTAAGTTCTCTAATCTGTCTGTCCATTGCCGCACCGCCGTAAACTGCGGAAACCTTTACCCAAGGCATAAACTGAGAAAACTTTCTTATCTCGTCAGCCGCCTGGACTGCAAGCTCTCTTGTGGGGCAGAGAATCAGCGTCTTAACACCCTCCTGACTGTCTTTTTTTATCTTTTCAACTGCCGGAATGCCGAATGCCGCTGTTTTTCCCGTACCGGTATTGGAGCGCCCGATAACGTCCTTACCCTCTAAAATAACAGGAATACTCTTTTCCTGTATCTCTGTCATTTCCGTAAAACCAATTTGTTCTGTTGCTCTGAGTATCTCCTCAGAAAGACCGATTTCATCAAATCGCATTAAAATTTCCTTTCATTTGTCTGTACACATCATTTAAATTAATTTATTATAACATAAAATCATGAAAAAGTCAAATCATAAAAAAGCAAAGCAGGGCAGCCCGTTTCCGGACCGCCCTGTTTCAATTTATATTAAGGGGGATCTTATATTATAATGGCCTTATTAATAGCCCATGCCCATTCCGCCCTGAGGTGCTGCAGGAACAGCTTCCTTTTCAGGAATGTCAGCAACAAGGCTTTCTGTTGTCAGAACCATAGCTGCTACAGACGCAGCATTCTGGAGAGCTGAACGTGTTACCTTTGTCGGGTCAACGATACCTGACGGAATCATGTCAACGTATGTTTCGTTGTAAGCGTCAAAGCCGTAGCCAACCTTGCCGGAACGCTTGATAGTGTCAATGATTACGCTGCCCTCAAGACCTGCATTGAGTGCAATCTGACGAACAGGTTCTTCAAGTGCTTTAAGAATAATCTGTGCACCTGTCTTTTCGTCACCCTCAAGTGTAGGAACGAGTTCTTCAACAGCCGGAATTGCGTTGATAAGTGCAGTACCGCCGCCTGCTACGATACCCTCTTCAACAGCTGCCTTTGTAGCTGCAAGAGCGTCTTCTATTCTCAGCTTCTTTTCCTTCATTTCGATTTCAGTAGCAGCACCAACCTTGATTACTGCAACACCGCCTGCAAGCTTTGCAAGTCTTTCCTGGAGCTTCTCCTTGTCAAAGTCAGAAGTTGTAACTTCGATCTGTGACTTGATCTGTGCAACTCTGTTCTTTATTGCGTCAGAATCGCCGCAGCCGTCAACGATAATTGTGTTTTCCTTCTGGATAACAACCTGTCTTGCACGGCCGAGCTGATCAATAGTAGTTTCCTTGAGTTCAAGACCAACTTCTTCTGAGATTACCTGACCGCCTGTAAGGATTGCGATATCCTGGAGCATTTCCTTGCGTCTGTCGCCGAAACCAGGTGCCTTTACAGCTGCACACTTGAATGTTCCTCTGAGATTGTTGAGGATAAGTGTTGTAAGAGCCTCGCCCTCGATGTCCTCAGCAATGATAACAAGCTTCTTGCCTGACTGAACAAGCTGTTCAAGCAGCGGAAGAATTTCCTGGATTGATGAGATCTTCTTGTCTGTGATGAGGATAAACGGATCGTCGTAAACAGCTTCCATCTTTTCTGTATCTGTAACCATGTATGGTGAGATGTAGCCTCTGTCAAACTGCATACCCTCAACAACTTCGCTGTATGTTTCAGCAGTCTTGCTTTCTTCGATTGTGATAACGCCCTCAGCTGTAACCTTTTCCATAGCGTCTGCAATCAGCCTGCCGACATTTTCATCAGCGGAAGAAACTGTTGCAACTCTTGCGATATCGTCGCTGCCCTCAATTTTCTTGGAATTGCTGATAACTGAACCAACAGCTGTTTCAACAGCCTTTGCCATACCCTTTTTAACGATCATCGGGTTTGCGCCTGCTGCAATATTCTTCATGCCCTCACGGATCATAGCCTGTGCAAGAAGTGTAGCTGTTGTTGTACCGTCGCCGGCAGCGTCATTTGTCTTTGTTGCAACTTCCTTGAGCATCTGTGCGCCCATATTTTCAAAAGCGTCCTCAAGTTCGATTTCCTTTGCAATTGTAACGCCGTCGTTTGTAACCAGCGGTGCGCCGAATTTCTTGTCGAGAACAACGTTTCTGCCCTTAGGGCCAAGTGTTATCTTAACTGTATCAGCAAGCTTGTCGATACCTGCCTGAAGTGATTTTCTTGCGTCTTCACCGTATTTAATATCCTTTGCCATAATAAATCAGACTCCTTTATATAAAATGTAATTTCTTTTATTCCACAATTGCCAGAACTTCTGACTGACGGAGGATAGTATATTCAACATCGTCAACCTTAACTTCTGTACCCGCATATTTACTAAGCAGAACCTTATCGCCGACCTTGAGATACATCTCAACTTTTTCGCCGTCAACAATTCCGCCCGGACCAACGGCAACAACTTCCGCGATCTGTGGCTTTTCTTTTGCCGCTGACGCAAGAATGATACCACTCTTTGTAGTTTCTTCTGCTTCTGTCATTTTAATAACAACTCTGTCTGCCAATGGTTTGATATTCATATTTATTCCTCCTGAATTATTTTAATGCAAACACAAAAGCGTTATGCATTTTTAGATTTTAGCACTCAAACTCCCTGAGTGCTAATTACTATTTTACCAACTTTTCCGGAAAAATCAAGTAGGTTTTGCAATTTATCTTCATTTTTGTAACATTGCACAACTTATGAAAGCTTTTTGCAATGTAATTGTGCAGATTTGATGCATACATAAATATTTTTTATCAGAAAAATTATATTAGGTATTTACAAATCGTGGATAATTTGATATTATTAAAAGTGTATTTTGGTTTTTATTAGTACCCGCAAAATTATGTAAACCACTGGGGAATCAATAAATAATGTGACAAGGGGATGATAATTTATGCCTGTCGAAAAAGTTCTTATTATAGATGATGACAGAAATATATGTGACCTTCTAAGAGTCTATCTTGAAAAAGAGGGATACAGCACTATAATTTCAAATGACGGAAATGAAGCAATGGTGAAATTCAATTCACTTCACCCGGATATAGTTCTGCTTGACGTTATGATCCCGGGTATAGACGGCTGGCAGGTCTGCAAGGAAATAAGAAAAATTTCAGATACTCCTATAATAATGCTTACAGCCAAAAGCGAAGTATTTGACAAGGTTTTAGGACTTGAGCTTGGTGCGGACGATTATATAATCAAGCCTTTTGATACCAAGGAAGTGCTTGCAAGAATCAAGGCGGTTTCAAGACGTTCCGGAAAAATTCCAAAGCCCGTTGTGACGCAGGAAGTAAACTACGACAAGCTTTCCATAAACCTTACAAGATACGTTCTGAAAGTTGCCGGAAAGGTTATTGACACTCCGCCGAAAGAGATTGAACTGCTTTTCTACCTTGCGTCCAATCCGAATACAGTAATGACAAGAGATCAGCTGCTGGACAATGTCTGGGGTGTGGATTATTACGGGGATTCAAGAACCATTGATGTTCACATAAAAAGACTCAGGGCAAAGCTTTCGGGAGTTTCAAAGCAATGGTCTCTGAAAACTGTCTGGGGAGTAGGCTACAAATTTGAACTGAAAGAACCTCCGGCAGACGATAAAAGTTAAGCAGACCGTACAGTAATTATACAGGCTTTACTGATTTTCAGAAACGGAGAAGAGCATGACTAAAAGTTTTATCCGCAATTATTTTATAATACTTGGATTGATGTTTATATGTGTTCTTTTCACAGGACTTATGATTATATTCTATACATATTTTTCACTGAAAGATACTATATACCAGAACATTGAAAGAAATTCCGAAGTGCTTATAAAAGACTTTACAAGCGAATACATTAACGGCGGAAATGATTTCGACAGTAATATACTTTCCATACACAGCGAAAATCTGCGTATGGATATTTACATTTTTGATTCACAGGGAAATGAGATTATTTCACATTCATTTGAAGATGAATTTTATCCTCATTCGGAATGGGATTTTTCAAAGAATGTTCAGAATGAAATAAATCCTGCCGCAAACATCTGTCACATGGAGAAATATTCCGTTGATTTTGAGCCCAATGACGTATATGTTGCCTGTGTCCTGCCGTATACAAGGATTTCTGATCATACTGACAGAGCAGTAAGGGCGCTTATAGTTGTTCTGATAATTTCAACAGCTGTGTTTACTGTATGTTTCTGGACCCACACATTCTTTAAATATAAATACGTATTTAAAATCCGGAGAAACGAAAGAAAAAATATATACAATGAAGAGCTGAATATACCTATCCCCAAAAATGTCATTCCCGAATATGAGCCGCTTGTTGAAACTGTAAAGGTTCTCCAGAAAAAGCTTAATTACAGGGAAAAACACATGGTTGACTTTGTTTCAAATATTTCCCATGAGCTTAAAACTCCTCTGACTGTTATAAAAGGTTTCCTCGGAGCGATAATTGACGGTACAATTGATTCTGAACACAGATATACATATCTTGTGAGAGTCTTAAATGAAACAAACCGTATGCAGCAGATAATAAAAAATATGCTTAATGTTTCAAATATCGAGGCAGGAAAAATCACTCTTGATATTGAACAGTTCAACATACTTGATGTCATATCGGAAATAATATTCATGTTTGAAAGACAGATTGAGGAAAAGCATATAAAAATCATAATGATAGGTTATCCGGAAATCATGGTTTCCGGTGACAGAATACTTCTTCACCAGGTTTTTTACAATCTTTTTGAAAACGCAGTAAAATTTGTTGAAGAGGACGGCTGTATCACTCTCAAAGCCGGATATCACAACAAAAATATAAGCTTTTATATAAAAAACACAGGAAACGGCATTCCGCAGAATGACCTTGAACACGTTTTTGACAGATTTTTCAAATCTGATTATTCAAGGAGTGAAAATCCCGACGGTGCAGAACTTGGTTTGTCAATTGTAAGAAAATTTGTAAACCAGCACCACGGAAATATTTCAATCAACAGCGAAGAGGGAAAATTTACAGAGCTTGTGCTTAATTTTCCGCAGAACTTTGCTGTAAGGCAAGGAGCAGTAAAAAATGAATGAAAATAATGATTTATTTGAACATACACAGCAGCCGGAAATCCCGGACAGCACTCCGGAACCGGATATTCCGGAAACAGAACATATCCCTCCTGTACAGGAACCGGTGATTACAGATTTTTACAGTCATGATGATTTTTCTGCACAGTTAAATGACATGAAAAGCGAAAGCAATGAAAACAAGAGCAAGTCAAACGTTCCTGTCATACTGCTGCTCATTCTAATTTTCATAATGATTTCCGCACTTACTGTTTACTGCATTTACACCGATATCCAGACCGGAAGTGTCAAATTCAATTCCGATAACCAGACAGGAGGCGCAGAGATTTCCCTTAACCTTAACAACAAGCCGGAAAGTGACAGAAATATAGAATACATTGACGAAAACGGAAGATACACTACCGAGGGACTTGCTGAATATATCAGACCGCAGGTAGTTGAAATTTACGCATACAACAGCAGTTATCCGGATATGGTCATTGCAAGCGGTTCGGGAATTATCATTTCAGAGGACGGCTATATAGTTACAAACACTCACGTCCTTGACGGTACCATGTACAATGAGGGCGGAGACCTCATCAAAGCCGACAGCTATGCTGTGAGTACCTATGACGAAAAGCAGTATGACGCACAGATTGCCGGACGTGACACCAAAACAGATATTGCAGTCATTAAGATACAGGCGTCGGGACTTCCATGCGCAACTTTCGGAAATTCAGACGAAACAGTTTTAGGCGAAGAAGTTGCGGCAATCGGAAATCCTGCCGGACTGACAGGCTCTATAACCGACGGTATCGTGTCTGGTCTTAACCGTAAAATAAAAGCTGATTCAACCGGCTTTGAAATGAACTGTATTCAGACAAACGCTGCAATAAGTCCGGGAAATTCCGGCGGTGCGCTGGTCAATATGTACGGACAGGTAATCGGTATCACATCTTCAAAATATGTCAACTCAAGCTACGAGGGACTTGGTTTTGCTATAACTATCAATGAGGCAAAGCCAATTATTGAAGAACTTATCTCACAGGGATATGTCAGCGGAAGAATTAAAATAGGCATAACCTTCTACTCTATGGACAACGAATTTACCCTTGGTGAATTCAAAGATAAATACAACAGGGATATTCCGGAAAAGCTTAAAGGCTTATGGATAACCGATATAAGCGAGGACTGCGACATTGCAGATACAGAGCTTGAAGTCGGTGACTTTATCCTTAAAATCAACGGCATCAAGGTACACAATTATGATGACCTTGACCTTATCCTTGACGGCAAAAAAGCTGGAGATACTCTCAGAGCAGAGTGCGCAAGAATTGACGAGGACATGAACATATCCTATTTTGAAATTGAATTTAAACTTATGGCGGATACTTCCGGCGATTTTTAAGGAGTAAACAATGAAATACAAAAATCCTGTCTTGAAAGGCTTTTATCCCGACCCGAGCGTATGCGCAGCCAACGGGAAATACTACATGGTGTGCAGCAGCTTTCAGTATTTTCCGGGAGTACCCCTTTTTGAAAGCAGCGACCTTGTAAACTGGACACAGATTGGTCATGTCCTGACAAGAAAAAGTCAGATAATGCTTGAAAAGATAAACAGCAGCGGCGGAGTTTTTGCGCCGACGATACGCTTTAACAACGGACGCTTTTACATGGTAACCACCAACGATACCACTCACCAGAATTTCTATGTTTATACTGATGATATTTACGGAGAGTGGTCTGAACCGGTTTATGTTGCCCAGGACGGCATTGACCCCTCACTTTACTTTGAGGACGGAAAGACATATTTCATGAGCAACGGTACTGCCGACAACGGCGAAAACGGCGTTGTGCAGTGCGAGATTAACATTGAAACAGGCGAAAAGCTTTCCGAAAGCAGATGTATCTGGCACGGCTCCGGCGGACGCTTTCTTGAAAGTCCGCACCTTTACAAAATAAACGGCGTTTATTATCTTATGGCTGCCGAGGGAGGTACGGAATACGGGCACATGATAACCTACGCAAGGAGCAGCAGCGTGTGGGGAAAATTTGAAAATTATCCGCACAATCCGGTGCTGACAAACCGCAACAAAGCGCCTTACATAATCCAGGGTATCGGTCACGGAGATCTGATTCAGGACAGCAAAGGCGAGTGGCATATTCTCAGCCTTGGTTTCAGACAGATGGATTTATGGATGCCTTATCACAATCTTGGCAGAGAGGTTTTTCTCACTCCTGTTATATTCCATGAAGACGGCTGGTTTACTGCCGGCAATGACGGTACTGCCGATGAAACCTATGAAATTGACGGTGATTTCGAGCAGACAGAGAAAAACATTTACACCTTTGAAAATACTGACTGGAACAAGGAATGGTGTTATCTCCGCCACCCTCACGCAGAAAATTATGAGCTTTATGACAACAGGGCAGTCCTCCACGGGACTGATATAACCCTTGACCAGACAGATTCACCCACATTTATCGGTATCAGACAGATGGATTTCTGCGCTGAAATTTCATGCAGTCTGAAAATTGACGGCGGTGAGGCTGGTATTACCGCTTATATGTGTGAATCGGAGCATTATGAGGTGTGTCTGCGAAAAGAAAACGGCAGAACAGAGGCGGCTCTGCGGCTGAATATCGGCGGTATAAAGCACATTCAGAACACGCTCTCCATTGACGCTGACAATGCTGTTCTTATAATCAGAGCAGACAGATACAACTACAATTTCTTTGTGAAGACTGAAAACGGTGAACAGTATCTCGGCAGTGGTGCTGGAAAGTATCTCACAAGCGAGGTTTCCGGCGGATTTACAGGCGTTGTGCTGGGACTTTATGCTGTGGGAAATAATACAGCGGAGTTTTGCGGATTTAAGTGTGAGTATTCTGAAGGATAACTGTTTCCATACACGGAAATCATTGGTTTTTAGATAGGGGCGATCAATGGTCGCCCGTGAATTTACACATTTTCAAGCCGGGCGAGCAATGCTTGCCCCTGCAAACTGCTATATTTCCTCAAAATTGAATTCTGTGGTTTCCATAATAAAGTGGTTGACAAATTTATAAAAATAGTGTATAATATTATCGTAATCTGATATTGTTAATCTTCGGAATGAAAGGGGAGCACCACCACGGGTGCTGCCCTTTTTGTGCTTTTTTGAAGAAAAAAAAGGAGGCTTAAAATGAAAATAAATGGCAAGGAAATCCCGTATGAAAAGGAAGTCACTCTGGACATTTTAATGGAAAAACAGGGCTTTGACATAAAGAAAATTGCTGTTATGAAAAACGGTGAAATTGTGCCTAAAGCTGAATTTGGCAGTACTATGATCGGCGCAGAGGACAGTCTTGAAGTCGTAAGCTTTGTCGGAGGCGGCTGATTTGAAAATACAACTTAACGGAAAAACAGTCGAAACAGACTGCAAAACCCTGTTTGAACTGCGTGACCTCAGATTCACGCCGGACTGCATTACAATCTGCAACGGCTTTCAGACTTCGCAGGATATGCCGCTTAACGAGGGCGACAGCGTGAGCATTATTAAAAAAGGAGTTATGCCATCCCGTGACGAGCTTGAAAGCATGATGGCGGCAAGGCACACTCCTGCTGTGCATGATAGGGTCAAGAAAGCAAGGGTTGCAGTATGCGGTCTGGGGGGACTTGGCTCGAATATTGCGGTTATGCTTGCAAGGACAGGGGTCGGGTTCTTAAAGCTGATTGATTTTGACATTGTTGAACCAAGCAATCTGAACCGCCAGAATTACTATGTAAAGCACCTCGGAATGTTCAAGTCCGACGCACTTTGTCAGCAGATAAGGGAGATAAATCCCTTTATTGAAACCTGCGGTGTAACTGCAAAAATCACCCGTGAAAGCGCAAAGGAACTGCTGAGTGACTGCGATATAATCTGCGAGGCGTTTGATGACCCGGCGGCAAAGGCAATGCTTACAGAAGCTGTTCTGTCTGAAATGCCGGAGAAAAAACTGGTCTGCGGTTCGGGTATGGCAGGGTTTGACAGCTCTAATAAAATTCAGACACGGAAGATATTTAAAAATCTGTATATGTGCGGCGACAGTGAAAGCGAGGCTGAACCGGGAAACGGTCTTATGGCGCCGAGAGTTTCAGTCTGTGCCGGACATCAGGCAAATATGATTTTAAGGCTTATTATGAATATTAATAAACCGTAAAAGGAGTAGATTAAGATGAATAATGACAAGCTTGTTATCGGAGGACACGAGTTCAACTCACGTTTTATTTTAGGCTCCGGTAAATTTTCAATGGATATGACTAAGGCTGTAATCGAAAACGCAGGGGTCGAAATGGCAACTATTGCTGTAAGACGTGCGGATTCGGGCAGCAGCGACAGTATTATAGATTACATTCCGGAGGGCATTACCTTACTGCCTAACACAAGCGGTGCAAGGACTGCCGAGGAGGCGCTTAAAATTGCAAGACTTGCAAGAGAACTTGGCTGCGGTGACTTCGTAAAGGTCGAGGTCATAAGGGATACCAAATATCTTCTTCCGGACAACTACGAAACAGTAAGGGCAACAGAAATGCTGGCAAAGGACGGTTTTATCGTAATGCCTTATATGTACCCCGACCTTAACGTCGCAAGAGCGCTGGTAAACGCCGGAGCAGCTGCGGTAATGCCCCTTGCGTCACCGATAGGCAGCAACAAGGGACTTGCAACAAGGGATTTCATAAAGATTCTCGTTGACGAAATCGACCTGCCTGTAATCGTTGACGCAGGTATCGGCAGACCGTCCCAGGCTTGCGAGGCTATGGAAATGGGCTGTGCCGCTGTCATGGCGAATACTGCTATTGCAACTGCCGGAAATGTTGCGCTCATGGCGTCTGCATTCAAGTCGGCAATTGAGGCAGGAAGAGCAGCTTACCTTGCCGGCATGGGACGTGTCCTTGAACACAGGGCAGAAGCATCAAGTCCTCTGACAGGTTTTCTGGAGGACTAAGACATGATAAAGATTCGTGAAACCAATCATATGGAATACATGGACGGTATGGAACAGCTTGACCATACCCTCATGAACAAGGTTCTGAAAATGACGGAGGAATATGATTACAGCAGATATACCGCCGCTGACGTGAGAAATGTTCTCAACAAGGACAGCCTTGATACTGACGATTTGGCGGTACTGCTTTCTCCGGCGGCACAGCCTATGCTTGAAAAAATGGCACAGAAAGCAAAGCTTGAAACTGCAAAGCATTTCGGCAATACTGTCTGTATGTTCACTCCTCTCTACATTGCCAACTACTGCGAAAATTACTGCGTTTACTGCGGTTTCAACTGTGCCAATAAAATCCACAGAGGAAAGCTGACCATGGAGGAAATCGAGGCGGAGTACAAGACAATAGCCTCAACCGGACTGCGTGAAATTCTTCTGCTGACAGGTGAGTCAAAAACCGCCTCACCTGTTGAATACATTGCCGACGCCGTAAGGCTTGCAAAAAAGTACTTTTCCACAATAGGCATTGAGGTTTACCCGATGAATTCCGACGAGTACGCCATGATTAAAGAGGCAGGCGCTGACTTTGTAAGCGTTTACCAGGAAACCTACAATCCGGTGAAATACGAGGAAGTACATCTGCGAGGACCAAAGAGGGTTTTCCCTTACCGTTTTAATGCACAGGAGCGTGCGCTGATGGGTGGAATGAGGGGTGTTGCGTTTGGTTCTCTGCTGGGTCTGAGCGATTTCAGAAAGGATGCCTACGCCGCAGGACTTCACGCTTTCTTCATTCAGCAGAAATACCCGTGGGCAGAAATTTCCTATTCCCTCCCCCGCCTGCGCCCATATATAAACAACGCTGAAAACAATCCGAATGACGTACACGAAACACAGCTTTTACAGGTAATGCTTGCCTACAGACTTTTCATGCCCTACGCCGGAATTACCATTTCAACCCGTGAACGTGCCGGATTCAGAGATAATGTTGTGGGACTTGCCGCTACAAAAATCTCAGCCGGAGTAAAGGTCGGAATAGGCGGTCACGGCGACAACGAGCAGAAGGGTGACGAGCAGTTCGAGATATCCGACCCGAGAAGTGTTGACGAGGTAAGAAACTCCCTCTTTGAAAAGGGTTTACAGCCTGTTTTCACCGACTATGTAAGGGTGTAAGCATGGTTATAGCCGTTACAAACAGAAAGCTCTGCAATGACTGCTTTGCAGAGCGTGTGCAGAAGATTCTTTCCGCAGAACCTTTTTTAGTGATACTTCGTGAAAAGGATTTATCCGACGGCGAATATGAAAAGCTTGCCGGAAAGATAATATCCGGAAACGATGAATATAAGAACATCCTTTCCCTTAACCGCCCCGGAATCGCCGCAAAGCTTGGAGTTGAAAACGTTCACCTCACGATACACGATTTGAGGGGAAACGGCAGACCGGAGGGGATAAAGCGTGTGGGTGTATCGGTACACTCTGCTGACGAGGCGAAAGAGGCGCAGAATCTTGGCGCAGATTATCTCATTGCCGGACACATTTACGCCACCGACTGCAAAAAAGGCATACTGCCCAGAGGAATTGATTTTCTTAGGAAGGTTGTCGGTTCGGTTAAAATACCTGTTTTTGCAATCGGCGGAATATGTGAACAAAATTTCCGTGAACCCCTCGAAAACGGTGCAAAGGGTGTTTGTCTGATGTCAGAGTTTATGACGTGTGGCAAACCCGATGAGAGAGTAAAACTGTATAAATAAAAAGTTCGCCGGTCAGAAGACCGGCGATTTTTAATCACTCAATTCAACAATCTCATCAAACATCTCGTCTGATTTCTGTTTCAGTTCATCAATAAGACTGCACTTGCTGTTCATAAGTTCAAAATCAGAATAAACTTCCTCTCTGGTTATTTCCTCCTGCAGAACATCAAGCTGCTGCTGTATGTCCTCAATGGCATTTTCCAGTTCTCTGATACGGTTTCTCCTTTTAGCCTCAAGAGTTCTCTGCTCCTTGGATTTATAGGCTTTCACACTCTTTTCCGCCGCAGCCTCCGCCGCTTTCTGTGCCTTTTCGGCATCAATTCTCAGCTGTTCTTCCATACGGCGTTTTCTGTTGACTTCAAGGTAATAATCAAAACCGCCCTCATATATCTCTGTGCCGTCAGTTCTGATTTCAAGCAGTCTGCCGGCAATTTTATTGAGCAGATACCTGTCATGGGAAACGAATATGACCGTTCCGTCAAACTCGTCCAGCGCCTGCTCGATAGCCTCTTTTGCATCAAGGTCAAGATGGTTTGTCGGCTCGTCCAGAATGAGTACATTTCCCTTTTCAAGCATCATAAGCGCAAAGCACACTTTTGCCCTCTCGCCGCCGCTTATAACTCCCGTTTCCTTGAAAACGTTCTCACCTGTTATGCCAACGCTGCCAAGAAGTGAGCGTATGTCAAGGTCAGTCAGGATAGGATAATGACGGTGAAGCTCGTCTATTACCGTGTTAAAGGGGTCAAGGTTTGCACTCTCCTGTTCAAAATAGGAAATTCTGACATTTGACGCCCAGCGGATTTTTCCCGAATGGGGCAGCATACCCTGTATAATTTTGAGCAGAGTGGATTTTCCGATGCCGTTATCGCCGATAATACCCAGCTTTTCTCCCCTTTTCACTTCAAAACTGATATGCTCGGCAAGAGTCTTTTTTCCAGCACCGCTTCCCACTGTTATATCAATATCCTTAACACTGAGGATATCAAAGGGCGGTGTTACAGTATATTCAAAATGAATATTTGCATTATTGCTTACAGAAACCGGCTTTTCAATAATTTCCATTCTTTCAAGAGCTTTTTCACGGCTTTTTGCGCTGTTGGCAGTAGACGCCCTTACCTTGTTCCGTGCAATATAATCCTCCATTTTGGCGATTTCTTTCTGCTGTGCCTCATACTCTTTCTGCTGACGGTTCACAGACTCCTTTTTAAGACGGGTAAAGGCAGTATAGTTACCCTTGTAACGTGTCAGCGTACCCCTTTCTATCTCGCATACCGAAGTTACTATCCTGTCAAGGAAATAGCGGTCGTGGGAAACGATAAGCAAAGCACCCTTGTAATCTTTCAGATAATCTTCAAGCCAGAGGATTGTTTTGAAGTCGAGGTGGTTTGTCGGCTCGTCCAGAATAAGCAGATTGGGTTCTTCAAGCAGCAGCTTTGCAATGGCAAGACGTGTTTTCTCACCGCCGCTGAAACCGTGTATAGTACGGTCATACTCCTTTTCCGTAAAGCCCATACCGTTTAAGACTGTCTTTATTTTAACGTCAGTTGTGTAGCCGTCATTCGCCTCATAGTAAGCCGCCAGTCTTGAATACTCCTCCGAAACCTCCTCGGAAACGTCCGCATCATTTTTCATCTGCTGTTCAAGCTGTTTCATGCGTTCAAGGGTTGCGTCAAGCTTTTTGAAAACGCTTTTCATTTCGTCGATTACAGTGCTGTCCCTATCAAGACCAGCCATCTGCTCCAGATATCCCACCGACGCCTTTGACGCAAAGGAAACAATGCCGTCCTTTTCGGTTGAACGGTCGGGAAGCTCCTTTCCGGTGAGGATACGCAGAAGTGTGGTCTTGCCGCAGCCGTTTACGCCGATAAGACCGATCCTGTCCTTTTCATCTATTGTAAGGCTGACATTTTTGAGTATCTGTTTTCCGTTATAGAATTTATTTATATTGATAAGATTTGCAAGCATTCTTATTTCTCCGTTCGTAATTATGTGAATTTATTATAGCATATTCTTTAGATTATGCTATAATTGTCCGATATGCAGGGAGCAGATTTTTAATTTGCGTATCTGCAAGGACATTAAAATAAAATATAATAAATGCTTGCATTTATTATAGCATATTGTGAGGACATTTGCAATAATTAACCTTTTTTGTCCGGCATTAAAATCATTTATTATTGAGTTTTTTGTAAGGCTGGCGCCCTCGACAGACCGCAAATTTCTGAAATCGGGACGTCGTAGGCGCCGTCCCCTACAGCATTAAATACTCGGCTGTATTATTTCAGATTATTTCCCGTATTTGAATATTTTTCCAGTAAGCTGAGTAAAATAGAAATATGCCTGTTTTAAACGGGCAAGCTATTGATTCCAAAAAATCAACGGAGGCGATATCTATTTTACTTCAATATAATTTACTGGTGGGAATTATTTCTTCCGCCGCACTGGCTTTCAGCAATCTCCCTCAGCAGATTCCGGAGGAACGTCCTGTTCATAATACGTCAGCTGTGGAATTTGATGAATATGATCTGACAGCTGATACTGCGGAGGAAAAGGAAAACGAAACTGAAACCGAAGATGAGGAAGAATGCGAAACTGAACCGGCTGAATGTGCTGAGGAAAGTGAAGCTGAAGAAGAATATGAGGAAGTTTGTGAACCCGAGGTCAGCGATGTATTTTCTGAGGGTTTTGACTCCTCATTCAAGGCTTACATGGACTACAGATGCATTACCGACACATCATCAGTCCAGTATGATATGCAGCAGCAGGCTTACACAGATTCCAGAGGTTTCCGCAGAATAGGCGACGATTACTGCGTTGCCCTTGGTACAGGCTTTACCGGAGGCTGCGGAGAGCGGTTTGCAGTTTACCTTGACAGCGGATATTCCTTTACAGCAATTGTTTCGGACGTCAAAGCTGATGCGCATACTGATTCCACTCACTGCTACGTTCCGAGAGGCGAAAATTCCGGAAACGTTGTGGAATTTATAATCGACGGCGACTGTTCAGACAGTTCCATGCTTTCAAGCGGAAACGCCGGATATTATGAAGACCTGAGCGGAAACATAACCGCAATAGAACCGATATGATACAAAAAACAAGCCGGACTGTTTAATTCAGTCCGGCTTAAAAGCTGTTATTTACCTCTTCTTGAACCGTTTTTTCTTTCGGTGTTGCGCTTTAATGCACAGATTTTTTCCTCACTGTTCTGCTTAAAGCGTGTAAGCATTTCCTCAAAGCCCAGTTCAGATACCGGCGGCTTTTTCTTAGGCTCCCAGATGTTAGGCTTGCGCTCCGGACGCTTTGCCGGTTTAAGCTGTTCCTCAGTATTCTCGTTTGCCTTCTTTATGGACAGACCGATTTTTCCGTCCTCGCTTATGGAAAGCACCTTTACCTTAACCATCTGATTTTCTGTAAGATAGTCCTTGACGTCTTTTACAAAGGTGTTGGCAATTTCGGAAATATGTACCATTCCTGTTCCGGCACCATCAATTTCAACAAATGCGCCGTACTGCGCAATTCCCTTTACTTTTCCGTCATATATTTTTCCGATTTCAAGCTGCATGGTTTATAAAATCCCCCTATTAATGATAATATTTCGGACATCAGTTCCTTGATTTGTCATAATATCTGCGTTCATCAGGATATGCATAATTCATTTTTTCAATAGCAAGTTTTTCCATATAAGCATCCATATCATCATCTTCAAGGATTCTTTGCAGTTCAACATTTTCAGCTTCAATTTCCTCAGCCTTTTTATTGATTGAATCAAGCTCCTTCTGCATTTCCGAATGGTTTGACTTAGTTATAATAATAGAAACAAAACAGGCTATTACTGCTGTAATTGCTGTAAATTTGGTTATAAGGCTGAACAAACCTTTGCGTTTAGGTTTTCCCGGCTTTCTTCTCAATTTTTTTCACTTTCTTTCTTTTGCTCTTTTTATGTACCTTATTATTATACAACAAATCACTCCCTACAATCAAGGGGGTTTCAGAATTTTTTTTACTGATTTTTGGTTTTTGGAGAGTTCCAACAAAAAAAGCCCTGCATTTTTTATATATAAGTACAATCTTTTGATTTACAGGTCTGAAAATAAAATACAATCCTTTTTTTATAAACATAACTATCCGTTTTATTATTGATACAACTGCGTTTCCGACTGTGCAGAAATATATCAGAAATCCAAGCAGATTTCCTGCGCAGAAATATACTCTGAATTCGCTCCTTGCAGCAGTAATGGTAAAGCACATAAGGAATACTCCGTAAAGGACAAAGAAAATTATATCTTCTAAAGCTACAAGCAGTTTTCCGTGAGGGAAAATGATTCTCAGCGCTCTGAAAATATCGTATATTATGCCTATCGGTACTCCGAATGCGCAGGACAGCGCAAACAGTCTGAGCTGCTGTGACGCCGTAAAAAAGCTTTCAAGACCTTCCATATGTAAAACCTCTTATAATTTATCTGAAAAGCTTTCCTAAAAATGTGGGAGAGCCTTTTTTGTCCTTGTCACCGTAGTTCAGAGCCCAGATATCCCCGTCAATAGTCATATCCCCGGTTTCAACGCTCATGGAATTAATATGCAGCTCACGACCCTTTATAACAAGCTCTCCCATCTGCGTGTAGAGGACTATACAGCGTTCGTCAAAGCTGTCAACATCTGTAACTCCGGAAATGGTAAGGTTTTTTCTTCCCTCCATTATAACATTGTGCAGCGGTCTGGAATTTTTTTCTTCACTGTTCATTTTGTAATTCTCCTTAATTTTTATTTACATTTATTTATATGTGACCACATACAGATTAAGAACTGTGATTAAAAAAATCCCGGGTGTTATAAAAATAACCGGTACAGCTTCCGCCATACCGGTTTTTAATGTATAAATCTCAGAAATTAAAGACCAGAAACTGTGAATGTAACTTCGATCTTCTGGTAAGTACCGAATGATGCAGTATCAACAACCTGTGGTGAGCAGTTTGTCAGATCACCGTCAGCTGTTCTTGCGTCATCAGGAACATTTGATGCGTCAACATAGCCATTGTAAATGTTTGATCTCATTTCCTTGCCGTCATCTGATGATGTGTAAGGCTTCTTTGTCATTTCAACTTCTGTACCGTCAAGCTTGATGCTGTCGATTGTGATAACCATGTTCGGATAAAGTGTTGTACCATTCTTAACGATAACAGCTGCGAATGTCAGACCCTGCATATCAGCGTAGCCTGTTGTCTGGTTGTAGCCGTTTGTTGAAGCGTCAAGAGCAACTGTGTACTGACCGTTGCCGTTGATTGTTGCATTTGTTGCAGCGTATGTCAGTGTATCAGCGTCTGTGCCCCAGTAGTAGCCAACGTATCTGCCGTCAGCGAAAGCAAGATATGCGTCGCCGTCTTCAGCAACAACGCTGTCCTCAACAACGATAGCGTTTACCTGCTCATTTGCATTGTTTGCTGCTGCATTTTCAGCTGCTGAGCTTTCAGCTGCTTCCGCCTCTGTAGCTGCTTCTGTAGGAGCCTCTGTTTCAACTGCTGACTCTGATGATGATGAATCAGATTTGCTGCTGCTTTCTGAATCGCCGCAGGCTGTGAATGAAACAGCCATCATTACTGATGCGCAAAGGCAAGCAAGAATTCTTTTAATTTTCATAGTTAAAAATCTCCAATCTGCCGTTTAAATTTTGTGCGAACGGCACGCTTTTTTCGACTGATTATCTGTATACCCGCAAAACAGGCATAAGTTTCGTACTAAATCAGATACTTTAATGATACACAATTTTCCGTTTCAGTTCAATATGCGTTATGAACAAACATAATAACATTTTTATGTGAATTTTGCACACATTTAACTAAGTTCAAACATTCCTGTATAAAGCTGATAGTATCTTCCGTGCTGTGAAATAAGGTCGTTGTGGTTTCCTCTTTCAATAATTCTGCCGTTTTCCATAACCATGATAGCGTGGGAGTTTCTGACGGTCGAAAGCCTGTGGGCAATAACAAATACGGTCCTGCCCTCCATAAGACTGTCCATACCCTTTTCAATCAGCGATTCTGTACGGGTATCAATCGAGCTTGTCGCTTCGTCAAGAATAAGCACCGGCGGGTCAGCAACTGCCGCTCTTGCAATAGCCAGCAGCTGACGCTGTCCCTGGCTTAAACTTCCGCCGTCACCGGTAATAACAGTGTCATATCCGTCCGGCAGGTGCTTTATGAACGAATCGGCATTTGCAAGCTCTGCCGCCGCCTTTACCTCGCTGTCAGTTGCGTCGAGGTTTCCGTAGCGGATATTGTCGGCAATCGTTCCTGTAAACAGATGAGTGTCCTGTAAAACTATCGACTGCGAACGTCTTAAATCGGACTTTTTGATTTTGTTTATGTTTATATCATCATATCTTATCTTGCCGTCCGGCACATCATAAAAACGGTTTATCAGATTGGTAATTGTGGTTTTTCCTGCACCCGTTGAACCGACAAAAGCAATTTTCTGTCCCGGCTTTGCGTAGAGCGTAATGCCGTTAAGGACTATCTTATTTTCGTTATAGCCGAACACAACATCATCAAATGTTACCTTACCTCTTACCTCGGTAAATGTGACTGTACCGTCGTGGTGAGGATGTTTCCATGCCCAGAGACCTGTCCTCTCATCAGTTTCAGCCAGACTGCCGTTTTCATCTCTCTTAGCATTTACAAGGGTTACATAACCCTCATCTGCTTCAGGTTCTTCATCGATAAGGTTGAATATCCTCTCCGCACCTGCAAGTGCTGACAGAACAGAGTTGAACTGCTGTGATATCTGTGTGATAGGCTGTGCAAACTGTCTTGTGTACTGGAGGAATGTTGCGGCTGTACCGAATGAAATATATCCTAAAACTGCAAGTACACCGCCGGAAATGGCAGTCAGCGCATAGTGAATATAGGAAAGATTGTTCATTATCGGCATAAGAATATTTGCGTATGTGTTTGCGTTTGTGGATGCTTTTCTGAGGTTTTCATTGAGAACGTCAAAGCCCTCTTTTGATTTGTTTTCGTGACAGAAAACCTTTACAACCTTCTGTCCCTCAATCATTTCTTCAATATAGCCGTTTACTGCTCCCACAGCTTTCTGCTGTTCCTTGAAATAGTTACCGCTTCTTCCGCCTATCTTCTTTATTATAAAGAGAATGACTGCAAGCATGGCAACAACAATAATAGTCAGCTGCCAGCTAAGATAAAGCATAAAGCAGAAAACGCTTATAACAGTAATTCCGGAGGAGATAAACTGCGCAATGCTGTTTGTGAGCATTTCCCTTACAGCGTCCGAGTCGTTTGTATAGCGGCTCATTATCTCGCCGTGAGTGTGGGTATCAAAATACTTTATCGGGAGCGATTCCATTTTTCTGAACATATCAACACGAATCTTATAAAGCGTTTTTGTCGAAACGGTAATCATCATTCTGTTGAATACCCATGATGAAAATGCACCCAGCAGATATATGACAGCCATGATTCCAAGCATTTTTACAAGTCCGGTCATATCTGGATTTTCCTGTCCGATAAATGGTTCTATGTAGTTGTCAATAAGTGGCTTGAGCATATATGTGCCTATAACAGACGCTGACGAACTTATTATAATTGCAATTACCACCACAACAAGTCTCAGCTTATATTCACTCATATAGCTGAAAATCCTTTTAAGAGCCGCACCGACATTTTTCGGCTTTGCCATAGGTTTTGTATTCGGTCCATGTCCCGGTCCCGGCATTACCTGTCACTTCCTTTCTGCTGAGATTCATAAACCTCTCTGTAAATTTCATTGTTTCTGATAAGCTCCTCGTGTGTTCCAACGCCGTTTACCTTTCCGTCATCGAGAACGACAATTCTGTCAGCGTCGCATACTGAGGAAATTCTCTGAGCAATTATTATAGTTGTGGTATCAGCAAGCTTTTCTCTGAATGCCTGACGTATTTTACTATCAGTTGCAGTATCAACAGCGCTGGTGCTGTCGTCAAGTATGATTATCTTAGGCTTTTTTAAGAGCGCTCTTGCAATACAAAGTCTTTGTTTCTGACCGCCGGAAACGTTTACGCCGCCCTGTCCCAGATCGGTTTCATATCCGTCCGGAAAGGACATTATAAAGTCGTGTGCCTGAGCCGCTTTGCAGGCTTCAATAATTTCCTCGTCTGAGGCGTTTTCATTTCCCCAGCGGAGATTTTCCTTTATAGTACCCGAAAACAGTACGTTTTTCTGCAATACCATTGCCACCTCGTCCCTGAGATGTTCAAGACTGTATTCCCTTACATCGTGTCCGCCGACATAAACTGCGCCGGAAGTGGTATCGTAAAGTCTTGGGATAAGCTGTACAAGGCTTGTCTTGGAAGAGCCTGTTCCGCCGATTATACCGATAGTTTCGCCCGACTTTATTTCAAGGTCAATATTGGTAAGAGCGCAGTTGGACGGGTCGTTAAAATAGCTGAAAGAAACATTCTCAAACTTAACTGAGCCGTCGCTGACTTTAAGGTCTTTATCATCACCGTCGGCAATATCCGGCTGTTCGTCGAGAACTTCAGCAATTCTCGCAATGGACGCTCTTGAAATGATACACATAATAAAAATCATGGATATCATCATAAGTGACATAAGTATCTGTGACACATAGGAAATAAAGCTTGTGAGCTGTCCCGTTTCCATATTGCCGCCGACTATCATATTTCCACCAAACCATATAATTGCAACAATACTTGCGTACATAGTAAGCTGCATAATAGGGTTATTGAGAATTACAAGCTTTTCGGCGTGCATCTGTGCTCTCCTTACCTCGTCAGCAGACGCCTCAAACTTCTCGTTTTCATGCTTTTCACGCACAAACGCCTTTACAACTCTGATACCGATAAGGTTTTCCTGTACTGACGCATTCATAGCGTCATACTTTTTCAGCATTTTCTGGAAACGAGGGTGTGCGTGTGAGGCGATAAGAAACAGCGCAATTCCCAGAATCGGTATTGCCGCAAAAAACACAAGGGAAAGCTTAAAATTTATGGTCACCGCCATAACTGTCGCACCAATCATCATCATAGGCGCTCTCACAGCGGTTCTGATAATCATCATGAAAGCGTTCTGGGTATTTGTGACATCGGTTGTAAGACGTGTTACAAGAGAGGCAGTACTGAACTTGTCAACGTTTTTGAAAGAGAAATCCTGAATCTTGTCAAACATTGCCTTTCTCACATTTTTTGCAAAACCCATGCCCGCCGTTGCCGCAAACTTTCCTGCAAGAGCGCCGCAGAGCATTGAAAAGGCAGCCATTAAAAACATAAGTCCGCCCATTTTCACGATATAGGGTATACCGCCGTCGCCCTTGATACCGTTATCAAGTATTTTCGCCATTATAAAAGGGATAAGTATTTCCATAAGCACTTCCCCGATTATTATAACCGGTGTCAGCAGCGCATATTTCTTATACTCCCCCGTACAGGATATGATTTTTTTAATCATGCTGGTTTTTTTCCTCCTTTACTCGTCTGATAAGCCTGTCAATTTCATATATATCGGTTTCTCCGTGAGACTCGCCTATAGCCTCTTCCATGTTGTAGATAAGCTTATCCATAATACGATTCATGCTTTCCAGCTCCTCGTCGCTGATATTTCTGAAAATCTGCCTGTCGTACTCGTCAAAGGGTGCGTGGCACTCCTCCAGCACCTTTTCCCCCAGCGGAGTAAGGCTCAGTCTTTTACAGCGCAAGTTGTCCTCGTCAACGGTTTTGGTTATAAGACCGGCTTTCTGAAGTCTTTTGGTAGACGTGGCAACGCAGGCGGCTGAAACCTGGAGTTTCTCCGCTATATCCACCTGTGTACAGCCGCTGTTTTCTGAAATATAGTTCATTATGGGTATCTGCCCGAAATGAAGAGGAGATTTTGCGGTTATTTTCTGGCAGTAAATTCTGCGCAGAAGATGAATTTTTTCAAATCTGTTTATTATATTGCAGTAAATTTTGGGTCACTCCTTTCAATAGTTTAACGTTTAACTATTAACCTCTATAATTATAAACCATTTATTAATTTTTGTCAACAGGGGAAATAAAAATTTCATTTTAAAACTAACGGGCGACCATTGGTCGCCCGTTAGTTTTAAAGTTTTTCGGCAAGCTGAAGCGGACGTTTTTAAGCGTCCGCTTTTGTGTTATGAACAATGTTATTATAAATCAAGTACCAGTCTTTTTAGATATATAACATCAAAAATATTAGTTTTACCGTCTGAATTCAAATCAGTTTTACCAATATCCTCGTTAGCAATCATCTCTTCAGTATAAATAATTTCTTTATTTATAATAAAATTTTGGAGCATTACAATATCAGCAATATTTACAGCACCATCAATATTTATATCGCCTATCAATCTGAATTCATAACCGCATTTTCCCGCATAGGCTTGTGCAGTTGAGTTTTCACAGCCGTAAATCGTGCCATTAAAATAAGGATAATAGCTTATTTCATCTGTACCATTGCTTATTGTATATTGACTATCGTATATTTCACATTCAGGGTTTTCTATCGTTATGCTTTCTAAACTTTCACAGTGGGAGAACGCACTGCTTCCAATTGATGTTACACTATCCGGAATTGTTATGATTTCAAGGCTTTTACAGTTGGCAAATGCATAATCTCCAATATTAGTCACGCTGTCAGGGATTGTTATGCTTGCAAGACTTTCACAATCGAAAAATGCTTGATTTCCAATATTAGTCACGCTGTCAGGGATAAAGTAATCTGTATTTTTATTACCTTCCGGATAGCGAATCAATTCAGTTTTATCTTTGCTAAAAAGAATTCCGTCTATACTGCAAAAATACTCATTATTCTCTGAGGCATTTATTCTTTCAAGGCTTGTACATCCGTAAAATGCCTCATCTCCAAAATTCGCCACGCTGTCCGGAATTGTTATGCTTACAAGGCTTGAACAATCCTCAAAGAAACCTTTATAAATATCATCCCAATCCCCAGAATCATAATTATCTAATGAAGTTATATTATTGGATAACGTAACTTCCTTGAGTTGTTCACAGCCATAAAAGATACCACTGCCAATACTTGTCACGCTGTCCGGAATTATTGCGCTTTCAAGGCTTGTACAGCCACAAAAGACTGCATTCCCAATACTTGTCACGCTGTCCGGAATCACTACGCTTTCAAGGTTTGTACAGCCGTAAAATACACCCCATCCAATACATTTTGTACCATCTTTTATTTCAGCAGATGTTACATCTTTATCACAGCCTATAATCCATTTATCAGCATAGTATAACGGACCTGTCTGATTATCAAGTAATGCTGTGCCATCAAATGCCATTGGACCTATTTCTGTAACGCTGTCCGGAATTGTTATGCTTGCAAGACTTGTACATTTTGAAAACGCCTCAGATCCAATACTTGTCACGCCGTCCGGAATTGTTATGCTTGCAAGACTTGTACATTTTGAAAATGCCTCAGATCCAATACTTGTCACGCCGTCCGGAATTGTTATGCTTGTAAGACTTGTACAACCGTAAAATAATTCATCTTCAATACTCGTCACGCTGTCCGGAATTGTTATGCTAACAAGATTTGTACAGCCGTGAAATGAACCCCATCCAATGCCCGTTACCGGAAGTCCGTCAATCTCAGCCGGAATTTCAACCTCAGTTGCAGCCTCATCACAGCCAGTAATTTCAACATAATCATATATTCCGTTCTCATCCTCATCATAGGCTACATAATACAGATAATCACCATACAGCATTTCCTCGCTTATATCCGCAGCCTCAGCAATTAAAGAATAACCACCGCATACAGTACCTGCGGCGCATACCATTGCTGTCAATATGCCTGTAATTTTCTTAGCAATACGCATTATAAATCCTCCTGTTTTTTCTTAAATTTTAACATATATATCTTTTTTTGTCAATAAAACACATTTTACAAATAAACCATTGAAAAAACGGAGAATTTATGATAAAATAATAAAGTAAAAATACATTGCTTACAGGAGCAGCAAAAATGATTGAAAACGCAAAAGAAGAATTTCTGAGAATATATCAGGAAAATATCAGCAGACCGGGTTCGGACAAGCTTCTGAATTACCTGCTTTCCGACCAGAGCGATTTTTTTGAGGCACCGTGCAGTACACGTTTTCACGGTTCTTACGCCGGCGGTCTGTGCGAACACAGCATTAATGTTTACAACTGCTTAAAGGACTACCTTGAACGTCCTCGCACAAAGGAGCTTTACAGAATGAACTACAGCGAGGAAACAATCGCCCTCGTTTCACTCCTGCATGACGTGTGCAAGATGAACTTTTATGCTGTTGATTACAGAAATGCAAAAAATGAACAGGGTGTATGGGAGAAAGTCCCTTATTATACTATCAATGACCGCCTGCCGTATGGACACGGTGAAAAGTCGGTCTATATAGTTTCCGGTTTTATGCGGCTTACACGGGAGGAGGCCTTTGCTATCAGGTATCACATGGGCTTTTCGGGGATTGAGGACAAAAACAGCATTGGCAGCGCCTTTGAAATGTTCCCTCTTGCTTTCGCTCTCAGCGTCGCTGACATGGAGGCTACATACTATCTTGAATCAAAATAGGAGATGACTAAAATGAGTAATCACTGGTATGACAACGCAATTATCTATCACATTTACCCTCTCGGTTTCTGCGGAGCGCCGAAGGTAAACGAGGGAGGTCCGGTTCAGTACCGTCTGGACAAGCTTATCGACTGGATACCTCACCTTAAAGAAATGAACATAGACGCTGTTTACCTCGGACCTGTTTTCGAGTCCGCTGAACACGGCTACGACACAACTGACTACAAAACAATCGACAGACGTCTGGGCGACAATGCTTCTTTCAAGAAAATCTGCGACCAGCTCCACGAAAACGGAATCCGTGTTATCTTAGACGGCGTTTTCAATCACGTCGGCAGAAAGTTCCCTCAGTTTGTGGACATTCAGCAGAACGGCAGAAATTCGCAGTACTGCGGCTGGTTCCAGAACCTCAATTTCGACGGTCAGAGTCCATGCGGAGATAATTTCTGGTACGAGGGCTGGAACGGTCACTATAACCTTGTAAAGCTCAACCTCAGAAATCCGGGTGTCTGCGACCACCTTATCGACGCAGTTAACTACTGGATAGAAGAATTTAAGATAGACGGTATCCGTTTCGACGCCGCTGACTGTATTGAGTTCGACTTCTTCAAGAGAATCAGAAATTTCTGCAAGGGCAAGAATCCTGAATTCTGGCTTATGGGTGAGATCATTTTCGGCGACTACAACCGCTGGGCTAACCCTGAAATGCTGGACAGCGTTACCAACTACGAGTGCTACAAGGGTATCTATTCTTCACACAATACCAAGAACTACTTCGAGATTGACTACTCTATCAACCGTCAGTCTGGAAGCAATGCAATTTATCCTAATATCAATCTCTATACATTCGTTGACAACCACGATGTAAACCGTATTGCAAGCACTCTCACAAATCCGGAGCATCTCTGCAATGTCTACACTCTGCTTTACTGTATGCCGGGTATTCCGTCAATCTATTACGGCGGTGAATTCGGCGTAAAGGGTGTTAAGGAGAATAACTCTGACGATAATTTAAGACCGTGCCTTAATCTGGGCGATATTCCGGACAAGAACACAAAGCTTTATGAGCATATCGTCAAGCTGGGACGTCTTTACAAGGCATATCCTGCACTGAGAACCGGAAAGTACTACACAATGATTATCCGCAACCAGCAGATGCTCTTCTTAAAGGAACTGAACGAACAGCAAGTATTTGTTGCATTAAACCTTGAGGACAGGGATTATGACCTCTGTTTCAATACAAACCGTACTGCTCTTGTTGACGCATTAAGCGGTCAGCGTGTCAATGTCGAAAACGGCAACGCTTACATAAAAATGCCGCCGTTCTCCTCTATGATTATTGTTGAGGACGCACTGCTCAATGCAGAGCCGGAACCGGAGAAGGAAATAATTCCTGCTGAAACTGAAATTGTCATCGGCGGAAAGTACCGTCATTACAAGGGCGGCGAGTATGAAGTTGTTTCAGTTGCAAAGCACAGCGAAACACTTGAAGAGCTTGTAATTTACAAGTCCCTGTCAGACGGTGAGCTCTGGGCAAGACCAAAGTCTCTCTTTGTGGGTATTGCAGACGGTCAGCCGAGATTTACAAAGATAGGCTGAGAGACTTTTAGAATTTAAAAAGGAGAGAAGAATCAATGTCAAAAGACGATAAAAGATTTGAAAGAATATACAAACAGGGTCAGCTTGAAGTTACAGAAATCTGGGTTGACAAAGAAACCGGAGTTAATTATCTGTTTCACATGTCAGGATCTGCAGGCGGCATGACTCCCCTGCTTGACAACACCGGAAAACCGGTTGTTTCTCCAGTAGAGAGATAAAAATTGTAAAAAAGGACGTTCTGTAAAAAGAACGTCCTTTTTGCTTTATGAACCGGATATTTCAGCAATTTTCTGGTCTATATAAGCCTTGATAACCTTGTTCTGAACCGGATTCACAGAAGTGTCCGACATTTCGGAATCAACATCTGATGAGGCTATGTGACTTTCAAGTTTCTCTTTCAGACTTGGCTGATACGGCTCATAAGTATCGCCTAAAATATCAGCGTCACGAATCATGATAGTGCAAGTCTGGCTATAAAGCTTATACATAATTCCGATAGTTGTTTTTTCCGACAAGCTAAAAGCAGCTTTATGCAAACCTGCTGATGACACAGACAACGCAAATAGCGATTGATTGTCAGAGTTACAGCCTCTTATCAACGCTGAGCTTCCGGCTGCAAATTCAAGCGTATTAGCCGTTATTATATAGTTGCCGGCTTCAAGAGTAATATAATGCTCGGAATTTGCGTATGTAAAGCTTCTCGAGTCACTTGTAATTGTCGTTGTGACCGTACCATCGCTCGCAACACTTGTCTTGCCCGGCTGATACCAGTTCACACTTAATGTGTCATGCAAGTTCCTGCATTGTGTCCCGAGCGTTGTGCGGTTGAGGGCGATATTACTCTTAACTTTTGCAAACGATTCAGCAATATCAGCGCCAGTACTGTCAGAAACAGCCTTTTCCGCCTCCCCTCCGTCTGCCGGCAGCGAGGACGGAGTATCTGACAGATCATTATAGCTGCCGGAAAACGCTATCGGCTTTAAGTCAGAAAGCCACTTTTTCAGTTTTCCGAAAAGCGTTTTTATTTCCTCTCCGCTCCGTATTTCCTGCCTGTCTGATGCCTCATTAAATTCAACATTTATTTCAGCTTTCATTATGTTTCCTCCAATGTACAGTTTAGTACCAGTTTTTCGCTTGACTTCACACAATCTTCAAGCAGAGTATCCACCTCAGACTTTGTGTAATATTCAGACATATCTCCGCCGGCACAGGACAGTTCAACGTAAGCATTCTGTGTTGCATCAAACCTGTAAACCATATTTTCATCTGATGCAATATAAAGCCTGTCCTCTCTTCCGGTATTGGGAAATGCAGAGCGGTCTGAAAAAAAGAGTTCTGCCGGACCTGAACCTGCCACTCTTACATTTCCCGAAATCGTCCCTCCTGCCGAAACAGAACCGCTGTCTGTAATTCCGGCAGTAACCGTTCCGCTAATTGTTTCCATAATCATCACCCTCCAGGTCGCTTACCCTGCTTACCGAATGCATTATCTCAAACTCGCCCTGTGCATAAGTATAAGCCTTGTCAGCACTTGTCATATCCGGAATATACATAAAGCTGTACTCATAACCGTTCGGTGTAAAATCTGTTTCTTCCGGCATAATGCAGAATGACAGAACACCGTCAACGTAATCAGCAGCTGTAAGTATACGCTTTATCAGCGTGTTTCCGCTGTATTTTGATTTTACAGTAAAGATAACACATGAGTTTTCATCAAGAATTATCGGTTCAGAGGTGCCGTCCTCCATCACCTTCTCCGGCTGTGTTGACAGCGCTGCCGAATCTCCCCGGCTGACATGAATCCCCGAATTTTTGTCAATATACAGCATTTTCACTTCACCTTCTTTTCAATTTCACTGTGCAGACGTCTGATAAACTTCTCCCCTGCTACCCCGTTTTTCCTGTATCCCCAGACGCCTAACAGGCTGTTTACAGCGTTAAGCGTACCGTCGCCGAAATACCTGTTTTTGTCCAGACCGCACTTATGCAAGCCGGCGTTTTTCGCAAGCAGCAGCAGCCCTTTCAGCGAAAGTACACCGATAGTAGCGTCACCTTTTTTGTAACCGGACTTGTCCAGTATCTCCGGTTCAAGCCTGTCCTTTACGTCAGCCTTGAATTTCTTCCATGCTGAATTGCTGTTGTCATCCGTTCCGCCCTTGCTTTCCGGCACAAACGATTTCGGGCATACCTTTCCGGTAACATCAAAATGTCTTATAAGATCACTTTCGTCAAGACCATACTTTCTGCAAAGGTATGCACAGAGTTCAACAAGACTCTGATATGTTTTGTCATTGAATTTTCCGCTGCTGTCCGGATGACAGCACTCAACCGAAACGCTCCATGAATTAGCCTGGCAGGTACACCATGCAACTTCTTCATCAGGAATACAGCAGATTATTTCACCGTTCAGACCGATTATGTAATTTGCAGAAACTTCGCAGCTGTTGTTCTGAAAGTAATTCCTGTTCGCTTCGGCTGAAGTACCGGGATTGCCGATATAGTGAACGGCAATGGCAGTTGTTTTCTCCCTTTTTTCATAAGGGCGGTTGTTTGTGATAAATTTGTTCGTTATTATCATTTTTCGTCCTCCTTTTTTTCGTGCTGTGTACCGAAGTAAAAGGCAATAACAGTTGTGAATATCATCAGAAACTGTTCTCCCGAAATTGCCCCTTTCAGCGAAAGCACTGCAAAAACCGCAGTCAGCACAATTGTTACAATGCTCTTGACGTTTACAAGCTTCAACAGCTTATTTACCATTCTCCGTCCTCCTTTCAAGGTCGCTTATTCTGTGGTTGGCGACTTCAATTTTTTCTTCGATGACAGGCATACGCCTTGCGAAGTTGTTGTGTTCAGCGACTTTGTTTTCAAGCTGCTGCAGGCGATAATTAGTCATTTTTGACGAAACGAAAATACCGCTTAAAGTTCCGCCGAACGTTCCAAGAAGTGAAATTAAAGCAACAATAATTTCGCTGTTCATTTTTTTACCTCCTCACCAATAGCTTAAAACCAATGGTTTTTTGTATTATAATATGCAAATAAGAGGAAAGTGTAACTGATTTGTAATAAAAAGCCGCTGCCAGATAAAACTGACAGCGGCACATTACGGCAAAAATAAAAAGGGCGGTCAGTAACCGCCCCAATATAATATTTTTAGCTGTTTACTTCACAATTGCGTCAATAGCGTCAAGCTCTTCCTGTGTAAAATCCGTTCTGAACGCAGCCTGAACATTCTCCTCAATCTGCTCCGGACGGCTTGCACCGGTTATGACTGTCGTAATCTTTCCGTCACGCAAAACCCACGAAACTGCAAGCTGGGAAAGTTTCTGACCTCTTGCAGCTGCAATCTCATTGAGCCTTACAAGCTTGCTCATTGTCACATCGTCCGGCTTGTGTTTCATCCACGGACGGTTTGACGTACCGCTGCCGCCTAAATATTTGTCAGTCAGCAGACCCTGTGCCAGCGGTGAAAATACTGCAAGACCAATGCCGTTTTCAGCAGAATACTCTTTAAGACCGTCTGTTTCGATCCAGCGGTTCATCATTGAATATGACGGCTGATTTATGATAAACGGAGTCTTCAGTTCATCAAAAATTTTCTTTATCTCAGCAGTCTGTTCAGCATTGTAGTTGGATATTCCGACGTAAAGCGCCTTTCCCTGTCTGACAGCCTGATCAAGTGCGCAGGCTATTTCCTCTGCCGGAGTTTCCGGGTCATATACATGGTGATAGAAAATATCAACATAGTCCAGCCCCATTCTTTTAAGAGACTGGTCGAGAGAGGAAAGAAGATATTTTCTTGAGCCGTGCTTGCAGCCGTATGGCCCCTGCCACATATCATATCCTGCTTTGGTTGAAATGCAGAGTTCGTCACGGTATTCTCCAAGTCCCCGACGGAGAATCTTTCCGAAATTTTCTTCTGCGGAGCCGTTGTAAGGGTCACCGTAATTATTGGCAAGGTCAAAATATACCACTCCGAGGTCAAATGCAGTATGGCACATTTTCTCCATATTTTCAAAGCTGTCGCTGTAGCTGAAATTCTGCCACAGTCCGAGTGAAACCGGAGGAAGTCTGAGTCCCCATTTTCCGGTTTTATTGTAATACATTGTGTCATATCTGTTATCGCTTGCTGTATACATAATGATTTCTCCTTTTTTGTGATATCTTCATATTATCACAGCTTTTCAGACCTGTCAAGTAGCAAAAAGAGGAGTCTTGTCATAAACTGTTAATGGTATTATATAATACCATTATAAAGCAGCAATGTATAATTGACATTACTGCGTCAAAGGAGGTTTTTTTATTGGATTTCAGTATGTTTGAAAATATGAGATTCAGTAATGATTATCAGCGGTCTGCTAATAACAGTATGACGCCCCGTACAGTTTCCGGAAGTATGAGCCGTTTTCCGGAGGAAACTCCTCTTGCCATGGCTTATGTTCCCATGCAGCAGTGGTCGGAAGTGTATGATGAAGCTGAGGCATTTCATGCCGGCACGCTGTTTCCGGAGCTGAATCTTCCATTTGAACCGGAGGAGGGTTGTTATGGACAGAGATAAGCTTTTCCGGACTATTCAGATGTATGGCTTTGCAATTGACGAAATAGTCCTTTATCTTGACACTCACCCAAACTGTCAGCACGCCCTGAATTATTATCACAAGTACAACGAATTAAAACGTGAGGCAGTAGAGGAATACAACAGGCTTTACGGTCCGCTCACATCAAGACAGGTAAAAAGCCGTGAAAAATGGACATGGACAAATGAACCGTGGCCATGGGAAAGGAGTGCTGACTGATGTGGATGTATGAGAAAAAACTGCAATACCCCGTAAATATAAAAAATCCTAATCCCAAGCTTGCAAAATTCATTATATCACAGCTTGGCGGCCCGGACGGTGAACTGGCTGCGTCTATGAGATATCTCAATCAGCGATATGCAGCTCCCTACGGTGAGATCAAGGGGCTTTTGACGGATATAGGCACAGAAGAATTAGGTCACATGGAAATGATTTCTGCAATCCTGTATCAGCTGACAAGAAATCTTACTCCCGAACAGATCAAGGCAAGCGGATTTGACGCTTATTTCGTTGACCATACAACGGGTATATATCCGGCAAGTGCTTCCGGCGTACCGTTTTCTGCGGCGTATTTCCAGTCAAAGGGTGACCCGATAACTGATCTGGTTGAGGACATGGCGGCAGAGCAGAAAGCACGTTCAACCTATGATAATATTCTCCGCCTTGCTGATGACCCGGATGTAAGAGATGTCATTAAGTTTCTGAGGGAAAGGGAAATTGTTCATTTTCAAAGGTTCGGCGAAGGTCTGCGCATAACGCAGGATAACCTTAATTCACGCAATTTCTACGCCTGCAATCCTGCATTTGACAAAAACTGCGGAAGAAACTGCCGCAGAAGAATGAGCTGAAAAATCCGTCAGTTACTGCCGGACTTTAATCTGTCAAAAAGACTGCTGCACCTGTTTCATAAGGTGCAGCAGCTTTTGGTTTTATTCTACAAAAATCTCAGAGGACGCCTCGTTTCTCAGCGCAATAACAGCGCCCCTTATGAGATACGCCGCCGGGTCGCCGGAGGGACTTTTCCGCAGACACCTCACCATAGTCCCCTCAACCAGTCCGATATCCTGGAGCCTGCGGCGCATATCGCCTTTGGTGTCAAGTCTGATAACACGTCCCCATCTGCCCTCTTCGAGCCGGTTCATTGTAAAATTTATCTTTTCCATGTTATGATTCTCCGATAAGTAAAATTGGGTTTTCCCCTGTTATCATAATATGCTGGAATCGGATTATGGACACAATACAAAACAGACTGTCACCGACCGCCCGAATACTTGTGACCTTTTCTCTCCTCTTGTAATAATCAGTAGTATTTTGTTAAGTATAACATCAAAAAAATGAAGTTTTTGTGATAGTCATGTGAAAATCCTTCCAAATTCCTTTATTGACAAATCTTCAAAAATATAGTAAAATGAACAAAAGTCATTTTTTTGGAGTTGATAGATTTGAATATTAACGATTTCTGCTGCGGAAAGGTATTTGACTGCTATAACTTTTTCGGTGCACATAAGGAAAACAACGATTTTGTTTTCAGGACATTTGCCCCGGACGCTGAAAAAATTGCAGTAATAGGCAGCTTTAACGGCTGGAATGAAGAGGATATGCAAAGGGACGGACTGGTCTGGACTTACCGCAATGCAAACGCCCGATTCGGTGATATGTATAAATATGTGATATATTCAAAGGACGGTCTGCGCCGTGAACACTGCGACCCTTACGGCTTCGGCATGGAACTGCGCCCGGAATTTGCATCGTATATAGTTGACCTGGACGAGTACCGCTTTACTGATGAAAACTGGATGAAAAGCCGTACCAAGAACTATAATGAGCCAATGAACATTTACGAGGTACACCTCGGCTCATGGAAAAACAATGCGAATGACCCTAACGGCTGGTACAATTACAGCGAGCTTGCGGACCTGCTTATTCCCTATGCAAAGGAAAACCACATCACCCACCTTGAATTTCTCCCCCTGTCCGAACACCCTGCCGACTGCTCCTGGGGTTATCAGAACACAGGATTTTTCAGTCCCACCTCACGCTACGGCACCGCCTCACAGCTCAAAGACCTTGTAAACAAGTGCCACAATGCAGGAATCGGCGTAATCATGGACTTTGTCCCGGTGCATTTTGCAATTGACGGCTATGCCCTTGAAAAATATGACGGTACATATCTGTATGAGTATCCGCCGTCGGACGTTGGCGTAAGCGAATGGGGTACCTGCAATTTCAACCATTCAAGAGGACAGACACGCAGTCTTTTGCAGTCCGCCGCAAACTTCTGGCTTGACGTTTTCCATTTTGACGGTCTGAGAATGGACGCTATAAGCCGTGCTATTTACTGGGGCGGCGACCCTGCAAGAGGAGTGAACCAGCACACAGTTGATTTCATAAAAAATATGAACGTGGGACTTCAGAAACGTCATCCCACAGCCATGCTGATTGCCGAGGACTCCACTTCTTTCCCGAAAATCACCGCCCCCGTTGCCTATGACGGACTTGGCTTTGACTATAAATGGGACTTAGGCTGGATGAACGATACCCTTGACTATTTCCGCATTGCACCGTGGGAACGCCACAACCACTACCACAAGCTTACGTTTTCCATGGCGTATTTTTATAATGAACTGTTTCTCCTGCCGTTTTCCCATGATGAGAATGTACACGGAAAGGCAACGATAATCCAGAAGATGTACGGTGACTATGAGGAAAAGTTTCTGCAGTGCAGGGCGCTTTATATGTATATGTACACTCATCCCGGCAAAAAGCTGAATTTTATGGGCAACGAGCTCGGACAGTTCAGAGAATGGGACGAAAACCGTGAACAGGACTGGGATATCCTCCACTACCCTATCCATGACTCTTTCCACAGGTATATGAGAAAGCTGGGAGAGATTTACCAGTCCAGAGCCGCACTTCATTCCGGCGAATATGACATGAAGACTTTTAAATGGCTTGTTGTAAATGCAGAGGAACAGTGCGTTTATGTGTATGAGCGTTCGTTTGGCAGCGACAGGATTGCCTGTGCGTTCAACTTTTCCGGTCTTGAACAGGAAATAAGCTTTGAGGTTGATGAAAAATGCAGCTTTGAGCTGATACTTCACAGCCGCTGGGATGAATACGGCGGAGATGTTAAAAAGTGTAAGCAGACATTGAAAAGCAAGGACACCGACGGAAAAAATGTTATTACACTAAAAATTGAACCCCTTTCGGGAATGATGTTTAATATAAAAAAGCCAGACTAATGTCTGACTTTTAACGACTATATGAAATCCGGCAGTTATGCCGGACTTCAGACTGTAGAAAAAATTTATTTTCAAATATTCGGGCGAGCAATGCTCGCCCCTACGATAGCGTAAAATACGGGATTATTTGTAGGGGCGACCACTGATCGCCCGTTATTTTAAGGTTTTTCCACAAAATAAAATCCGGCATAAATGCCGGATTTTTTTATTTTAAAACTTCAATTGCTTTCTGAAGCTGTGTATCTTCATTCTCCGGAATATCCTCTATTGAAGTCTGAGCATATTTTTCCGGAATATCCGCCTCATAGTCCGGTGCAAGACCGACTCCGTGGTAGCATTCTGACTTTACAGTCCTGTACTTTGCAACTGTAAGTCTGAGTCCGCCGCCGTTGTCAAGATTGTAGGTATTCTGCATAATGCCTTTGCCAAAGGTGTTTTTTCCAACTAATACTGCCTTGTCAAAATCCCTCAGCGCTGCTGCAAAAAGCTCAGCGGCACTTGCAGAATTTTCGTTTACCAGTACTGCCATAGGAAGATCAAGTTCGAGAGAGTCCGATTTGCATATCACTTCCGAACTTCCGTCCTTAAATTCAGCAATTGCAATATCTCCCTCCGGCAGCAACGGGTCAAGACACTCAGAACAAGCTGAAACAAGTCCTCCTCCATTGTTTCTCAGATCAAAAATTATTGCTTTTGCACCGTCCTCAAGACACTTTTTCAGTTCAACATTATACTGATACGAAGTGTTTTCCTTAAAACCGGTTATTCTGATATATGCAATATCGTTTTCAAGCATACGGCTTGTAACTGACTGCGAAACAATTTCTTCACGGGTCATTGTAAAATCAAGCTGCTGCGTGCCACGCTTAACTGTCAGCGTTACTTCCGTACCCGTTTCTCCCCTTACAAGATTAACTGCATCGGCATATTCCATTTCAGACACGTTTTTACCGTCAATGGCAGTAATAACATCATCTGTCTTTATGCCTGCCTCTTTGGCAGGTCCTTCTTCATTGACGTCAACAACCTTGATTTCGTTTTCCTCAGTCAGATTCACAACAATTCCGATACCGCTTATTGACCCCTTTGCATCAAGCAGATTCTGTTCATATTCGTCCGGAGTCATGTAAGCAGAATATTTATCCTCAAGGGCAGCCACCATTGCTTTAAGCGAGCTGTCAACTATTTTTTCCTCGTCATATTCGCCGTAATATTTCTCGTCGATATACTGGTCAACCGTATAAATATCTTCAATTGATTTTGCTTTTTTTCTCAGCATTGCAACGCTGTCATTACAAATCTGAAAAGCCCAGAATGACGTAACCGAAAATGTTATAACAGCGACTGCTCCGGCGATAACAGCCGCAGATTTAATGCTGATTTTCTTTTCCATATTTGTCTGCACCCTTTCTTCGTTACGCAAAACAGGGCAAGATTTAAAGCTTGCCCTGTAATATATAGTGAACGCAAAAAATAATTTTGCTTTCACTATAATAATTTATTTTATAACCTTGCACATCCGCTTACTTCGTAAGCTTCGTGCATATCGGCTAATAGTAAACGAAAAAAATATTTTTCGTTTACTATATATTTTAAGATGCTTAATAAAGATAACTTGTCGGATCAACGGTTGAGCCGCCTACTCTTACTTCAAAATGGAGATGGAAACCTGTTGACCAGCCTGTTGAGCCTACTGAACCAATTGCCTCTCCTCTTGAAACTGACTGTCCGACAGAAACATAAACATCAGCGCAGTGACCGTAAAGTGTTGAGATACCGTTTCCATGGTCTATAACAATATAGTTTCCGTAACCGCCGTTACAGCCGCAGCTGCCGTCTTTTCCGTAGTTATGGGTACAGCCGGTTTTTACAAGAGTTACTGTTCCGCTGTCAGCGGCAGTAATAGTTGCTCCGGAAATACCTCCGCCGGCAATATCAATACCGGCATGGAGAGAACCCCATCTGTAGCCGTATCCGCTTGAGATTCCGTAGAATCCCGGAACAGGCCATGACAATGAACCGCCGTAGTTTTCGTCGGCTGATGTTTCAGGAACATAACCGCTGCCTGAAGAACCGCTGTCAGAATAGCTGTCATCGCTGTAATAGTCATCATCATCGTCTTCTTCAGCAGCTGCAGCGGCCGCTGCCTCAGCTGCCTGACGCTGTCTTTCGATTTCAGCTTCAATTTCTTCCATTTCAGCGTCCATTGCGGCATTATCAGCTTCAAGAGAATCAATATCTCTCTGTCTTGACGCCATGTCGGCTTCTTTACGCTTTATGTAGTCATCAGATTCAGCATAGTCTGCCTGGAGCTGTTCGATAGCTGCGTTAAGCTCTTTTCTGTTGTCCTCCTGTGTCTGGAGGTCAGCTGCAAGCTCTGCTTTTTCAATGTCAAGCTGTGCCTGTGCCTCTTCAAACTGTTCAAGCTGTGTTTTAAGAGAATCAATCAGTTCGTCATCATGCTTTGCAACCTGGGATATAAACTCGATTTTTGAAAGCATATCATAGAAATCAGTTGCACCTACAAGTGCAGACGCAAGACTGTCATTGCCGGAAATATACATTGCTCTCAGACGTGCCTTGAAAAGTTCAAGTCCCTCGTCGATATCAACCTGTTTCTGGGCGATATCCTTTTCCAGCTGGTCAATTTTATTTTCTTTTTCCTCGATTTTATTGTTAAGGTCATTGATAATAGTATTTACATTATCAATGTTTTTATTCTGAAGATCAATTTTTTCCTGAAGCTGAGTCTGATATGCCTCCTGTTCAGCAACATCATCTTTCAGACTGTCAAGCTCTCTTTGAAGTTCATCAATTTCAGCCTGATTTTCAGCCTTTTCATTCTCGATATCAGAAATTGTTTTAGCCTCTGTTTTAATAACAGGCTTTCCGTAATTCACACAGGTAAGACTTCCCGCTGTTATCACTGCGCAAAGCACAAGTGCCATAGCTTTAAGCTTATTTTTTCCGAATGTGATTTTCATAAATAACCGCCGGTTTCTTCCGGCTAAACACCACCAATCTTAATTTTCCGTAATATCTCCGGGCAAAACCATAAATAATGTCTGCCCTTATACGTTCAGATGCTTTCTGGTACTGAGAACACTTCCCAGAGCACCGATAACCGCTCCGGAAATAATGTACGACAGCGCCACCTTTATAATAATATCGCCAAAAGGAAGAATACTTCCTGTACCGATAATATTAAGTATATTTACCTCCTCAGTAAGCAGTTTTACAACTGCGTCATATCCTATCCATGTTATAATTGTGGCAACAGCTCCGGCAGCCATACCGGTTATCATGCCCTCAACAAAGAACGGGATACGAATGAAAGCGTTGGTCGCACCAACATATTTCATAATACTGATTTCATTTCTTCTTGCAAATACACTTGCTTTTGTTGTGTTGGAAATAATAACCATAGAAACAATAGCAAGAGCAATAATAATAGCAGAAGCAATAAGAGTTATTATCTTTTTCATCTCCGTAAGAATATTAACGAAATCATAGGCTGCTCTTATAGAGTAAACATGGTCAAGTTCTTCAATAAGAGTAACCGTTTCAGAGGTAAGTGTAATATCCTTTATTTTAAGTCTGAATGAATCCGGAAGAGGGTTATCGCCTTCCAGCGATGTAAAAAGCTCCTCATATTCATTCATGCTTTTTTTCATATCCTCAAAGGCTTTATCCTTTGAATAAAATTCAACCTTGTCCACATTATCCATCTGTTCAAGGAGCGACTGCATTTCCAGGATCTGAGCATTGGTCGTATTATCATCAAGATAAACGATTACCTCATTTTTGTTTTCAACTCCGCCGATCATGGAATTGATGTTAATGTAAAAAAGAATTGATATACCCACAAGCAGAATCGAAACAAGCAGTACGCAGAAGGACGCAAACGCCATCATTCTGTTTTTCCATACATTTTCAAAACCCTGCTTTGTCAGATATCTTATACCGCTAATCTTCATTGACTCCTCCAATCACCTCGTCAAAAACGATCTCGCCGGAATCAATATTGATAATTCTTCCGCCGAAATGACGTACAAGGTCATGCTCATGGGTAACCATAAGAATGGTAGTACCGCAGTCATTTATGCCCTTGAGGAGGTCAACGATTTCATATGAAAGCTCCGGGTCAATATTTCCCGTAGGCTCATCGGCAATAATCAGCTGAGGGTCATTCACAAGCGCTCTTGCAATGGCAACACGCTGCTGCTCACCGCCTGAAAGCTGATTAGGGTAAGAGTTCGATTTTTCCTGCAGTCCCACAAGACTTATAACATAAGGAACTCTTTTTCTTATGTATTTTTTCGGTGCGTCAATAACACGAAGTACGAATGCAATGTTTTCGTAAACTGTCATTGAAGGGATAAGTCTGAAATCCTGAAAGACGAATCCGATCGTTCTGCGGAACTCAGGAATTTTCTTTCTTTTAAGTGTACTGAGGTTATAGTCATTGACCATAACAATTCCGCTTGTTGCGTCAATTTCCTTCAATATAAGCTTGATAAGAGTACTCTTTCCGGCACCTGATGAGCCGACTACAAAAGCAAACTCTCCGTCGTTTATCTTTAAGCTTACATTGTTCAGTGCATCAACACCCGTTGAATAGGTGACAGACACATTTTTCAGTTCTACCAAAATGGACACCTTCCTTTAAGCCGGAAATATCCGGCGTAAATAAATCTGTCCGGCCATGCAGTTTATCAGAATTTAACCGGATTAGCGGATAAATACTTCTTAACCATAAGGGCAATCTTGAAAATAATAGCATGGTCGAATTCCCTGAGGTCAAGTCCTGTCAGCTTTTTGATTTTTTCAAGTCTGTAAACAAGGGTATTTCTGTGTACAAAAAGCTTTCTTGATGTCTCAGAAACGTTAAGATTGTTTTCAAAGAACTTCTGAATTGTAAACAGAGTTTCATGATCGAGAGATTCGATACTTCCTTTTTTGAATACCTCGTGCAGAAATGTTTCGCAGAGGGTCGTAGGCAGATGATAAATCAGTCTTGCAATACCGAGATTATCATAGCTTACGATATTTTTGTCTGTATCGAAAACCTTGCCGACTTCAAGAGCCATCTGTGCTTCCTTGAATGAACGTGCAAGCTCCTTTACGCCTACAACGGCAGTACCGATTCCCACATTGACTCTTGTGTAGAATTCGCTGCTGAGGGTATCGGAAATAGAACGGGCAAGCTTTTCAAGGTCCTTTGAATCAACTGTGCTTTTGATTTCCTTTACAAGCACGATGTCGCTTTCTGTGATGTTGAAAACGAAATCCTTGTTTTTGTCCGGGAAGAGATTCTGGATTACGTCATAAGCGGAAATATCGTTTGCTGAAACGATTCTTATGAGAAATACAACTCTGCTTATCTCAGCGTTAAAGTGCAGTTCTCTCGCCTTGATAACGATATCGCCCGGCAGAACGTTGTCTAAAACAACATTCTTTATGAAATTGTTTCTGTCATACTTTTCGTCGTAATACTGCTTGATGTTGGACAGACTGATAGCCATAATTGTGGCATACTTTGCGGCATTGTCATCAACGCCCTCCACAAAAACTGCATATTCCGGCTTCACCCTTGAGCCGAAAGGCTTGTAGGTATATCCGTCACGAATAAAGATATCATGGGAGTCGTTAAGGTCGAGAGAAACAAACTCGTTTGTTGTTCCGACCTTTGTAAGGTCGCTGCAGGCAATGATTGTAGCGGTTTCGTCCACAACACCGATAACGGCGTTTACAGCGTCCCTCATCTGGTGTACAAGACCTTGAAATAATCTGTTAGACATAGAGGTATTCCTTTCTGCTTTATTTTTCTTTTTATAGTCCCGGCATATTACAAATTGTAACACATACAGGACATTCAGATATCAGCATTTCATGGGTTTTTAAACTTTTATAAAATGTCATCTCTTACAAACGATTAATCATTTGTAACTGAACTGTAACTTGTACTATAACTATAATATCACATTTTTTCCGGTTTGTCAATTTTTAATATTGATAAAGTATTTCTGAGTGCCTGAAGTACAGCACGGCAGAGTACAAGTCTTGCTTTTTTAAGCTCTTCTGTTTCCGCATTTTTCACGCTGCAGGCGTCATAGAACTTATGGAAAAGTGTTGCAAGCTCAACTGCGTATTTGGTAATTTTAGACGGGTCATAAGTCTTTGCGGCGCTGTCGATAACCTCCGGAAGTGACGCAAGATGGCGTATCAGCTCGATTTCCTGCGGCTTGTCCAGAATGTCAAGCTCGTCCGCATTGTAGGACTCAACATCATATCCGGAAACTTTCAGAGCAGTAATAAGACTGCATATTCTTGCATGAGCATACTGAACATAGAACACCGGATTCTGGGAAGATTTTTCAACTGCAAGGTCGAGGTCAAAATCAAAATGTGAATTCGGCTCACGGTAATTGAAGAAAAATCTTGCAGCGTCTATCGGAATTTCATCAAGTAAAGTTGAAAGTGTGATAGCCTTTCCGGAACGCTTTGAAAGCTTGTACTTTTCTCCGTCCTTCACAAGATTTACCATCTGCATGATAACGATGTCAAGCCTGTCCGCATCTACGCCGAGAGCAGTAAGAGCGGCTTTCATTCTCGGAATATAGCCGTGGTGGTCTGCGCCGAAAATATCAATTGCCTTGTCAAAGCCTCTTGTCACAAGCTTGTTGTAGTGGTAGGCAATGTCCGGAACGAAATAAGTCGGGATTCCGTTTGCACGGACGAGGACTCTGTCCTTTTCGTCCCCGAGCTCAGAGGATTTGAACCATATTGCACCCTCTTTTTCGTAGGTGTAGCCTCTTTCTGTAAGCATCTCAACAATTTTCTTTACAGAACCGTCATTGTGGAGAGTGCTTTCACGGAACCATGTATCATAGGTGATACGGTATTTGCCCAGGTCTTTTTCAAGTCCGTCAATATTTTTAGGGAGAGCGTATGCAACAAGCTGCTTTCTGCGTTCCTCTTCCGGCTGTTTTGCAAGAGCCGCACCGTGTTCCTCAAAGAAATTGTGCGCATGGGCGATAATGTCCATTCCAAGATAAACATCCTCTGGCATAGGGAATGTTTCGGAATCATTGTAGATTGCCTCGCATATCTTTTCAGTTTCATTGCCGGATTTCGCCATGACAGCAAGTCCGTCCCTGCTGCAGAGCTGCATATATCTGAGGTCGAGTGACTTGCCGAATTTTTCTATCTGATTGCCGGCGTCATTTACATAAAATTCTCTCTCAACATTGTAGCCTGCCCAGTCAAGAATCTCTGCAAGACCGTCGCCTATCGCTCCGCCTCTTGCGTTTCCGATATGCATAGGACCTGTCGGGTTAGCGGAAACGAATTCCACAAGAACTCTTTTTCCTGCGCCTGTATTTGTCCTGCCGTAACCGTCGCCCTCGCATATAACTGTGTCCGCAACTGCTGAGAACCATTTTTTAGAGAGGAAAAAGTTGATAAATCCCGGACCTGCAATTTCCATTCTTTCAAAGTATGTACCGTCAAGTACAGCTTCTTCGCAGATAAGCTCTGCAATTTTTCTTGGTGCAAGTCTGAAAGCCTTTGCCATAACCATTGCCGCATTTGCAGCAAAATCGCCGTGGCTCTTGTCAGCAGGAATTTCAATGATAAAATCCGGAAGAGGTTCTGCCGGAGCTTTTCCCAGAGAAACAAGTCTGCCTAAGGAATCAAGGATTACTTCCCTTGCCTGTGATGATGCAAGCTTTAATAAGTCTGCCATTGGTTAAACCAGCCTTTCTGTGCTTTTTAAGTCAGCGCCGCATTATTGCTGTACAGATGTCAGCCGCTGATATGCGGTGCCTCCTTGATATTCATTATTATTTCATTGTCCGACATATAGCTTGTGTTAATGTCGATTGTATATTTCATGTATAAGCTGCCGCCGTTTTCGCTTAGCTTATTTTCAATAGTGTGAGTGTAAATTCCGATAACCATATCGCCGTATGGCGTTGAGTAATGGCAGTGGTGCCTTTTCCCCGGCTCAATTACAAGGTCTGAGCTTGAGCTGCCCCTTCTTATAATAGAGGCGAGCTTGTTTCCGGTGACGGTAATTTCAGTTTCAGAGCCTTCAAATCCGGTCGCCTCAGAATCAAGATAGCTTATCAGAAACTTGTCATCACTGCGTCTGAACTTTCCGGAAGTTACAAGTTCCGTTTCAGTCCTGTCATTGTAAATGGACTGAATACTTTTCATTTCTATCACAAAATTTTCAGAATCCAAATTTTATTCTCCTAAATTACAGCTGAACACTTCTCCGCTTACCGGATGTTCAAGGAAGTGCTTAGCGTTTTCTTCAAAAAGCTCTCTGCTGTCGCTTACATAAAAGGTATTCTTTCCGACGTGTCCCTCTTCGTTGAGCATATCAGCTGACATAAGACAGCTCTGTGCATATTTTGCAGCCTCTGCGCCCGGAGAAATAAGCTTTACGCCCTCCCCCATGATGTCTGCGATTATATCCTTTATGACCGGATAGTGTGTACAGCCAAGAATAAGCGTGTCAACGCCCTCCGCCTTAATAGGAGTGAGATACTCCTCAGCGGCAAGCCTTGTTATCTGGCAGTCCCTTGCAGTATAGCCGTTTTCAACAAGGTGTACAAACAGCGGGCAGGCATTGCCTATCACCTTTGCATGGGGCATTATCGCCTTTATAGCCTTTCCGAAGCTGCCGCTGCGAATGGTCGCAGGAGTGCCGATAACGCCGATTTTTCCGGTTTTCGTTGCAGCGCAGGCAGCCTGTGCCGCCGGAAGAAGCACTCCGGTAAAGGGCATATTGTCAACAAGCGGTTCAGAGCCGATAACAGAGCTCACAGTACCGCAGGCGGCAATTATCATTTTTATTTTATGCTTCAGAAGAAATGCAACGTCCTCCCTTGCATATCTTAAAACAGTTTCACGGCTTCTGCTGCCGTAAGGTATTCTTGCGGTATCTCCGAAATAAATTATGTCTTCTCCGGGAAGCAGTTCATTAAGTTCCTTGACAGATGTAAGTCCGCCCATTCCCGAATCGAATACTCCGATAGCATAATTATTGTTCATATGAATGATTTCCTTTAATAGTTTCTTTCAGCGTTGTCTATTGCCTGTTCGATAAGCTTGTCGATAAGGTAGCTGTATGTCATGCCCAGGTCTTCCATAAGCTTCGGGTACATACTGATAGATGTAAAGCCCGGCATTGTGTTTATCTCATTGAGAACAACCTCTCCGTCATCAGTCAGGAAGAAGTCTACTCTTGAAAGTCCCTTGCATCCCATAGCCTTGTATGCGTTTATTGCAGTTTCTCTGATAGCTTTTTCGCTTTCGTCCGGAATTTCAGCAGGAATGCGCAGCTCTACGGAATTGTTGATATATTTTGACTCGTAGTCATAAAAATCATTGCTCTTTGCAATTTCTCCTACAAATGATGCAAAAGGTGAATCATATCCGAAAACAGCAACTTCAAGTTCCCTGCCCTTTATAAATTCCTCGATTACAACCTTGTTGTCATGAGAAAAAGCAATTTTAACAGCCTCTTTAAGTGCCTCAAGGTCGTTTGCCTTGTTTATTCCGATTGAAGAACCGGCATTTGCAGGCTTTACGAAAACAGGGAATCCAAGGTCGTCGGCAATTTCTGCGCATTTTCTGTCAAGATGGTTTAAATCTCTGAGCCCCAGCATTCTCCATTCTGCAGTTCTTATGTTGTTGTAGTCAAGAACGGAGTGGGTGTGTGTTTTGTCCATGCAGGACGCCGAAGCAAGAAGTCCGCAGCCTACATAAGGAATCTTTGAAAGGTCAAGGAGTCCCTGTACTGTTCCGTCTTCGCCGTTTTTGCCGTGGAGTACCGGAAAGACAACGTCAACCTTTCTTGTGGTATATTCACCGTTTTCAAGAATGATGATGCCCTTGTGGAGAGGGTCCGGAGAAATTATTGCAGATGAGCAGTCAGTATCCTTTTCCCATTCGCCGGACGCAATATTGCTCACATCTCCCGGATAGTAAAGCCAGCGTCCCTTTTTGGTGATTCCGATGCAGATAACCTCATACTTATCCTTTGGCATATTTTCGATAACGTTTGTTGCTGAGATCAGTGAAATATCATGTTCGCTTGAAACGCCGCCGAACAGAACTGCGACTTTGATTTTTGACATTGTCTCCAACTCCTTAAATAATTATTTCCGTACCGGACCTTCGCCTGAAAGCTCCGGAAACTATTATGTATCACTATATTTTAACATATTCTGCGGGAAACTTCAAGTATTTTTCATAAAATAATGATTATCAGAATGTAGTGCTACAATAGATATTG
>DBQM01000018.1 GCA_002305725.1 Ruminococcus sp. UBA1394 | reverse complement strand
TTGGTTCTCTTTTTCTTCTTGCCATAAAAAATCAGCCTCCTGTGTTATTTATATTTTACCATAGTTGACTGCGTTTTTACAGACTTTTTTTCGGTGGGTCTGTATATCTCGATTTTTGTAAAGAAGTTATTTTGTGACGAAGTTGTGACGAAGTTCCGTCACATTTTGTGACGAAGTTAGATTGCGTAGGCATGGGCTTTTTTCTTGTTAAAAATTTTGTTTGTGACGTGTGACGAAGTGGGCAAGGGTAATACTATACCTTGCCCACTTCGTTTCTTTTTTTGTTTTTTATTTGACTTTTTTTGATATCGTGCTGACGCAGATTTATCTTGATGATTATTTTAAGTTTTTTGTGTTTTTTGTTGTTTTGGGAAAATTCAGCCAACAAAAATTTTTTGTGATTTTTTAAACTATATCAATTAAGTATACTTATATTTTTTAATATGTATATATTTATTTAATCTACATATATGGCAAAATCCCAAAAACATTTTTATTGTCTAAATTTTCTTTCGCTCGGAGAGCGACTTAGAACCAAGGTTCTAAGAACTCCTTTAGCTGACTGCATAATTTATAATAAACTTGTCAATTGCCTTACCTCGGCAATTGAGGGAAGTCTAATAACTGATAGTTTTTTCGTGCTAACGCAGATTTAATTTATTTATAATTGTTAGTTTTGCCCCTGCTTTAGCAGGGGGGCAAATGCAGGGAAAAATAACTCTCTAAATTAAAAAAAATTCGTGCATTTGCAAGGAATAAAAAAAATAATGGGGCTCTGCCCCAAACCCCGTTGACTACACGCAATTAGTCTACACAGCAAATGCAGGGAGAGCGAACTCACGCACTAAAAAAAAGTCGTGCATTTCAGCGGTATTTTTATTTATAATGGGGCGTTGCCCCAAACCCCATTTGCTCCCATGTTAGTCCGTGCTTCCCACATAAATGTCTCCCAGGCAACTCCCTGTCAGGTTTTGTTTTACGCGTCGACGTTTGTCGCAACATTTTTATTATATCACTAAAAGGATTTAGTGATATAATAAAAATGTTGTTCGACGTCGAGGGCAGTAGAGAGAAGACGGGGTTAGCTTGGGCTGGCGCCTTTTTCCCGATTAAGGAAATAAAATAGCCGGAAAGTTATGTCTTATAACGGCAACAAAAAAGAGCCGGAAAGGCACTACCCTATCCGGCTTGTATGGACCCGCATTAATTTGCATTTTATGCAACCTTTCTTCTGATTGTGGGTGAACCCGAAAAATTAATTTGAGCGAAAAATTTGACAGAGTTTATATAAATATGTTATTATATGATAAGCATTAAATTTACGGATTACGGAGGCCGCTTATGAAATTCAGAAAAATTTTAAAAACCACTCTTTGCACGGCGGCTGCCGTTTCAGCTTTTCTTGCTTTCGGGCTGGACGCTTTTTCGCTCGTTGATTTCAGCGCAGGCGAAAGCGGTCTTATAAGCAACGAAACCACGAAATATAAGGTCAATATAGTTGCAGACGGCAAAACCGCCGCTGTCGTCCCTATAGGAATAGGGGTGAGGGGGGACGCTGACGAAAGCGGAGATATTTCCCTTTATGATGCAGTTGCAATATCAAAATATATCATGGGCATTGCTCCGGAAAACTTTGAAAGCTCTCTGGGATTTGCAATGTCTGACACAAACCTCAGCGGAAATGTTGACCTTTACGACGCAATAAACGTTGCGAAGTATCTCATAACCCAGGGGACTCATGAGGAAAGATGGCAGAAAATACTCGGAAGCTGATATCAGATACAGGAAAAAAAGAAATTTTTTAAAAAATCACTTGATTTTCCGGGTATAATGTGGTATACTATGTAATAGTATGTATAAAGTAAGCTCAAGACCGGAAATTTCCGGTCTTTCTTATTGTGAGATTTTATACACTAAAATACAGGAGTATTAAAAGACATGAAGATTAAAAAATTCGGTGCGACCGAGCAGAAAATCTCTGACCTTATAAAAGACGAGGCTGAGAATCAGAATATCCGGATATGGGACGTCAGATTTGAAAAAGAGGGCGCCGGCTGGTATCTGAGAATTTTCATTGAAAAGGACGGCGGAGTCAGTATTGAGGACTGCGAGAATTTTACCCGTCCGGTAAACAAGCTGCTTGACGAGGCTGACCCTATTCCGCAGAGCTATATCCTTGAGATAGGTTCGGCGGGACTTGAACGTGAACTTGTGAGAGAATCTCATTTCGAGGCAAGTATTGGTATGCCGGTGAGAGTGAGAGCCATAAGGGATTTCGGCGGTGAAAAGGAAATAGTCGGACTTTTAGGCGGTTATGACAAGGAAAAAGTTACTCTTGCTTTTCCGGGGGAAACCGAGGAGGAGGAAGAGGTTTATGCAGAGCTGCCGCTGGCGGACATTGCTTATATAAAAATTTATGAGGACTTTGAAGAATTACATTAAATTAAACGGAGGAATTTGAGAAAATGAACAACGGTTTTTTTGAAGCGCTGTCACTTCTTGGTGATGAAAACAGCGTTGACACGGAAGTATTGGTGGAAAAAGTCAGGTCTGCGCTTTTAAAGGCGATAAGAAAGGCTTATCCGGACTGCGAGGACAACATAAGGGTTGATATTGACCCGGCAAGCAAAAAGCTGGAGATGTACCTTATAAAAACAGTTGTTGATGACGAGCCTATCGACTACAACGAGATAAACATAGACGAGGCAAGGACTATTGACCCGAATGCTTATCTGGGCGGTACTGTTGAATATCCGCTGGACGCTGCAAAGTTCGGCAGAGCAGCGGCGCAGTCTGCAAAGCAGTCAATCAAGGGCGATTTAAGAGAGATAAACCGTGAAAATATACTTAACCAGTTCCAGGACAAGGAAAATGAATGCATAACCGCAAAGGTTTCACAGGTTGAACCGGGCAGCGGTACTGTTACAGTTGTTTATGACAAGACAGAGCTTTATCTTTTCAGAAATGAGCAGATACCTGGCGAACGTCTTAAAGAGGGAGATCAGGTAAAGGTTTATGTGACAGGAATTGTAAACAAGTCCAAAAAGCCTATTATCAAGATTTCCAGAGCGCACAGAGATCTTGTAAAGCGCCTTTTCGAGCTGGAAGTACCGGAAATATATGACGGTATCGTTGAGATAAAGTCCATTTCAAGAGAGGCTGGCGCAAGAACAAAGGTTGCTGTCTGGTCAAAGGATGAAAATGTTGACGCTGTGGGCGCCTGCATCGGTCCCAAGAGATCAAGAATACAGGCAGTTGTTGACGAGCTCAACGGCGAAAAGATAGACATTATAAACTACAGCGAGGACCCGGCTGAATTTATCGCAAAGGCGCTTGCGCCGGCAAAGGTTTTAAGCGTTACGGTTTCTGACGGAGAGGCAAAGGAATGCAGAGTTATCGTTTCTAACGACCAGCTTTCACTTGCTATCGGAAACAGAGGTCAGAACGCAAAGCTTGCCGCAAAGCTGACAGGCTATAAGATTGACATCAAGCCGGAGTTTGAAATTCCGATAAAGGGAATGGAAAACGCAGCTGCGGAAGAACCGGAGCAGAAGTCTGAAGAAACTGAAAATGCCGCAGAAACGGCTGAGTAAGGCAATAAAATAAATTATTATAGTGAAAGCAAAATTGTTTTTTGCGTTCACTGTAATCTCTGCGGGGTGAGATGAAATGAAAACAAAAAAAATACCCATGCGAATGTGTTTAGGCTGCAATGAAATGAAAAACAAGCGTGAGATGATAAGAGTTGTCAAATCGCCCGAGGGTGAGATATCCCTTGATTTTACCGGAAAAAAATCCGGCAGGGGAGCATATATCTGTAAAAGCCGGGAATGCTTTGAAAAAGCAAGAAAGGCAAGGCGGTTTGAAAAATCATTGTCCTGTAAAATTGACGATTCAGTTTATGAGGTGATGGAACATGAATTCACAGCAGAAAATAATTAACATTCTGACCATATGCCGAAAGGCAGGCAAAATTATTCCGGGCTTTGACGCCGTTAAGGATGCCATTTATGAGGGTAACGTTTCATGCGTCATTGTAACAGAGGATATCTCCGACAAGACACTCAAAGAGATCCGCTTTATCTGTAAAAACTGCAACATTGACATAGTTGAACTGGAGCTTGATTCCTACGATATGTTTGACGCTGCGGGAAAACAGGTTGTTGTAGCGGCTATATGCGATTTCGGATTTGCAAACAAGATCCGCGCTCTCGGTACTGTAACAAAGCCGGAGAGGACAAAAAGAAAGAGAAAGTCTGAAAGAAACAACAGTGAGTGATGAGCTTGCGTTTATATAGATCATAACAGGCAGCACCGCTTGAAACGGTATTGCCGCAATTTTCAGGAACATACAGGAGGTTTCGCCTATGACGAAAAAAATAAAGCTTGCAGAGGCTGCAAAGGACCTTAAAATAGAAAATCAGGAACTTATAGATTTTCTTGAAAAATATGACGGTACAAAGAGAAAAAACACAACTGCGCTGTCTGACGAGGAAATGAATTATGTTCTGGAGCATTATTCACAGAGCAATCAGGTTGAAAGCTTTGACAACTATTTTGAGTCAAAGAACAAGCCTGCCCAGCCGGAGGAGGAAAAGCCTGTGAAAAAGGAAACACCTAAAAAGGCTGCTCCGAAAGCAAAAAAGACTGAAAAGCCTGAGCCTCAGAAACCGGCTGAAGAAAAACAGCCTGCAAAGACTGAGGAAAAGAGTGCGCCGGAAAAGAAACCGGAGGCTCCTAAGACAGAGCAGTCTGGCAAAAAGGCAGCAAAGCAGCCTGCAAAGCCGCAGAAGCACGGTGAAAAGCAGAAGCTTGGCACAAATATGTCAGCGACTGTTGAAACTGTTTCCGACAACAGAAGAACTATTGATACAAGAGGTTCATATGTAAATCTTGACAAGTACAACGAGCGTTATGAACAGATAGCGCCGACTGCCGGAAAACAGCACAAGGACAATTATTCCAAAAAGCAGAAGATTAACCAGAAATCTGCACAGAGAAATAAAAACAAGTATTCAAGCAAGAAGGAAACAGAGGCAGACAGACTCCGCCGCTTACAGCTTGAAAAGGCAAGAAATCAGCAGCTTAAAGTCATGATACCTGACGAGATAACAGTCGGGGAGCTTGCCGCAAGACTTAAAGCAACTGCCACACAGGTAATCAAAAAGCTTATGGGTCTGGGCGTTATGGCGAGTATCAACGAGGTTATCGACTTCGATACTGCCGCACTTGTTGCCGACGAAATGGGCGCTAAGGTTGAAAAGGAAGTTATTGTCACAATTGAGGAGCGTCTTATCGACAACAGCGATGACGATGACAACAACACAGAGGAAAGAAGTCCGGTAGTCGTTGTTATGGGACACGTTGACCACGGTAAAACTTCTCTCCTTGACAGAATCAGACACGCAAATGTAACAGCCTCCGAGGCCGGCGGTATCACACAGCATATCGGTGCATATCAGGTAAAGGTGCAGGATAAGCTTATCACTTTCCTTGATACGCCGGGACACGAGGCTTTCACATCAATGAGAGCAAGAGGTGCGGACGTTACTGATATAGCAATCCTTGTTGTTGCCGCTGATGACGGTATCATGCCGCAGACTATTGAGTCTATCAATCACGCAAAGGCTGCGAATGTTTCAATTATCGTTGCCGTAAACAAGATGGACAAAGAGGGCGCAAATGTTGACAGGATAAAGCAGGAGCTGACAGAGCATGACCTCGTAGTTGAAGAATGGGGCGGCGACGTTATGTGCGTACCTGTTTCAGCTAAAACAGGCGAGGGTATTGACGAACTGCTTGAGGACGTTCTGCTTATTGCTGAAATGAAAGAGCTGAAAGCAAATCCTGACAGACTTGCAAAGGGTGCAGTTATCGAGGCAAGACTTGACAAGGGCAGAGGTCCTGTTGCAACACTTCTTGTACAGAACGGTACTCTCCACACAGGCGACGTTATTATTGCAGGCACATCTGTCGGCAAGGTAAGGGTAATGACAAATGACAAGGGCGCAAGAATCAACGCTGCCGGACCGTCAGTCCCTGTTGAGATAACAGGTCTTGCAGAGGTTCCGAGTGCCGGCGATACATTTAACGCTGTTGAGGACGAAAAGCTTGCAAGAGAGCTTGTTGAACAGAGAAAGCATGAGGCAAAGCAGGAACAGTTCAAGTCATATCAGAAGGTAACTCTTGACAACCTGTTCAGCCAGATTGCACAGGGCGAGGTAAAGGAACTGCCTATTATCGTAAAGGCTGACGTTCAGGGTTCTGTTGAGGCTGTAAAGCAGTCACTTGAAAAGCTTACAAATGAAGAAGTAAGAGTAAAGGTTATCCACGGCGCTGTTGGTGCGGTATCTGAAAACGATATCATGCTTGCTGAGGCGTCCGGTGCGATAATCGTCGGATTCAATGTTCGTCCTGACCCTGTTGCAGAGGAAAATGCAAAGCGTGACGGTGTTGACATCAGACTTTACAGAATCATCTATGACGCAATCGAGGAAATCGAAGCCGCTATGAAGGGTATGCTTGCGCCTAAGTTCAGAGAAGTTGTTCTGGGCAAGGCTGAGGTAAGACAGGTTTACAAGATATCCAACGTCGGCGCAGTTGCCGGTTCTTATGTTATCGACGGCAAGATTACAAGAGCCTGCGAGATTCGTGTTGTCCGTGACGGTATTGTAATCTTTGAAGACAAGATAGACTCACTCAAGCGTTTCAAGGACGACGTAAAGGAAGTAGCACAGGGCTATGAATGCGGAATAAGCCTTGAACGTTTTGCAGATATTAAGGAAGGCGATATTCTTGAAGGATTTATTATGGAGGAATACACCGAATAAATCCTTGTAAAAAACTTTCTGGAGGTGGCGTATGTCAAGCTTTAAGGTCGGAAGAATGTCCGAGGATATCAAGCGTGAGCTTACTGATATTCTCAGAGATATCAAGGATCCGAGAGTGGATCAGATGCTGACGGTTGTCAGGGTTGACCTTTCAAACGATCTTTCTCACTGCAAGGTTTATATATCCTGCTTTGAGGGTATGGACAAAGCAAAGAGATCTGTTGAGGGACTGACAAGTGCGGCCGGATTTATAAAGAGAGAGCTTTTTCACAGACTTCACATGAGAAAATGTCCGGATCTGAAGTTTATAGCAGATGATTCCATTGCACACAGTGCGGAAATCAATCAGAAATTAAGAGAACTTTAAGATATCAGAGGATGTGAAAGTATGAAAATAGATTTTAACGAGGCAGCGGAAATACTCAGAAACTGCGGTAACGCATATATTCTCATTCATCAGAGCCCGGACGGCGACTGCACCGGTTCGAGTACTGCCCTTTATCATATGCTCAGATACATGGGCAAAAAGGCAAAGGTGCTCTGCTCTGATGAGATACCAAAGAGATATGATTTCATGACCGGCAGCTATATTGACGAGGACTTTGAGCCGGATATCATTATAGCCTCGGACGTTGCGGACATAAATCTCCTTGGAAAATACAAAGAGATTTACGGCGATAAGGTAAACCTCTGCATTGACCACCATATTTCAAATACAGGCTATGCGGAGAAAACCCTTGTCTGCCCGGACGCATCGGCGGCGTGTGAAGTGGTTTTTGAACTGATAAAGATTCTGGATATCCCTGTGACTGAGGATATAACAAGATGTATCTATACTGGTATTGCAACAGATACCGGCTGCTTTAAATATGAAAACACAACTGCGAGATGTCATGAGATAGTGGCAGAGCTGAAAAGGACACATGATATCGGCTATGCTCATATAAACCGTGAAATGTTCGAGGTAAAGAGCAAGGGCAGAATCAAGATCGAGAGAGCCGTTACGGATATTATGGAATATTATCTTGACGACCGCTGCACTATGATATGTGTCACAACAGATATTCTTGACAGATGGGGCGTTGACGCCTCTGAACTGGAAGGACTTGCCGGAATACCTCTGCAGGTAGAGGGCGTTGAAGTGGGCGTTACCATCAAGCAGAGAGATGAAAACAGTTATAAGATATCAATGCGCTCTGCCAACGATGTTAACGTTTCGGATATATGTGCGTCACTTGGCGGCGGAGGTCATGTCAAGGCGGCAGGCTGTCTGCTCCACGGCACTCTTGACGAGGTGAAAAATCAGATAGTTGACGCTGTTGCAAAGGGACTGGAAAAATGCAGTTAAACGGTATAATCCCTGTAAACAAGCCGGAGGGGTTCACCTCCTTTGACGTTATCGCCAAAATGAGAGGTATTCTGAAAATGAAAAGGCTGGGGCACTCCGGTACTCTTGACCCTATGGCAACCGGAGTACTTCCGGTTTTCTGCGGAAACGCCACAAAGGCAGTCAGCATTATCCCCCACACCGGCAAAAGCTATACCGCCGGTTTCAGACTGGGGATAGTGACAGACACACAGGACATAACCGGAAAAATACTTTCCGAAGAAACACCCTGCGTAACCTTGCAGGAGCTTGAATCCGCATTAGCAAATTTTCGTGGGGAAATAAGTCAGATACCGCCTATGTATTCGGCAGTGTCTGTGGGCGGAAAAAGGCTTTATGAGCTTGCAAGAAAGGGTATCGAGGTCGAGCGTGAAGCGAGGAAAATAACCGTAAGCGCCCTTGAAATCGCTGAATATGATGAAAAAACCGCTGAGGGAAAGCTTAATATTTCCTGTTCCGGAGGCACTTATGTCCGGACTATCATTCACGATATCGGACAGGCTCTCGGCTGCGGCGGCGCTATGACTTCCCTTGTGAGAACATATTCAAACGGTTTTTCCCTTGACGAGTGCGTGACCCTTGAACAGCTTGAAAGCCTGCGTGACAGCGGACAGTTGGAAAAGGCAGTTATTTCTTCTGAAAGACTGTTCACTTCTCTGCCGGAGATACATCTGAACGAGATGAAAACGAAGATGTACAAAAACGGTGTAAAGCTGCACCTTGACAAGCTGAAAGGCTTTGACGGCAGGGAGCAGTACAGGATATATTCCGACAAAGACGAATTTATCGGACTTGCCTGCGCTGATATTGAAAATAATGAACTGAGAATTCTGAAAAACCTTTACGGGGACGGTGACCGTTAAACATGTTAAACGTGACAGAAAGCGGCAGCATAAAGGAAAAGACCGCTGCGGCGCTGGGGATATTTGACGGGGTACACTGCGGACACAGGCTTGTCATTTCGACAGCCTTGAACTATAAGGGACTGGCTCCGGCTGTGTTCACTTTCAGAACAGAATCTGTAAGCTTCAAGCACGGCAGACCTTTTGAGTATATTTACACAAACGAGCAGAAACTGAGAATACTTGAAAAACTCGGCATAAAATACGCCATGTCGCCGGATTTCAGCGCATTGCAGAATATGGACGGCGAGGGGTTTGCCCGTGAGATACTCTGTGGAAAAATGAATGTGGGGGCGGTCGTGTGCGGAGAAAATTTCCGGTTCGGGAAAAACGCTTCATGCGGTACGGACGAACTGAAAAGGCTTGGGGAAAAATACGGCTTTGAGGTTGCGGTCATAAAGCTTTCGGGAAACGGCTTTTCCTCGGAAAAGTACCGTGCAATGCTCAGAGAGGGAAAAGTTCACGAAACCTATGCTATGGGCTGCGGAATGTATTCGGTTTACGGTGAAGTAGTCCAGGGAAACAGGCTGGGGAGAACCCTTGATTTTCCTACTATAAACCAGATTTTCGGAGAAAAACAGCTTGTGCTGAGAAAAGGTGTTTATCATACATTAACAGATATTGATGGAAAAACATATAATTCCATTACAAACATAGGCGTCAAGCCGACTGTTGAAAAAAACATAAAGCCTCTTGCGGAAACCCATATCCTTGATTACAGCGGTGATCTGTACGGCAGAAAAATCGAGGTCGGATTTATGGAATTTGTGAGAGATGAGAAAAAATTTGACTCCATTGAGGAACTTAAAAAGCAGGTTTTTGCAGATATTGACTATATCCGTCAGCAGACTGAGGGTACGGCAATGCAGAAACCGGCAGGAAAGGAATGAAAATAAATGGCAAAGAGAGTAAGAACAAGATTTGCGCCGAGTCCGACAGGATATATGCATATCGGTAATCTGAGAACGGCTCTTTACACATATCTTATTGCAAAGAAAAACGGCGGTGACTTCATTTTAAGAATCGAGGACACCGACCAGGAAAGATACGTTGAGGGCGCTGTTGACGTTATTTACGATACTCTCAGAAAAGCAGGTCTTAAATGGGACGAGGGTCCGGACGTGGGCGGAGATTACGGTCCGTATATCCAGTCACAGAGAATGGGTATGTTCAAGGAATACGCCCTTAAACTGGTTGAAAGCGGTGACGCTTACTATTGCTTCTGCGACAAGGAAAGGCTTGACGAGGTAAGGAAAATACAGGAGGCGTCACATATTCCGCCGATGTATGACAGACACTGCCGCAATCTTTCAAAGGAAGAGGTTGAGGAAAAGCTGGCTGCCGGAGTGCCTTACGTTATCAGACAGAAAATGCCGCTTGAGGGTACAACAACTTTCCATGATGAGATTTACGGCGATATCACAGTTGAAAACTCAACTCTTGATGACCAGATTCTCATAAAGACAGACGGTATGCCGACATACAACTTCGCAAACGTTGTAGACGACCACACAATGGGTATCACACACGTTGTAAGAGGAAACGAATACCTTTCCTCTGCGCCGAAATACAACCTGCTTTACAAGGCTTTTGGCTGGGACGTTCCGGTTTATATCCATTGTCCGCCGGTAATGAAAGACCAGACCTCAAAGCTTTCCAAGAGAAACGGCGACGCTTCATTTGAAGATATCGTTGCAAAGGGATATCTGCCGGAGGCTGTTGTAAACTTTATCGCACTTCTGGGCTGGGCGCCTAAGGGCGAGGAGGAAATTTTCACTCTTGCCGAGCTTGCTGAAAACTTCGATATCAGCGGTATTTCAAAATCACCGGCTATCTTCGACCCTGTAAAGCTTAAAGCAGTCAATGCGGCACACATCAGAAGAATGTCACCGGAGGTATTTTTAGAGCACGTTACTCCGTATATCCGTCAGACAGTAAAGAGAGAGGACATTGACCTTCCGCTGCTGGCGTCAGTACTCCAGCCGAGAACTGAGATTTTCAACGACGTTCCGGAAATGGTTGATTTCATTGATGAACTGCCGGATTACGACACTTCAATGTACTGCCACAAGAAGATGAAAACCAACGAGGAAACCTCCCTTGAGGCGCTGAAAGCTGTCCTGCCTGTACTGGAAAATCTCGACGAGTGGAACACAGAATCAATCCACAAGGCGCTCTTTGACCTTATTGCAAAGCTTGAAGTCAAGAACGGCTGGCTGCTGTGGCCTGTAAGAACTGCGGTTTCAGGAAAGCAGTTTACACCGGGCGGCGGCGTCGAACTCTGCGATATTCTGGGCAAAGAGGACACAATTGCCCGAATTAAAAAGGGTATAGAAAAGCTTTCATAATGTTTTCATAGAACTGTCACATTGGTCTGATACACTTATGATGAACAGCTATGTTAGGAGGTAGCACTTTAGTATGATAGAGGTTAAAAATCTCACTAAGCATTACGGCGACAAAAAAGCAGTCAATGACATAAGCTTTGTTGTCAATGACGGAGAGATACTGGGATTTCTTGGACCTAACGGTGCCGGAAAATCCACAACAATGAATATGCTGACCGGATATATTTCGTCAACTTCCGGTTCTGTACTTATTAACGGGGTTGACGTACTTGACGATCCTATAAAGGCAAAGGCAAATATCGGCTATCTGCCGGAGATTCCGCCTTTGTATCTTGACATGACGGTAAAGGCTTATCTTAACTTTGTCTTTGATCTGAAAAAATGCAAGCTGCCGAGAAAGTCACATCTGACTGATATCTGCGAGCTCTGCAAAATTACAGATGTAAAGGACAGGATAATAAAGCACCTTTCAAAAGGTTACAAGCAGCGTGTGGGACTTGCTCAGGCGCTTATCGGCAATCCGCCGGTGCTCATTCTCGACGAACCGACTGTCGGTCTTGACCCGAAACAGATGGTTGAGATAAGAACGCTTATCAAAAAGCTGGGCAGAAACCATACAGTTATTCTTTCTTCCCATATCCTGTCTGAGATACAGGCGGTGTGCGACAGAGTAATCATCATCAACAAGGGTGAAATCGCAGCGGACGACACAGCCGCAAACCTTTCAAAGAAGATTTCTACTGACCACAGACTTATCGTCAGAATTGAGGGAAACAAGGACGAGATTCTCTTTGAACTGAGAAAAATCCCGGGACTTAAATACGTCAGAGCCGATATGGAGCGTGAAAAGGGCGTATATGAATATGAGATGGAGGCAGAGGAGGACGTTGATTTAAGACGTGAGGTCAGCGCACTTGTTAACAAGATGAACTGGACTATCCTCTACATGAACTCTGCCGAGATAACTCTTGAGGATATCTTCCTTAAAATCACAATGGGCGAGGGCGTTTCCGAGCATATCAAAAAGCTGAAGGAATCAAAGTCCGAACAAAATGAAACTGAAAACGGAGGTAATAACTGATGGGCGCAATATTCAGACGTGAGCTTGGCTCATTCTTTACATCAAGTATTGCTTATGTATTTCTTGCAGTATTCTATGCGTTTTCCGGATATTTTTTCTACGCTTCGTCGCTTTATTCGGCAACAACTGATATGTCCGGATTATTTTCAAGCTTGTTTTTGATTATAGTAATTCTTATCCCTGTCCTTACTATGAAATCATTCAGCGAGGAGAAAAAGCAGAAAACCGAACAGGGACTGCTGACTGCTCCTGTAAGTCTTGGAGGGATTGTATTAGGCAAATATTTTGCAACACTCCTTATGTACATAATGGGAATCAGCATTGTGTTTGTCTATGCGCTGATACTCAGCTATTTCGGCGATGTTTCATGGAACATTGTTCTTTCAAATTATCTGGCACTTTTCTTTGTGGGCTGTGCATTTATCGCAGTTACAATGTTTGTTTCATCTCTTACTGAAAACCAGGTGGTTGCGGCTGTATTCGGCATACTTCTGCTGATGGTGCTTTATCTGCTTGATTTTATAGCAGGATATGTTAAAATTGATTTTATTGCAAATATTCTCAATTCGCTTTCTTTCTATGAGAAGTATTATGAATTTACCTGCGGTATTTTCAATCTTTCGAGTGTGCTTTTCTTTGTGAGCACGGCTGTTATCTTCAATTTCCTGACTGTCAGGGTATTTGAGAAAAGACGCTGGAGTTAAGGAGGTATAGTTACGATGGCTAATGAAACGGTTAAACCGGAAAAGGAAAAAAAGCCTTTTAATAAGAAAAAGCTTAAATACGGTACGGTGGCAACAGTTATAACAGTTGTGTTTATTGCATTTGTTGTTGTCATAAACCTTATTGCCGGAGTCCTCACAGACCGTAAGGACTTAAAGCTTGACCTTACAAAGGAAAAATACTACGAGGTATCACAGGATACTATCGACTATATACAGGGAATAAAAACTGACGTTGAGATCGCTGTTATGGCAAAGGAATCAGACTTTGCAACCAGCGGGACATATATGAAAATGGTTCTTGAAACGCTGGAAAAATACGAACAGCATTCAGACCATATAAAAATCAACTTCTATGATGTTGCGTCAAATCCAGACGTGGTAACAAAGTTCTCCGCAAACTACAACGGTGAAATATCCGAGGGAAATATCGTTGTTGCGGCAGGCGACAGAGTAAAGGTCCTGACTGTAAACAACCTGTTCAACATTCAGTCTGACTACTACAGCGGCAGCAGCAGTGTACAGAGCTATAAGGGCGAGCAGGAGCTGACTTCTGCAATTATGAGCGTTACTGACGCAAATCCGCAGAGAGTTGCTTTTATCAGCAAGTATAACGGCTCTGCTATATATCATTCAGACAACGCTTACTCAATTTCAGCACTTTACTCCCTCATGGACAAAAACGGCTATGAGGTTTCTGAGGTCGATATAATGACAGATGCGCTTTCACCGGAAGATTACGACATGGTGGTACTTCCTGCACCTGTAAACGACCTTTCAGAAGACAGCATCAAAAAGCTTGATGATTTCCTCTACAATAACGGTGACCTTGACAAGGACATGATTTACATTGCAGATGTCCTGCAGTACTCAACACCGAATATAGACGATTTCCTTGAAGTATGGGGAATTGAAGTCGGCGGAAGCATTGTTTATGACTCATCATCAGACAAGAGCCAGTATGTCACAACAATGAAGGGACAGCTTAGCGCTCCTGTTGCGACAATTGCCGAGGATACATACAGCGAGGGACTTTCAAACACCAAGCTGCCTATTATTGTACCTCTTGCAAGACCTGTAAATCTCCTGTTTGACGCTAACGTTGACAGAAATACAACAGCACTTCTGACAACTTCTGACACATCTTTCCTCTATCCGCTTGAAATGCAGACTGCCGAGGAAGTAAAGGCAAAGGCTGAGGCTGCTGAAAACGGCGAGGAAACAACTGAGGAAGAAACAGAGGAAACAACTGAGTTTGACCCGGACAGCGCAGAAAAGTCCGCACAGACAGTTATGGCGGTTGCTACCAAGACAAATATGGACAGCAGCAACACCGCTCATGTAAATAATGTTATGGTAATAGGCGGTGCAACAATTCTCGACCAGGTTCTGACTTATTCAAACACATATAATAACGCAGAATATGTTATAAACGCCGTAAACAAAATGTGCGGCAAGGAAAACGGTATCATCATTGCTGAAAAGGATCTTTCCGTTCAGACTATTGATATCAAGTCATCACAGATCAAGGCTATCAGCAGAACAGTTATCTTTATTATTCCGCTGATTGTTGTTGCGGCTGGTATTGTTGTATTCCTGAGGAGAAGAAACCGATGAAAAAGAATATCAAGGCTCTGATTGCCTGTGCTGCGGCGCTTGCACTTGCAGGAGGCGGATATGCCGCTTTAATGCTTACAGATGATAAGGACACGGATTCCTCTTCCTCCGCTTCGACGGAGGAAAGCAGTGATGTATCCGTTCCGGTTTCACTGCTGGAGTTTGAAAAGGCTGATATTCAGTCGATTACTGTTAAAAATGCGGAGGGCGAATACAAGGCTGTCCCTGTGGGAGAACCGGCAGAGGACGGAACAGTAACTCTTACGATTGAGGGGCTGGAGGATCTTGATATCAACACCACCCTTACTTCCACGCTGCTTAACAATGGCTCCGCATTGAATTCCGATTCCACAGTTGAGGAAAACCCTTCCGACCTTGAAAAATACGGTCTGAAAGATCCGGCAGCAGAGGTTACTGTAAAAGCAGGGGCAGGCGAAAAAACTATTCTTGTGGGTGATGAATCACCTGTCAGCGGAGAAGCCTACTGCATGGAAAAGGGCGGAGATACTGTTTATCTTGCGGCGTCAAGCAGTCTGAGCGTGTTCCGCAACAATAAGGAATACTTTATCTCAACAACTCTGCTTGAAGAACCGGCAGACGACAGCTATCCGAAAATTGAGGAAGTAAAAATCGAAAGAACCGACCTTGATTACGATATCGTTCTGGAGTATGACAAGTCAGCTGATGATGCGGATACAACAAGCGGTACGCTTGCGACACATTATATGACTCAGCCTGTGTTTGCGTATCTTGATGCTGAAAAGGCGCAGGACGCAACACACGGTATGTTCGGTCTTACAGCTCATTCAGTCATGACGGCACATCCGACAGATGATGAAATTGCGGCGTCCGGACTTGACAAACCGTCATGTGTGGTCACAATGAAAACCGATGAGCCGGCAGAGTATACTCTGAAAATCGGCAAAAAGCTTGAAAGCGCTGACGGAACATTCTATCTTGCAATGTTTGAGGATAACGACGTCATTTACGCAATTTCCACAGACAGCGTATGCTGGGCTGAGCTTCAGCCGGGGGATATAACCTCCAAGATGATTTTCGGTACTTATGTATGGGATATCGGAAAGCTTTCAATTGACGTTAATGGCGGAGAGAGCGTAAGCTTTGAGGGCAGCGGCAGTTCCGCAGACGATTACAAGGTGACTAAAAACGGCAAGGAATGCGATACAGAGCGTTTCAGAAGCTTTTATACATTCCTGCTGAAAACTTCCGCAGAGGACTTTGTTATTGACGAAGAACCGACGGGAGAGCCGGTTGTTTCCATTGAGCTTGAAACACAGGACGGCAGTACAAATCAGACTATTGAATTTTACAGGACAGACGGCAAGAAGGCGCTTATCAGCGTAAACGGCACACCGTGCTTCAAGTGCAGAATGTCTTATGTTGACCTTCTTATTGACAATCTTGCAAAATTTGATACTGATGAAGAATTTGTTATGAACTGGTAACCTTTTTCGACTTTATTCGCAGACGAAGTATGTTACAATTATTATTACACGACGTTTAAGGCATTATAGACAATAGGTCGGGGGAATGCCGGGTGAAAAAAGCGTTTCCCTGTTACATTATTGCACATAATCGCCCTTGGAAAAGGAGGAATATTATGAGCAGCAGTTTTTTCACTTATAAGGGATATCCGCTTGTCAGACATGATAATGTGATTTATTACGGAAATATGTCAGACGATTATGTGGTTATGCTGCAGATTTTGCAGAAAAAGAAAGTTAAGGACCTGGAAGTTGCCAGTAAAATAAAGGTATATCAGATGTCAACAGACCTGAGCCTGCCGCCTAACAAGGCGATAACCAAGAGCAGCGAAAAGGAAAGTCTTTATGAGGCTTTAGACCTTGCAAATGCGTGGCTCAAGAGGACTGTTAAAAGCTGATTGACTGTAAATCACAAAACAAAGAGAGATGCTGAAAAAACGGCATCTCTTTTTTTGTGGGAACGTTTATTTTCAATTATTCGGGCGAGCGATGCTCGCCTATGCGACAATGTGAAATGTTGGTTTATCTGCAGGGGCGACCATTGGTCGCCCGTTATTTTTGTTTCTTCGGAAATTGTTTTTTTCTGTTCAGGAGATACCTAAAGCAATATTCCTTTTATGTGGAAAAAATAAGCAGTAAGAAAATAAGCGGTCTGAATCCTATAAACACTAAAAAAGACTGAGCTAAAGTTACAAAATATATACAAATAAACAAAAAATAAATTTTTTTATTGACTTTAGAAATCAGATTTGTTAATATGTTATTATTGGATTTTAGTCTATAGAAACCAAAGGGTTTTGCCTTAAAAGGTGATTCCTTAAAATTTAAAAGGGGGACATAGTATGTCAGATTTTAATGAAAATCAGAACAACGAACAGGTTACTCCTGCGGAAACTCCGGCTGTTGAACCTGTTATAACTGAACAGCCGTCCTTTGCTGAGGCTCAGCTTGTTGACGGTGTTGAACCGGCAAAGAAAAAACCGGTACTCCTGATTGTTGCAATAATCGTAGTTATTCTTGCAGCAGGAAGCGCACTTGCATATAACTTTATCCCATGGGTAAAGAACAATGTTAAAATGCTCATAAACAAGCCTGAGGATTATTACTCATGGGTTGAGGAAGAAAATCTTTCTGAAATGGCTGACGGCATTTCAGAGGCTTATGGAAAGGGTCTGGATTCCATCGGCAAACAGGCTGCCGAAGAAGTTGAGATCAAAGCTGATATTGACGCTGCAAATGTAGGCGCTCTTATCGAAGAACTTTCCGGTTCTCCGCTTTCAGAAAGCGGTATCACACTTCCGTCAAGCATTGCTGTTAAGGCAGGCGCAAATGTGGACGGTGAAAACATCAGCGAATCATGCCTTATCACAGCAGATGACAAAACTCTTGCAACAATGAATATCTATGCTAAGGACGGCGCATATTACGTTCAGATCCCTGAACTTTCACCGGCATACATTTCAATGGATATGCAGGCATTAATGGATCAGGCATATGCTGAGATGGATTCTGATGCAGCAGCATTTATGCAGGGCTATATGGAAGCTGTTACTTCACTGTCAACAGATCCGGACGCTCTGAAAGATATGCTTTCAGAAAAGGAACTTAACGAACTTATCGTAAAGTACTTTACATTAGTATTTGAGAACATTGATGATGTTGAGCTTGAAAAGGGTGTTTCCTGTGAGGCAAACGGCGTCAGGACAGAATACAACAAGCTTGCTGCTGAGATTGACGAGGGTGCGCTTTACAGCATCTGCAAGGACGTTCTGAAAGAAGCTAAAAAAGACAAGACTATAATCAAGCTTGTTGAAAAGTTCGGTGTTACAGAGGAAGATTATACATCTGCTGTTGAAGGACTGCTTGATGAGTTTGGTTCACTTGAAGTAAGCGGCGGCGAAACATTATTTACTATGAATGTTTACGTTGACTCAAAGGGTAAGATCTGCGGCCGTGAAATTGAAATACCGGAAGCTGATGAACTCAAAATCGGTTACATGACAGCTGAGGACGGTTCTGACAAGGCTCTGGACGTTAACTTCGCAGTTGACGGAGAAGGTATTCAGATTGCAGGCAAATCAACTGAAAAGTCCGGCAAGGAAAGCGGAGAAGCAAAGATCGTTCTTATCGGCATGAATGATGACGGAAGCAATGTTGAACTTCCTGTAAGCTTCAAAGACCTTGAAACTGTAAACGAAGACAAGGGCTACTGCAAGGGCGAATTTACACTTGACCTCACAGGTTTTGAAGGTCCTTCACTGACATTCGTTATGGATTCAGACGGAAAGGGTCAGACAATTAAGTCTGATATCACAATCGACGGAACAAATTACGGAACAATTTCAATTTCTTCAAAGGAAGAAACATCTGTTGAAATCCCTGCATTTGATGCGTCACAGAAGGTTTATAATTATACAGAAGACGGCGCTGAGATGGAACAGTATGTAACAGACGCATCTGCTAATCTTGCAGCTTTCATTGACAATATCGGTTCTGCATTCGGTGTTGAGGGACTTGGTTCAATTTTCAGCGGTGCTATCACTGATTCAATGGGCGGCAACGCTCTCGGCGGTGATATCACAGGCGGAGATATTGGCGGCGATATAGATATTACAGACGACCCGATTGTCGGAACAGGTAATGCGGCTGAAGAAGTTACTTATGATTTCTCAAAGCTGAACATTCAGATTAACGGTCAGACTGTTACTATCCCTGCAAAGATCAATGGTATTCTTGATTTTGTACAGGCTGATGACGCTCAGATCGAAGCCGGTTATTTCACAAGCTACTACAGTGATGACTATACATTCGGTGTAAGCATTGAAAACAACACAGACAAGGCTGCTGCTCCTGCTGACTGTCTTGTTACAGGATTCAGCGTATCAGAGGGCTCTGCTGTTTCAGTTTCTGTTGACGGAATCACAATCGGCAGCAATGTTGCTGATGTAGCCGCAAAGTTCGGCGTAACTATTGATGATACTTCATATGGTGATATTACAGTTTACGATACAGCATCTGACTGGAACGACCTGACTATTTACTACTATGACGGAAAAGTTGATTCAATTTATATGGATATAATTGAATATTAATTAAATTGTAAACGGCAGAGTGTTTAGCTCTGCCGTTTTTATTGAATGTAGGGGCGACCATTGGTCGCCCGTTGATGTTTTAATTTTTCAACAGCCTGATATCAGAGTGTTGAAAACTTCGCTGCACAAAAATAAGAGGCTGCTTTGCACAGCCTCTTTTCTTTTATTATTTCATAAGCTCACATACAAGATTTGAAAACTCTGCCGGATTCTCAACAGGAAGTCCCTCAATCATAAGAGCCTGGTTGTAGAGCAGCTTGCTGTATTTTTCAAGCTTTTCGTTGTCCTTGCCGTAAATGCTTTTCAGTGTTTCAAAAACAGGGTGCTCCGGATTTATCTCAAGCACCTTGTCTGCCTGTACCTTCTGGTCGTTCGGCATTGCATTGAGAACCTTTTCCATCTCAACGGAAACTTCGCCGTCGCTTGTAAGACATACAGGGTGGGATTTCAGACGCTTTGAAAGACGTACTGTCTTTACTTTGCCGCCAAGCTTTTCCTCCATAAATTTGAAGAGATCCTTTGCGTCCTCTTCCTTAGCCTTGATTTCTTCTTTTTCTTCCGGTGTGTCAAGGTCAAGGTCGCCGGCGGAAACTGACTTGAATTCCTTTTCCTTGTAATTCATCAGCATTTTGATTGCAAACTCGTCAACGTTGTCTGTGAAGTAGAGTATCTCGTAACCCTTGTCCTTTACAAGCTCTGTCTGAGGAAGTGAGTCGATTCTTGCAATGGATTCGCCGCAGGCATAGTAGATATACTTCTGGTCTTCCGGCATTCTGTTAACGTATTCTTCAAGAGTAACAAGCTTGTTTTCCTTTGAGGAGTGGAACATGATAAGGTCCTTTACGGAATCCTTGTTCATGCCGTAGTTGTTGTAAACGCCGAATTTAAGCTGTAAGCCGAAAGCCTTGTAAAATTCCTCGTACTTTTCACGGTCATTTTTCAGCATCTTTGTCAGCTCATTTTTTATTGTTCTTTCAAGACTCTTTGCAATAAGCTTCAGCTGTCTGTCATGCTGGAGCATTTCTCTTGAAATGTTGAGGGACAGGTCCTCGGAATCAACAAGACCCTTTACAAAGCTGAAATGGTCTGGCAGCAGGTCGGCACACTTGTCCATAATCAGAACGCCGCTTGAATAAAGCTGGAGTCCCTTTTCGTATTCCTTTGAGTAATAGTCGTAAGGCGCCTTTGACGGAATGTAAAGCAGGGCATTGTATGTTGCAGTACCCTCTGCTTTGGTGTGGATATGGAGGAGAGGTTCGTTGTAGTCGAAGAACTTTTCCTTGTAAAAGCTGTTGTAGTCCTCGTCTTTAAGCTCACTCTTGTTTTTGCGCCAGATTGGAACCATGCTGTTGAGAGTTTCTGTTACTGTGTAGTCTTCGTATTCGTCCTCAGTACCCTCTTTAAGACGGCTTTGTGTCACGTCCATTTTAACAGGGAATCTGATGTAGTCGGAATACTTCTTTACAAGTGACTTGATTCTGTACTGTTCCAGATAATCGCTGTATTTTTCGTCTTCAGTATCATCTTTCAGCTTTAATGTGATTTCTGTACCTACGGTATCCTTTTCGCATTCGCCTATCTGATAGCCGTCAGCGCCCTCGGATATCCACTGGTAAGCCTTGTCGCTGCCGTAAGCCTTTGACTTTACAGTAACTTCCTTTGCAACCATGAAAGCGGAATAGAAACCAACACCGAACTGTCCGATAATGTCAACATCGTCCTCCAGCTTGTTCTCGTTCTTGAACTTGAATGAACCGCTGTTTGCGATAGTACCGAGATGATTTTCAAGCTCTTCCTCAGTCATACCGATACCGTTATCAGAAATTGTAATAGTTCTTGCGTCTTTGTCAAGGTCAATTTTAATTGCAAAATCGTCCTTGCTGATACCAACCTTGTCGTCGGTCAGGGATTTGAAATAAAGCTTGTCAATTGCGTCGCTTGCGTTTGAAATAAGCTCTCTTAAAAAGATTTCCTTATGTGTATAAATTGAATTGATCATCAGGTCGAGCAATCTTTTGGACTCAGCCTTAAATTCCTTGTTCTGCATTTTTGTCAACTCCGTTATTTTCAGTATTAGCACTCTGTCTGTTTGAGTGCTAATACATAGTATACTACTTTTAAAAATAAAATCAACCCTTTTCACAAAACTTACACAATTTATTCACAAATCAGACACCACAGCCCTGCAAATTTAAGGCAATACCGCATAATTATTGTCGTACAGATGCGCAGTCAATTTTTTTCGACAGATTGCATAAAAAGCTCGCAGGCATACTGGCGTATGTCNNATTTTTGTGTGATATGACGGAAAAATTGCAAGCAGATGTGCGGCAAAGGCGTCAGCCGCTAATTATGCGGTGTTGCCTTTAAATATTCTTCAAGGGTAATGCCCATTCTTTTTATGTTTTTTGCGTGTGCCGCACCAACATAGCGATAGTGCCACGGCTCGTATGTAATGCCGGTTATGGCGGTCTTGTTTTTAGGATAGCGCAGTATAAAGCCGAAGCAATGAGCGTTTTTGTCAAGCCACTCAAATTCGGGTGTATTCTCAAAGCTTTCGTTTATTTCCCCCTGCCAGTCCTGTGTCGAAATATCGGCGGCAAGTCCGGCGTTGTGTTCGCTGTAGCCGGGTATGGCAACGCTCAGAGCAGTTTTTTTGTACGCCTCCTCGAAGCTCATACCGGTCAGCATATAGCGGTCAACGTCCTCGTTGAAAAGACCTTTCTGATAGGATATACTGCGGTACGCCGAAAAAACACGCAGATGTATTCCGCATGACAAAGCGGCGCACAGCATTTTTCTCATGGCACAGGCGGCGCTTGCCTCCAGAAAATAGCCGTCCCCGACTTCCTTTAATACAGGCTTGTAACATTCGGGCAGAGGGTTGTCCTTGTTTATTAACAGCAGTTTCATTTTTTTCTCCTTTGCAATTATGTTCATGAAATATTCTTATGCGATATTTCAGAAAATAGAACTTGACAAATTACAAAAACAGGTATATAATGGAAGTGAACAAATGTTCTTTTTAAGATGCCTTGAAGGTGATTATTGGTCAGTAATTGCCGGACAATACGGACAGGTGATACAGCCATCGGACAGAAAATCTCTTTTGCGCCGCTTGTGAGATTTTTGTTCCTGCCTGTGCTGGTACTAAAGCGGCAGAATGGAGATTTATATAAATAATGAGAAGAGTTTCAATGGATGCCCTTGAGTTTGACAGGAAGATATCAGAAATGTCGGCGGACGAAGCCGGAACAAACTCGGAGCTTATTGAAAAGGTAAAATGCACAATGGCAAAGGTAATAAAAAATGAACTTACCCCAAGACAAAGAGAGATAATTGTGCTATACTATTATAAGGGATTTGGCGTGTCGGAAATTGCCGGTAAGCTTGACCTTGCACCCTCAACTGTTTCAAGGACTATCAAGCGTGCAAGGGACAGGATATACAAATTCCTGAAATATTATTATTTATAAGGAAAAACCTATGAAAACACCCATTTATGACTTTCTTGAAAATTACAGCCGTTCGGATACCCTGCGGTTACATATGCCGGGGCACAAGGGAAAAGCACCTGCGCCCCTTAAAGCCTTTGAGTGTGATATAACGGAAATAAGCGGTGCGGACAGCCTTTTTGAAGCGTCGGGGATAATTGAGGAGAGCGAGAAAAACACCTCCCGCCTTTATCACACAGTCCGCACCTGTTACAGCACAGGCGGTTCGACGCTTTGTATTCAGACAATGCTTGCGCTTATGAAACAGGAAAACCGTACTGTCATTGCCGTGCGCAATGTACACCGCAGCTTTCTTGCCGCCTGTGCGCTCCTTGACATTCAGCCGCTGTGGCTTTTTCCGGATTACAGCGGAGGTATTCTTTCCGGCGGATTTCCATACGACAAAGCAGAGGAAATGCTGAAACAGCATAGAAATGCCTGCATTTACCTTACTTCACCCGATTATCTGGGAAAAACTGCGGATATCGGGGGGATTTCAAAGCTGTGTCACCGTTACAATGCCGTACTGCTGGTCGATAATGCCCACGGCGCACATACTGTTGCAATGGGGACTCACCCGTCACAGCTCGGAGCGGATATCTGCTGTGATTCTGCCCACAAAATGCTGCCGGCGCTGACAGGGGGAGCGTATCTGCACATTATGAATCCGGCATACGCTGACAGGGCAAAGGCGGCAATGTCGCTTTTCGGTTCCACAAGTCCAAGCTATCTTATAATGGCGTCGCTTGATCTGTGTGCAGGGTATATTGCAGAACGCCTTGAAGATGATGTGAAAAGGGCGGTCTGCGCACTGGACGCTTTAAGAAAAAGAATCAGCGGACGGTATGAAGTCTACAGCGGAGAACCTTTTCACCTTACTCTTTTATGCGACGGCAAAGACCTTGCAGACCAGCTGAGAAGTTTCGGGATTGAATGCGAGTATGCCGACAGCGGCTGTATAGTACTTCTGTTTTCTCCCATGAACACACCGGAGGAAATCGAAAGGACTGCTGATATTCTCATGAAGTGCGCTCCAAAACCGCCGGTTTGCAGCGGAAAAATCTCGTTTCTTCAGCCGGAAACTGCGTTAAAAGTGAGAGAGGCAGTACTGAGCGATTATGAGGAAATACCCGTTGAGGAAAGCGAGGGGAGGATATGCGCAGGAGTTAATGTACCCTGTCCTCCGGCAGTACCTGTTGCGGCAAGCGGCGAGATAATAGATAAAAACTGCATTAAAATTTTCAAAAGGTATGGTATTTTAACTGTAAATGTGGTAAAATAAATTAGTGAATACAAGCCGAAAGGACAGATATACATATGAAACTGATTTTTGCAGTAGTAAACGGCGATGACAGCCAGGCGGTTTCAAAGGCACTTACCAAAAACGGCTTTTTTGCAACAAAGCTTGCCTCCACAGGCGGTTTTTTAAGCGCCGGAAACACAACTTTTCTTATCTGTACAGATGATGAAAAGGTTGACGAGGTCATTGAATTAATAAGTTCCAAAAGCCATAAGAGAAAGCAGTTTGTTCCTTCCGGAACTTCCTACGGACTGGGCACATACACATCATTTCCGGTTGAAGTATCGGTGGGCGGAGCAACTATTTTTGTAACAGACGTTGAGCGTTTTGAAAAAGTATGACTAAGATATACGGAAACGGATTTTTAAAGGATTCCTTTGAATCCATGTGCAGAAGCGGCAGACTTCCCCACGGATTTATAATTTACGGCGAAAAGGGACTTGGCAAAAAAACAGCCGCCCTTTATATGGCTAAAACTCTGCTTTGTGAAAAGGGCGGAAATGTACCATGCAATGACTGCCGTTCATGCAGGAATATCGACAAGGGAATACACCCCGATCTGATTTTCCCCGAACAAAGCGGAAAGCTTATGACCTATTCTGTCGAAACCTGCCGTCAGGTCAGCTCGGACTCAATCGTTGCCCCCAACAACGGCGACAGGAAAGTGTATCTTTTTGCAGACGCTGACAACATTAAAATCCCGGCTCAGAACTCCCTTTTAAAGCTTATCGAAGAACCGCCGGATTTTGTTTACTTTATTTTTACAGCAGTTTCAAAGGATTCCTTTCTTCCGACAATACTTTCAAGAGTGGTGTCCATAGGCGTTTCGCCATGCAGTGATGACGAATGTGCGGCGGCACTGGCTTTGAGGGGATATGACAGCGGTCAGATTCAGAAAGCCATGGAGGTATTCCGGGGAAATATCGGAATGTGCATTCAGTTTCTTGAGGACGAAAATCTGCAGAAAATCGCACAGTTGACAAAAAAAGCGGCGGATAGTATAATTAACAGAGATGAATACGGTCTGCTGACTGCTTTTTCATCAGATGTTTTAAAGGACAGGAACAATGCAGCTGTATTCCTTGAAATGTTCGACAAGGTAATAAGGGACGCCGCTGTTACGCAGATTGACCCGGAGGACAGGTGCATAAGCTGCTGTCCGGCTGAGGCGCTGAAGCTTGGCAGACGCCTTTCGGCAGTATCTGCCGAAAAGATACACAAGGCGACAGAAAAGGCGGCGGCTGATTACAGAGCGAATGTCAGCCAGACGCTTATTATGGCAGGACTTTGCGGAGAAGTAATGGACTGCGGACGATAATTCTTAGAACAAGTTCTTATATTAAGAGGTGAATTGAGGTTACAATGACTGAAATAATCGGAATACGTTTTAAAAAGGGCGGAAAGGTTTATTATTTTTCTCCCGGTGAAAATAAATTCAGACTTGGCGACAAGGCTATTGTTGAAACAGCAAGAGGTATCGAGTGCGGAGATGTCGTAATTGAAAACAAAAAGGTTGAGGATTCGGAGATAGTTGCTCCGCTTAAATCAGTTATAAGAAGGGCGACAGGAAAGGATATCGCAGTTGTCGAGAGAAACCGTCAGAAGGAGCAGGAGGCTTTTAAGATATGCGAGGAAAAAATCGCTTTCAGAAAGCTGAAAATGCACCTTATCGACGTTGAATGTACCTTTGACAACAACAAGATACTGTTTTATTTCACGGCGGAAAACCGTGTTGATTTCCGTGAACTGGTAAAGGACCTTGCGGCTGTTTTCAAGACACGAATTGAACTGCGACAGATAGGTGTGCGTGACGAGGCGAAAATTCTCGGCGGACTGGGAATATGCGGACGTGAGTTCTGCTGTAAGGGGTACATGGGTGACTTCCAGCCGGTGTCAATCAAAATGGCAAAGGAGCAGGGACTTTCCCTTAACCCCACAAAGATTTCCGGCACCTGCGGCAGACTTATGTGCTGTCTGAAAAACGAGCAGGCGGCGTATGAGGACCTGCTTAAAATTACGCCAAAAGTGGGCGCATACGTTAAAACACCGGAATGCAAGGGTTATGTTGAGGAAGTAAACCTCATAACCGGCAGGCTGAAGATAAATCCGGAAAAGAGTGATGTTCCGGTTTATGTGAACCGTGACCAGGTGAAAATAATCAAGGATTCGGAAATAAAGCTGAACCGTGAGGAAATAAAGGCACTCAAGGAGCTTGAGGATAAGTAAAGGGTATAAATAAAGCCTGAGAAGAATTGGTTTCTTCTCAGGCTTTTGTTGTGTTGATGATAAAATCTATTTGTAGGGTACGGCGCCCACGACGTCCCGTTGCATGACCGCACAGGACATTTCGCTGATAATTTTAAGGTATATGTTTTTTGTGATACTACCGTTTGATTTGCAGGGGACAGCTCCGGGTTGTCGAGGGCGCCAGCCCCTACAATTTGGTTGATTTCAAATGTTTCTGTAGGGGCGACCAGTGGTCGCCCGATTGAAAATGTGTGGTATCACGGGCGAGCGAGGCTCGCCCCTACCGATTTTGATTTGATATGAGCGGTCAATATGACCGCTCTGATATGTTTCTATTAATAATCACTCAAAGTAATACCATTTTCTCCGAGAGGAATCTCATGGTCAAGTCCGACAAACTTTCCGTCCTTCTGCCACAGAACTTCCTTTACGAACTCATACTTTTCAGTATCCCATGTCATGAAATCGTCCTTTACAAGTCCGCCGGTATCGCCGGAATTTGCGTTGAAGCACCAGAATGTGTGGTTTATCCTGTTTTCAGAAATAAGCTGTCTTAAATAGGTCATCCATGTGACGTTAGGCTCGGTCATATATCCGCCCCATTCGCCGATAAGCAGAGGAGCAATGTTTTTGTCCTGAATGTAGAACCAGTTGTCATACCAGCAGTCCTTATAGAGCGAATCGAAAGTATATCCGCCCTCAAACCACGGCTGTTCATAAACCGCCGGACCATAATCGTGAGGAGAGTAGACAAGCTTGTTCTGATATTTTCCTAAATCCACCGGATTGTCGGCAACACCTCTGAGATTTCCTCCCCACCAGTTGAAGAAATAATCGTCCTCGTTCTGAGACTTGAAATCGCCGTTTTTCTTTATGTCCTTAGGATAAATTTCAATTCCCTCAACCATTACCAGTGCATTCTCGTTCTTGCTGAGTACCGCATTTGCCGCCTTTTCCGCAACATACTTCCAGTTGTCAGCGTCTTTGGAATTGTCCCACTTTGCTCTTGGTGACTCGTTCTGCTTGCCGTGAGGCTCGTTTTCCAGGTCGTAGGCGATTATGGTATCATCATTTTTGTAGCGCTCAGCCATCCATGAAAGACCGTCAAGATAATCCTGTTCGCTTATGTCGCCGTCAGTCCAGAGAGGTTTCATGTGACCCATGGAATCGGTTACAGCACAGTGAATGTCAATCATAATCTTTATTCCGTTTGCACGGCACTGTCCAACCACATAGTCGAAAATTTCAAGGCTGTTCATGCCCTCAAGGTATGAGTTTGTCGCCTTGTTGTAGTTTGCCTCGGGATAGTTTCCGTCTGCCCAGTTGTTGATAAGCTCTGTTGAGATAGGAACACGCAGAAGATTGAAACCGTGGTCTGCGATACTTGCAAGGGAGGAGTTGAGGTCACACGCCCACAAACCGTCAAAGCAGTTTGAACCCGTGTTGTAGCCGAACCAGTTACAGCCTGTCAGCCACACTTCCTTGCCGCTGGAATCAACGATTTTGCTGCCTTTTACAGAAAGCCAGTCATCGGTTGACGGTGCGGGAACGTCCTTTGCGCCTGTGTTGGCGACAGGTTCTCCGGCGGTGCTGTTCTGTGATGAGTTATTGTTCTGCTGTGCGGACTGCGAACTTCCGGCTGTACCAGTGCATGAGATTCCGGCTGTGTCAACTGCGTCTGCGGCGCCGGATATCTGGAATCCGAAAGTTGCCTCGTTGCCCGGTTCAAGGGCTTTGTTGTACTCCTCCGGTGTAACGGTTATTGTTTTACCGTCTGAGGAAAAGCTGCCGCCCCAGCTGCTGATTATTTCAACGTCCGATTTAAGGGGAATGGTGACAGTCCAGCCGTTGACACTTCCAGAACCGCTGTTCTTGACTGCACCCTGGTAGTCGGTATAGGACGTACCGTCTGTTTCCCAGCTGTTTCCGGCTGTGAGGGTAACGTCAAGGGAAACGCTTTCGCCGGTCTGACTGCTGCTGTCGGCAGATTCTTCCGAGGATTCTGAAACGGAAGAGCTGTCCGCAACCGAAACGGTGTCGTCTGACAAAGTACTTCCCGAACCGTCATCGCTGCAGCCCCAGAGCGGTGCGGCGGCAATGGCAGCAAGAAGAAGTACTGCTGTTATTCTTTTTCTTAGCATGGTTAATATCTCCTTTTTTATATCCGTTTGATTATAATTATGCCTTAATTTTATGCAAATGTCAATGTTTATTATGGAGAATTTTGGGGTGTGGGTGTAAAATACATTGCAATTGACTTTTTTATGTGGGTATGATAATATTAACTGAATAACAAAAGTGTAATTTGTGGAGATGTGTTATGAAGGTTGTTGTGTTTGATTATCTGTCAGATGATGCAAAGATGATAAGAAAAAAGGTATTTATGGACGAGCAGGGATTTGAAAATGAGTTTGATGATATTGACAAAGTAGCATCACATATTGTTATGTACAATGAAAAGGAAGAGCCAGTTGCAACTTGCAGGTTGTTTGAAAGCTCTGAAAAAAATAAATATATATTTGGAAGATTAGCAGTAATTTTGTCTTACAGAGGAATGAATATCGGAACAAAAATGATAAAAGAAGCAGAAAAACTTGTTTTAAAAAAGGGCGGAATATCTATGTCACTTCATGCACAATGCAGGGTGAAAAGCTTTTATGAAAAATCAGGTTACACTGAATCCGGAGAAATTGATGATGATGAGGGATGTCCTCATATATGGATGAGTAAGCAGATTTAAAAATCCAATTTATCAGCAGAATTGCCAATAACCCGGAAAGAACCAAATCTTCCCGGGGTATATTTATTTTCGTGGTTAAACCCAGAAAAAATTACTTTTAGGGTGCGCAGCGGAACAATCTCTGCATCTTAGTTATTCTTTTTTGTGAAGAATTGACTTTTTTATGTGGGTATGATAATATTAAGTGAGTAATAGACCGGAAATTTTTAAAGGGGAATGACAAAATATGTTTGAACAGGATTATATAATCAGACAGATTAAAGAATGCGTTGCAGCGGCAATGAAGCTGATATTTGGACTGGATACCGAAACACCTGCTTCTATGGAATTTCAGAACAAAGAAAAACAAGCTTTATCTGATCAACTTATCATGGAAATAGACAACGGCAATATAAAAAAAGCTATTTCAAATATGTATTTAAATACACTTGACAAAACTAAAGATGACCTTCTTATAGGTCTGATGGTTTATTCTCATCTTTGCGAAAAAGATGACGATTTTCTGGATTCAAATTCAATTAGTTTTTCTGAAATAAAAGAAAGTGCAAAAAAATATTTTTCTGAATTTGGTTTGTCATCAGTTTCTGACCTGATATTGTTTGACTGACTTAACCTTAAATTATGATTTATAAGTAAATTTGCATATAACCCGGGAAGACGAAATCTTCCCGGGTTATATTTATTTTCGTGGGAAAACCCAGTAAAAAATCCCTTTAAGGAAATATATGTTGTTTATCGTGGTCGAATCTTGAAAAAATTTAGTCAAAATACATAGTGACATTAAAATCTTATAATGGTATAATAAAATAAGTATAAACTGACGGACGTTTTGTGATATTTATTTTAATAAAATGACCGCCGGAAACGCTGTAAACATTATCTGCCGGCTGTATTCAGACAGCGGCTGAATGGAGAATTACGATGCTGAAAAACTATGATATTATTATTGCCGGAAGCGGTACGGCAGGACTTTACACAGCAATAAATCTGCCGTCTGACATGAAAATACTTATCCTCTCAAAACGTGAGCTGAAGCTCTGCAACTCTGCTCTTGCACAGGGCGGTATTGCCGGAGTGTATAACTCCCCCGGAGATAATATCCAGCTGCATCAGAATGACACAATGATTGCAGGCGGTTTCAAGAATAATACTGAAACTGTTCATATCCTCGTTTCAGAGGCTGCAAAAGATATACAGGCACTCCTTGATCTGGGCGTTGACTTCGACAAGACCCCCGACGGTGAGCTGCACAGGACTCTTGAGGGCGGTCACTGCCGTCACAGAATCTTCCACCACAAGGACGCAACCGGCTTTGAAATCGTGTCAAAGCTGCTTGAAAAGGTGCAGAGCCTGCCGAACGTTGACATAATGGAAAATACATACCTGTGCAACGTGAAGAAAACCTCCACAGGTTTTTCCGCACAGACCTGGAAGGACGGAAAAATGCAGTCTTTCAACAGCCATTTCATGATGCTGGCGACAGGCGGTATAGGACGTGTTTATGAGTATACCACAAACTCCGCAATTGCAACAGGCGACGGTATCACTTTTGCCTATGAAATGGGCGCAGATATAAAAAACCTCAGCCTTGTGCAGTTCCACCCCACAGCTTTCAACAACAGGCACACAAGAGAATGCTTTCTTATTTCCGAGGCTGTCAGGGGAGAGGGCGCTTATCTGCTTAACAAAGACGGCGAGCGCTTTATGCATAATTATGACGACAGGCTGGAGCTTGCGCCGAGAGATGTGGTTTCACACGCTATAATCCTTGAAAGCCGCAAGCTTGGTTCGACAGACTTCTACCTTGATATTTCAAGAAAAGACCCGGAATTCCTCAAAAACCGTTTCCCTATGATTTATCAGAATCTGCTCAAACAGGGATATGACCTTACAAAAGACAGAATACCTGTTTTTCCGTGCCAGCACTACCTTATGGGCGGTATCAATGTTGACAGCTTTGCAAGGACTGGTATTGAAAACCTCTACGCTGCCGGCGAATGCTCACACACAGGAGTACACGGAAACAACAGGCTTGCAAGTAATTCTCTCCTTGAAGCGCTGGTATTCTCACGCCGTGCGGCACAGGATATCGCAGAAAAGAGAAACAGCGTTCCGGAGGACTTTGACGACTACACCTTTGAAGAAAGAACAGACGCTGTGCCTATTCCTCATGGTTTCAGAACGGAGATACGCCACATCATGCAGAGCAGCTACTTTGTAATTCCGGATAAGAAAGCGGCTGTGGAGGGGTTTGAGAGAGTAAAGGAGATAAAGAGGGATCTTACAACAGGCAATTTCGTTGTAAATCCGGACTATATCGAGGCAAAATCCCTTGCAACCGTTGCATACCTTATTTTAAAAGAAGTAATTTAGGAGAATGACCATGCTTAACCAGTTTTATATTGACAATATTATTAATACGGCGCTTGCCGAGGACATAAACTATATTGATGTCACAACAGACAATCTCATTCCCGATGACCACACAAGCGAGGCGTATTTTATCGCCAAGGACAGCGGTGTGCTGTGCGGAATAGATGTTGCCGCAAGAGTTTTCGACCTTGCTGGCGGAAATGTTGAAAAGGAGATACTTCTCCATGACGGTGCAGAAGTGAAAAAGGGCGATTACATTGCCTTTTTCAGAGGAAGTACAAAAACACTTCTCAAAGGTGAACGTACTGCGCTGAATCTTATTCAGCATATGTCGGGTATCGCTACTGCCACAAACAAGTGCGTAAAGCTTGTGGAAGGGACAAGAGCAAGCATTGCCGATACAAGAAAAACTCTCCCCGGACTCCGTGCGCTGCAGAAGTACGCAGTTACAGTTGGCGGAGGAAAAAACCATAGATTTAATCTTTCAGACGGCGCAATGCTCAAAGACAATCACATTGACGCTTACGGCTCAATAACCGGCGCTGTTACTGCTCTGAGAAAAAAGGCAGGACATATGCTGAAAATCGAAGTCGAGGTCAGAAACCTTGAAGAGCTTGAAGAGGCGCTTGCAAACAAGTGTGAGGTTATAATGCTCGACAACATGAGCGATGAGGAGATGAAAAAGGCTGTTGAGATAACAGACGGCAGAGCGCTCCTTGAAGCGTCGGGCAACGTTACCCTTGAAAATATCAGACAGAAAGCGCTGACAGGGGTTGACATTATTTCTCTCGGTGCGCTGACTCATTCGGTACAGTGCTTTGATATTTCAATGCGCATAAAATCAAATAAATAAATATATCTCAGGCGGACAATACTTACATGGGAGGACGGCAAGCATAATTTGCCGTAAAAGACGATATGCAGAAGAAGTTTTCCTTTAAAAACAACCGGCTTGCGAAAACTATTGTTTTCAGCGGAGCAGTTCTGATAGTTGTAGCCTTTGTGATTTTGCGGTATGAGGGATTTATTGCTGCAATTTCAAAAATTCTTAACATATTCCGTCCGATAATAATCGGAGGGGTTATTGCCTTTGCGCTGAACAGACCTGTAAATTTCTTTCACGCAAAATACCGTGCGCTTTTTTTTGGAATAAAACAGAAAGTCAGTTCAAAGCGAAAAAAGCATACTCCCAAACAAAATCTCAAAAGCTCCGGACGTGCAGCATTTATATGCTCCTGTATTACTACCTATCTTCTGATGATTGCCATTATAACGGGTATCATATGCTTTATTGTTCCGCAGATTTCAAACAGCGTAACCCTTTTCAGCGAAAACTTCAACGATTATGCAAACAATCTGGTGAATTTTGTTGAGTCAAACAGATTCCGTATAGATTATTTCATGGACAAAGTTGATATCAACGAAATCATGGAAAAAGTCAGGGAAAAACTCATGGAACTGCCGGAGTATATCCCGACAATTCTCTCCAAGACTGTTGATATCACAGGCGGCATAATCAATGGCGTTGTTGACCTGTTTATCGGTTTTGTATTCTCCGTTTATATCCTTGCCGACAAGCAGAACCTTAAAAGATATGCAAAGGTTCTTACAAAATCACTTCTGAAACAGAATTACGGACGCTTTGAAAGAATTATAAAGCTTTCCTACGATGCATTTTCAAATTTCATAAGCGGACAGCTTATTGAGGCGGTTATTCTCGGAGTACTCTGCTTTGTGGGCATGAAGATTTTCCGCTTTGACTATGCGCCGCTGATAAGTGTTATTATCGGTATAACCAACATGATACCTATTGTCGGACCTATACTGGGAACAATCCCGGGGGCGCTGATACTTCTGATGGTAAATCCGATAAAGGCAGTATGGTTTGTTGTTTTCATAATTATCATTCAGCAGATAGACTCAAACCTTATTTACCCCAAGGTTGTGGGAAATTCAATCGGTCTGCCGGGACTTTGGGTGCTGTTCGCCATTACAGTCGGCGGAGGACTGTGGGGTATTCTCGGAATGATAGTGGGAGTGCCGCTGGTTTCGGTACTTTATGCTGTTATGCTTGAAAAGGTTAAACGTGAGGAGAGTAAGGAAAAGTCGATAAAAGGTGAGACATAAAAAAGCCGTTCTAAAAAAGAACGGCACAGAATGTATAAAAATTCATTTTCAAATATTCGGGCAAGCAATGCCCGCCCCTACGATAGCGCAGATTGCGGTTTGATTTGCAGGGGCGACTATTGGTCGCCCGTTGTTTTCGTATTTTCGACAAACTTTCGCTCCAAAAAAGGTCGCATTTGCCTTTATATCAGTCATTTTTTGTGTTCTTTCCTGTAATTGAGCGAGCTTACCCCCACCATCTTCTTGAACTGTCTTGAAAAATAGCTCTGGTCATTAAAACCGCTCAGCAGGGCAATTTCCTCAATGGTTTTATCGGTTGACGAAAGCAGATTCTTTGCATAATCAATTCTTCGTCTGATTATATGCTGGAAAATCGTTTCGCCGTATTCCTTTTTGAATTCTCTTGTGAGGTAGTATTTATTCATGTAAAACGATTCGGATAATTCGTCAAGGTTTATACTTTCTGTAAAATGAGAGTCGATATACTCCTTGACGGATTTCATCTGATAGCTGTAATCGTCGCTCGGCCCGTGTATTCCGGGATTGGATAAAATCATGGTCAGTATGTCTGTAATAAGCTTTGAATTGATGATTTCTGTATCATTTGTTTTATGGGCATTGTTGGCGATAATTTCATATATAATTGAGACAAAATCCTTGATGCACTGCGGGAAAAATATACAGCAGCCTTTTTTCTGAAACAGATCGTAATAATAAACGGCAGCGTTTCCGTTAAAGTGCAGCCACAGAACTTCCCATGGATTGTCCGGGTCGCATCTGTATGAATGTTCCTTCTGACAGTCTATAAATATGCCCTGTCCCTCAGACACTCTGTATTCTGCACCGTCGTATCTTAAATATCCTGCCCCTTTAAGCACGAAAATTACCAGAAAGGAGTCGATTTGCTTTCGCTGGGTTTTTCCGGCAAGCTCTGAAGGCAGATGGCCCACCTCCTGAACATACAAAAGATTATTGGCGGCACTGACTGTGGGGGTATTTCTGATTCTGATTAGTTTATTTGATTGATTATTGTTCATTTTTAAATCTTCTTCCGTTGTATTATATGTATATTATACTACTTTTTAGTAATAAAAGTCAAGTTTTATCACTAAATCGGATAATTTTTGTAAAAATGTGCATAAATATGGAATGATATATGTCAATAAAGTCCAAAAAAGCTGCAATATAATCTGTTGCTTTTTATTAAACACAGTATTATAATAATTATTGTTGAAATTAAGTATTCTTGATTACAACTGGTAAATGTTTTGAGCTTACAATATCGGCGAAACGGTTTGTTTATGTATCAGATTTACTGCATTTATACTATCTTACTAAAAGAATTGTGAAATATTTGTCGGATTAAAGTATTTTGCAATCCATTTTTTACTGCTTGTTTATCTTATAGTTTATTTATTGATCTGAGAATTTCTGTGTAATCTGTTCAGGGGATATGACTGCCGGACATATCGGAGAGGCTCTGACAGTATATTTAAGCTTTTTTACTATTCAAACTTAATTTTGTTACAAGCTTTATTCTGCAATGAGAGGGGCAGAGTAAGGCTTGTATTTTTTTTTATAATATATTATAATAGATAAGGAGAAAAAGGAAAATAATAAGCGTACCGAACGCTGAAAGAATACGGTATCCGCAAAAGCGGGGGAGGAATAAAAAATTATGAATATTGCAGCAGCACAGTCCGGAGGACCTACCTGTGCCATTAATGCGTCACTTGCAGGTATTTTCACAGCAGCGTCAAAATGTCCTGATATTGATAAGATATATGGTTCTGTCAACGGTATCGAGGGCATAATCAATGACCAGCTGGTTGACCTCAGAACAATTATCAGAACAAACGAGGATCTGGAGCTTTTAAAGCTTACGCCTTCGACAGTACTCGGCTCATGCCGCTACAAGCTGCCGGAAAAAGACGAGGAGGTTTACGGCAAAATAGTGCAGACCTTTAAGAAGAACAAGATTGATATGTTCTTTTATATCGGCGGAAATGATTCCATGGACACTGTTTTAAAGCTCTCGGAATATTTTAAAAAGAATAATATTGACATAAAAGTCATCGGAGTTCCGAAAACAATCGACAACGACCTTATGTGTACAGACCACACACCCGGCTTTGGCTCTGCCGCAAAATATGTTGCCGCAACGATCCAGGAGATTTCAAGGGACAGTTCAGTATACAGCGTTAAATCTGTCACAATTGTGGAAATTATGGGACGTGACGCCGGCTGGCTTGCTGCGTCAACCTGTGTTCTGAAAGCGAATGATGAAAATGCGCCTCATCTTATCTACCTGCCGGAAGCGCCTTTCAGCGTTGAGCGTTTTCTGGAAGATGTCCGCAGAATGTTAGGAGAACATAAGGCGGTAATTATCGCAGTTTCCGAGGGCTTAAAGCTGAGCGACGGTGAATATGCCGCCGAGGGTTTCCAGTCCGGAGCAAACGACAGCTTTGGTCACAAGTATCTTTCCGGTATCGGAAAGTGTCTTGAAAATATCGTAAGGGACGAGATTGGCTGCAAGGTGCGTTCAATTGAGCTGAATGTTATGCAGAGATGTGCGTCGCATATGGCATCAAAGACTGATATTGACGAATCTGTCAGAATCGGCGAGGAGGCTGTCAAAACTGCTCTTGCCAGTCAGACCGGAAAGATGATGGCGTTTAAGAGAATCAGCGACAGACCGTATTTTACTGAAATAATTGCAGTTGACGCCGGAGATGTTGCAAACAAGGAAAAGCTGTTCCCGAAGGAATGGATAAACAACCAGGGAAACAACGTAACTCCTCAGGCACTTGACTATTTCCTGCCGCTTATTCAGGGTGAGCTTAATATTCTTATGAAAAACGGTATGCCGGTTCAGTTCAAGATACCTAACTGGTTTTAACTGATATTATACAAATATATCACGTCAGTTTAATATCTCCGTGTTATAATCAGCATGGAAGAACAGAAATAAATTGTCGTAGGGGCGACCATTGGTCGCCAGTAAATTAATGTGTTTTTTACCGGGCGAGCAATGCTCGCCCCTACAAAAATATGAATTTGAATTGGCTGGCATGGGCAGAGCTGGATGACAGATTACTGTCCCCATTGCAACTTTAAGGAGAACATCATGAAAAATTCAGAAAAAGCAGTTGAACTTTTCAAAAACGGCTACAACTGCTCACAGGCTGTATTCGGAGCCTTTGCCGAAGAACTGGGTATGGACTTTGAAACAGCTGTAATGCTTTCTTCCTCTTTCGGCGGAGGAATGGGAAGAATGAGAGAAGTCTGCGGGGCTGTAAGCGGAATGTTTATGGCTGCCGGTGTTAAATACGGCTACAGCGACCCGAAGGATACTGAGGCTAAAAAGGAGCATTACAAACGCATACAGGAACTTGCGGAGAAATTCAAGGAGCGCAACCGCTATATAGTCTGCCGTCAGCTTCTGGGACTTGACGGCAATGACAGCAGCTATGTGCCGTCTGAAAGAACCGCTGAATACTATAAAAAACGCCCCTGCGCAGAGCTTGTAAGGGACGCAGCTGAGATATTTGAGGAGTATATGAAAAGCCATTAAGACAGCTGACTTTTACTGGCTGACATTGCCTATAAGTTTGAATATAAAATTATTTGGCATAATGCCGGAAATAATGGTGAAAATAAGCGTATAATTCGGTATAATTTATTTTCATGTTCCTATTGACAAAAAAATAACAATGTGGTATAATGACATTGTTAAGAAATTAACAAGTAGTTTTAAAGATGAATTTATTTTAAATTACATTTATTTTACAGGAGGATTCTCAAATGGCAGAGAAAAAAGCACCAAAGGAAGCTGCTGAGCAGCCGCAGATTGACCCAAAGGTAATGATTGATGAGCTCGTTGCCAAGGCAAAGGTTGCCCTTGACGAGTACATGAACTTCAATCAGGAGCAGATCGACGAAATCACAAAGGCTGCTTCACTTGCAGGTCTTTCAGCTCAGATGGAACTTGCTAAGATGGCTGTTGAGGAAACAGGCAGAGGTATCTTTGAGGACAAGGTTACAAAGAACATCTTCTCAACAGAATATATCTGGCACTCAATCAAGTATGAGAAGACAGTCGGTGTTATCGAGGACAACGAAAACGAAGGTTACCTCGAAATCGGCGAACCTGTTGGTATCGTTGCCGGTGTTACACCTGTTACAAACCCGACTTCAACAACAATGTTCAAGGCAATCAGCTGCTTAAAGACAAGAAACCCTATCATCTTCGGTTTCCACCCGAATGCTCAGAACTGCTCAATCAGAGCTGCTCAGATAATCAGAGATGCAGCAGTTGCAGCAGGCGCTCCTAAGGATTGTATCCAGTGGATCGAACATCCGTCAATCGAGGCTACAGGCTGCCTTATGAATCACCCTGACGTTGCTACTATCCTTGCAACAGGCGGTCCTGGAATGGTTAAGGCTGCTTACTCAGCTGGTAAGCCGGCACTTGGCGTTGGTCCTGGTAATACACCTTGCTACATTGAAAAGACAGCTAAGATTAAGCAGGCTGTTAATGACCTTATCCTTTCAAAATCATTTGATAACGGTATGATCTGTGCATCAGAACAGGCTGCTATTATTGATACAGAAGTTTATGACGAAGCAGTTGACTTCATGAAGGTTCACGGCTGCTATTTTGCAAAGCCTGATGAAATAAAGAAGATCCAGGATGTTGTTATCAACGTTGAAAAGATGGCAGTTCAGCCTTGGGTTGTAGGACAGTATCCATGGCAGATTGCTGAAAAGGCTGGTATCACAATTCCAAAGGAAACAAAGGTACTCTGCGTTGAACTGGGCGGTACAAACGCTGAACAGTATCCGCTTGCACTTGAAAAGCTTTCACCTGTACTTGCAGTTGTTAAGGCTGACACAACAGACCACGCTTTTGAAATGTGTGAAGAAATGCTCAAGCACGGTGCTGGTCATACAGCTGTTATCCACTCATCAAACGATGAACTCATTGAAAAATACGGCGAAACAATGAAGGCAAGCCGTATCGTAGTAAATTCACCTGCATCATTCGGTGCTATCGGTGACGTTTACAATGCAATGGCTCCGTCACTTACACTTGGCTGCGGTTCTTACGGTAAAAACTCAGTTTCTGAAAACGTTACAGTTAAGAACCTCATCAACAGAAAGAAAGTTGCTAAGAGGAGATTGAATATGCAGTGGTTTAAGGTTCCTGAAAAGATTTATATTGAACCGGGTTCAGTTCAGTATCTTGCAAAGATGCCTGACATCAAGAGAGTTATGATTGTTGCTGACCCTGGTATGGTTCAGTTCGGCTATGTTGAAAGAGTATTATATCAGCTTCACAAGAACGCTAACAAGCCGATCATTGAAGTATTCAGCGATGTTGAGCCTGACCCTGACCTTACAACAGTACAGAAGGGTACTGAGGTTATGAACACCTTCCGTCCTGACACAATCATCTCCCTCGGCGGCGGTTCTGCAATGGACGCAGCAAAGGCTATGTGGCTGTTCTACGAGAATCCGGACGCAGACTTCGTTGGCATGGCTCAGAAGTTCATGGATATCCGTAAGAGAGTTTACAAGTTCCCTAAGATGGGCAAGAAAGCTAAGATGGTTGCTATTCCGACAACATCCGGTACTGGTTCAGAAGTAACTTCATTCGCTGTTATCTCTGACAAGAGCAAGAATATGAAGTACCCTCTGGCTGACTACGAGCTTACTCCGGATATCGCTATTATCGACCCAGAGTTTGTTTATACAGTTCCAAAGGCATCAACAGCATTTACAGGTCTTGACGTTCTGACACACGCAATTGAAGCTTACGTTTCAGTTCTTGCAAACGACTTCACAGACGCTCTTGCACTCCACGCAATCAAGCTTGTATTTGAATATCTCCCAAGCTCATATGAAAATGCTGACGAGCTTTCAAGAGAGAAGATGCACAATGCATCATGTATCGCTGGTATGGCGTTCACAAACGCATTCCTCGGTGTTAACCACTCTCTGGCTCACAAGCTGGGCGGTGAATTCCACATTCCGCACGGTCTTGCAAACGCTTATCTGCTGCCGCACGTTATCGAATACAACGGCGAGCCGACACCTACAAAGTTTGCTGCATGGCCAAAATATGACCACTATATTGCACCTGAGCGCTATGCTGAAATTGCCAAGTATCTTGGCTTTGTTCCTAAGAACGCATCAACTCAGGAAGGTGTAAAGGCACTTGCTGACGCAGTAAGAAACCTTATGACAACTGTTGGTATCCCGCTTACAATCAAGGAAGCAGGAGAAAAGGACAAGAGATCATACATTGATCCTAAGGTTTATGAGGACGCTCTGGACGATCTTGCATACAAGGCATTCAATGACCAGTGTACAACTGCTAACCCGCGTCTGCCAAGAATTGATGAGCTTAAACACCTCTATATGCTTGCTTACTACGGAAAATAATCCTGTAAAATAAAAGCAGAAACTCCCCGTCGGAAGATGGGGAGTTTTTGTTGTATAATAAATTAGGTTTGATACGGAAAAAAATACGGGAGAGCAATGCTCTCCCCTACGGAATCGTAAAATATGTGTTTATTTGTAGGGGCGACCATTGGTCGCCCGTTAGTTTTAATGTGTTCAATCAGTTTCAAAATCCACAACAGCTGCTTTTGAAAATGTCACAGCGTTTACTGACTTGAATTCATTATTCGAAACAGCATACAGATAACCGTCTATATAAACCACTCGTCTGAAATTCTCAGTAAAGAAATCGTCCGATTCATTTTCCTTGCTTATCTCGCCTTTCCAGATAAACCTGCCGTTTTCAAAGGAGTAGAACTGATAGGACTGCTCTGTGTGGCGATCAAAGTAGGAATCGTTAACCCATGTTTCATAGTCTTTTTCCACAGGGAAACCGATAAGATTTTTCACCGGGTCGATAAACAGAGCTTTTCTCTCGTTGACAGCCTCGGAATATACATAACCGCTTTCGCCTTCGGAGAATACTTCTGAGTCAAGCGCCTGCAGATTGTTCGGGTCGCTGTTGTCAAACATAGTCAGCTTCAGACCGGTCTGCCAGCCTGTATTCTCGTCAGCCTCAACGCCGAAACCGAGAAGGAGTCCGTCGCTCCAGTACTGCATATATGAGCTGTAGCCGGTTATCTTGAATTCGTCAAGCATAACAGGATTTGCCGGGTCGCTTAAATCAATGGCATAAAGGGGATCAGTCTGACGGAATGTTACCACATAGGCAATATCCCCGTTAAAATTCACCGATTGTATCTGCTCGTTCAGACCAAAGTTTCCGATACTTCCGACAATGTTCATGCCCATATCAAGAACATAAACGCTGTTTTTCTGGGATACCATTGTATTTGAGGCAACTGCGCTGTCCTCTCCGGCAAGGTCATTGTACTCTTCCCAGGTGTCCTCGGTAACTGCTATTCTGAAATAGCCGTTGTATTCGCTCATAGAGAACTGGTCATTGACATAACCCTTTACCTTTCCGGACGCCTCCGGTGTAATTGTTCCGTCATTTACGGCAAAACGTGTTATCTCTGTTTCGTCATATCCGGAAACAACATAGAGATTATTCTGTGAGCAGTAGATAGTGTTTGCATAGCCTGCGATTGACTTTGCGTCAACAGGCTGGCAGGGAGTTTCGCTGTTAAGGTTCAGTCCCGCAACATTTGTATATGAAATGTAGTCATAGACTTCCTTTAGTTCCTTTGTAGGTATCATGATATTTTCCGGCGGTACACAGCAGCCGTTTTCGCCTACATAGTACTGCGGAATAAATTTTTCATAATCTTCTTCTGATATGTCGTCATAATCGACGTATATGTCCTTGCTTGTCACAAGATAAAGATATCCGTCAGCCATAAGGCGCACATCATTGTAGAATCCCTCCTGGGCATAATAGCCTGAAAGGGTCAGCTTATCTGAGATATCGAAAATCACAGCATAGGTATTATTATTTTCATACCAGGCATATTCAACAATGCAGCCGTCCTGCCAGGCTGAATCGTAGTATTCGCAGATAACCACAAGCTTTCCGTTGTAGACGTACATATCCTGTATATATCCGTCATAGCTGAGTCCCAGCAAATCAGATACATCGGTTTTGTATGGGTTTATGAAATTTCCGTTGTCAACCTGTGAAACACAGAGAGTGTCGCCGCTTGCATAGAAAATATAGTTTCCGTCTGTCTTTACGATATCAGCCTCTAAAACGCCTGTTTCCTGGCTGTATGTGTCGGAATATTCCTTCTGCTGTTCTGCACCGTCGGTTTCAATACTGCTTAACGAAGAACTGTCAGCACCGTAGCCGTCATTGTTCTCTTCACCAGTGATAAAGTTTTCCTCTGCGTAATTAGGAATGTCAGCTTCGTTTTCCTGAACAGAGCTTTCGTCGGCAGCTGCGCTTTCCTCGACAATACCCATACCCATATCATAATTCTTGGATCCGAAACCGCCGAAAATCTTGTCTTTCAGCTGGGTGAATTTTCTTGCCCTGTAAAAGTAATTATATACGTCGCTGTACTGTGCCGCCGGTTTCATTGAGTCAACCGAATACACCACAGCTGAATCTTTTGAAAAAACTCCCTTATCATAAAGCACCGGCTTAATAAAATAAATGGAAGTACTCAAAACAACCGCAACTGCTGCTGCCGCAGAAACAATGCGGAGTATTTTCCTGTGCCTGATTTTTTTACGGCTTTCGGCGTATCTGCCGTTATCCAGCATTTTCTTTATGTTTTCCGGTTCAAGCCTTTCCGGAACTTTTTCAGACTGGAGTATTTTCTTTACATTTTCATCATTATATTTCTCACTCATAATCTTTATCTCCTTTCATTCGCAAAGGCTCAGTCTCAGCTGTGCTTTTATTCTTGAAAGCTTTGAGCGCACCGCCGACGCTTTCAGACCGCTTATTTCCGCTATTTCCATACTCTTATAGCCTCCCAGCACCGAAAGAGAAAGAATGGTGCGTGACTCCTCGTCAAGGGAATCAAGGGCGTCTTTCAGCTCGGAGCTGTCGAAATCAAAGTCCTCGTTGTAAATAAGTGCGTCGTCCAGTTCTGCGTTACTGTTCATGTATTCTTTCTGCCGCTTCTTGATTTTTGCAAAAAGTATTTTCATTATCCATGCTCTGAAAGCCTCGGCATTTTTTAGTCTGCCTATTGTTTCAAAAGCGTCGGCAACAGTATCGCTTACTGCGTCTGCGGCGTCGTGCGGACTTCTCAGATTGTAAAGCGCTGTGTGATACATTTCTTTGTATACCATGGAATAAAGCCGGGAAAAAGCTGCTGTGTCGCCTTTTCGTGCTAATTCGGCGTCAGTTTTGAAATCATTCATGTTTAAATCCCCCTTTTGAACCGATTCATAATATTAGTGTCTGAAACTGTGCTGATTGCTGCATGAAAGTTTAATTTTTGTACAAATATACAAAATAAGATAAAATATTTGTGTATTATTACCTTAACAGGATTGCTTTACAATACTTTTCGGACGTGATATAATATTTTAAAGTCATAAATGAAAAATATAACCAAGAAAGGAAGTTTTATATATGTCTACACCCCATAACAGCGCCGAAAAAGGCGAAATTGCCAAAACCGTCCTCATGCCCGGCGACCCTCTGAGAGCAGAATTCATTGCAAAAACCTACCTTGAAAACCCAGTCTGCTATAATAAGGTAAGGGGTATGCTGGGATTCACCGGAAAATACAAGGGAAAGGAAATTTCCGTCCAGGGCAGCGGAATGGGTATTCCGTCAATCGGGATTTATACCCACGAGCTTTTTACTGAATATGATGTGGACAACATTATAAGAGTGGGCACAGCCGGAGCGATTGCGGATTTTGTGAATCTGCGTGATGTTATAATCGCAATGGGCGCCTGCACTAATTCAAATTTTGCCGCGCAGTTTGGTCTCCCCGGCACCTATGCGCCCACAGCGTCATACGCTCTGTTAAGCCATGCAGTAAAGGCGGCAGAGGAAAAGGGAGCGGCTTATCATGTCGGAAACGTGCTTTCAAGTGACACTTTCTATGACGACAGCAATTCCCTTGCAAAGTGGCAGAAAATGAACGTTCTGGGCGTTGAAATGGAATCTGCGGCGCTTTACATGAATGCCGCAAGACTGGGCAAAAACGCCCTTTGTATTCTGACTGTTTCCGACTGTCCGCTGAGAGGACTTTCAACAACACCGGAGGAACGTCAGACGACCTTTACGGATATGATGGAAATTGCGCTTGAAGCGGCGGTTTCGGCGGAATAATTTTGCAGATTAAACGGACACGTTTAGTGAGCGATTGATAAAGAAGTATTACAAAGCCGCTTTTGACGTTTGTGTCAAAAGTGGCTTTGCGCTTCTCTTGACATTGATTCTATAAAGTTTTTTGATGTAATGATTCATATATAAATTGGCAGGTGAATTTTATGCTTTTTCAACTCGGACAGTTTATTCTTGATGTTGATGTTGAGCAAACACGTTTGTGCTATGAAAAACAAAAACTGATTATTGATGACTGCGGCTGCGATGGGTGCAAAAATTATTATTTGGCGTATGAGCTTTTTCCCGATAAAGTTAAGGAATTATTTGAAAGACTTGGCATTAATGGGAAAAAGCCGTATGATGCATATGTAAATTGTTATGAATGCGAAGGCGAAAATTGTTTTTATGGAGGTATGTATTTCTTATGCGGAACAGTTAAAAATGCAATACCCACTTTGAACGATAGTTTGTTTTTTGAAATTGAAAAGGGTTATTCCGTTTCTTTTGATACAGGTGATAGCATAAAAGATTCCACCCGCTTTACGCATCCAGCAATCGTTATGGATATAGCGTTTCATATTCCTTGGCTTTTATAAAGCACATATTAAGATTTAAATAATCCGTGAAGATTGCTTTTCACGGATTATACTTCTATATAGCTATTCCACATTTCGTGTCCGTTTTTTTGTCTTATCAGTCAGTCCTCAATTGACAGCGAAAAGTCAGTATGATATAATTTATACAGATATTTCCGGATATTTTCCGATAATTTTCAGGAGGGTGATAAAATGAATATTTTTGTGTGCGTTGGAAGCTCATGTCATCTGAGAGGCTCTGCGAAAATAGTCGAACTTCTCAAAAATGCTGTTAAAACCAACAAGCTCGAAGACAAGGTTACGCTTTCAGGCTCGTTTTGTCTGGGGAAATGTACCGAGGGTGTGTCGATAAAGGTGGACGACCAGATTGTATGCGGAGTTTCACCGGAAAACTTTGATGAGATTTTCAAAAAATATGTGCTTGACCAGCTTTAAGGAAAGGAATATGAGCTATGAACGATTATCTCCAGCTGAAAAAGCTGAACTGTAAAAACTGCTATAAATGCATACGCCATTGCCCTGTAAAATCAATCAGGTTTTCGGACAATCAGGCGAATATTATAAATGATGAGTGTATACTCTGCGGTACCTGCTTTGTAGTCTGTCCGCAGAACGCAAAGCAGATACGGAATGACGCTGACAAGGTCAAACAGGCGCTGGCAGACGGCAAAAATGTTGTGGCAAGTATTGCTCCTGCTTTTGCGGCAAATTTTGAGGGCGTTACTATTGCATCAATGCAGAATGCGCTGAAAAAGCTTGGTTTCTCAAAGGCTGAGGAAACGGCACAGGGCGCACAGCTTGTAACGGCAGAGTATGAAAAAATAATTGAAAAGGGCGGGCAGAATGTTATTATTTCTTCCTGCTGTAATTCTGTGAATACACTGATACAGAAATATTATCCCGGGGCAGTTAAATATTTAGCGGACGTTCTTTCACCTATGCAGGCGCATTGTCAGAAGCTTAAAGACGAGAACCCCGGCTGTTACACAGTCTTTATCGGACCGTGTATCTCCAAAAAGGAGGAGGCTGACAAGTACAAGGGACTGGTTGACACGGTCCTTACCTTTGAGGAACTGACCGAATGGATGGAGGCAGAGGGCGTTGAGTTTGAGCCGGCGGAGGATACTGTTGAAAAGGGCGTTACAAGGCTTTATCCTACAAACGGCGGTATACTGCGCACAATGAAAACTGACAATCCGGACTACAGCTATTTCTCGGTTGACGGTACTGAAAACTGTATTGCCGCTATCAAGGATATCCTTGACGGCAAAATAAGCAACTGCTTTATTGAGATGTCAGCCTGTGCCGGAAGCTGTGTAGGCGGTCCGGCTATGAACCGTGAGCACAGACAGCCTGTCAAGGACTTTATAGCTGTTGACAGATATGCCGGAAAGGAGAAATTCTCATTACCCGAATACAGCAGCGAACAGCTTAAAAAGGACTTCAAGGGCGAAATTCTCCACAGGGCAATTCCGAGTACAAGAATTATTGAGGAGATACTCCACAAAATGGGCAAGACCTCTCCCGACCAGGAGCTTAACTGCGGCAGCTGCGGCTATGATACCTGCCGTGAAAAAGCAATTGCGGTTTACCAGAACAAGGCTGACTTTACAATGTGCCTGCCGTTTCTGAAAGACAAGGCTGAGTCATTCTCCGACAAAATTATCCGCAATACACCTAACGGAATTATCGTGCTCAACGAGGAACTGGAGGTTCAGCAGATAAACAAATCCGCCTGTGAGATATTCAATATCAAGGACTCCTCTGACATAATCAATTCGCCGGTGGTAAGAATCCTTAACCCTATCGAATACATAACGGTTATGGACAGCGGAATAAACGTTCACGACAAAAAGGTTTATCTTGCCGAGTATGAAAAGTATATTGAGGAGAGCATAATATACGACAAGGAATATCACATGATAATGGGTATTATCAAGGATATTACCAATGAGGAAAAGGAACGTGAAAAGAGGAGCAACATCTGCAGCAGTACCATTGAGATAACCGACAAGGTAATTGAAAAGCAGATGAGGACTGTTCAGGAAATTGCGTCACTTCTGGGTGAAACCGTTGCGGAAACCAAGGTTGCGCTGACAAATTTAAAGGAGAGTCTGAGCGATGAATAATCTTTGCACTGATGTGGGTTACCGCAGTATCAATAAAAACGGTGAACAGCTTTGCGGAGATCATGTTGAGGTAATCGAAAAAGGGGATAATTACACAGTTTTAGTGCTGGCTGACGGTCTGGGCAGCGGCGTTAAGGCGAGTATTCTCTCGACGCTGACTTCAAAGATTATTTCAACCATGATTGCAAACAACATGAGCATTGAGGAATGCGTTTCGACAATCGCCGCAACTCTTCCGGTCTGCGAGGTAAGAAAGGTCGCTTACTCCACGTTTACTATTATGTGTGTCCGTGACAACAGCGAGGCGGAAATTATACAGTATGACAATCCGCAGGTTATTCTGCTGAGGGACGGTAAAAACTACGATTACGCAAAAAACGTCTCCGAAATGGGCGGAAAGACTATCTACACTTCAAAGATACAGCTTTGCGAAAACGACGTGTTTATTGCCATGAGCGACGGTGCGATATGGGCAGGCGTCGGCAAGTACATGAATTTCGGCTGGCAGAGGGAAAACATAATCGAGTATATCGAAAAGCTTTACGAGCCGAACTATACCGCAAAAGTCATATCCACTCTTATTCTTGACGAGTGCAATCTGCTTTACGGAAACGAGCCGGGAGATGATACGACGGTTGCGGCAATAAAGATAAGGCAGAGAAAGCCTGTAAATCTGCTTTTCGGTCCTCCGGCAGACCCGAAAGACGCAAACAAGATGATGTCGCTGTTTTTCTCCAAGGAGGGCAAGCACATCGTCTGCGGCGGCACGACCTCCTCGATAGCGGCGCGCTATCTGGGAAAGCCCTTGCGCACCACGCTCAAGTTCGAGGCGCCGGATATCCCGCCCATCGCGGAGATAGAGGGCGTGGATCTGGTGACCGAGGGCGTTATAACGATAAACAAGGTGCTCACATACGCCAAGGATTATCTGGCGGGCAACGAGCTTTACGAACAGTGGAGCCTCAATCGCGACGGCGCCTCGCTGATCTGCCGGATGCTCTTTGAAGAGGCGACCGATATAAACTTCTACGTGGGCCGCGCGATAAACCCCGCCCACCAAAACCCCGATCTGCCGATCAATTTCAGCATAAAGATGAACCTGGTTCAGGAATTGTCCGAATGCCTCCGGCAGATGGGCAAGCGCATCAAGGTGAGCTATTTCTAGACATAAGCAGGTGATCAGATGAGAAAATTCGATACCAAAGTCCAGCATCTTAAGTATAAGGTGCTGCGCGAAGTGGCACGTCAGGAGTGGAACGATTCTCTGATGGAAAACGTGCTTGACATACCCAAGACCATCGTTCCCGGCACCCAGCCCACGATGCGCTGCTGCGTATACAAGGAGCGCGCCATACTTTCCGAGCGCGTAAAGCTCGCGATGGGCGGCGATATGGAAAACCCCAACGTGATTGAGGTCATAGACATCGCCTGCGACGAATGCCCGGTGGGCGGCTAC
>DBQM01000020.1 GCA_002305725.1 Ruminococcus sp. UBA1394 | reverse complement strand
ACAGTTAACTGTGCGTTTAAATCAAACTAACAACCGCCCTATGCGTCCTCTTAACTGGCTTTCGCCTATCGAATTTCTTAAGAACAGTGTCCAATATGATTGACAAACTTACAAGAATAAATATTATATAATAATTCATCTCGCCTAATATGACAAAAAATAACGCCCTCCGAATCACTTCAAAGGGCGTATTAACTTTGGTGCGCCAGGAGGGACTCGAACCCCCGACCTACTGGTTCGTAGCCAGTCACTCTATCCAGCTGAGCTACTGGCGCACTTCATAAAGCTTTATTATTATATCACAGTATTTTCATATTGTCAAGCATTTTTTTCAAAAATCCAGAAAATTTTCAATACATGGTTCTATTTGAAAAAAACAGTTGCTATTTTCCCGTAAATTGTATATAATTAATATAAGTATGATTTTTTTATGGAGGTAAACCATGACTAAAGCTGAATTGTTTTTTAACGAAATGAAAAATAAAAAATGTGCTGTAATCGGCGTAGGAGTTTCAAATACTGATTTAATAAAACTGTTTCTCAAAAAAGGGATTGCTGTAACAGTATGTGACAGAAAGGATAAGGACGCTCTTGGAAATACCTATGATGACCTGAAAAATCTGGGGGCAGAATTTATTCTCGGTGACAGTTATCTCGATACCCTCACAGACTTTGACTTTGTTGTAAGAGCACCGGGAATGTACTTCAATAATCCCGCACTGAAAAGTGCAAGAGACAAAGGCGTTGCCGTAACCTCAGAAATGGAACTGTTTTTCGACCTGTGCCCCTGTAAGATATACGCAGTAACAGGCTCTGACGGCAAAACCACTACCACAACAATTATCTCCGACCTGCTTTCCCGTTCCGGAAAAAAGGTATATAAGGGTGGAAATATCGGTAGGGCGCTTATGCCCCTTATCGAAGAAATTTCCGAAGAGGACGCCGCTGTCGTTGAGCTTTCAAGCTTTCAGCTTATCTCAATGAGAAAGTCGCCGGACGTTGCAGTTATCACCAATATTGCTCCAAATCACCTTGATGTACACGGCACAATGGAAGAGTATATCGACAGTAAGAAGAACCTCATTTTTCACCAGAATGCTTTCAGCAGAACAGTACTTAACCTTGACAACGAGATAACAAATAATCTTTCAGATTTAGTAAGAGGCAGACTTGTCAGGTTTTCAAGAAAAGCCGTTCCGGAATGTGGTGCGTATCTCGACAGCGATGGTTTTCTCTGCTACAACACATACGGGAAATCTGAGCGTATAATTCACAAGGACGACATCAGAATACCGGGTATCCACAACGTTGAAAACTACCTTGCTGCAATCAGCGCAGTATGGGGAGAAGTTTCACCGGAAGTCATTGCTGAAACTGCAAAGACCTTCGGCGGCGTTGAACACCGTATCGAATTTGTAAGAGAGCTTGACGGAGTTAAGTGGTATAACGACAGCATTGCCACAAGTCCTACACGAGTTCTTGCCGGACTTAATTCCTTTAATCAGAAGCTTATCGTCATTGCCGGCGGATATGACAAGAAAATACCGTTTGAACCTATGGCAGATACTGTAAACGAAAAAGTCAAGGTGCTTATCCTCATGGGTGTTACTGCTGAAAAGATTGAAAAGGCAGTTACCGGTTCAGCAAAATACAATCCGGAGAATCTTAAAATCGTTCACGTTTCATCAATGGAAGAGGCAGTTTCAAAGGCAAGGGAAATTGCGCAAAAGGGCGATATCATAACACTTTCTCCTGCCTGCGCAAGCTTTGACCTCTACCCGAATTTTGAGGCAAGAGGCATACACTTCAAAAATCTTGTAAAGGGGCTTTCCTGATGGATATTAAAGAAATACTTTCAAGGCTTTCAATGGCAGACGGGGTTTCCGGAGACGAAAAAAATGCCGCTGAAACTGCCCTTGAGCTGCTGGGGCAGTATACTGATGACTGCTGTATCAAAAACGGCAACGTCTACGGATATTTCGGTGACAATTCAAAGTATGAAAACCGCATAATGATTGATGCCCACATCGACCAGATTGGTCTTATCGTAACGGATATTACTGAAAACGGCTTTGTGCGTTTTTCCAATGTGGGAGGGGTGGACAGACGTCTTCTGCCGGCACAGCAGGTGATTATCCACGGCAAAGAAAAGGTGACAGGCACAGTCTGCTCCGTACCGCCCCATCTTTCGGGAGGAGAAAAGGGCAAGGCTGCAAAAATCGAGGACCTGCTTATTGATACCGGCATGAGCCGTGAGGACGCTCTCTCTAAAATTTCAAGAGGAGACAAAATCACCTTTAAGACAACATTCCGTGAACTTTTAAATAACGAAGTTACAGGCAGCGCTCTTGACGACAGGTGCGGAGTTGCGGCGGTACTCTATGCCCTTGAACTTTTAAAGGATACTAAGCTTGACGGGGGACTTACCGTTGTATTTTCAACACAGGAAGAACTGGGGGAGAGGGGCGCTAAAATCGCTGCCTATGACGTAAATCCGGCCATCGCACTTGCTGTTGACGTAAGCTTTGCATATACTTCCGGTGACTGCGAATACAAATGCGGAAAGCTTGGAAAAGGTCCTATGATAGGCGTTTCTCCGTCACTCTCGAAAAATCTTTCTGACGAGATAATCAGAATATGCAAAACTAACGATATACCGTACCAGATTGAAGTTATGAACGGACTGACCTCGACAAACGCCGACCAGTTCAGCGTAAACAGAAACGGCTGTATGGCAGGAACCATATCCATACCGCTGAAATATATGCACACGCCTTCTGAGGTCATAAAAATCGAGGACGTGGAAAATACCGGCAGACTGCTTGCCGCAATGCTTAAAGACGGAGGTAACTGCTGATGTTTGAACATCTGAAAACACTTTGTGAACTGAACGGAACTTCCGGACGTGAGGATAAAGTCCGTGAATATATTATAGAACAGATAAAGGACAAGGCTGGATATTCTGTGGACAAGCTGGGGAATATCATTGCTTTCAAAAAAGGAAACGCAGTCCCGAAAAACAAGATAATGCTTGACGCTCACATGGATGAAGTGGGACTTATTGTTACGTCAGTCCAGTTGGACGGCACTCTGACCTTTGCAGAAGTCGGCGGTATCGACCCGTCTGTTGTTATCGGCAGACAGGTCACAATAAATGATTTGTACGGCGTTATCGGCGCAAAGGCAGTACACAATCTTTCTTCTGAGGAACGTGAAAAAACACCGGAAATGGACTCTCTTTATATAGACATCGGAGCTGCGGACAGGGAAGAGGCTGAAAAGTACGTTTCTCCCGGCGACTGCGCATACTTCGTTTCAGAATATACTGAACCGGGAAATAATACCATTATGGCAAAAGCCATTGATGACCGTTTCGGCTGTGCGCTGATGATAGACATGATTCAGAGCGAACTGCCCTATGATATGTACTTCACCTTTACAGTACAGGAGGAAATCGGTCTGAGAGGTGCAAAAGCGGCGGCTTATACAGTTAATCCGGATATAGCCATAGTCATTGAATCCACAACTGCTGCGGACATTGACAGCGTACCGGAAGCAAAACAGGTGTGTCACCTTGGCAGGGGCGCAGTTGTATCATTTATGGACAGAAGCACTATGTATGACAAGCAGCTTTATGATATTGCCTTTGCGCAGTCTGCAGAAAAGAATATTCCCTGCCAGACCAAGACAACTATTGCCGGCGGAAACAACAGCGGAGCGATACACACGTCAAGGGGCGGTATAAAGACAATAGCCGTTTCTGCACCCTGCCGCTATCTCCATTCGCCGTCATGCGTTGTGAACAAAAATGACCTTAAAGCCTGCTATGACATGGTGAATGCAATAATCGAAAAGGCAGCTGATATGGAGCTATGATAAAAGAGATAAACAACGCAGAGGAAATTTCAGCTGATTATCTTGTACAGACCTGTTGCGGACGGCGTATTCTGTCCTATTTCAATGCCTACGGTACAGGTTATGACTTCTGCCGTTTTTTCAGAAGCGGTGAAAGTGTGATACTGATAATAAACTCTACCATGCTTATATGCGGCGAAAGCTTTGAACCCGAGGAAATAAATATTTTTGTGGATATGCACAAGCCTTTTCGTATTGAGGGAAATCAGAGCGTTATCAGTATGATAAAAAACATCGGATATGTTTCACTTCACAGGACGACCTTTCAGCTTGTTGCCTCAGAAAATCCCGTTCCGGAGGACGAAAGTGACATTGACTTTTCCCCTAAGCTTGATGATGTTTACAGTATTCTGAATGAGGGTTTTCCAAATCTTTCGGATTACCAATTGTGGCTTGCGGATACTTCCCACAGGGTAAGGCACGGAATAAGCCGTGTTATGACATATAAATCATGCACAACAGCCTCCATATCCTACGACATAAACGATTATGTTTTGGTATCACAGGTGGCAACAAGGGTATCAGCAAGAGGGAGCGGCTACGCAAGGCGTTTTCTGACATGGCTTGCAGGATATCTTGAAAAGCAGGGAAAAACCGCCGTTTTGTACGCTCTTGACATAAGGGAAAGCTTTTACAGGGAAATTGGTTTTAAGGCGGTTTCTGAGGAATTTGTTCTTGAAAGGGCAAAAGATAATAACGAAAATATCCTGAAAGGAAAATTACAGTATAATGATTAATGATTTTTTCAAATTCAGTCCAAAGCTTGTTGAGCTTGCTGAAAAAGCCGAAAAAATGTGCGATTTCAGCCGGACTGACGACATAAAGGAATATAACGGGGCAAAGGTTCTGTCTGCATTTATAGTAAACCGTGTAAGTGAGCAGTGCTTTTACGGCAGCAGCGGATACGGCTACGGGGATATCGGCAGGGAAGTGCTTGACAAGGTCTATGCGCAGGTTTTCGGTACTGAAGACGCTCTTGTAAGACACAACTTTGTTTCAGGTACTCATGCCCTTTCAACTGCGCTGTGGGGCGTTCTGAGAAAGGGCGACAGACTGCTTTCACTGACTGGTACTCCATACGATACTCTTGAAGAAGTAATCGGAATAAGGGGCGAGAAAGGAAACGGTTCGCTGACAGATTACGGTATAGAGTATGATGAGGTTAGTCTTAAACCGGACGGTACTCCCGATTACGATATGATTTCTCAGAAAGCCGCTGGAGCAAAAGTGGCTTACATACAGCGTTCAAGAGGCTATTCACTGCGACCGGCGTTTACCGTTTCTGATATTGAAAAGATGTGTGAGGCAGTAAGAAAGACCAACCCTGACGCTGTTATAATGGTTGATAACTGCTACGGCGAATTTGTGGAAAAGCAGGAACCGACACAGTGCGGGGCGGATATTATAATCGGCTCTCTCATAAAGAATCCGGGTGGCGGTATAGCACAGACAGGCGGTTATATTGCCGGAAGAAAGGACCTTATCGAACTTTGCTCCTACCGTCTTACCTGCGTAGGCATGGGCAAGGAGGTGGGCTGTACACTTTCCCATAACAAGGAAATGTTCATGGGTCTTTTCATGGCTCCTGACGTTGTTGCAAACGCAAAGAAAACTGCGGATTTTGCAGCGGCACTTTTCAGTCTTTTAGGTTTTGAATGCTATCCATCCGCAGAGGAAACAAGAGGGGATATCATCACAGTTGTAAAGCTTGGCGACCCCGAACTGCTTAAAGCATTCTGCTGCGGAATACAGAAGGGCGCACCGGTTGACTCCTTTGTAACCCCTGAACCATGGGATATGCCGGGATATGAAAGACAGGTCATAATGGCTGCCGGAGCGTTCAACATGGGAGCGTCAATTGAGCTTTCCGCAGACGCACCGCTAAGAGAGCCTTATGCCGCCTGGATGCAGGGGGGTATAACCTACACAAGCGGCAAGACCGGAGTTATGCTGGCTGCACAGGAAATGCTTGACAGAGGGCTTATTACTTTATAATAAAAATTCCGGATTCCATCATATTACAAAAAAGCAGGAAAATTTCTTAAAAATAATAAAAAAAGATTACAGAAATAATACAATTAGGAAATGAAACGGTAATTAATCGCCGCAGATATTGACAACTGCCCGGATAACTGATAAAATAATTTATGATGCGAAATTTATTAATAAAAAACCTAACGGAGGTCAGCAATGGTTGAAAAAAAACTGTGCATGGGGTGTATGGAAAATAAAGGTTCGGCAAGAGTATGTCCGAACTGCGGATATGTGGAGAATACCCCGTCCCTTCCGTCTTATATAATACCCGGAACTGTAATACACGAAAGATATCTTGTCGGAAAGCTGCTGAATGCCAATGGGCAGGGCGCTACTTATATAGCCTATGACACAGCTGTAAGCTGCAAGGTACTTCTGAATGAATATATGCCCGAGGGACTATGCGTCCGTGTTAAGGGCAAGCCTACCATAAGCGTAAATTATAATAATCTTGCTCAGTATAAGGCGCTTATGGCTGAATATACAGAGCTTAACAAGTCACTTGCGAAAATGAGAAGCCTTAGCAGCCATCTTTCGCCTACTCTTGACTTGTTTTCTGAAAACAATACTACATACGCTGTATATGAATATATTGACGGCGTAAGACTTGTTGACTATCTTAAAGAAAATGCCGGAGAACTCAGCTGGAGCGAGGTTTCAGCAATGTTTCCGCCGCTGTTTACAACATTAAGCCTTGTACATAATGCCGGAGTTATCCACAGAGGTATCAGTCCGGACACTATCTATGTGACTGACAAGGGCGAACTCAAGCTGACTGATTTCTGCATTTCAGCAGTCAGAACAGCCAATACGGAACTGAAAAACGAGATTTTTTCCGGATATGCCGCACCGGAGCAGTACTCAGCTGCAAGCCGACAGGGTACATGGACGGACGTTTACGGTATATGTGCTGTTTTATACAGAATACTGACAGGTTCAAAGCCGGATGCTGCAAATATCCGTATGGAAAGAGATAATCTTTACACTCCGCAGGAGTTGAATCCGAATATACCGAAACACGTTTCCGATGTTATCATGAGAGGTATGCATATTGTCGGAGATGAAAGAATACAGACTATAACCGAGCTTGTGACCGCTTTGTTTGACCAGCCGGCAGTTGGAATCGGTCAGACTCAGACTATAACCATTTCACGAAACGGAATTTATGAAAATCAGGGTTATCAGCCATATGATGAAAGTAATGGTTATTATGATGACGAGTATGACGATTACGATGATGAATATGACGATTATGATGATGAAACTGAAGTTGAGGGAAGTGACGAGGAAAACTCAACCCTTGACAAAATAAAAATACCGGTTATAATCGGTGTATTGCTTGTTGCAATTATTCTTGTTATTATCGTTATTTTAATGAAACTGTTTACTGCTGATGATACAAACCGTCTGCGTGAAACATATTCAAGCAACGAAAGTTCTGTAAGCGACAATATTGTTGACATTACTGAAGAAGAAACAGAAGAAACTGAAAAAGCAAAGGCAGAAAATAAAATGCCTGATCTTATCGGTCAGAAATATGAGGATATCAAGTCAAAAATTGAGGAAAAGTATAAAATTAAAATCAGCGCTGATTTCGAGTATAATGCCGATTATCAGGACGGATTGATTTTCTGGCAAGAAACTGAAAAAGGCAAGAAGATAAAAGAAGGTCAGACAATTAAAATCAAGGTCAGCAAGGGCGCTGAAAAAGTTGAAGTTCCTGACTTTGACGGAATGAAGTTTGATGAATATGTTGAACTGCTTGATGAGCTTAAAATCGAATATACAGAAGTTTCAGAAATCAATGAGGACTTTGAAAATGACTATGTAACAAAGGTAAGTCCTAAACCGGGCAAGGAAATAAATCTGACAGAAGGTGAAACCCTCACAGTTTATTACGCAAAGAATCCTGAAAAGACTGAAGCACCTACAGATGCTCCAACTGAACCACCTGCACCTGAACCGGAAACTGAAGCTCCTACTGAACCCGAACCGGAAACACAGGCACCGGAACCTGAAGAATCAAAACCTGAAATCATAATGGAATAATAAAAAAAGCAGCCGTATTTTATGCGGCTGCTTTAGTTTGACGGAAAAGCCCGGCCTTTGTTTTAACAAAAGCCGGACTTTTTACTATTTTACAATTGCTCTATGGAATACCTTTTTACCTTTCTTAATGATAACTTCGCCGTCACTGAATGAAATCTGAGCAGTCGGGTCAGTAACCTTTTCATCGTTTACTGACACGCCGCCCTGCTGAACAAGACGTCTTCCTTCGCCGTTTGATGATGCAAGACCTGTTTTAACAAGAAGAGTAAGTATACCGATTGAACCATCTGTCAGGTCATCAGAAGAAAGTTCAGTTGTAGGCATATTATCACTTTTACCGCTGCCAGAGAAAATTGCTTTTGCAGCAGCGTCAGCCTTGTCAGCCTCTTCTTTGCCATGAACAAGCTTTGTCAGTTCGTAAGCGAGAAGTTCCTTGGCTTTGTTATACTCAGCACCCTCCATATGTTTTTCCATTTCCTCAATTTCCTCAATAGGAACAAAAGTCAGCATTTTAAGGCACTTGATAACATCAGCGTCAGAAACATTTCTCCAGTACTGATAAAAATCGTATGGTGAGGTTTTTTCCGGATCAAGCCATACTGCGCCCTTTTCTGTTTTACCCATTTTCTTGCCCTCAGAGTTAAGCAGCAGGGTAATGGTCATAGCATAAGCGTCCTTGCCGAGTTTTTTTCTGATAAGTTCAGTACCGCCAAGCATATTTGCCCATTGGTCATCGCCGCCAAACTGCATATTGCAGCCATAGTCATTGTAAAGCTTGTAAAAGTCATAGCTCTGCATGATCATGTAGTTAAATTCAAGGAATGTCAGTCCTCTTTCCATTCTCTGCTTGTAGCACTCAAAGGTCAGCATTTTGTTTACGCTGAAATGTGCACCGACTTCACGCAGCACATCTACATAATTAAGGTCTAAAAGCCAGTCAGCATTGTTTACAACAAGTGCCTTTCCGTCAGAAAAGTCAATAAAACGGCTCATCTGCTTTTTAAAGCACTCTACATTGTGGCTGATAGTTTCCTTGGTCATCATCTTTCTCATGTCAGTTTTTCCGGACGGGTCACCGATCATTGCAGTACCGCCGCCTATAAGGGCAATCGGCTTGTTGCCTGCCATCTGGAGTCTTTTCATAAGGCAAAGTGCCATAAAATGTCCTACATGGAGAGAATCAGCAGTCGGGTCAAAACCAATGTAAAATGTTGCTTTTCCGTTGTTGATAAGCTCCTTGATTTCTTCTTCATCAGTAAGCTGTGCAAGAAGACCTCTGCGCTGTAATTCTTCAAATAATGTCATTTAAATTTCCTCCGTTTTTATACTAATTAAAAAGTCCCCTGAGAGAAATATTACTCTCAGAGGACGATAATTAACACCGTGGTACCACCTCAGTTTATCAGATATAAGAATATCTGACCTTTGAACGCTGTAACGGGCGTACCCGTAAATTCCTACTTAAAATTTCAGAAAATAAGCTCAGGGGCGTATTCACAGATAACCGGCTGTCTTTTCACACCAGACAAAGACTCTCTGCAAGCCGTATTAAATGCTACTATTCCCATCACCGCTTTTAAGGTATCATAACATAAAAATATGTAAATGTCAAGAGTTAAACTCCATATTCTGCTCTGTAAGCAAGCATTTTGTCAAGATATTCCTTTCCAGGAATAACGTCATTTTTAATTGCCTCGATAATGTCCTCAATTGTAACAATTGAATAAACATTGATTCCGAAATCACGCTTTACTTCTTGTACGGCAGAAAGTTCACCCTTGCCCTTTTCCATTCTGTCAACGGAAATAATGAGGGCGGTAATGTCAACATCAGCCTGTGCCTTTAAAAGAGGAAGTACGGAACGGATAGCTGTTCCGGCTGTAATAACGTCTTCGATAATAGCTATCTTTTCGCCGTCCTGCATTTTTTTACCTACGATAACCCCGCCTTCGCCGTGGTCTTTAGCCTCTTTTCTGTCGAAAGCGTAGTTTACATCTATACCGTATTTATTTGAAAGTGCAATGCTGCAGGCTGCTGCAAGAGGGATTCCCTTGTAAGCAGGACCGAAAAGTGTGTCAGCGTCAACATTGTTTTCCTTTATACACTGAGCATAATATTCACCCAGTTTTGCAAGCTGAGCACCGGTATTGTAATTTCCGGTGTTTACAAAGTAAGGTGCCTTTCTTCCGCTTTTGAGAGTAAAGTCACCAAATGTCAGCACACCGCTGTCAACCATAAATTTAATAAAACTTTCTTTGTAGTTCATCATTTTACCTCCGTTATATTTTCAAGCTCATCGAGCCATATTTTAGCACAGGCATCACTTGGCATTCTGAAATCTCCTCTTGGTGAAAGCGTAACACTTCCGACCTTGGGGCCGTCAGGCAGACATGAGCGTTTGAACTGCTGTGCAAAAAATCTTTTATAAAAAGTCTTTTCCCATCTGAGAATAGTTTCTGTATCATATACACCCTCAAAGGCAAGCTTTGCAATGCGAAAAATCTTGGAAGGCGAGAAACCGAACCTGACCATATAGTAAAGGAAAAAGTCATGCAGTTCATAAGGTCCTACCAGATCCTCGGTTTTCTGAGAAATTTTTCCGTCCTCTGACGGCGGCAGAAGCTCCGGACTTACAGGTGTATCAAGTATGTCCATTAGAATAGTTTTAAGACTTTCATCAGAAACTGCTGCCTCATATCCTACAAGATGTCTGACAAGTGTTTTTGGAATGGACGCATTAACTGCATACATCGACATATGGTCGCCGTTGTAGGTCGCCCAGCCAAGCGCCAGCTCTGAAAGGTCACCGGTTCCGATAACAATGCCGTTTGTCTGATTTGCAATGTCCATTAAAATCTGTGTTCTTTCACGAGCCTGTGAATTTTCATAGGTCACATCGTGGTTATTTTCATCATGACCGATATCATCAAAATGCTGCATAACACTTTTTTTAATTTTTATCTCACGCAGGGTAACGCCATATGCGTCAGCAAGCTTGCAGGCATTGTTATAGGTTCTGTCGGTTGTACCAAAACATGGCATTGTAACAGCAGTTATGCCTTTCGGGTCAAGTCCCAGCATTCTGAATGCCCTTACTGTAACAATAAGCGCAAGAGTTGAATCCAGACCGCCTGAAAGTCCTAAAACAGCGCTTTTTGTTCCAATATGCTTTAGCCTGCTCATGAGTCCCACTGACTGCATTGTCAGAATCTCTGTACATCTGCTGTCAAGAACTGATTTTGCAGACGGAACGAAAGGCATCTTTGGAAAAATTCGTGTCAGTACGGTTTCATTTATGCCCATTGAGAAGCTTAAAGTTTTAAAGCCATTATCCTGATATTTGCAGGTATTTGATCTGCGTCGTTCACCGGATATTTTAAGAACGTCAATATCAGCAGTTATCATGCCATTTTTAAAAAGCTCTGATTCACTCAGTATTGTACCGTTTTCCGCAATAATATTGTGTCCGCTGAAAACCATATCCGTAGTTGATTCACCGATTCCGGCGTCCGAATATGCATATGCGCAGACAAGACTTCCGGACTGCGCCTTGACAATAGTTCTTCTGTAATCAGCCTTGCCGATTGTTTCATCACTTGCGGAAACATTAAAAATAATCGTTGCTCCGCTTTCAGCAAGTTTAAGGGAAGGGGAGTTTCCGACCCATAAATCCTCACATATCTCAACTCCGAATGTCAGTTCGGCAAGTTCTTCGCACTGGAAAAGCTGTTTTGTACCAAACGGCACATTCTTTCCGCTGATATTTACATACTGAACATCTTCAATACCGGCAGCAAAATGACGCATTTCATAAAATTCGCTGTAATTAGGAATATTTGTTTTGGGAACAATACCAAGAATTTTTCCTTTGTAAATTACTGCCGCACAGTTATAAAGACTGTTCATAAAAGCAAAAGGCAGACCGATTACAGCTATAATTTCAAGTTCTTTTACAGCTTCAGCAATTTGTGTAAGCGTCTGAAGAGCTGACCTGATAAGTGCAGACTGTAAAAATAAATCCCCGCAGGTATAGCCGGTTATGGCAAGCTCCGGAAATGAACATATTTTAACATTGTTCTGAGCCGCATTTTTAATACTTTCAGTTATTTTCTGACCGTTATAAACGCAGTCAGCAACTTTAAGTTCTGGGGAAATACAAGCAATTTTAACAAAACCGTCTTTCATAAATCATCAGGCGCAACGCCTGCTCCTTTCACTATCAGCTTTTATTATTATACCTTAACTTTTATTGAAGTTCAAGTCTTTTTGAAAATTAATCCATAAATCTGTTGTAGTGCTACAATAGATATTGG
>DBQM01000029.1 GCA_002305725.1 Ruminococcus sp. UBA1394 | reverse complement strand
TCACACATCTATTGTAAACCAACAGGTTTTTATTTCTGGGCCTTCAAAAATACTTGACTTATTTTTGACTTTATGGTAAAATTAAAATGATGCTGAAATAACTCAGTTGGTAGAGTACCTCACTCGTAATGAGGAAGTCGTGGGTTCAAGTCCCATTTTCAGCTCCACATAAATCCCATAGATACGCCGTTTGCACGTTGATGTAAGCGGCGTACTTTTTATTTTGCAGTGTTTTAGTGCGCCATTAGTGCGCCATTAAAATAAAAAACTATTAAAAACGGCTGAAAGTTACAGCCATATAATAAAAGAATAGGAGTAGGAAAGCTATTAATTCAGCAATCCTGCTCCTTTGTTATTTTATGCGTGTTTTTTCTCTTTGACTTTGTGAGTAATAAGCATATCCTGCAAAACATTAGCCGCCTGTTCGTCTGCCTCTGAAATGCAGTGGAGATATTTGTTAGTGGTTTCAAGGTTGCTATGCCCCAGGCGTTCCTGTACCTGTTTGATATTTACGCCGCCATACAACAGCAATGTTGCGGAAGTATGTCTGAGGCTGTGAAACTTTCTGTGATTCATACCGTATTTTTTGAGAAACTTTGAAAACTGAGCTGACGGCGTATTTGGGTGCATCAGTTCGCCGTTATCCTGAGTAAACAGCCAGTCGTTTTCATGCCACTGACTGCCCAGCCGTTCCGCCTGTCTGTCCTTTTCGGCTCTCAGCAATTTTACAAGGTCAATGCAGTAAGGATTTACAGCAACGGTTCTGACCTCATAATCTTTAGGACGTTTTATTATAATCGGCTGATGCGACACTGATACAGCCGCCCTTTCAATGGTCACTTTGTTGTTTTCATAATCAAAATCACTGAATTTTAACGCCACAAGTTCGCCTCTGCGTGCGCCGGTCATAATAGCAAGTTGTATCAATGTTTGAAACTGCAAGCTTTCTTCTTCCAGATAAGACAGCATTTTCGCCGCCTCCTGCTTTGAGAAAATCTCTGTTTTCGGCGGTATCACTCTGGGAAGTTCCAGGTATTCAGCTTTTGCCGGACTCTCTGTAATTATCCGCTGTTTAACTGCAAGTCTGAATATTGACTGTAATATTGCAAGGTATCTTCTGACTGATGATTCAGAAAGCTTTTCGCCGTTTTTACCCCTGCTTTTCGGCATATTACAAAGCTGCTGTACAAACATCTGAACATGAGCCGGTTTTATCTGACTTATCTTGTGCGAACCCAAAGCCGGAATTATTAAGCTGTCAATGGCTTTTGAATATGCGTCATAGGTGCGCTCAGAAAAAGACGGCTTTTTTATTTCAAGGTACACCTTTGCAAACTCTTCAAGCGTTATCTTCTCAGCGTTTCCGGCAATACCCTTCTGACAGCGTTCCTCAAAGTCAAGGGATATCTTCTGCAGTTCCTTGTCAATCTGTTTGGCTGTCATTCCGGGAGCTGGTTTGTAAGTCATGGTGTAGGGTTTCAGGCGTTTTCCCTTGCTGTCATAACCGTGGTATACCCTTATGGTGTAGGAGATTATTTCGCCGGATTTATTCTTTCGTGGGGTTATTGTGGGCATTTTCGGCAGCCTCCTTTAAAACGGAACATCCGAACCATCGTTTATATAATCCCATTCATTTCCGCCGTCTGCACAAATACTATTGCTTTCAGATTCAATATAATATTTATTGAATTTTTCAAACACTGCTTTTTTCAACCCGTCTTTTAAGTATTGGGGGTATTCTGTATCGTTTACAAAATCGGATATTCTGTAATATTCACACAAGAAATTATTCATAGTGTTACTGTATATCATTATTGCAGAATATGGGTCACCTTTCGTTGGGCTTTCTGTTGTTTCAAATTTCACACCGTTAACAGAAAGCAATAACGAGAGAGCTTTCATTACTTCATCAAATCCAATATCTTTATCCTCTTTTATTTCATTTTCCAAACCACAAAGCCAGTCAAGAGAAACGTCCAAAGCTTTTGCTATTGCTATAACTTTGTCAAGTGTGGGGTTCTTTGGATTCTCTGTAACTTCATAGCTTGATAACGTTGCCGGTGCTATACCTGTTCTTCTTGAAAGTTCTGCCTGTGATATATCGGCTTTCTGCCTTGCCTCTTTCATTCTTACAGCAAAAATATTTTTTTCGTCCATTGCAGTCAACTCCTTTTACTCTTTTATAATATCACAATTTGATGTTGATGTCAACAACAATAATATTTTTTTAAGAATTTTTTTATTGCTTAAAACCATGGTGGTATCTTTTCACACTTTCTCATACATTCTCACGTCTTTTTATTAATTATTCTGTATTTATATATTATTTATTTTTAGTTGACAAAACTTAAAACAAGTGTTACAATAATAATATCAAAAATAGAAAGGAGTCATTTTATGACTGGTGCAGAAGTAAAAAGCATGATTAAGGGCGCAGGTTTGAAGTGCTGGGAAGTTGCTGACGCAATGAAAATGCAGGACAGCGGCTTTTCACGCAGATTAAGAAAGCCGTTTAATGAAAGTGAAGTCAATGAAATCAAGGGCATAATAGATAAACTTTCAGCCGAAAAAGAATCAAAATAATTTTGGAGGTAAAAATGATTGACTTAAAAACAGTATCAGAAGAGGAAAGAATGGCTATTCTTGCAAGAAGAAAATATATGTCTGAATGGAGAAAAGCCAATCCGGAAAAGGTCAAAGAGCATCAAAAACGCTATTGGGCGAATAAATATCGTAAAGAAAACGGTGAAAATTCAGCTGAAAAGGTAAAAAAATGAAAACCTTATATAAAAATAACGCCCTTACTGTTGGCGCAGTAAAGACGTTGAAAGCAAATATATAAAAACACACTAAAATACTTGCCAGCTCCAATTATAACATATATTTTGGAGTTTGGCAAACCGAAAGGAAAGATTATGAACGAAATTATTATAAATGAATCCGGCAGACGCAACAAAACTGATTCCCCCATAGTCCGCATGGAGGGAATAAAAGAGGCGGCGGCTCTGTTCGGACTGCCTAAACACCTTGTCAGAACCCTTGCTTTAGAGGGCAAGGTTAAAGCTGTGAGGGTGAGCAATTCGCCCAATTCCAAAATACTGGTAAACATTCAGAGCCTTAATGATTACTTTGAAAATGCTGTTATCAGCAACGAGGAGCAAGCTGACACAAGCGGTAGCATTCAGCCGATTCCGGTCAGGCTTTAAGGCGGTGATAGTTTGGAATTAACAGAACTTCTGACACATTTCCGCAATGTAGAAAAAAGCGGTGACGAATACCGTGCAAACTGTCCGGCGTGCAAAGACGATAAGCAGCACCTCTACATACACGAGGCAGACGGAAAAATACTTACAGACTGTAAAAAAGGGTGTACATTCAGTGCTATAGCGTCAGCCTCCGGACTTAAAGAGGGTGACTTCTTTAACAACCGTTCGCCGAAATCCCAGCCATGGACAAAACTCCGTGAACACATTTACACTAACACAGAGGGTCAGACCATAGCTAAAAAGGTGATATATGACAAAGGGGACGGCTCAAAGGTCGCATCATGGTATCGCCTTGAAAACGGCAGATACAAAAAAACGCTTAACGGTAAGAAAGTACCGCCCTATCACGTTCACAAGCTTTCGTCTGCTGATACCGTCTTTATTGCAGAGGGCGAAAAGGATGTTGAAACCCTTGAAAAAATGGGCTATACTGCCAGTACTTCCCCCAATGGCGCAGGGGCAAAATGGTCTAAAGCGTATAACGGCTATTTTAAGGGCAAGACGGTTATTGTCCTCTCTGATAACGACAGTGCCGGTCGCAAACACGGTACAGAAACAGCAGACAGCCTTTCGGGTACTGCCTCAGGCGTTTATCTGATACCCTCAGAAACCATTTATCCGGAGCTTAAAAACAAGGGTGATATATCTGATATTGTTTCTGCTGTGGGACTTAAAAAAGCCCGTGAACTGCTTGAAACTGCGGTAAAATCGGCGGTAAAGTATGAGAGGACAGCGGACAAGCCGATTTCTGAACTTCCGGAGGGGTTTGACGATACCGGAGAGCTGACCATAAACAATCTGACAGCGTTTCTCAAATCAAAGGATATAACCGTCAGATACAATGAAATTACCCATGATACTGAATACAGCAGAATAGAGGGTGAAAGCCGTGAGCATTTAAAGGAGATTATTCCAGCCCTTATTTATGACGAACTGCACTTCACTCTTGACAAATGCACTATGGAAAAAATCGGGGCGTTTCTCAATGTTATAACCACAAGAAACAGGTATAACCCCATAATCGAGGCAATACAGCAGACAAAGTGGGACGGTAAAAGCCGCCTTGAAGAAGTGTATGAAATGTTTCATATTGACGAAACTGATACCCTCAGCAGAACGATAATGAAAAAATGGTTTATGCAGTGTATCTGCGGACTTCATAACAGCCTTGAAAACCCGTTCAGCCTTGATATAGTACTGGTGTTCCAGGGTAAACAGGGAATCGGTAAGACACGTTTTTTTGAACACCTGGCACTGAGTAACAACTATTTCGGTGAGGGTAAGACAATTGACCCCAGAGACAAGGACACGAAGATACAGGCAACGTCAAAGTGGATATGTGAACTTGGTGAAATCGGTTCTACCATGAAAAAGGACATTGACAGCTTAAAGGCATTTCTGACCTGTTCAGCAGATGAATACAGAATGCCTTACGGTAAAGCAACGCTGAAATATCCCCGTATTACTTCTTTCTGTGGTACTACAAACGACCGGCAGTTTCTTATTGACGAAACCGGAAACAGGCGTTTTGCCACCGTCCCTCTTAAAGATGATGTGTATATTGATTATGATACACAGGTAAAGGCGTTTGATACACTGCAGTTCTGGGCGGAAATCAATGAAATTGTTGAGCAGTCGGTAAACAATGAGGGCAAAACATACGCATCATGTTTCAGACTTGACCGTGAGGAAATCAGCTTGCTCCAGAGCCGCAACAACGAATTTCAGAAACCCATGAAAGGTGAAACGGAAGTCCTTGACGTATTGGACGAACTGACCCGTGAGGAAACAGGTTATAAGCTCGGGGAAAAGTATATGACCACTACTGAATTCCGTCAGAATAACCCCTCACTGCAAAGGTACAGTTCTTGTGTAATCGGGCGTGTTCTTGAAAAGTATGGGTATAAGCAAGCGACAGTCCGTGTAAATAATAAGCCGAGAAAAGTAAGACTTCTGCCGTTTAAAGAATCGAATATAAGCCGTCAGATTTACGGGACATAAATTTTGTAGTAAGTGTGGTAGGTATGTAGTAAGATAAAAACAGCCTTGCTTACTACACTAAAAACAGCGTAGTTATTGGATTTAAGGTGATTTGTAGTAACGTAGTAGGCAAAAATCCTCTATTAAGTATAAAAAGTATAGTTAGTATAAGCTATACATACTTACAGTACAGTAAAAGGAAAAAGAATAGCAAATTTGCCTACTACACCTACTACAAACCTTAATAAACGCCGTAGGTACGGGGTTTAAGGCGTAGTAACCGTATCTTGCTACAAACCCATTTAGTCTGCTACATTCAGAAAAAATCTGTGTTTCAATGTGAAAGGAAGTACGAAATGATTATTTATATTGAGAATGAAATGATAATTAATACCGATAATGTAAGCTGCATCAGAGTTGAAAAATTTGGAGTTGAATTCAGACTTGTTGCATCTGGTGTAGGCGAAAAGTTTATAATTAGGAGTTCCGATGATTTTTACGATGTGCAAAACGATTTAAATAATATTATGCACCATATTTATTCCGGAACGAAATTTCTTGATTTAAACGAAAATTTCAATTACAGGGATATAAGCAGACAATGTTATAAACCCATGCCGGAGGGATTGTTTTAATGACTGACTATCAGAAATACGAGCAAATTAAACAGCAGTTATCAGCTGTAAAACTGAATCCGCAGCAATATGAGGATATCTTGAAAATTATTGCAATGGTTCTTAATATCTGAGAAATGTTGATAAATGTGGAGCCGGATTGCTATTAAATGGTACAGCCAAACCTATTGAACTCCGAGGGAAGTCCGAGAGAAAGGAAGTGCGCCCGGTGACCCGGGAGGACATTTCGTTGATAGTTTTACGGTAGCGGTTACTATATGGCTCGACCGGCGGCTTTACTGAGTGTAGTGGAGGCTGCCCTCGACGTCCCAGTCGGGCATACCAAACAGCAGAAACAAGAACCACTGAACAGCTGCGAAAGCCTTGATATGCCGCTGAACAAAGACGAACCCGAACAGCTTACCCTTGCCGATACAATAGCAGACGATAACGCTGTAAACGCTCCTGAACGTGTGGAACTTGCTGACGATTACAGGGTACTGCATGAGGCTGTTGACCGTCTGAAAGAGCCTGTTAATCATGTTATCAGCGAATATTATTTCCATGATAAGAAAATGCCGCAGATAGCTAAAGAAATGGGTATCAGCATTGAACGTGTCCGGCAGTATAAGGCTAAAGGCTTGCGCTGTCTGAGGTGTTCACCGTTAATCAAACAGCTTTACCGTGAGAATATGCGGCATGAACAGCTCAGGCGTCTGCAATGGTGTCAGACAATACCGGACAAGCATTTATACATTGAGGAGCTGGAGGAACTGTACGCAAAAACACTACAATTTACTACATAATGCCCCCCCACCCGAAAAAATAACAAATTTTTAAGGGGTTCTACACCGGGGGGATACCCGACAATTCCGGGAGGCTGATTTTTCATAGAGGGGGGTGGGGGTATGCCAGCTCAGAGGATTTATACACAAAAAAAGCAGTCATTACGGCTGCTTTGATGTTTTTTCTTCTCTGATTTTCTGTAACCTCTCAAACTTTTCAAGAATTGAGTTGATTAACTTCTCTTTGCGCTTTTCTTCTGCGGTCATTTTACTGCACTGCCTTTCTTTTCAGCCTTTGCGGCTCTGATTCTTTCAATCTCCTGCAACATTCTGATAATATCGTCAATCTTTTCCGCTTTGGTCATGCCGTTGCCTCGCTTTCATTGTTATCCTCAACGCTGACTGTCATGTTTTCGGCTCTGGTGATTGCCTTTAAATCTTCAAGTATGCCCTTGATAATCTCCAGTTTTCTCTTTTCTTCCGGTGTCATTATGCCTTACCGCCCTTTCTTCTCGCTCTCTCCGCTCTGATACCCAGTATGTAGCCGTAGTTGAATACATCAATCATATTGAAAAGCTCTGAATATTCTCCGTTATGTCTGCGGCGCAGGTTCTGAAATACCCACTGAACCGGATTGCTTAAAAATAACTCAATGCCCTGCTGTTCTACTATGTCAGCTTCTTTCTTTGCCTTTAAAGCCTGTGGAAGTGTAGGATAGTTTTCCAAATCTATTCCGATAGCTTTGAGCCATTCGGGGGTTACCTTGAAACCGTCTGCTTTTGCTGCTGCTGTTTTAATTTCCATTTCTGAAATTTTCCTCCTTGATGTCTTGACATTCCGGAGCATACGGTATATAATAATCTTGTTGGTATACCTATCGCTCCGGCGGTTCGCCCTTTGTGTATTCGCAGTACACAGAGGGCATTATATTTTTACATGGATTCTCGCCCCGTAGTTCTCCAGCTCATTCATGCCGCCAACGATTGAAAGCGTATCTGCATGAACTGAAATCCCCTTGTCCATAAGGGCGGGTGCGTGACCGCACAGGACATTTCGTTGTTAGTTTTACGGTATCGGGTTGTTTCCGGCTCGACCGGCGGCTATGCTGTAAAAAAGTTTCCTAATAAAGATGTCAAGTCGGGTCACCGACCGGTTATCGAATGAAGTACCGCTGACTTTCGCCTTTAATGCTCTGTAGCGAACCAGTTTCCACGCTGTAGCCATTGCATTGGCTCTGATGTAACCCTGACCTACAAGGCGGTTAGCTATCTGCATAACCTTTCTTCTGATGTCCTTTAACATGGTGTTTTCCTCCTTTTTGGGATTCAGTCGGGAGCGTTGTTCCCTTGACTGTATCTATATTATATCACTAATAAAAGAGATATTCAATAGGCAAACATCACAAATATTAGCGATATTTTATATGCAAATTGTCACTTGATTTAGTGACCGCAATATGTTATACTATAATGGGAAATAGAAACACCATTTCCCACAGTAAACATCAAAGGAGTTGATTAAATGCCGATCAAGTATGATAAGCTTATAAAAATGATGCAAAAAGCTGGAATTACCAGTTATACAATTAAGCGTGATAAAATCATTGGACAAGCAACGTACAAGAAGATAATGGAGGGCGGTGACATTGACACCAGAACAATAGCCAAACTCTGCAAGGTTCTTAACTGCCAGCCCGGGGACATTATGGAGTATGTGGAGGAAGAGGAATGAAGATATATACAATAATAGGCGGTGTCAATGGTGTTGGAAAGAGCAGTCTTACCGGAGTGTTAGCCGCTGAGAGCAACGATTTGGGCGTTATAATTGATACTGACAAGATAACTGCATCACTGGGCGGTGATAAAATCAAAGGCGGTAAAGCGGCAATAGAACGCATTAACAGCAGTCTTGAAAAAGGTATTAACTTTACTCAGGAAACAACTCTTTCCGGTTCTCGAACTCTTAAAACCATTAAGAGAGCAAGAGAGCTTGACTACTTCATACGGCTTTATTATGTCGGTGTCAATTCCGCTGATGAAAGTATCAAGCGTATAAAAAACCGTGTCGAAAAAGGCGGTCATAATATTCCGGAAAATGATGTAATGCGCAGATACAGCAAACGCTTTGAGGACTTGGCAAACATTCTCCCATACTGCAACGAGGTTCGGTTCTATGACAATGAGAACGGCTTTGTAGAAAAAGCTGAATACAAAAACGGCAGATTGATAGCTAAAAGCAATATAATTCCGGAGTGGATAAAGGAACTTGAATTGTATCTGAATAGCAATAAATAAACAATGGAGCTGGAATACAAGCCAGCTCCAGTATTTTTATATAGGGGGGTAAATAAAAATGTTTTGTCAAGGGGATTTAAGACCGCAGGGGTAACACATCTTACATAAAATTCTAAATATTTTTATTAGTACGCTCTGACGGCTATCAGAATCAACGCTGATGCCGTTATGTGGTTTTATCAATGAAATTACCCTGTTAAATTTACCGTGTCTTAAAACGGCGTTTTTTAGCCTTATTCTGAAAGTGCAGATTTGCGTTTTCAAACTTGCTTTTACGACCACTTACTTACCAAAGAAGAGGTCAGATTAAGTGTGCTGCGAGTGCGCCATTACCTTGAAAGTGCGCCATAAACCATTGAAAGCGGTAAAAAGCAAAATGGCAACAAACCGCATAGATACGGCGTTTATGAAAGCTTGCTGAAACTCCTGAAAAGTGCTTTTACGCACTCGTAATGAGGAAGTCGTGTGTTCAAGTCCCATTTACAGCTCCAGTGCGTGACCGCACGGGACAATTCGTTGTTCATTTTGCGATATCGGTTTCTTTTAGGCACGACCGGCAGACGAACTGTAAAATTTGTCTGACCGGTCAACTCAATCTTTTTATTTTTTCCGTATGTGACAGGATAAATCGGGTATCACTTTTGTGGTATCCGTTTTCTTTTTTCTAAAACGCAAATATTTTTATTTCCCCGATTTTGTCAGTAATGTGCTACTGTTGTATACTTTACAATATTTACTATATGTGATATAATTCTATCATACACATAATGTTCATGATGACGTTATAACTATAGATACACCCGAAAGCTTCGGGAGTATAGAAAGATGGTGCTGTTAATGCATATCCATAAGTCAAAATATGTTATTTTAGTGATTGTTTTTGACGTTATTGCCGGAACTGGTATCTCGCTTATCAGTAATAAATCAAATCGTGAGGCAGAAAGTTCATCGGATATCAATTTTGCTTCTTGTGAGGCAGACAGCTCATCAGATATCACTTTTTCTTCCGGAGTATACTTTAATCCGATATGGCGTGAGGAGGAAAAACAGGCCGGGGAAGTTGATATCGTCTGTGTTCCGGATAAGGACACAGCTGTTCAGATATCTGATATTGTTCTGAAAAATTTACAGAATAACGGGCATTTTAAAGATTATGTACTTTTCTCGGTATTTTATGATGAGACTGATGAGGTCTGGATTGTATCGTATGCGGATGACCCCGAACAATGCGGAGGCGACTGTTCTGTTGCCATATCCGCAAAAACAGCAGAAATTTTAAAAATATGGGCTGGAGAATAATGATTCATAAGGAGAAAAAGCTATGAAAATTCTGATAATGATTGATATGCAGAACGATTTTCTGACCGGTGTTCTTGGAAACGGGCAGACTGCCGCTGTCGTACCCGCAGTCTGTGAAAAGGTCAGGCGTTATCTTGCCGAAAGCAAGGCACCGCTGATTTACACAATGGACACTCATGCTGAAAACTATCTCTCAACACAGGAGGGCAGAAATCTTCCGGTAACACACTGCATAAAGGATTCACACGGCTGGCAGCTTGACAGCAGGCTTAAAGCCATAACCGACGGACACCCGGAGAGAGCGGTAAAAATTGAGAAGGGTACTTTCGGTGCTGAAGGACTCCCCGAATGTGTGAGGTATATCTCCCGGAAGTACGGCGGGGAGATTGAAGAAATTGAACTTGTGGGAGTCTGCACCGATATCTGTGTTATCTCAAATGCCATGCTGCTGAAAGCTTTTTTCCCCGAAATTCTGATAACGGTTGACAGCAGCTGCTGTGCCGGAGTTACGCCCCAGTCCCACCAGAACGCACTTGAGGCTATGAAGATGTGTCATATTAGTGTGATTTAAAATTCTCGCAGCCTGACTTAAAAATAACGGGCGACCACTGGTCGCCCCTACAAATAATCTTACATTTAACGCTGTCGTAGGGGTGAGCATTGCTCGCCCCAATACTTGAAAATGAACTTTTTTGACAGTCTGAGCCAGTATATACAATACTGGCTTTTTTTATTTCACTTCTCCGCAGATAAGGCCTCTGCTGCCGGTTGCAAGGTAAAATCTGCCCTCTTCCCTGCTGTCACCCTCAATTGCGTTTATCTCACCGAACATTTGTTTGTTATCATTTATTCTTGTCCACTCAGCTCCGTCATTTTCAGAACGGTAAAAGCCGTAGACACCGTCAATCCAGCCGTTTACATAGAGCATTTTGTCTGCACCGAGGTACTCCCTGCCTCTGATTCCAAGACCAATTCGCAGTATTCTGTCACTCTCTCCGGAAAGTCTGACCGTCCTGCACTCCCTGCCGTCATACACAAGCTTGTAAAGACCGCCGGCGGCAGTAATATAGAACACGCCGGATTTTCCCTTGTCAGGCTTTATATCCGTTTTGTTGTGACCGTCAATTTTGCCGAAGTCCACAGCCGGAAGTCCGCACTCACATTGTCTGAACACTGCTCCACCGTCATCACTGACAAAAAACTCTCCGCTGCTGCCGAAAGCGTAAAAACGGTCTGCAATCACCCTGTCGGAAAACGGCTTGATGTGCCCTCTGTATATATTGCCGTGCAAATCAGTAAACTTTGAAATATTGTAGCTGTTGCACTTGTCATTGCTGTAAACAACGCAGTCAGACGGAAGAATGTTCCTCCTGTCTGCCACACTCCACACAACACTTTCGCCGTCCGCAGAAACAGCCGCCCAGCCGGCATTTACGTTTGGCCGCTCTATCCTCTCAAAAAGACTGTCCAGCTTTTCTGACAGACCGTATGGCAGGTCGGGGCGTGTGTCAAAGCTTTTTCCCTGGTTGTGGCTTATGATAAGTCCTCCCTTTGTAGAGCCGACCCAGTTTCCTCTTGCGGTCACAACAACAGTTTCCGGATTGCTGTCGGGGAAATCAGCGTTGATACAGGTGATATACCGCAGGTTGTTTTCGTCTGCAAAAGTGTTGGGAGCATGGCTGTGAATGTCCGTAAAGGCAAATCCCCCGAGGTCACCCAGAATGTCAATCAGCTTTACATCGCCCTTATGGGGACTGTAAACATTGAGGTGCACCGTTTCCTCGATACCGTTACAGCAGTCACAGAAATGCGGCTTCTTATCACAGAGATTCTCAGTACGGAAAACACCTGTCCCCGTATTGAACCATGCCTCGTTTTTATTGTGAGGATTGATTTTTATGTCGCTAATCCAGTGTATGACCGAACTGTTATGATTGTTTTCCGGTTTCATGTAGGGAATGTTAAAGCTGACGCTGTCAATACCGTCCAGAACAGTCCTCCAGCTTTTGCCGCAGTCGTCTGAAAGGTATATGCGTTCGCCATAGCGGTACATTGTAGAAACTGCAACTATTCCGTGTTCGGCACAGATTCCGCCGTAACCGCAGGTATTTTCCGATTCGGGAGTAATGTCCTCATATTCTCCGAGTCTGCCGTCATCAAGAATTTTACAGCGCAGTACTGCGCCCTTTCCGATACAGCCTGCGTCACAGCTGTAGCTTAAAGGCAGATTCCACTTTGCATCTCCGGAACAGTTCATTGTGATGTAAAAATAGCTTCCGTCGGTGGAAATACGGTGTCCCACCATACCGGAAAGAGGCTTGCCGGGTACATTTTCCGGCTGTGAGAGCTTTTCAAAGGTTTCCATGCCGTCATAGGAGACGTAAAGGCTGTGTCCTCTCATGTCGGGATTCGGCATATTTTCCATACCGGCACAGGCTGTGACAACTCTTTTGCCGTCATCTGATACATGGACAAACGTCATGCACTTTTCACCGTATGGTGTAAAGGCAGTCCAGCTTTCACCGCAGTCTTCCGATTTCAGAATACCGTCATAGGAGGAGGCAAAGTATATCACGCCGTTTTTCACGGTCAGCCTGCTGCCTGTACCTCTGCCGGAGAAGTTGCCGTGTACTCTTGCAGGAATACTCTTATATTCAAAGCTTCCACCGAAGTCACGGGAGATACACAGCTTTGCATTGTTGTTATCGCTTCCGCAGACTGAATAAAGCACGCCGTTTTCACTGCATACCGCTGCAGGATAGGTTTCTGCAAGGTCGTTCTCGTTTACAAAGTCGATAAGGCTTGTCCATTGCTCTGCTGTTTTGTCAAAGCGGTAAAGACCGCCGATATCCGTTCTTATATAGAGAATATCTTTACGGCTTCTGTCAAATTCTATGCCTGTGACGTACCCTCCGCCGCCTATAGGAATGTTAAAATAATTGTATTCGATATAGTTCATAAAACACCTCTGTCAACCGCAGTATTGCTTTTAAGTATACACCATAATTCCGGCTTTTGCAATAGTTTCTGACAAAAAAACAGGGTATGCTGAACATACCCTGTGATATTTACTTTTCAAGCAGTTTCTTTGCGATTCCGATTGCGTCATACAGGTCAACTTTTCCGTCGCTGTTGTAATCGGCTGTTTTCTTTTGGGCATCTGTAAATGGCCTCATATCCATAATATAACGGCAGATTTCTATTGCGTCATATAAGTCAATCTCACCGTTTTCTGAAATATCCCCCTTTACAACCGTTGTTTCAGCAGGAATATCCGTTTCATTCAGAAGACTGGTAACTGATGTTGGGAGTGTCTGAGTTAAAACCGTAACTGAAGTTGTGAGCGGAGCGAAAAATGTTGTCACCGGCATGGTTTCATCAGATTTGCCCGAAATGGTGAATGTCACGCTATCGCTGGTATAACCGTTGTCTGCGCTTATTGTTACCGTTCCGCCGCCTGTAATGGTCACATAACCGTTTGAATCAATAACAGCAATCTTTTCATCACTGCTGCTCCATGAAATATCATCGTAACCAGAAGCCGGACAATATGCGAAATAATTGATTCTGAATGTGTTTCCAACATAGCACTGTGAATTGTCAGGCGCATATACACTCAGATATGGATGATCCTGAAATATTGTTGTTACTAAAATGCATATATAACTGGTAGTTGTAACGGTGGTTTTTACTTCGGGAGCGGTGGTAACTGCTGTAGTTAGCGGTAAAGCTGACTCTCCCCATGTACTGAATGTCACGCTGTCGCTGTCACAGCTGTTGACTGCACTTATCGTAACAATACCGACGCCTTTAATCGTTACACAGCCGTTTTCATCAACAGAGGCAATCTCTTCATTACTGCTGTTCCATGATATCTCACCGGAAAAATACGGCGGGTCATACGAATCATATTCAAGACTGAAACTGTTTCCCACATAGCACTCCGAATATTCCGGTGTGAAAATGTCCAGATACGGCTGTCCGGTTAATATGATTTTGTCATACTCTGCAGAAACTGTGGTGGTTGTGACAGATGATGAAACCGGAGTGACAGTTGTTGTCACCGTTTCATCGTCTTCTGAGAAAGGTGCTGTTACAGCAGATCCGGCTGTGTTTCCTGGCGGAATATCAAAGCCGGTCAGTGTTGTTGATGTCTGTGTTTTTTCCTGCGCACATACTTCCGTAATGTCTCTGTATTCAGCTGTAAAACCGCCGAAAAGACAAGCCAGAACCATAGCAGCGGAAAGAATAAAACATAAAGCCTTTTTCTCTCTGTAAAATTCTTGTTGCATAATCAATGCCTCCATTTTTTAAATTTAACCAGTTGGTTTTCATTTATATTGATACTGATTACTTATATTTTGTACACGCTTTTGGGGAATAAAATAATATTTGTTGAAACAATACAATTCGTTTGCTATGATATTGTGTATTTTAGCCAAAAAAGGGTATGCTCAGCACACCCTTTGATTTTTACTTTTCAAGCAGTTTCTGTGCGATTCCGATTGCGTCGTACAGGTCAACGCCGCCATCGCTGTTGTAATCAGCAATTTCCATTTGGGCGTCTGTAAATGACCTCATACCCATAATATAACGGCAGATTTCTATTGCGTCATAAAGGTCAATTTTACCGTTTCCGGAGATATCACCCCTTAAATCGCTTAAAGGCATTCCAATTCCCAGACGTGAAGCAACTGTGTCCTTAAAAATCTGAATACATTCAGAAACACTTGATATTTCACCGTTACAATAGTCGCTGACAGCGTCCTGGAAATATATATTGACAGATGAGTCATAAGGGGTAATAACACCACTCATGTCAAGAGCCTTTGCGTTTTTATGGAGCGGCTCAAAATAGTCCTGACCCCCGAGAAGTCCGCAGGAATTTTTGCCCTCACTTATCAGTTCCTCAGTAACAGCCATATTGTTTGGCAGATAATCTGTAACATTTTCCGCAAGGCTCTTCATTGATGTTTTATCCACAGCAAGATAATTTATAAAGCTTGCCGCCATGTCTGCATTGTCAGTTTTTGGAGATACACAAAGCCATGTACCGCCCCAGTTATACGGCGAAGGACCCCGGCAGGCTCTCCACTTTCCGTAAGTAGCACCGCTTTCTCCTCCGGCAGCATAAAGAAGTATTGCATCACCGAATCCCCATGAGGACACAAAATATCCCATAGTGCTGTCTGTCTGACCGGCATTGTACCATGTATCAGTCCACTGATTTATGTCTGTAACATAGCTGTTATCAGTCATATTCTTTGCGAGTGAGATAAAGTCATAGCAGAAATCGTCTATAACAAGCTTGTTATCCACGACCCACGGCTGTGTTCTGCTGTACTTGAAAGCATTGTATATTCCGCCTAAAGTTGTTGTCAGCGCCGTTTTTCCTCCGGACGCACTGTAAACCTCTTTGGCAGTTGACTGGAACTTGTCCCAGTCTGACACCTTTGCCTGCATTTCCTCCGGTGTTTTTACTCCGAGATACTGCTCAGCAAGGTCGGCTCTGTAGCACCATGCTCCCGAACTTGCCTGCCACGCAATGCCCTTTAACACGCCGTTCTTATCTCTGCCTATGTCCTTTGTGTAGGAGTACTGCTCTGCGAAATCATTTTCAGTAAAGCCAAGTGCGCTTAAAGGAGCTGTTTTGCTGTCGTCGTTGAGATATTTCAGAGCCCAGTCCTGCTCAATCACGAAAACATCAATATCCTCACCGCTCAGAATATACTGGTCGTATACACTCGGTGCCTCACCGCCGCCAACACCAAAATTTATAAAATTCATCTGTGAAGTCGAATATCCCACATCAGATGCCCACTGTATGATTTCATCCTGAAGTTCAGAACTCCAGCTTAAAACAGTAAACTTATCACCGTCTGTTGGCAGTGTTCCCGAATAGGCGAAATCCCGTGCTGTACTGTTCTGAGCGCTGACCGGCTGAACTGCGCATATACCGGCTGAACAAACCATTGCTGTGAGCATACACATTAACTTTTTTATTCTTTTCATTTGTATAATTCCTCCTCTTTATTATTTATTATAACAAATAATAAATAAGCTGTCAAATCTCACCGTTTTTCCTCTTGATAAGCCTTATGTCAATACCCACAAATTCAAGGCAGTCATAAGCCGCAAAAAGCCTTGACACGATTCTGTCGTCATACTTTTTCTGAATACCCTCGTGGTTTAAGTTGGTGCTGATTATGGTCGGCAGTCCACGGCTCATTCTTGTGTTGATAATATTATACATAGTGGATATGTAAAAAGGCGTATCATATTCCGAGCCTAAATCGTCCAGTATCAGCAGGTCAGCCGCCAGAAGCATTTCAAGGGTGTCAACATTTCCCGAATCACGTCCGAAATGCTCCTTTTCAATTTTTCTGAGATAATTCAGCGCAGAATCGTAAAGCACGTTAAAGCCTTTTCTGAGTACTTCATTTGCAATTGAAAGGGAAAGGTGAGTCTTTCCGAGTCCGGTTTTGCCGAACATCAGAATGTTGTGTGAGGAGAGAGAAAAATCCGCCGCATACCTTTTGCAGTACTGCAAAATCTTGCTCATTATCTCACGGTATTCTGCGGTTTCTTCAGCAGTCCTGCCCTGACAGTAACCCAGCTGAAAGGTGTCAAAACTGCAAAGCTGTATTTGCGAACCGGAATTCATACTCTTTGCCGAAAGCTGTGCCGTCAGATTTTTCAGACAGCTGCAGCGGTCATGCCCCACAAAGCCGGTGTCAGCGCACTTTTCACAGGTGTATTTTATCTGCAAATAGTCCTCCGGATAGCCGTTTTGCATAAGCAGACGCTTTACCATCTGCTGTGCCTGGAAATTCTTTTCACGCATTCCCATTATTTTCTGAGAAACATTTTCGCCGCTTTTTATAATGTTGAGTATCTCCATGCCTGTCCTTGCAAGCTGACTGTTTATCTCCCCGATTTCAGGAATTTTAGCATTGACCTCGTCAAAATGCATATCATTGACAGCCTTTGCCCTGTTTCTTCTCTGCTTTATTATATCAATAGCCTTGTTTAAAATTTCCTTGTTACCGCTCATCATTTATCACCAAAATTATTTACCAAAGATTTGTAATCGTTCAGATCATACGAATGTTCACTTTCCGGTTTAACGCTTTTTCTCGACTGGCTTTCGTTATCTATCTTCGATTTAGTAATAAGTCCCTGTGAATACCAGTTTTCCAGTATCTTGTTTATGTACGGGAAATTAAGCTTGTCAATGGCCTCGATGGTTTTTTCATAAGCATACTCTATCAGCTCAAAGCTGTAACCCTTTGACTTCCAGCTGTCTATAAGTTCCTGCTGTTTTGCAGTCGGGCGTCTTGTCATGCCGAATGTTTTCATTATCCTGCCGTTGAAGGAGTTCTTTTCCTCCTGTATTCTGATTTCCTCCTGGACTGCTTCAAGGGTGTTTATCCCCTTTTCAGACCAGTCAGCCGCAAGGGCTTCTATGTATCTGATATTGCCCTTGTCTATCGAAATGCAGTATGCCGCAATTGTAATAAGGACGTCTGCGGAAAGTCCGAGATAGTCGTGCATCCAGATAAATGAACGCTGTTCGGTGTGATTGAGGGGTCTGCCAAAGCTTGCCTCCGCCATTGTGAACATTACCCTTACGTCCTCTGAGTTTTTCACACGCTCCGCAATTTCAGTAGGTTTCAGATTATATGAAGTCCCGGACGGAATACTGCTCTTCCTCACAGGCTTTTCAGCCGTCACAGCCTTTTCTTCCTTTTCAGGCAAAGCGGCAGGCTCACTTCCCTTTGAAAGTATATTGGCGTTCTCCCAGAAAAGAAACGCCTCCTCAACCTGATTTTCCTTTAAATTCAATGCAGCGGCAATTTCTTCTGAGGTGAAGTTCCTGCCGCTGTTGCGCAGTACAAACAAAAGCACCTTGACAGCCGCCTCGTTTGCAAGCTTTACATAATTATCCACAACTGACTGCGGGACTGCAAATACAGCCCCCCAGCAGCCGCCGTTAAAACAGTAATCCATACAGTTCAAATCTCCCGAATCTCTGCGGCTCTTCTGAGTTCCTCCTCTGCGCTTTTAAGCATGGTCTCACTCGGATTCTCGCCGCCCATTATTCTTGCAATCTCTTTTATTCGTCCGTCAAAATCAAGAGGTATCACGCTTGTTACAGTCCTGTCGTCCACCACATTTTTCTCAATGAGGAGGTGTTCGTCTGCCATAACGGCAAGCTGGGAAAGGTGGGTAACGCACAGCACCTGCCTTATCCTGCTTATCTGCTTTATTTTTATGCCGATTTTCTGTGCAGCACGTCCGCTTACACCTGTGTCAATTTCGTCAAATATCATTGTGGGCATAGAATCCTTTTCAGCTATAACACTTTTCAGAGCAAGCATTATTCTTGAAAGTTCGCCACCGGACGCAATTTTTGCAATTGGCTTGGGCGTTTCGCCCCTGTTTGCTGAAATGAGAAACTCAATGCTGTCCATGCCGTTTACAGTCAGCTTGCCTTTCTGCTGGCTGACTTCTATCACTACATTCGGCATATCAAGGAATTTCAGTTCCTCTGTTACCTGTGAAACAAATCTCTTTGCAGTTTCACTTCTGTGTTCGGAGAGTCTTTTCGCCTTTTCGGTGACCTCATGCAGAAGCCTGTCCTTTTCATCAGACAGTTTTTTCAGGTCTTCATCAGAAAATTCTATTGTTTCAAGCTCAGACTGAGAGTCCTCAAAAAGCTTTACCAGTTCCTCAAATCCGCACTGATACTTTTTCATTGCATGATTAATTTTATTATACCTGCTGACAACATATTCAAATCTTCTCTCGTCAATGTCAAGGCTGTCCCCGATTCTGCCAAGTTCGTCCGAGATATCAGCGATTTCGATTCTGACAGCCTCAAGCCTTTCGGAAAGCTCCGCTGCCTCACGGGAATAATCAGCAATGCCTGAAACCTCCTCACCGCAGGAATCAAGCATATCCAGAACGTTTTCCTCCGCTTCGCCGTTTAAGATAGTATCAGCGTTCCTTACCGCCCTTGCAATCCTGTCAACATTCTGTATCATATTATATTCATTTTCAAGCTCGCTGTATTCCACAGACTGCAAATCAAGTTCCTTTAATTCCTCGATCCGCTCTTTCAGCAGTATTGCCCTGTCACGCTTTTCAATGCGGTTTTTCTTCATCTCGCCAAGTTTTTTCGCCATTGACTGAAGACTGCGGAAACTGTTTCTGTAGTCCTCCAGCAGTTCACCGCTTTCGCCGTAGCTGTCCAGCACCTCAATATGCTTTTCCGGCGCTAAAAGTATCTGATTGTCGTGCTGACCGTGGATTGTTATAAGCATTTCCCCAATCTCACGCAGTACGGAAACAGTGGTAGTCCTTGAATTTACTCTCGCAACACTTCCTCCGTCTGCGGCTATCTCTCTTGTAACGGTTATTTCATCATTTTCATGGGATATCCCAAGCTCGTCAAGCTTTTCGCAGACGTTTTCCGAAAGACCGGTAAACAGTGCAGTTATAACGGCTTTCTTACTGCCCGTTCTCACGATATCCTTTGTGACTCTCTGCCCCAAAATCGCATTTATTCCGTTAATAAGTATGGATTTACCGGCACCCGTTTCACCTGTAAAAGCATTAAAGGAAGCGGAAAACGGTATCACAGCTTTTTCTATGACCGCAAGATTTTCTATATAAATCTCCTTGAGCATAACTTACCCCCAGACAAGTTCCTTAAATGTTTTTACAAGCTTTCTTGCCTCAGCCTCAGTTTTCATAAGTACAAAAATGGTGTCATCTCCGGCAAGAGTTCCCACAATTCCGCTGTAATCCATGCTGTCCAGAGCCGCACACGCCGCCTGCGCCATACCTGTATGACATCTGACCACGACTGTGTTCATGGCGTAATCGATACCGGTGACAGTGTCGATAAAAATATTTTTCTTAAACCGGTTTTCCTCCGGAGCGGCGTATTTGTAAATGCCGTTTTCAGTCATTTTCTTGACAAGCCGCAGTTCCTTTATGTCCCTTGAAACCGTTGCCTGCGTTACATTAAAGCCGTATTCCGCCAGAAGATTCTGAAGCATTTCCTGTGTTTCAACATCATGCATTTTTATTATGTCAAGTATCTTATACTGCCTTTTGTTTTTCATTGCACTTCAAAATCTCCTTTATCATTTTATAGGGTGCATTAATTTACTGTTTAGTGAATTGTAAAAAGAATTATCATTCATACTGACAAGCCTTATTTTATCCGCTGAACGCCTTATCTCCACAACGTCCCCCTCTGTAAGCGGCAGAGGGTCATTGCCGTCAACACTTACAAAAATATTCTGCCTGTTTTTGTCATTTGCCACAAAGCGTATTTTCTTTCCAGCTGGGAAAACCATAGGTCTTGCAAAAAGCGAATGGGGACAGATTAATGTCATTTCAATACATTCCATGTCCGGGTCAATGATAGGACCGCCGGCTGATAGTGAGTATGCAGTCGAGCCTGTGGGGGTACTGAAAACTGCGCCGTCCGCCCTGTACGCTCCAATCTTGCCCTTTTCGTCATATATGGAAAAATCGCATATTCTCGAATACATTCCGGAAATAGTTATGTCGTTCAGCGCTGTATAGACACCGTTTCCGCCTAAAATCTCACATTCAAGCATCATGCGCTCTGTAACGCTGTAATCACCGGTTTTCAGGCGTTTTAAACAATCAAGCTGGTCGGATTCAAGGGCAGACATAAAGCCCAGTCTGCCGGTATTTATTCCGAGTAGCATTGCTTTGCTGTCAGGAATATGGCTTGCGCATTTTAAAATAGTACCGTCGCCGCCAATGGCAAGTGCAAAGTCAGCCTCCCTCACAAACTCGTCAAACAGACCGAATCTCACCATGCTTTTATCAGCAAATTCGTCATGATAGCTGCGGTCTACCCATACTTCGATATCATTTTTATGCAGTATATCACAGACTGCTCTTGCACATTCAAGTGCATTCTGTTTCTGGAAATTTGGAAATACAGCCGCTTTCATGATTTCCCTCCGCTTTTCAGATTCTTAAATGCGTCATCAACCAGTTTTTTCACATCGGCTGTCTGACTTTCTCCGCCTTTTTTCAGGCACATAAGATATTCAATGTTACCCTTTGAGCCGGTTATTGGGGAATGGCATATACCAGTCAAAGCAAAGCCGGTTTCAGCCGCAAAGGCAAGTATATCAGCCACAACGCTTACGTGTACATTCCGTGATTTTACAATGCCGTTCTTGCCGACATTTTCTCTCCCTGCCTCAAACTGCGGTTTGATAAGTACAGCCGCAGTACCGTTTTCAGCAAGCAGTTCATAAACATGACTGAGGATAAGTTTCAGAGAAATAAACGAAACGTCAACGGATATAAACTCCGGCAGAACCAGTAAATCTGAGGACTTGACAGTTCTTATGTCAGTCTTTTCCATATTGACAACACGCTGGTCACTGCAGAGTTTCTGCGCAAGCTGTCCGCTGCCCACGTCAACTGCGTAAACGGTTTGTGCACCATTCTGCAGCATACAGTCAGTAAACCCTCCTGTTGACGCTCCGATATCCATACAGACCTTTCCGTTTATTTCAATGTTGCAGAGAGAAATTATCTTTTCAAGTTTCAGTCCGCCCCTGCCTACATATTTAAGTGTTTCGCCGGTTATTTTTATTACGTCATCGTCACCTACGATATATGACGGTTTAAGACATATTTTACCGTTTACCTCGGCGTGTCCCTCAAGGATAAGTTCCTTTGCTTTCTGACGGCTTGCCGCAAGTCTCATTTCCGGTAAAACGATATCAAGTCTGCCTTTCAAAGCTGTCCCTCCGTTACGCTGCGGATATACGAAACCATGGAATCGCAGTCAAAGCCAAGCTTTTCAAGGGCACTTCTGACAGCCGCCTGTCTGACAAAGCCTGTTATTCCCCTTGCAAAGAATTGCCCCTCAAAGCCATGTTCCAGTACAGCCTCGCTGAAATGCTCGGCAATTCCGCCGCTGATACTGCTTTCCTCGAAAAATATGATTTTCTGATACTTAGCCGCAGTTTTTATCATATCGCTGTCAAATGGGAAAATTCTGGTAAGCTTCAGTATATCGCAGGAAATACCGTCACTGTTAAGCAGTACGAAAGCCTTGTAAAGCTCGTCATATATCCTTCCGTATGTAACAAGAAGAACGGAAGAGTTATCCTTTGAAGTCAGTGTATATGACGTATTGAGAGCGGATTTGTCAAAGCTTGTGCAATCGTTGCCCTTGGGGTATCTGACGCAGGCAAGACCCTTATCTTTATAAAGTGCGTCATTGAGGCACATTTTCAGTTCCTCGTAGCATGAGGGCGAATATACCACCGCCCCCGGTATTCCGGTAACTATCGGTACATCAAAAATTCCCTGATGTGTTTCGCCGTCCTCACCGACTATTCCGGCACGGTCTATCCCGATAACAACATGGTTTCCGCCTATTGCAACATCATGTATCATCTGGTCAACTGCCCTTTGCAGAAATGACGAGTACACCGCAAATACCGGCAGTTTACCTGCTGAAGCAAGTCCGGCACAGAAAGTAACTGCGTGCTGTTCGGCAATTCCTGCGTCAAAAAATCTGTTTTTCAGTTCCGATGAGAAAAACTGCAGTCCTGTCCCGTACTTCATAGCGGCAGTCACAGCGCATATTCTCTCGTCCTCTTTTGCAAGGCGCAGCAGTTCACGTCCGAATACAGTGGAATAGCAGTCGTCTGAGGAAACCTCCGGATTGCCTGTCATTATGTCAAACTTGGAAATTCCATGGAATTCTCCCGGATTCTTTTCAGCTGGTTCATAGCCTTTTCCCTTGATTGTATTGACATGGACAACCACCGGCTGGTGATAGGTCTTGGCAGTTTTCAGCACCTCGTCAAGTGCGTCAAGGTCATGACCGTCAACGGGTCCTAAGTAAATAAACCCTAAGTCCTCAAAAATTGTGGTGTTGGTATTCTGAGTATTTCTGTAAACGGTGCTTTTGACAGTATCCTTTGAGCTCTTGAGAATTTTGGCGATAGGCTTTCCGACAACAGGTGTATTTGAAAGCGCCTTTTCAACTGCTCTTTTGGTCTGCACATATTTCGGCTTTGTCCTTATTGAAAGGAGATATTTTGCCAGTGCGCCAACATTTTTTGATATGGACATATCATTGTGATTTACGATTACAATAAGGTTTGCGTCAGATTTTCCGGCGTTGTTCAGACCCTCGTATATCATGCCGCCGGTCATTGCCCCGTCACCAGTTACAGCAACAACATAGTTGTCCTTTCCGTCAAGCTTCATTGCTCTTGCAATACCGTAAGCTGCGGAAATCGAGGTGGAGCTGTGTCCGCTTATAAAAGCGTCATGCTCTGATTCGGACGGCTTTGTAAAGCCGGACAAGCCGTTTTCCTTTCTTATGGTATCAAAACGGTCAAGGCGGCCGGTAAGCAGTTTGTGGGTATAAGCCTGATGCCCAACGTCCCAGACTATCTTGTCCTCCGGCGAGTCAAATGCCCTGTGTATCGCCATAGTAAGCTCCACAACTCCGAGATTTGAGGCAAGATGTCCGCCGTTTTTTGACACAGTTTCAACAAGTATTTTTCTTATTTCTCCGCAAAGCTGACGGCACTGGTCGCTGTCAAGCTTTTTCAGATCCCCCGGAAGCTCAAGAGCGTCCAGCATAACTTCGTTATTATCTTTCATAATTCTTCTATATTTTAACAGGAATCAAAATTCCGAATATGATCCCCAGAGCAACCCCTGCGATAACCTCTTCGGGAGTATGCCCCAGCAGTTCCTTAAAATCCTTTCCTGATATTTTTTCATCCGCTGACGAAAGCTTTCGTTCCTTTCTCAGCCTGTTAAGTTCAGCCGCATGAAGTCCGGACTGATAACGGACGTTCAGTGCGTCATAAATAACAATAATTGAAATGAGCGCCGCCAGTGCAAAGACCGGTGAATCGGGTCCGCAGACCTTTAAAGACATTACCGCAGCCGCACTCACAGTTGCCGAATGTGCGCTGGGCATTCCTCCGGAACCGACAAAACGCTCCGGCAAAAATCCGTTGCCCTTTATCAGATTGATAATAACCTTTATTATCTGAGCCGCCGCCCATGCAGACGCCCCTCCGATAAGCACAGGATTATATACCATATCAGTCACCCTCTCTTTAAACGGTATCAGAAATTTCTGTCAAGCAGAAATCCGGTAAGTTCCTTTAAAAATTCATTTTCTTCAAATCCGTCAAGTATCTCCAGAGCCCTGTCAGTATATTTTTTTGCCTGTTCCTTTGCATTTTCCAGTCCGTAGACTGTAACAAAGGTGGTTTTGTTTTCTTCGCTGTCGCTGCCTGTAGGCTTTCCGAGAACGCTTTCGTCCCCCACAACGTCAAGTATATCGTCGATTATCTGGAATGCAACTCCCAGTGCCTGGGCGTACTCAGCCGCAAGAGCAGTTTTTTCAGCGTCTGCACCGGCACAGATACATCCCATAATGCATGATGTCTTTATAAGCGCACCCGTTTTCAGCGAGTACATAAACCTCAGATTTTCAGCGTCAACGTCATCACGTTCCTCGTTTTCCATGTCAATGATCTGACCGCCTATCATACCTTCCGCACCGGACGAGTGTGAAAGCTCGTTTATCAGAGCAACCCTCTTTTCAGCGTCAAGTTCATCTGCTGCGGAAATTATTTCAAAGGGGCGTATTGCCAGAGCGTCGCCGGCAAGTACTGCCATTGCTTCGCCGAACTGTTTGTGGCAGGACGGTTTTCCTCTTCTGAAATCATCATCGTCCATACACGGCAAGTCGTCGTGTATCAGCGAAAAGGTATGTATCATTTCAATGGCACAGGCCGCAGAAACAGCTTTTTTCCAGTCCCCTCCGCAGACACGGCAGAATTCCAGCACCAGCACCGGTCTTATTCTTTTGCCTCCTGCCTCAAGGGAATAGTCCATAGCCTTTGCAACATTTTTGTGCAGTCCCAGTTTATCCTGGAGACTGTAATCTTTCAGCGCATTTTCAATGAACTGTGTGTACTCATTCAGTCTTTCCTTAGCTGGCTGATTCATTCTTGTTTTCCCCCTGCTGTGTTATTTTCAGCTTTGCTTTTTCAAGGTCTGTACGGCACTTAGCCGCAAGCTTCACACCTTTTCCGTAAAGCTCTACTGATTTTTCAAGGGGCAAGTCCCCTTTTTCAAGCTGGCTTACGATATCCGCAAGCGCAGTCATGTTATCTTCAAAAGCCATTTTTTCACCTCAAACTTTGTTACTCATGAGCAGATTCTATTTCCGTAACACAGGCACTAAATCTGCCCTCAGCAAGCATTACATCAACATTATCCCCTGTTTTCAGATTTTTAGTATCAGCAATAATTTTTTTGCCCTTATAAACGAGGGAATATCCCCTGCTCATAACCTTCAGCGGACTCATTGCCTCCATTTTTGAAACTGCCGTCAGAAATCTGCGTTCACATTCCGAAATCTTTGTGTTGTAAGCCGCTTTCAGACGGTTTTCAAGAGAAATAAAGTCCTTTTCATTCTTCTGAACCTTATATTCCGGAGAGAATACTGCAAGCTTTCCGCTTAGAACATCAAGCCGGTTCTGACTGCGGTTCAGCGCCTTTACTGCTCCGTCTCTGATGCGGTTTAAGTAAAAATCAATATTTTTCATAAGCTGTTCTGCCGAGGGCGAAACAAGCTCTGCCGCCGCTGACGGCGTAGGCGCTCTCATATCAGCCGCAAGGTCGGAAACGGTAAAGTCCGTTTCGTGACCCACAGCGGAAACTACCGGAATACTGCTGTTGTAAATGCACATTGCCACTTTTTCGGTATTGAATGCGCTTAAATCCTCCAGCGAGCCGCCGCCCCTGCCGACGATAAGCACGTCGCAGTCAGACTTTCCGGCGGCAATTATTCCTCTGCAAATGGAATCGGGAGCGGCTTCTCCCTGTACAACTGCCGGAAAAACGCACAGTTCCCCTATGGGATATCTTCTTGACAGAATGTTGATAACGTCCTGCAAAGCTGCACCGGTGGCTGAAGTGACAATGCCGATTTTTTTCGGCATTGGCGGGAGCGGTCTTTTGTGACTCTCGTCAAAAACTCCCTGTTTTCTCAGCTTTTCTTTCAGCTGTTCTACAGCAATACTTGCAGCACCAACGCCGTCCGGCTGAATATCCGTCACATATATCTGATAAACGCCGTCACGCTCATACACCGAAACGCTCCCCATGACAATAACGCTCATGCCGTCCTCCGGCATGAATTTTACCCTCTCCGCATAACTGCGGAACATTACCGCCTTTACAGCGCTTTCGCCGTCCTTTAAAGTGAAATAGAAATGCCCCGACCTGTGGGCTGTGAAATTGGAAATCTCGCCTTTGAGCAGTATTCCTTTAAGCTTTGCGTCCTCTTTTATTTTAAATGCAATATATCTGTTAAGCTGTGTAACTGTTAAAACAATCATAATTTTCCCATTTTATATTTTTCAAATGCTATGACCGAAACTCCTGCGGCATTATCGCAGGAAAACTCCGGCTGTGCAAAATAAGCGTCATAATCTTCAGATATCATACTTTTAATATATTTGTTAGACATAACACCTCCGGCATACACTACCGGCAGGTCACCAAGTTCTGATTTTGCCTTTTTCGTCATACACTTCACCGTTTCACCAATATATGTAAGGCAGAATTTTGCAATATCCTCCGCCGGTTCACCGTCATCAAGCATTTTTTTACACTTGTTTTCAATCCCCGAAAGTGAGCAGTCATTCCCTTTCATTGAAGGCTTTATCTTAAACTGCCTGTTACTCTTTTCCGCAAGCCTTTCAAGTTCAGTACCGCACGGAAAGTTGAGTCCCAGCATAAGACCGGTACGGTCCACAGCCTGTCCTGCTTTTAAATCAAGAGAGCATGAAAAAAGCTCTGCATTTATGATTTCCTCCTTGTGCGGAGTGCAGTAAAGGCAGTCGGTAGTACCGCCGCTTAAATGAAATGCGATAAAAGGTTCGTGCAGCAGGTCAAGGCGCCTGCATGAATAAAGCGCCGCCGCAATGTGTCCTGCCTGATGTGAGGTGTAGTAAAGCTTTGCTCCGGTTACTGCGCAAATAAGTTCAGCCGCAGTTTTTCCGGCAAGAAAGCAGGGCATATACGAACCGGAAATATTTCTCGGAAATGCCGAAACTCCAACAGCTTTCAGATTTTTAAGTCCTTTCAGCAGTTCCTCTGAAACCTCTGTCAGCTGGTTTACATGGTGAAACAAGGCGTCACTCTGGCGAAGTCCTGCCTGTCCGGATTTTACGGGAAGCAGTTTTTTTGACTGCCTTATCTCTCCGGTTTCGCTGTCAAAAACAGCCATGGAAGTGGTGTAGTTGCTGGTATCAATACCCAGAAATTCAGGCCAGCACATTTTATTCACCGGAAATATTTTTAGCAAATGTGCTTAAAACGCCGTTTACAAAGCTTGTATCTTCCTTGTAGGAATAGGCCTGTGATAACTGAACTGCCTCGCTTATGGCAGCATTTACAGGTGTCATATCGTCATAAAGTGCCTCAAAAACTGCTATTCTCAGTATGGACAGAGAAACTTTCGGTATTCTCGGAATTGCCCTTTTGGTACTGTATTTTGAGATAATACCGTCAATTTCTTCCTCATGGGCAGTAACGCCCTCAACGATTTCCTTAACCTTATCGTTTACTTCCAGTCCCTCAACTTCTCCTGCAAGCTCGTATAATTCCTCAGGGGAATCATCTCTGAGTGACTTTTCAAAAATTATAATAAATGCACATTCTCTGATTTCTCTTCTTGTCATTTTACTCTCCGTTCGCTTATATCTGTCCGCATATTTTTATATTTACTCTGGAAACAGTTATTCCTGTCATACTCTGTACACTGTCTCTTACGGCATTCTGTACCGTTTCAGCACAGACTGCGGCTCTGACGCCTGTTCTGAGCATCAATGCAAGGCTTATTTCAGCTGCTTCTCCGGTATATTTTACAGAAACGTCCTTTCTGCTGCATACTGCCCCGTCAATTTCATTTGCGGCTGCTGCTGCAATTTCGGATATAACGTCCTGAGAAACACGAAGTGTTCCTTTACATTCCTTTTCATTGGTGTTCATTTTATGTCACCCTTTCGTATAAATGGCTGAGTATACCGTACGGAAAATATTTTTCCTGTACGGCATACAATACTCCATATACTATTATACCACAAATTTCAGAATAAACAACCTTTTCATGCAGTAAAAAATCTGTAAAATCAATAAATTATTCATTTTACCTCAAAAATTCTGATATTTTCAGCCGGAATTGTAACTTCTCCAAGAATAATATCTTTTATCGCAGCCGCCTGAGCCTTTTCAAGTCCGGCAGATTTTACCACGACTTTTGCACTTTCACCGTCAAGATACACCACACAGTCCTCAATCCCCTGCGCTTTGATAAGGGTTTCAATGTTGCCCTCGCTTTCGATAAGTTTTGACACCTCAACAGCCTGCAGCGCATTTGTCACCATTTCGTCCTCTGTGATATCTCCGCCGCCCATAATAGTCTGCAAGGTCTGGACTGCTTCGTCACGGTTGTTTGTTTTTTCCAGTCTTGCCTGTGCAAAAAAGTCCTCTGTGCCCTCGCCGCTCACAAAAGTGCTTTCGCCGTAATTTTCAGCGTCTGCGTCCTCGGATTTCTCAGCGTCTGCGGCACTCTCAGCAGTAATTTCCGTCTGACTGCCGGCTGTTATCTCACCGTTAACACTCTTTGCCTCTTTTTCAATAATACTGCCGTCGCTTAAAGCATAGTTTACATAAACGGCAATTCCAAGCATGAGAGTCATGCAGGTTAAAATTATCTGCTTTTTTCCGATAATAAATGTAGGTTTTTTCATAATACTTCTCCTTTGACATTATTAAGAGCCTGCCACGAATATTTTCTGTGACGGTATATTAAACGCAGCCGAAACTGCGCTGTAAACCTTTTCCTTTACAACATTGCTGTCACCTCCCTCGCAAACCACAATAACACCCATTATTTCGGGATTGTCGACCTTTCTGACAAGTGCCTTTTTATCACCGCTTCCGCCGATAATGACATACTGCTCGTCTTTGGAAACGCTGTCGCTGTCAGTTTCGGTCTTTTCGTCCCTGGCATATATATACTCTCCGCTGCCGGCGGCAGTTATCATCACATCAGCATTTCCCACACCGCTTATCTTTTCAAGTGTACTTTCAAGCCGTTTCTCCATTTCTGCAACATAGCTTTCATATTCCTGTGCAGCCATATTATCAGTGGTTTCCTTTTCTGCGGTATTGCTTTTGCCTGAAAATATATCCGAAAAAAGTATAAGCGCCATACCGGCAAGTCCCAGTATAACAATAATTTTCACGCCCCGTCCTTTAAGAAATACGCTGATTTTTTCATTCAATCTGTTTCACCTCTGTATCTGCGATATTGCTTTTTATTGCCGCTGACGCTTTTTCAAATTCACTGCCGCAATAGCCTATCTCATTAATACTTATGCTGCCGTCCTCGTTCATATTAATATCAGCAGAAATTTTTTCATAGCTTATCCCCTGTGATGTCAGAATACGTCCTGTCATGTCGATGACTGATTCTTCCGCCGCACTGAGTACCACCTTATCAGCCGCCTCGGATATACTTTCGTACCCCTCCAGTTCCTCTGTCCCTGCCGACGCCGGAATATCAAGTTCAAACTCGCAGTTTGCCGCCGAAACCACTATTCCCGAAATAAACAGCAGAGAAAATATAAGTTTAAGCTGACGTGCAAAGCTTTCTCCCGGCTTTATTGAATCAGCAAGAGATATGACAATGCTTAAAAAGCACGCCGAAAGTATGACTTTTTTTAGCAGTTCCATGATTTTCTCCTTAGAACAAGTTCTTAGTTATTTCCTGTGCATATACTCATGACGATTGCAGTTGAAATAATAAACATCAGCGTAAAGCAGACAAGCACTCCCATTGCCGCTGACAGTACAGAACCTATATTACCGAACAGCTTTGATAATTTTTGAGCCCCGAAAATATCAGCCGCCGCCGCCGCTGCTGAAACTGAAAGACGGTATAGTCCCAGAGAAACAATGGGAGGGATTAGCATTACCGCAAGCACCGCTATACCCACGCCACCAACTCCGTTTCTCAGCAAAGCAATGCTCCCTTTTACTGTGGAATAAGCGTCTGACACCGCCCCTCCCACCAGCGGAACACAGTTGGAGATGACATACTTTGCCGTTTTACTGCTTAATGAATCCGCAGATGTTCCGACTATGCTCTGAATGGAAAGCAGTCCGGTGAAAACTGTCATGATAAGACCAAGTCCCCACGTTACGATTTTTTTTACACCGTCAAGAATACCTTTCAGCGAAAGAATACTGCATGATGCGTCAACAATGGCAAGGCAGAGGCACATACTCAGCATAGGCATGAGAATACCGTCAGCTATCTGTATTGCGGCGTCTGAAACCGCCAGTACCAGTACATTATAACCCGACGCAGATGTTATATATCCTCCGGCGGCGGCAACTCCGGCAAATACAGGAACAAAACAGGTCATAAACTCCGCACCTTCCGCAAGTGCTTCCGCAGAGCTGTCCAGCACATCACAAATTGACGGGGAAACCGCCGCAACTACAGCCAGTACGCAAATCAGCTCATATACCTTTGCGCAGTTTCCTTTTTTCACAGTATCTCCGAGGGTTTCGGCGACTGCGGTAAGTATCACTATAATGCCGAGAGATATGAGCAGTTTCAGCGGTGCCTTTGCCTTTTCAAGCAGGGTCGCTTTGATGATTTCCCACAGGACAGAGGGTGTAAGGGAAAGTATGCTTGACGGGTCGTCAAAGCTTATACCGTATTTTTCCAGTATTTCTCCGGCACTTAAATCCTGCACACCGCTTGCCGCATAAATATCGTCGGCTGTTACTTCTTCCTGTGCGTTTACCGTAAAGCCGGTACAGAAAAAAATTAAAATTACCAGTAAAAGCTTTTTCATTCCAGTATCCCCGTTACAACATCTATCAGACTTTCAAACAGCGGCAGAGAAAGTACCATAAGCTGAATCTTTCCGAAAATCTCCGCCGCCGAAGAAATCGCTGCCTCTCCGCAGTCACGGCATATATCAGAGGCAAACTGTGTCAGCCAGCATATACCCAGAGCCTTGAAAAGTATGGTGACATACTCTCTGTCAAGACCGCTGTAAGCCATAAGCGTGTCCATTTTGTCAAGTATGGACGGAATACTGTCGGCTATATTCAGAAAAATCATTGCCGTTACTGCAAGAACAAGCAGTACAGCCTGTTCCTTTGAGTATTTCTCAGTTATCTTGCACATAAGCGCCGCACAGATACACAGTCCGCATACCGATGCAATATTTCCTACCATAGACCGAACACCGTCTTGACTGTATCAAAAAGTCCGCTGATACTGTCAATTATCATCATAAGCACAACCACAAGTCCGGCAAGAGTTGTCATCATTGCCTGTTCCTCACGCTCGGCACGTTTGAGGACAAGATTAAGCACGGCGACGATTATGCCGATACCGGCAATTCTGAAAATCAAATCCACATCCATTTTTCTCATTCCTTTGCTTATATTGCTCCATCAATTAAACCTTGCCAAATTGGCGGAGCAATATTTTTATTTGAAGTGCCATTTTGCTCGCCGCTAAAGCGGCAACCGCAAAATATGGCAAATAGATTTCGGCAAGCTTTACCTGCCTCATCTATATTATAAGTATTCCTGCCATTGCTCCTGCAAGTATTCCCATAGAACGGCAAAGCTTTCCCTTTACTGCATATTTTTCCGACTGCTTTTCAATCATGCTGTCAAGACTCTCGTTAAACACGGAAATAACTGAAAGCTGTCCTTCTGTATCAGTAGTTCCAAGCTGTCTGCCAAGCTGGATAAGCAGCTTTTTCTCCTCATTGCTAAGTGTGAAATCTGAATCAATGCTTTTCTGCCATATCTCTCCAACCGGACGTCTTTTGTCACTGAAATCGGCATTATGTAAAAACAAAAGGTCAGAGTAGGCGCCGTTTTCTTTCAGCAGTAAAAATATCTCACGGACAGTCAGAGCTCTGTAACGGATAAGGGTTGCTGTTTCGTCAGTCATTCTCCGGAATAAATTCAGTCTTTCAAGCTTTTTTTTCATGCCAAGCGACATATTCATGCCCACCGAACAGCAGGCTGAAAAAATCAGCAGCACTCCCAGCAGTCTTATCATTTTAATCAGTCCTTTCAAATTTCATTTTTCCGCCTATTCCGCTGAGGGTCACAAAACAGTCAAAAATATCGCTTTCAATTACCTCACCCAGAAACTTTCTTTTTTTTATACCGGAAAGGCTTCCGCCGTGGACAGTAGCAATTATTCTGACGCCGGTATTCGCCGACGAGAGAAGTGCGGCACAGTCCTCCTCTCCGCCGATTTCATCGCACACCACAATATCCGGCGACATAACCCTTACAGCTGTCATGATGCCCTGTGCTTTTGGATAGCCGTCAAATATATCCGTCATTCTCCCCACATCATTCTGGGGTATTCCATGATAAACCGCCCCGATTTCTCCCCTTTCGTCTATAACGGAAATGCGGTATTTTTCACCTGAAATTCGGCACATATCCCTTATCACAGTAGTTTTTCCGCTCATGGGCGGACCGATAACAAGCACACTGCACAAGCCCTTTTCAAAGACTTTTCTGCATATCTCCTCTGCGCACCCGAATGCCTGTCCGGCGATACGGAAATTCAGTCCGCTTATGTATTTGAGAGTTGTCACCTTTCCGTTTTCTGTCACCGCAGTACCGCATATACCGACTCTGTTGCCTCCCTCAAGTGTAATAAACCCCTCGGATATCTCACGGCTGTAGCTGTGTATCGAGTAGTCGCACACCGATCTGAAAGAGTACTCCACGTCCTCCGGCGTGACCTGCCGGCACATATCCGGAAAGTCGGTAAGATTTCCCTTTTGTGTCAGAAACCTTTCTTTGCCGAATGATACTATCCCCACAGGTCTGCATGTCCGCATTCTGATTTCGTGGACGCTGTCACAGTCAGCAAGTTTTTCAAGGGATTGTCTTATATGTTCGGGAAAATAGTTTTTAAGTTTCAGTACCGATTCTCTGCGGTTCATATCTGTTCACTTCCTTTTCGCTTAACTAATTCTATGCAGGACAGACTGGTTTAAGAACAAAAAAACTCAGACTGTAAAGTCTGAGTGAAGAAAAAAACCTCAGGCTTTAAACCTGAGGTATGTAAATTATTCCATTGTAGGTTCCAGAACGGCGTAATTTCCGTCCTCTCTCTTGTATACAACGTTGGTTCCGCCTGTTTTTGCATTGCAGAACATGAAGAAAGAGTGACCCAGCATATTCATCTGAAGAATTGCCTCGTCTATGTCCATAGGACGCATTACAAAGGTCTTGTGCTTGATAACCTCGTAATCAACCTGCTCGTCCACAGAATCACCGTATGATTCCTTGAATGCTGTGTCTTTAAGACGTTTTTCAATCTTAGTCTTGTTCTTTCTGATCTGACGGATGATCTTGTCAATTGTGCTGTCAAGAGCGTCATTCTTGTCCTCTGCTGTTCTCTCAGCACGGTAAATCATATTATTATACCTTACTGTAAGTTCCAGAATGATCTGGTCCTTATGCTCGGTCATTGTGATCTTTGCATCAGCCTCATCTCCGAAAAATTTACTGAGTTTTGAATCAAGTCTTTTTTCCGCATATTCCGGGAATGACTGCGGAACCTGCATTTTTCTTGCTGTAATAGTTACTTTCATGTTTCTTCCTCCTTAGCCGGCAGCTGCCGGTTATTTTGTGCTTATTTTATATCAAAAAATCAAAGTTTTTTTTGATATAATTACCCGATATGCAGGGAGCAAATCTTTGATTTGCGTATCTGCAAGGGTATAAAAATAAATTATAATAAATGCTGTAATTTTATTATATCACATTCAAAACAGAATTTCAAGTACTTTTGATACAAAATGCATAAAAAAATATTTCTTTCTATTTTTTAATTATGAAAAATGCTTTATAATCTCTTTTGGCTTTTATCATCTGCCTAAAAGCTTTGCAAACTTTTCCAGAAATACATCTGCAACAATCTGACAGCCCTCATCGTTGGGATGTCCGCCGTATTTAGCCTTTGACGGATCAGACGAATCGGAAAGGTATGATGCAAAATCAAAAAATTCCACACCGTTTTTCTCAGCAATTGCAGCTGCTTTTTCATTATATGCTGTGCGTACTGCCTCTGAGTTTGCATCGTAATCGAAAGGCGGCGCATTGAAGAGAATCACCTCACAGCCGGCATTTTTAAGCTCGCTTACAACAGTATCAACCCAGCCTTCTATCTGCTCTGCGGTGCTTGGTCCGGCGTCTATATTCTGTCCGCTGACAATATCATTTGTTCCGTATGCAACAAGTACTATATCTGCGTTTTTTGCACGGTTGAGCCAGTCGCCTTTCTGAGCTATGTCGCTTGCTCTTGCATAGCCAAGACCTAAATTCCATAAGCTGTATTCACTTCCAAGCTCTTTTGCAATATCAGCCGGCCAGAATTTATATTCATGGGAAGTGGTCTGACAGCCTTGTGTTATGGAATCGCCGAGTGCTGCAATTGTTTTCTTCACCTCACGTTTTGCTCCGAACATTGCAGGCAGCGGAAGTTCATTGGTGTAAACCCCGTCAGCATAGCATGGGGTCAGGTCGGACATATTTATGCACGGGATATTCTCCCCTGTTACCGTCCATTCCCAAACAAGCAGGTCACCTTCTTCAATATTGAGATTTACCGGATCGCTCCAGAAGGTTTCTCCCGGTGCAACGGTTTTTCCGGCTGAACCGCCGTCAAATGTAACGGAAACAACGTTCTTCGGCTCATCTTCAAAACCGGTTCCGCCGTCACCGACAGAGGCAGAAGAAATCTGGTATTCTTCACCCTGAAGTCCGGCATAGACACTTCTTCCGTCACCCCATGTTGAGTCAACAGTATTGGAAAAATAAAAGCAGTATTCAAGTTCGCCGTATTCCTCAACCGGAATATACGCCCTGTATGTGACATTATCAGCCTCAGCGACTTTTTTATTATTTGACGTGGATATATATGTATTGGAAACATATTTTTCAAATTCCAGCGAAGTATAGGTCTTTTTTACTTCTGCGGACGAGTCTTCTTTATTTTCACCGCAGGCACAGAGACCTGCAAGCATAACTGCCGATAAAACAGCAGAAACAATCTTTTTCATATTTTACATTCCTTTCAGATAAGAAGCATTCTTCTGAGTAATACTGCGTCAAAAATATCAAGCTGTCCGTTGCCGTTCATATCCGAAACAGCAAAATTTACAACAAGCATTTCCCTTTTGTGTGTAAGGCACTCGTTCATAAATACAATGTCAGCAACAGATAACTTTCCGTCATAATTTGCGTCACCCTTAACATATACGCCGGGAGGATTTGTAGTTACCTGTTCTGTCGGGTATGATTCGGTCGGCGGTTCTGTGGTATCCGGTTCTGTCATCGGCTCAGTTACTGGTTCTGTTGTTTCGGGCTCTGTAGGAAATTCTGTGGCAGGTTCTGTAGTTTCCTCTGTTGCCGGCTCTGTAGGCTGTGGATTTTCTGTACCGTTCAGATAATTTACAAGTATATCATACCAGTAATCAGCCATAAGCTTATAACCGGCTTCTGTAGGGTGAACGCCGTCATACAAATCAGACTTTGTCAGAACGCTGTTTATATCTGCAAGACGGATATTTTTGCCTTCTGCCTGCTTTTCAGCTGCAATACGCTTTATTTCGGTGTTATATGCGTCAACACACTCGTCCATGGACTCCGGAGTAAAATAGTACTCATTTATGTAAAGTGTATTGTTTGCGTCCATGCACGGAATCGTTGCAAGGAAAAGCATTCCGTCATCGGGAATATAGGTCAGGACAGTATCAACAAATTTTTCAAGGCGTGTCCCGATATTATCGAGGTCATAGTAGCTTAAAATATCGTTTGTACCGATTTGAAGCATGACAACGTCAGCAGGATAAGCGTCCATAAGCCAGTCAATAAAGCTTGAAAGACCTGTTCTTGCGCCTGATATGGAATCAGCCTGGTCGATATTGTCAATTGAATATCCGCTGTAGCCTGCGTGCTGCGGGTCATAGCAGTTTCCGCCCCAGTTTGGACCGACAAAGTCGAAGTTTCCGGAATAGCCGTTTTCCTCAAGTTTGTTGCAAAGCGGCTGACGATATCCTCCGACTGTTGAGAAACCGTCAGTTATTGAGTCCCCCAGAGGCATAACACGAATTTTTTCGCCGGACTCCTCTGCATGAACACAGAGAACTGATGAAAATGCAATAAAAACAGTAAGAATAACAGAAATAAGTGATTTTTGTTTCAAACCTATTCTCTCCTTTAAAATAAACTATACATAAATATTCTATAATATGAATTATATAATGTCAATAGAATTTCTTCAAATCGCCTTTAAAATCAGCATTTTACGCATAAAGTTGTGCAGGATTATCGCATAATGCCGAATAATAAATGGATTATTTATGCAAAAAAACCTTTGAAAATAAATGACTAATATGCTATAATTATATTATACAAAATAATATCTGATACAGGAGGTACTTTTCTGAGATGAGTTTTAATATCGGCGAATATGTCGTTTACGGTGCAAGTGAAATATGCAGAATTAACGAAAAAGTAAAACGCTGCTTCGACGGAATTACTGAGAGAGAATACTACAAGCTTATTCCTGTTTATTCAAAAGGGTCAACTTTTTACATTCCGGCTGACGATTATGACGGAAAAGTAAGAAAACTGCTTACAAAAGAACAGATATATGCACTGATAGATGAAATGCCGGACGCTCAGACTCAGTGGTGTGAGGACAAAAATCAGAGGAAAAGTCAGTTTTTTTCAGTTCTTCATAGTGACAATTACCATGAGCTGATATCAATGATGAGAACACTTTATCTTCACCGTGAGGAACAAAACTCCAAGGGCAAAAAACTTCATGCAGCTGATGAAAGAGTCATGCAGGAGGCAGAAAAGCTTATCCACCATGAATTTGCTTTTGTACTTGGAATTGATGAAAAAGATATAGGCGATTTTATTGAAAACAGGCTCGCCGAAAAAAAATCCATATAACAATTCAGGTCAGCGCCACTTATTGCAGTTTGCTGACCTATTTTAGTTAAAATAAAAGCTGATACCGCAAAAAATACGGTACCAGCTTTTTTATATAATTCAAAGGAGAAATGAATTAATTAGTTTATTGTTCTCTTTACATATGTTGTATGGAGAAGCTCGTGAGCCTTGTGGCTGCCTGGTTCGCCAAGATAATTAGCGTAAAGTTCCTTGATAACAGGGTTTTCGTGTGACTTTCTGAGCGGTCTGCTCTCGTCGAGGTCGTAAAGAACCTTTGCACGAAGTGCTCTGATATCTGTGAAGTTTCTTACACTTGCAGGCTGCTGTGGCTGTCCGCCGCCGTTTACGCAGCCGCCCGGACATCCCATGATTTCGATAAACTGATAATCAGCTTCGCCGTTCTTAACCTTGTTAAGAAGTTCTCTTGCGTTTCCGAGACCGCTTGCAACTGCAACCTTAACTGTCATTCCGGCAACATCATAAGATGCTTCCTTGATGCCCTCAGTACCACGAACTGCTGTGAACTCTACTGATGGGAGTTCTTCGCCTGTCAGTTCTTCAACAGCTGTTCTCAGAGCAGCTTCCATAACACCGCCTGTTGCACCGAAAATTACGCCTGCACCGGTTGAAACGCCGAGTGGTTCGTCAAACTTTTCGTCCGGAAGTGCAAGGAACTGGATTCCGGCACGCTCAATCATTCTTGCAAGCTCTCTTGTTGTGATAGCGATATCAACGTCCGGCAGACCTGCGCCGTCCTCGTCATCACGACCGATTTCAAACTTCTTTGCTGTACACGGCATAACACTTACAGAAACGATATTCTTAGGGTCAATGCCTTCCTTTTCAGCATAGTATGACTTAACAATTGCACCAAACATCTGCTGCGGTGACTTGCAGCTTGAAAGATTTTCAGTCATATCCGGGAAGTAGTGCTCGCAATACTTAACCCAACCAGGTGAACATGAAGTGATAAGCGGGAGTTTTCCGCCGTTCTTTACTCTGTCAAGGAATTCGTGTGCTTCTTCCATGATTGTGAGGTCAGCTGAGAAGTTTGTGTCGAATACCTTGTCAAAGCCGAGTCTTCTCAGAGCAGCAGCCATCTTACCTTCAACGTCAGTACCGATCGGCAGACCGAATGCTTCGCCCAGACCTGCTCTTACAGCCGGAGCAACCTGAACAACAACGTGCTTTTCAGGGTCTGCAATTGCTTCAAATACTTCCTTAGTATTATCCTTTTCGGAAATTGCGCCGACAGGACATACAGCGATACACTGACCGCAGGATACGCAGCTTGTTTCACCCAGACCCATTTCAAATGCGCTTGCGATATTTGTCTTGAATCCACGCTCGTTTGCGCCGATTACACCAATTCCCTGTACCTTTTCACATACAGCTGAACAGCGTCTGCAAAGGATACACTTATTATTGTCACGGTACATATGTGCTGCAGAATTGTCGATTTCGTAAACAGTCTTTTCGCCGTCATAAAGGCACTCATCGTCTACACCCATATCTCTTGCAAGCTTCTGAAGTTCACATTTACCGCTTCTTACGCAGGAAAGGCACTTTCTGTCATGGTTTGACAGGATAAGCTGGAGAGTTTTCTTTCTTGATTCGATAACCTTAGGAGAGTTTGTGAGAACCTCCATGCCCTCGCTTACCGGGTAAACGCATGATGCAGCGATTCTGAAACCTCTGCCCTCGTTGACTTCAACAACGCAGATACGGCAGGCACCGATTTCATTGATATCCTTGAGCCAGCAAAGTGTAGGAATATCAATATTTGCCATACGGGCTGCTTCAAGAATTGTAGAGCCCTTTGGTGCTGTAACGTCAACACCGTTTATTTTAAGATTAATATTTTCCATCAGATGTTCCTCCACTATTATTTCTTGGTGATTGCACCGAATTTACATTTTTCGATACAAGCGCCGCACTTCAGACACTTGTCCTTGTTAATAATATGAGGCTGCTTAACCGAGCCGCTGATTGCGCCGGCAGGACAGACTCTTGCACACATTGTACAGCCCTTACACTTTTCAGTGTCAATTTCAAAGCTGAGGAGGTGCTTGCAGACGCCTGCAGGACACTTCTTGTCAACAACGTGAGCGATATATTCATCTCTGAAGTAACGCAGAGTAGAAAGAACAGGGTTAGGCGCAGTCTGACCAAGACCGCAGAGTGAGTTCTGCTTGATGTAGTAGCAGAGTTCTTCAAGCTTGTCGATATCCTCAAGTGTACCCTGACCTCTTGTAATCTTGTCGAGCATTTCGTACATACGCTTTGTACCGATACGGCATGGTGTACACTTACCGCATGATTCATCAACTGTAAATTCAAGGAAGAACTTAGCGATATCAACCATACAGTTGTCTTCGTCCATAACGATAAGACCGCCGGAACCCATCATTGAACCAATGCTGATGAGGTTGTCGTAGTCGATCGGGATATCCATGTGTTCAGCCGGGATACAGCCGCCGGAAGGACCGCCTGTCTGTGCAGCCTTAAATTTCTTTCCGTTAGGAATGCCGCCGCCGATTTCCTCGATAACAGTTCTGAGTGTTGTACCCATAGGAACTTCAACAAGACCTGTATTGTGAATCTTGCCGCCGAGAGCGAATACCTTTGTACCCTTTGACTTTTCAGTACCCATTGATGCAAACCAGTCAGCACCGTTTAAGATAATCTGAGGGATATTTGCGTATGTTTCAACGTTGTTGAGGATAGTAGGTTTCTGGAAAAGACCTTTTTCTGCCGGGAACGGCGGACGTGGTCTTGGCTCACCTCTGTTGCCCTCGATAGAAGTCATAAGAGCTGTTTCCTCGCCGCATACGAATGCGCCGGCACCCAGTCTCAGACCGATATCGAATGAGAAGTCAGTACCGAAAATGTTCTTGCCCAGGAGACCGTACTCACGAGCCTGCTTGATAGCGATTTCAAGACGCTGTACAGCGATAGGGTATTCAGCACGAACGTATATGTAACCCTGTGTAGCGCCGATAGCGTAGCCGGCAATAGCCATAGCCTCAAGAACAACGTGCGGGTCGCCCTCAAGTACTGAACGGTCCATAAATGCGCCCGGGTCGCCTTCGTCGGCGTTACAGCAAACGTACTTCTGGTCTGCGTCCTTGACGATATTTCTTGCCAGTTTCCACTTTACACCAGTCGGGAAACCGCCGCCGCCTCTTCCTCTCAGACCGCTGTCGAGGATAGTCTGGATAACCTCGTCAGGAGTCATTTCTGTGAGGACTTTGGCAAGTGCCTGATATCCGTTTTCACCGATATATTCTTCAATATTCTCAGGATTGATAACACCGCAGTTTCTCAGTGCAACACGGTGCTGTTTCTTGTAGAAAGCTGTGTCCTGGAGAGCCTTGATTTCATCACCGCTTACAGTTTCATCGTAAAGTAATTCTTTAACAGGATTTCCGCAGATGAGGTGTTCTTCAACGATTTTTGGAATATCTTCATGCTTAACCATTGAATAGAATGAACCTTCCGGATAAACAATCATGATAGGACCTAAAGCACAAAGTCCGAAACAACCTGTTTTTACAATCTGAACCTTTTCTGTAAGACCCTTGTTCTTGAGTTCAGTTTCAAGAGCTTCAATAATCTTGCTTGAACCTGATGATGTACATCCTGTACCGCCGCAGACAAGAACATGTCTTTCATATTTAGATGAAGCGTCGCCGTGAGATCTCAGTGCAACCTCGCCCTGCATAGCTTCTCTGATAACCTTGAGTTCTTCAAGAGTTTTCATAAATTGACCTCCTAATTGGTATTAATTGAAACTTATTCTGCATACTTTGCAAGGATTGAATCAACATCATCAACAGTAAGACGTCCGTAAACCTCGTCATTTACAGTTAAAAGCGGTGCAAGACCGCAGGCACCTATGCAGCGGCATGCTTCAAGTGAGAACTTTCCGTCGGGAGTGCAGCCTCCGCTTTCGATACCGAGTTTTTCCTGAAGCTTGTTGTAGATATCGCCTGAGCCCTTAACGTAGCAGGCTGTACCAAGACAGACTGAAATCTTGTATTTGCCCTTCGGGTTAAGTGAAAACTGTGAGTAAAATGTTACAACTCCGTAAATTTTCTCAAGCGGAATATTCATTTCATCTGAAATAATTTTCTGAACTTCAATCGGAAGATATCCGTAAATATCCTGTGCTTTCTGAAGAACCGGCATAAGAGCGCCCTTGTCATTCTTCTTTTCAGCAATTACCTTTAAAAGCTCTTCCTTCTGAGCGCTTGTTCCGTTGAAAGGAACCGCTGTTGAATTTTTGCTCATGTATTGACCTCCTGATTTGTTATTGAAAAGTCAGTTTTTCAGGTTTTTTAGTTACCTTTAGTTAACTGACCTCTCAAATAGATATAAAAATTTACATAAATATCTGACTTTAATTATACCATAAATTTATACGAAAATCTATTGGACTTAATGACTAATGTTTGGGAATGTTTTTAGCTAAACCTTACAAAATTGTTAAAAAAACTACTATCTTTGATAAAAAAATATCAGAATATACGAAAAATCAACATCTTTCTGTATATTTTTGCTCTCCATTAAGCTGTCTTTTATATATCCTTTTCCAGTTATAAAAGCCGTAGATATCGTTTATCCAGAACATTGCAAAGCATATCGCCATAGGAAGATATGAAACATCGCTCAGCGAGGAGAGCGTCCACATTATGATAAGGACTATATCATTTGCCGAATAAGCAAGGGCATAAAACGGACTGCGCATCATGGTAAGGTATGACGCAATAAAGCTTGTGGTTATTGAAACAACGCTTACAGCAAGCTTTGCAGTATTGAAATATCTTAGAATGAAGTAAAAAACAAACGTAACCAATGCGGCAAGTACAAGCATGAAAAGTGTCTGTTTTTTCGTCATCACCGCAACCTTTACCTCACTTTTCCCGTTGTCAAACGGGTGTCTGAGCCATGTCACAACAGACATAACGGCTATCGGGGCTGTCATGCCGAGGTAGGTTATCATTTCGCCGTAATAGCTCTGACTGTATGATATTACAGCATAAAGCAGACTGAAAATAACTGTCAGTACCTGTCCTGTAACATTGCCCTTTGCAACGAAAATCAGCGCTGTTACACCTGTAAGGGATGCAATTAACGTCAGCAGACCGGCGCACTTTCCAATAAGAAATGAACCTGTCACCACAGTCATTGATGTTATCCACAGCACCCATTCAAATCCTGTAAACGTTTTAAAAGTTTTCATATTGTCCTCCAAAAAAACACCCGTACAACATATCTGCTAAGACCTGACGATATGTTACACGAGTGCTGAACTCTGTTACCCGGTGGCAACTTTATTTATACATTTTTATATAAAGATTATATCATGTTTTGAAGAATATGTCAACCGGAAGCTTTACATTTCAGCTGTTTTCTGCTATAATTTTAAACAGTAATAATTATTTTGAGAGAAGGAAAAGCTGTGAACAAAGTTTTAAAATACAAAGTCGAACCCGATGACTTCATAAATGCCGGCAAAGTTTCCGACAAAGTGAGAGAGGAACTGCGAAGTCTTGATCTTGACGCTGAGATCGTAAGACGTGTTTCCCTGGCGCTTTACCAGGGTGAGATCAACATGATCATCCACGCAAACGGCGGAGAAATAACCGTTGAGGTCTCTGATGACTGCATAACTATGCAGCTTTCGGACAAAGGTCCGGGTATAAGCGACGTTGAAACCGCCATGAAAGAGGGATACTCAACCGCCGGTGCTGATCTGCGTTCCAAAGGCTACGGCCCTGCGAAAAAATCTCTG
>DBQM01000046.1:3223-15303 GCA_002305725.1 Ruminococcus sp. UBA1394 | reverse complement strand
AAAGAGGGGTTTTTAGAGGTGCCCAATTGAAAAAATAGAACTTGAATATATGGACGGAACTAAAGACATGATTGAAGACTACTACTGGGAAACACCTCAGCAGTACGGCGTGGATATGCATGGTGTAATATATCATGCAGGCACAAATTACCCCGACTTTATTGAACAGGTACAGAATAGGAATTAATTATTATACGAGGAAATTTGCGAATTACAATAAGCAGACAAAAATACATAAAAAAGAGCATTTCAATACGAGATGCTCTTTTTTCACAAAATCAAAATGATTTTCAAGAAATCGAGAGAAAACGAGAAAAACGCAGAGAAAACAAGCGTGAGAGGGATATAAATTAAAAAATCGGCAATTTAGGTATTGACATTGGTTTTTGAATCTGATATAATTATTTCTGTTATGTCAAGGCAGATGGTGCAGCAGCTTGCGTGCGCACTCATATCATAACGGTCTGACCCGCCGTGCCTTACAGAAAATAAAAGTAACGGAGGAACATAAACTATGTCAACATTTATGCCTAAGGCTAATGAAGTAAGCCGTAAATGGTATGTATTAGATGCAGCCGGCAAGCCGCTCGGACGTGTTGCTGCAAAGGCAGCTCACATTCTCAGAGGCAAGCACAAGCCAACTTACGCTCCGCACGTTGATTGCGGTGACCACGTTATCATCATCAACTGTGAAAAGGCTGTCCTCACAGGCAAGAAGCTTGAGCAGAAAAATTATTACTGGCACACAGGCTGGATCGGCCACCTGAAATCAGTAAGCTACAAGGAATTAATGGAAAAGAACCCTGAAAAGGCTATGATGATAGCTGTAAACGGTATGCTTCCAAACAATTCACAGGGCAGAGATCAGCTCAAGCGTTTAAGAACTTACAGAGATGCCGCTCATAAGCATGAGGCTCAGAAGCCTGAAGCTTACGAATTATAATAAAGGAGGAAGCTTAAATGTACGAATCAAAAACTAAATACTACTACGGAACAGGCAGAAGAAAGCATTCCGTTGCAAGAGTAAGAGTATATCCTGGTTCAGGTAACATCACAATCAATGGCAGAAGCATTGACGATTACTTTGGTCTTGAAACACTCAAGCTTATCGTTCGTCAGCCTCTTAATCTGACTGAAACTAACGACAAGTTTGACATTGTCTGCACAGTTGCAGGCGGCGGTGTTACAGGTCAGGCCGGTGCTATCAGACACGGTCTTTCAAGAGCTCTCCTCGTTTACGATCCAGAGCTTCGCCCAACTCTCAAGAAGGCTGGTTTCCTCACTCGTGACCCTCGTATGAAGGAAAGAAAGAAATACGGTCTCAAGGCTGCTCGTCGTGCTCCGCAGTTCTCAAAGAGATAACTTTTTACAACTCACATATCTTTTCAAACCCCGAAACTACGCTGTTTCGGGGGTTTTGTTTTGTGCTGAAAACTGCTGAATTGAGGACGGTAGCAGGCAGGTTTAGTTTCAAGCTTCTGTAAAAATATAGCAAAAATTATATGTGTCAGAAATGTTGATTCTGCTTAAAATCTATGTTATAATTAAGTGAAAATACAACAAGGAGCTGTTAAAAATGGGCATTTCAGGTATTGATGAATACAACAGAAAAATCAAGCGAATACTTATCACAAAGGAAGAGATAGATGAGGCTCTCGATAAGGCTGCCAGTCAGATAAATGCACTGTACGACGGACGTCCCGTGCTGCTGGTCAGTATTTTAAAGGGCGCATTCGTGTTCATGGCAGATATCTGCCGCAGGGTAACCGTTCCGTGCGAGATAGGCTTTATGTGCGCCAAGAGCTATTACAGCGGTACAGTTTCCGCAGGAGCTGTGAAGATTACTATGGATCTGGAACAGGACGTCAGCTGCTATCACGTTGTTATCATAGAGGATATCGTCGATACCGGCAGAACTCTCAGCGATGTGGTCAAACTCCTTAAAGGACGAAGTCCTGCTTCCCTGACAGTGATAACACTGCTGGACAAGCCCTCCAGAAGAGTGGTGGATTTTACACCCGATACGGCGCTGTTCACCATTCCCGACTGTTTCGTGATAGGCTACGGTCTGGACTGCGGAGAATATTACAGAAATCTTCCGTACATAGCAGAGTATAATGAGGAGGGAAATTGAAATGTTTGAAAAAGTATTCAGGCTGAAAGAAAACAAAACTGACATAAAAACCGAAATAACTGCGGGAATAACCACTTTTATGACTATGGCATATATTCTTGCCGTAAATCCGGGCATTCTCGGTGATGCAGGCATGGACCCTACGGCTGTACTATTGGCTACCTGCCTTGCCTCATTCATCGGTACAGTGTGTATGGCATTTATGGCAAATCTTCCTTTTGCACTTTCCGCAGGAATGGGACTTAATGCCTTCTTTGCATATACTGTAGTCAAGGGGTTCGGCTATTCATGGCAAACCGCACTGCTGGCTGTCTTTATCGAGGGAATAATCTTTATTATTCTGTCGCTGACAAATGTCCGGGAGGCCATTTTCAATGCTATACCCCTTTCTCTGAAAACCGCAGTTTCCGTAGGTATCGGACTGTTCATCGCATTTATCGGTCTTCAGAATGCAGGTCTTACCGTGGATAATTCCTCTACCCTTGTTTCTGTCGTAAGCTTTACCGATAATTTCTCCACATCGGGTATATGCGCTCTTCTTGCAGTTATCGGCACCCTTGCTACCGCAATACTTTATATAAAAAAAGTAAAAGGCTCCATTCTGATAGGTATCCTCGGAACATGGCTACTTGGCATGATATGCCAGCTTGCAGGCATTTATTCTCCTGACCCTGCAAACGGATACTACACTCTTTTCCCGTCATTTGCCATGACCGATTTTACAAAGCTTGGAGAAACTTTCGGTCAGTGCTTCAAAGCCGACCTCGGCAGCGTAGGCATCTTCAACTTTATAGTGATTGTGTTCTCATTTCTTTTTGTTGATTTGTTTGATACACTGGGCACTCTTATCGGAGTAAGCGCAAAGGCAGATATGCTTGACTCTAACGGCAGACTTCCAAGGATAAAGCCTGCACTTCTGGCAGATGCCGCTGCCACAACCTCTGGAGCTATTCTCGGAACATCTACTACCACCACCTTCGTTGAATCCTCAGCAGGCGTTGCCGCAGGCGGAAGAACAGGTCTGACTGCTCTTACCACAGCTGTTCTGTTCCTCGTATCCATGCTGTTTGCGCCTGTATTTACGGCAATCCCCTCCTTTGCAACCGCTCCTGCACTGATAATCGTAGGTTTCCTTATGTTCAGCAGTATCGCACAGATAAAGCTCACGAGCGAAAACTATGCGTCGGCTGTCCCGGCATATCTCTGCATTATCGCAATGCCGCTGTTCTACAGCATTTCCGAGGGTATTTCCATCGGCGTGATCTCCTATGTGATAATCAATATGATCTGCGGAAAAGCCAGGAAAATCAATCCTGTTATGTATGTTCTTGCAGTTCTGTTCGTGCTGAAATATATTTTCCTGTAATGTATGTTTTATTGCCGGATAAATCTATATACTATCAGTCCCCGAAGCCACGCTGTTTCGGGGATTTTATTCTGTACTGAAAGCTGCTGATTCAGAGGCAGCAAATTGTGCACACACGGCCGGAGGTTATGAATACAAAAATCAAGCCCTTTGCAAATTACAAAGGACCTGACCGGTGACAGTTATTGAACTAATCATTCAAATATTATTTTTTGTTATTCTGGAATATCAAATTACATAAGAGTTTTCGCAACTCCGACTGCGTCATAAAGGTTTACTTCTCCATTATCGTCATAGTCTGCAAGAACATTTTCCTTATCATTAAATGCTCTTGTATGCATAATATATTTTGCAACTTCTATTGCATCATAAAGGTTGATTTTTTCATCCATATTTACATCGCCGGATTTATAATTTTCAGGAATAGCGTTAACCTGAGTGCCCGGGATATTAGTAAGCTGTGAATATACTGGAATAGCAGGCTGTGAAACATTTTCCAGATTACACATTTGTGTCAATACATTTGTCTTTGTTTCATCATCTGCACTATCTTTAAACTGAAAATAAATAGCAGAACCATTATTGGCTGCAACGCTGATGCATTCTTCAAAACCCTCAACATTCTCTTTAAGATATTCTATTGTTGCAGTTTCATCCTTGCAGCTCACACAAAAAACAAATAAGTTTTTGCTGAAAGCATTTATTTCTTCGATTTTGGATTCATCATAATCAATTCCGGTTGTTTTAAAATAGTCAAGTAAACTTTCCTGTGCCGGATAACAATAAGAATATTCCCCGGTAACTATCGGTTCAGCATAATCGGCTTTTCCGTCAGCAATTAATGCCTGACAGTACTCCTCAGCCGCCTCAGCTGTCGTAAATCCCTTTACAACATAAAGGTCATCTGATAATTTAATATCGTCAGCATCCATAAACCATACTGATTCAACGGACATCATGTTTACTTTCTGTACATTGGTAAGCTTCTGAATAACGGCTGAATTACTGTCTGCAGGACTTGGCGGTTCTGTGCCGTCTGTCATTCTTATGGCAACAGTAGTTTTAAAAAGATGTGCCGTTAAATAGCGGTATGTATCATCTATCCACAGTTCGTTTCTTCCTGTTGATGTTTCATTACTTATCACAAGCTTCATGTCATTCCTGCTGACATCAAGAATATCATAAGGATTCTGAGCAAATGCCGAAACAGTACATACCGCCGTCATTGTAATTGCTGCTAAAGCGCTGAAGATTCTTTTGATTTTTTTCATAATAAACTCCTTTCAATCAATATATAAAATTCCAAACAATTAGTATGATTTACAGCTTTTTTCCTCCTTTCAAAAATACATAACAATTCCGGGAGCGGATTCATTACAAATAATTTCAGATTTGGGAAAATAATTATTTCACTTCTCATTTATTGTACCATAATTTGTCTGATATTTCAATAAGTATAAATGAAAATCTGTTCTGCTTTTTGCACAAAATTTGCTATATCCATTAGTTCATTTTTACCAATGATATTTTATTAAATTAGTCCGGGAAAATAATTATATCACCTCTCATTTCAGGTGTCGGATAATAACCGTTGTATTTGTAAAATTCTTCCTGTGACGCTTTGCAGACCTCTTCAAAAGTCCTGCCGGAATACTCCCGGTCTGTCATAATAATCAACCTCACTTTCCGCAGCTCTCAGGGAATCTGATCTGAAGAGCCTGCCAGTAATACGGAGCATACTGACAGCAAAATATCTCGTCAACTGCATAAAGCCTGCATGACTGGTCTGTATCTCCGCTGTCTGAATGGCAGCCGTTCCAAAGGTTAAATGCAAGACGTGTTGTCTTGCGTGATGTGCCTGTCTGCCATGGCTTTTCAAGGGATTCGAGCCTGATACAATCTTCCCCGAAGTCAAAAACATCATTGACATGCTGCCGTGTAACTGTATCGAGGGCGAGCAAATAAGCCACGCTAATATGATAAACGTCTGACTTCTTCATCTTGTTCAGAATCTCAGTAAAGGTGAGCCAGTGCTCATTTCCGTCAAAAATTCTTTCGGTCATTGCTTTTTTCTCCTTATAGTTATTTGCAGGCCTGTCTTTGCAGATAGACGCTTTCCGTCGGCGCCGGGCGGTATAACGTCGGTGTCCTGCACCTTTAAAACATACCTGCTGATCCCTTCATCAGAATTCCTGAATAATTTTCATATCATCTGTATTCCAGAAACTGTCCTTATATTTACGGGTCCGGACTGTTTCGCAAGGCATTTCCGTGTATTCATCAAGGTCAATTGTACGGGAGAATCTGGGTTTATCTCCTCGTCTGAACACCCAGTTTGTTCCCACCGGCATATCCAGTATCTGAGTCAGGGACTTGTTTGCTCTTCTGGATATGGTCAGTGCGGTTTCGACGTCATTTCCGCCCATGTAGATGAATGTATCACAGTTGTCCATAATGGTGTGCGCACTGAAACCATACCCGTTTTCAAGCTGGGATTCAGACTGTAAAACTATCATTGCTGAGATGTTACGCGAGCGAATGTTTGAAATCATATTTTCAAAGCCATCAATACGGCAGTTCGTTCCGAAATCATCAAGCATAAAGCGGACAGGAACAGGAAGACGGCTGTCAGGACATTCCTCATCTGCAAAGGTGCAGAGAGCGTTCATAGCCTGGGTATAGAAAGTGTTAACCAGTGTATCTCTGGAGCGGTCTGTATCGCTCACCTCAACAAATACGGCTGTCTTTTCTCTGCCGATCATACTGAAATCTATTGTTTCCTTTAACATCATTTCGTTTATCTCAGGTGTATCAAGGGAGCCGAGATTTGCGTAAACGGTTGTAAGAATACAGTCGAGAGTTTTGGCCGGTGCCTGTTTGATTTTCTGGTACTGCATATAACACCACGGTTCTTTTTCGTCATTTCTCAATTCATTTATCTTATTATCAAACTTACAATTTTCTCCGTCTTCTATTTTCTGTGCGTTTATCATAGACAACAGTCCGGTTATGGCAGATATATTTTTCTCACAGTCGGGCATTCCCGATTCCACCATATATCCAATTATTGCAGATAATAAAATCTCAGCATTATTATCCCAGTACGGATCAGCACGGGAATCAGTTTTTTTACCCCCATAGGTCAGGTAATGTGACAGCTTCATAATTTCAGACGGAGTATTAATGTATGAGAAAGGATTGTAGCCGTCCGACTTTTCCGGATGAATAAAGTCAAGGCGTATTACCTCATATCCCCTCTCCTCCAGGTATCTTCTGTACTTGCTGTGCAGATTCCCTTTCGGGTCTGAGATAATATAACTGCCGACCCCTGCAAGTAAATTCGGCGTCACAACACTTCTTGTCTTGCTTGCACCTGATGTTCCCATTGCAATGACATTGTTGTTCAGTCTTGTGCTGTATCCGTCCATGCTGACAATGTCGCCGTTTGGCAGTATCATGCTTTTGCTTTCTGAGGCATTGCGGATATTCTTTTCAAAATTCTGCGGTTCTCTCATAGTCTGTTCCTCCTTATCAGTAAATGCTCTTAACTGCATCACATATTCCGAATTCCACTGATTCATCAGCTGTCATAAAATTGTCGAACAAAGTCGCCATGTCAATTTCCTCCTGAGTTTTACCTGTGTGCCTGGCAAGTATGCTGTTAAGTGCAGCCTTGGTTTCAAGGATACTCTGTGCCTTTCGTTCAATAGTGGTGGCTGAGCCGCCGAAGCCGTTTGCAATAAGCGGTTCATGTATCATAACGTGTGCATGAGGCAGGATAAACCTGTGTCCTTTTCTGCCTCCCGCAAGCAATAGTGCCGCCATGCTCGCCGCAAATCCAATACAGTACATATCTATGTTAAACGGATAAGCCTGTATCATGTCGTACATGACAAGTCCGGCATTTACCTCACCGCCCGGACTGTCTATAAGAATTGTGATATCCTTTTCTTCCCTGGCAAGATGCTTAAGCATCATTGCAAATCTCACGGACATTTCCGATGTGATCGGCTCAGAAATTGCGATGGTACCCTCCGCTGCACTCAGCGATTTCAGTTCTGTTTCAGTTATGCCGTTTGCATTTTCGATCAGAATACGTTCAGAAATACTCATTTTTTTAACCTCTCTTTTTTGAATTTCAGATTGTGTTTATATTATAATGATTATTGCGATAAATGTAAATTGCAAACACAGAAAAATCTGCAACACTTTTTGCAACAAAAAATTCACCCTGTTAATCTGATTGACGGAGCAGTTTATATATGTTATAATTTTTACAGGTTCTGAGCAGAAGCGTGATCTCAATGTAAAGGAGAAAGAAAAATGGCTTTTAATTATCTGGCAGATGCAACGACAAATCCCGGAACGAATCTCCGGCAGGAAACAAATGATAAGCTGCTGTATTATATTACTTCGGAAGATGTGACAAAGCTTCATGCTGATGTACTGATTATTTACGGAAATCCAAATCCTGTTACCAGACATATATTTAAGAAAATCGAATTTGAAATGGAATTAAAAAAACGAATAAAAAATGCACAGCTGATTATGTCTGAATGTCCGGTATCAAATACGATGCCGCCGTATGTCAGAGACGGTGATTTCTGTGTGACATCCTCATTTAATTCAGGATACAGGCATATAATTCATGTTTTTCTGCCCATGGGAATAACGCAAAAAAACTCAGATACAGGAACATACCGGAAATTATTACAAAAACTCACACGGAATGTTTTAAATTATGCAGATAAGGAACTTAAAGCACAGAGTATTGTATTTGCTTCACTGTCATTCCCTGAAACAAAAGACGATTTTGTAAGAAAGGCAATGAATGCAGCCGTCAACACCTGGATTAGAACAGAAAATCCGTACATGAATGCAGCGGTTGCGGTCGCCGCTGAAAAATCTTCTGCCGGGTTCAGAAATGTTTTCTATAAGGAAAAAGAAGATGATAAAACAGTACAGGTTTCAGAATACTCTGATGAGTATACAAAGTTCAGACAAAAAATGAATGATGAAATAAAAGCTTATCTTGACCAGAATCCGCAAAAATCAAAACAGGATTTTTACATGGCAGTCAGAATCGGATACATCTCACAATACACGGGAAAAAGAGATAAGCTTGCAGAAACTATAGGTGTGGACACCTCAACAATCTCCCGATATAAAAGCTATGTCCATAACTCACGTCCTCAGACAAAGGAAACTGCTCTGGCACTTGGTATCGCATTACAGCTGAATCCGGAAGATATGTACCGTTTTATGATATCTATGGAGTATGAATACCCTGCTGATGAACGTGATTATTGTATTGCAGGTCTTATCAGTCCCGGGGAATATGATTTTAAAACGGTTACTGAAAAAGTACATAATATGTTTCCGGACATGAAAGGACTGGTTAAAGAAGAAAAGAAACCGAAAGCTGAAAGAGGACAGTAACATTCCATACATAATATTCTGTTCAGAAAAATGAAGCCGGCTATAATTCGCTTTACAACACTGCACGATATAAAAGTCAGCAGGTTCTCATAAATAAATCAGGCGGAGGAACTGATATCCTCCGCCTTTTCCTGTCAGAATTCAGCTATAATTATAGTGAACCCAAAAAAATTTTTACGTTCACTATGTTTATTTTTATTGCCTCGCACATCCGCTTACTTCGTTCGCTCCGTGCGTATCGGCTAATAGTGAACGCAAAATAAATTTTTCGCTTACTATAATTTACACAATCCCCATAAAATATTCAACAGCAATTGCCACGATAACCACAAGTGCGGAAATAACAAAACCATGGAGCATAGGGGCAAAACCGGATTTTTTCATATCCCTGAAACTTGTATTAAGACCAATTGCCGCAAGTGCGGAAACCATGAGAAACTTACTTACGTCTTTCATGCCCGAAGAAACCGCTTCCGGTATCACGCCGAAGCTGTTTATTACTGCAAGTGCTAAAAAGCCGAGGATAAACCATGGAATTATTTTGGTAAGGCTGAATTTTGCCTTAACTGTTTCTCCGCCTGCGCCTGCCTCTTTTCTTTTCAGATGTGCGGAAATCAGCGCAAAGGCGATAACTGTCGGAATGATTGAAAGTGTGCGTGTAAGCTTTACCATAGTTGCAAAATCCCCTGCCGCTTCTGAAAAAGCATAACCTGCTGCCACAACGCTGGAAGTATCGTTTACTGCTGTCCCTGCCCACAATCCGTAAGCCATATCTGAAAGTCCCATTGCCTGTCCCATAATGGGAAACAGTACTATCATTGCCATATCAAAAAGAAACGTTGCTGACATTGCATACGCTATGTCGCTGTCATCTGCATCAATAGCCGGAGCAATTGCGGCAATGGCTGAACCGCCGCAGATGCCGGTACCGGCAGAAATGAGGTTTGAAAGTTTCCAGTTTATTTTCAGAGCCCTGCCGACAAAATGACCGATGCCAAAGCAGGTCAGCAGAGTAAACACCATAACACACAATGACATTTTGCCCACTTCAAGAACAATTCTGATATTAAGGCTTGCACCAAGAAGAATTATCGCAAATTTCAGTATCTTTTTTGATGTGAATTTCAGTCCCGGTGAGAATAATTCGTCTGGTTTCCGGAAATGATTGATTATCATTCCTATGAAAAGTGCGATAACCGACGCACCGATAAGATGAACCGGCATTAAGCTTTCTGTAAGTTTCGCAACTGCCGATATAACAAGTGCCAGAGCAAATCCCGGAACAAGCTTTCCCGCTTTTCTGATTGTTTCCATATATAAAAAATCCTTTCTTTTTTATCTTTCCTATTGATTTTATCACACTTTTATGATAAAATCAAATTATCATTTAATATCAGATGATAAGTAATATTTATCATTGGAACGGTGAAAACTATGATTGATACAAGAATTGAAACCTTTCTGACTCTCTGCAGAGTTATGAACTACCGGAAAACAGCCGAGATACTGAATATGACTCAGCCGGCAGTAACACAGCATATACATTATCTTGAAGAACACTATGGCTGCAAGCTTTTTATCTACGACCGCAGAAGTCTGAAAATGACCGACGAGGCTCAGCTTATGAAAAAATATGCCGAAAATGTTCTGTATCAGGAAAAGAAATTAAAATCACAGCTTAATCAAAAGGACGGTATCAGCCTTTCTGTCGGTGCAACAAAAACCATAGGTGAATATGTTATCCCGGAGCATATATCAGCATTTCTCAGTCAGCCCGGCAACAGCATATCCGTAAAGGTTGAGAACACGGATAATCTGCTTTTATCCCTGTCAGACGGCGAAATTGACTTTGCGCTTATAGAGGGATTTTTCGACAAAAGCAGATACGCTTCACAGCTTTACCGGAAAGAACCGTTTACAGGTATCTGCGGAGCAAATCACCTTTTTGCAGACCGTACAGTTTCACTTAATGAGATATGGAATGAAAATCTGATACTGCGTGAAGACGGCAGCGGTACAAAAAGTATTCTTCAGCAGCTGCTTGCTGAAAGCAATCATTCATTTGAGGAGTTCCGTAGAATCACCACCATAAGCAATTTCGGACTTATTACAAAGCTGCTTGAAAAGAATAACTGCATTACTTTTGCTTACCGTGCCATAAAGGAAAACAACAGCGCTCTTGCGGAGTTCAGAGTAAAAGAATGGGATATTTCCCGTGAATTCAACTATGTTTATCTTGACACACCTTTTTCAGAATATGCAGTGGAGTATTTTAAATCGTTTGAGAGATGAGTTTCCGGTAACATTTTGATTGACTTTTCTGCATAAATGTGCTATAATCGACTATAGTCGGAAACGGAGGTTTGTTTATGCCAAGACCACAACGATGCCGCCGGGTATGTGAAGAACCTGAGTTTAACTCTTTTTCCCCCGAAGGCATACCAAATAATGATGTTGTCATACTGACTGTCGATGAATATGAAGCCATACGTCTTGTGGACCTTCAGCAGCTTACTCATTCCCAGGCAGCTCAGCAGATGGATGTTTCCCGTACAACCGCAACTGAGATATACAACTCAGCACGAATAAAAATCGCCGACTGTATTGTAAACGGCAAAAAGCTTATCGTAACAGGCGGAAATTACCGTTTATGCAGAGGCGGAGGGTGTGGAGGAATATGCAGAAAGCAAACCGGAAATCATGCTTATACTGAGAAAGGAAATAATACTATGAGAATTGCAGTCACCTATGAAAACGGACAGATTTTCCAGCACTTCGGACATACAGAACAATTCAAGCTTTATGATGTTGAGGACGGAAAAATCGTCAGAGAAGAAATTGTTTTTACAATGGGAAACGGTCACGGCGCCCTTGCGGGATTTCTTGCAATGAACAAGGTGGATACTCTTATCTGCGGCGGTATCGGCGGCGGGGCACAGACAGCTCTTGCACAGGCAGGCATCAGACTATACGGCGGTGCAAGCGGAAGTGCAGACGATGCAGTACAGGCATTTTTAGCAGGTACACTCGGATATGACCCTGATGTGAAATGCAGCCATCATGACCACGAACACGGTGACGGCGCTCACACCTGCGGTTCACACGGCTGTCATTAAGGCAACACCGCACAATTAGCGGCTG
>DBQM01000046.1:152-3170 GCA_002305725.1 Ruminococcus sp. UBA1394 | reverse complement strand
TAATTGTGCGGTATTGCCTTAAGAACTTGTTCTGATAAAACCGGAAAGTCTTCGTGAATGAAATCACGATGAATATATGTAAACAGGAATTCTGCTCAACGCAGAAACCACCCGGAATCTCCATACGCCGCCCGTGGAGAATTTCGTACCTGTTTATAATTACAAACCGAGCGGCAGAATGGAGATTATTATGAAAAAGTACAAATGCTCAGTCTGCGGAGAAATCTTTGAAGCCGCAGAAAACGAAAATGCAATATGCCCACGCTGTAAGGCATCAGGAGATAAGCTCGAACTGATTGACAAAGCTCCGGAAAACAAGTATGCCGGCACACAGACTGAAAAGAATCTTGAAGCTGCTTTTGCCGGTGAATCCCAGGCAAGAAACAAGTATACATATTTTGCGTCCAAGGCAAAAAAGGAAGGCTTTGAGCAGATAGCTGCACTTTTCCTCAAAACTGCTGAAAATGAAAAGGAACACGCAAAGATGTGGTTCAAGGAACTGAACGGCATCGGCAGTACTGCGGAAAATCTTGAAGCTGCTGCTGACGGAGAGAACTACGAATGGACAGATATGTATGAGGGATTTGCTGAAACTGCTGATAAAGAAGGCTTTACAGAACTGGCAAAGAAATTCCGTCTTGTTGCTGCCATCGAAAAGCATCATGAGGAACGTTACCGCGCTCTGCTGAAAAATGTGGAAATGGCACAGGTATTTGAAAAGATTGAAGTCAAAGTATGGGAATGCCGCAACTGCGGTCATATCGTTGTAGGCACAAAGGCACCGGATGTATGCCCTGCCTGTGCTCATCCTCAGAGCTACTTTGAAATCAATGCTGAAAACTATTAAGACAGCAGCGCATAATTATACGGTATCACATTAAAAACATGATCCCTGCGGTTAAAATTAACTGCAGGGATTATTTGCGAAATATGACAAGTTTTCAATAACAGACATATATGTAATATACCACCGAATTTCCAGTACAAAAATGCCATAATTTCAGCACATTTGTGAATTGACTTTGTTAATGTTGAAATATATAATAAATATATCTGCAAATTGTTTATATTTTTTCAAAATAATCATAACGAAAAGGAGATTGATCTATGAAGCTTATCAAAAAAATTTTTTGCGGTGTGATTTCATGCACTGTTGCAGCATCGCTTTTTGGCGGTATTGCCCTCGGAGTAACTGCTGCTGATGATTTCAGTGTAAAAATCAGTTCGGAAACAGTCGAGCCCGGTGAAAGTTACACATTAACTCTGGATATGGAAAACATTCCGTCACCGGGAATAAATGTATGTGAGTTCGGCATTTCATACGATTCATCACTTGTTACAGTTGAAAGCATTGAGCTGGGTAAACTGGCGGAGAATGTAACTGCCGATGAGAATCTGCCGCATCCGTTTGCATATATGATTGACACAGACGTTGTTGACGTTCTGTTCTCTGATGTTTCCGGTACAGTACTTAGCGGCTCGGGTACATTCCTTAGCATTACAGGCAAGGTTAGCGAAACAGCTGCTGACGGTTCAGAGGCTGAATTCAGCATAGTCCCTATCGACAGAGCTGTTACCCCAGGCTCAGGCACTTCAAACGGAAAAGTTATTTTCGGCAATCTTTCAGAAGAAGTAACTGAATTCAGTCCGGTTTTAGTTTCCGGTAAGGTTTCCATCAAAACAACTCCGGTAACAACTCCTGCAACAACTGCCGTTACTACTACAGTAACACAGACTACCACAACTATTGTAACACAGCCTGTTACTACCACAGCAAAAACAACAACCACACAGCCAGGCACTACTATTGTAACACAGCCAGTCACCTCTGTTTCCACAGTAACCACAACAGTTGCAACAAATCCGGTTACCTCAGCTTCCGCAACAACAACTACAACAATACCAGCCACAACTACAGCTGTTACAACAACTACCACACGAGATGATACTCTTATGGGTGACATTAATCTGGACGGAAGTATTACAGTTGCTGACGCAGTTGTGTTCCAGAAATACTTTATAAAAGCAAAATCATTTAATGCAAGACAATTCGCAGCTGCTGATTTTAACGAAGATGGTTCTGTAAACATATTTGACCTTATAGCATTGAAAAGGTTTATTTTTACTACCGTCTGAAAAAATCCCTGATATAATCGGGTATAACTAATAAAAAAGACTGAATTCTCATGGAATTCAGTCTTTTTTAATTCAAATAAATTTTCCTTCAGCAGCTTTTACATTTTAGTAAAGTCATAAGATGTAAGGCTGTCAAGGTTGTAAAGATATAAGCTTTCATACTTAGGCTTGTAATAGCCATAGTAAACTATCTCATTTTCTTCTTCAAGGTTATTTTCTCCGCCCTGAATGCGCTCTTTATTATTCATTATGACTGAATAATAATAGTCGATGGAAACGTCAAACTTATCCATTGCAGAAAGCTGGATATCCTCAGCAAGCCCATGGTTTTCCGCAAGATAATCAACTGCCTCCTGACCTACCATAACTGTAAATTCGCCGGAATAGTAATTGTCATCACGCACTGATTTGTCATTAAACCACTTGAACGTACCGTCCTTGTCAAACTCAAGCAGCATTCCGGCTGATGTCTCCCATTTATTACCCGTTAAATAATCCCCTTTTTCCTCTGCCTCTTTATTGCCGCAGGCTGACAATGTAAAAAGCATTACACAGCTGACAGCACAGGCAGCCGCCTTTTTTAAAACTGAGAACATTTATTTTTCCTCCGGTTAAAAAAGTAACGCCTATGTAGAAACACAAGCGTTACACATAATTTGTATGGAGGCGCCACCCAGATTTGAACTGGGGATCAGGGTGTTGCAGACCCACGCCTTACCACTTGGCTATAGCGCCATACTGGAGCGGATTACGAGGCTCGAACTCGCTACCTCCACCTTGGCAAGGTGGCGCTCTACCAGATGAGCTAAATCCGCATATTACTGGCGACCTGGATGGGAGTCGAACCCACGACCTCTAGCGTGACAGGCTAGCGTTCTAACC
>DBQM01000046.1:0-130 GCA_002305725.1 Ruminococcus sp. UBA1394 | reverse complement strand
TCCCAGCTGAGCTATGCTCCCACAAAGTCGCTTTAACTATCAGCGACTTATATATTATACTACATTGAATGGATTTTGTCAATAGCTTTTTTGAATTTTTTTGAAATTATTTTGTAGTGCTACAATAGAT
>DBQM01000059.1 GCA_002305725.1 Ruminococcus sp. UBA1394 | reverse complement strand
TATCGCCTCGCACATCCGCTTACTTCGTTCGCTCCGTGCGTATCGGCTAATAGTAAACAAAAAAATTTTTGTTTACTATATATTTTGTCTTTTCCTAATTATATTATAACTTTATAAAAAAGTCAATTCGACAAAATGACCATTAGTCATTATTCGGTACAGGCTGCAATTGTGCAAAGCTACAAAATAATGACTGATGGTCATTATTTCGACTGAACTCTATTGACTTTGCTGTTACGGGGGATTATAATAATAGCAATAAGTGACTGTTGGTCATATTTGAAAGGAGAGATATGATGGTTAAATTCGGAAAGTGGATCGCAAAACACAGAATACTGATTTTAATTGTAAGCATACTTCTGCTTATACCTTCGGTTATCGGTTTTGTGACAACGAGAGTAAACTATGATATTTTGTCATATCTGCCCAAGGACATTGAAACGATGAAAGGGCAGGACATACTTCTGGAGGATTTCGGAAAAGGCGGATTCTCCATGGTAATGATTGAGGGAATGTCTGATAAGGACGTTGCCGAAACAAAAAAGAAAATTGAAGAAATTGACCATGTTGCTGATGTTGTGTGGTATGACACAGTAGCTGACATCAGCATACCAAAGGAGATTCTTCCGGACGATATATACGACTTTTTCAATTCCGGAGATTCCACGTTAATGGCGGTATTCTTTGACGATTCTTCTTCCGGCGACGGTACAATGTCAGCTGTTGAGGAGATAAGAAAGGTTGCCGGAGAACAGTGCTTCGTCAGCGGAATGTCAGCGGTTGTTACGGATATCAAAAATCTTTCCGACAAGGAATCCGTGATGTATGTTGTTATTGCAGTACTGCTTGTAAGCCTTGTTCTTGCAGTTACAATGGATTCTTTCCTGATACCTGTTTTCTTCATGCTCAGTATCGGCATGGCGATTATCTATAATCTCGGAACAAACTTCTTTCTGGGGGAGATTTCGTTTATCACCAAAGCGCTGAGTGCGGTGCTCCAGCTGGGCGTTACAATGGACTTTTCGATTTTCCTGTGGCACAGCTACCAGGATAACCAGAAACGTTTTCCCGGGGACAAGGAACGTGCAATGGGTCATGCGATATCCAATACCATATCTTCCGTAGTGGGCAGTTCGCTGACAACAATAGCCGGATTCCTTTCAATGTGCTTTATGAGCTTTACTCTGGGACTTGACTTTGGCATTGTAATGGCAAAAGGCGTTGTATTCGGCGTTATCGGCTGTGTTACAATACTGCCGTCGTTTATCCTTACATTTGATAAAGCAATTGAGAAAACACGGCATAAGGATATTATCCCGTCAATGGATAAGGCAGCCTCATTCATTATAGATCACAGAAAAGTTTTTCTTGTAATATTTGCGCTGGCTCTTGCTCCTGCAATTTACGGCTACACTCACTATGATGTATATTACAACTTTGACACCATGCTGCCGGAGGACACAGCAAGCGTTGTGGCAAATTCAAAGCTTTCGGAAGAGTACAATATGAACTCAACTCATATGATGCTTGTTGATTCGGATATGTCAGCCAGGGAAGTAAATGCAATGCTTGACGAGATAGATAATGTTGAAGGTGTAAGCTTTGCGCTGGGAATGGATACGCTTATTGGCTCTGCTATTCCTCAGGAAGTTATTCCGGATTCCATAAAGTCAATACTGAAAAGTGACGAATGGCAGCTTATGCTGATAGGTTCGGAATACAAGACGGCGTCGGACGAAGTCAACAGCCAGATTGATAAAATCAACAGCATAATAAAGAATTATGACAAGGACGGTATGCTTATCGGTGAGGCTCCTGCAACAAAGGACCTTATAAAAATTATGGACCACGATTTCGGTCTGGTAAGCACTGCGTCTATCGGGGTTATCTTTATTCTGATAGCGCTGGTTCTGAAATCCATATCACTTCCGGTAATACTTGTAATAGTTATAGAATTTGCAATATTCGTAAATATGGGTATACCGGCATATACGGGTACTGTACTTCCGTTTATAGCATCAATTGTTATAGGTACGATTCAGCTGGGTGCTACTGTTGACTATGCTATCCTTATGACCACGAGGTACAAGAAAGAAAGGTCGAGAGGACAGAGCAAAAAGGATTCAGTATATATTGCGCTTTCAACCTCAATGAAATCAATTATTGTCAGCGCATTGGGATTTTTTGCAGCGACAGTCGGAGTAGGAATTTATTCAGAAATGGATATGATATCATCTCTGTGCATACTGATGTCCAGAGGCGCTATTGTAAGTATGTTTACTGTAATTCTGGTACTTCCGTCAATGCTTATGCTGTTTGACAGATTAATTTGCAGAACAACTATCGGAATCAGACCGAAAGAGTCTTAAAGGAGGAAAATTCCATGAAAAAATTAACAAGAGTTCTTGCCGCAGTAATGGCAATTCTTATATCAGCCGGTTCAACAGGTGTATTTGCCGTAACGGCAGCAAAAGCGCAGAAAGATAGTGCCGTTGCTGAACAGAAAGCTGAAGAGAACGGCAGAGTTTTAAAGGAAGAAACAGTATACGTCGTGGCAGATTCGCAGGGCAATAAGAAAAATGTTATTGTAAGTGACTGGCTGGACAATGAGGACGGACTGGCAAGCATAATGGATAAGTCAGAGCTTTCCGGCATAGAAAATGTCAAGGGTTATGAAACATTTACGGAAACAAACGGTGAAGTAGAGTGGGACGCAGGCGGTTCGGATATTTATTATCAGGGTACAACAGACAAGGAACTTCCTGTTACGGTAAAACTGACTTATTACCTTGACGGAAAGGAAATCTCTCCGGAGGAACTGGCAGGCAAAAGCGGCAGAGTTACTGTAAGATATGACTACACAAACAATCAGAAAACAACAGTAAAGCAAAACGGCAAAAACACCGATATGTATGTACCATTTCTTATGATATCCGCCTCAATTCTTGACAGCAGCAAATTCAGCAATATTGAGGTGACAAACGGACAGTATATCTCAGACGGCGAAAGATTTGTTGTTGCCGGCATGGCTGTGCCGGGACTTTCACAAAGCCTCGGACTTGACAAAAACAAGGATATTGATATTGACATTCCCGATTACTTTGAGTTTTCCGCCGATGTAACTGACTTTTCAATTTCCACTTCTTTCACAGTTGCCACAAATGAGCTGTTTTCAGATCTGGACCTGAGTGAAACCGATTCACTTGACGATTTACAGGAGAAAATTGATGAAATGACCGACGCTGCCGAAAAGCTGGCTGACGGTTCTGGAGAACTTTATGACGGTCTGAAATCGCTTCTCAGCGGAACATCAGAACTGCAGGACGGTGCAGATAAGCTTTACAGCGGTACAGCAGAGCTGAAAGACGGTGCCTCGGCGCTGTCAGACGGTTCTGAAAAGCTGGAGGACGGAGCAGGAACGCTTGCTGACGGTGCAGCAGACCTGTACAATGGAATAAGTGCGGCAAAAGACGGTTCTGATTCGCTGGCAGAGGGAGCAAAAAAGCTTTCAGACGGCTTTTCTCCCATACTTGACGGAGCGGAAGCGTTGAATGACGGAGTTTCGGCAGTACTGGACGGTTCGAAGAAGGTAGAGTCGGGAGCTAAGAGCCTTTCCGACGGAACTTCACAGCTTGAAAGCGGTGCAAAAACCTTGTCGGAGTCAGCGAAAAAGCTTGACGATGGCATCGGGGCTGTAAAGGACGGTTCTGAACAGCTGAAAGCCGGTGTGGAGAACGCTCTGGGCGGTATAGATGAGCTTGGAAACGGGGCAGACGGACTGTCTGACGGTCTTGGAAATCTTTCAGCAGGTATCAGCCAGGCAGGTGCAGGTCTTGATGAAACAATAAGCTATAACAAGCAGGTCCTTGAAGGACTTAAAGCGCTTTACCAGACCACACAGGACGAAAGTATTGCGCAGATGATAGGCGTCCTTGAACAGACAATTGCCGGACAGGAACAGATAGCCGCATCAATGAAGGACGGCGGAGAGTTAAAAGATGGTGTTTCACAGCTTGAAAGCGGCGCAGATGCTTTAAGCGACGGTATAGGAAGTCTTAAAGAGGGTTCAGCTGCGCTTGCTGACGGTGTTGACCAGCTTGATGCAGGACTGGCAGGTATTAAAGACGGCAGTTCAAAGATAGCCGACGGAACTGATACCTTGTATAATTCAGTAATTAAGGTTAATAAGGGTGCGTCTGAACTTTCCGGAGGTACAAAGGACCTTTCAAAAGCAAATACTGCCCTTAAAGACGGTACTGAAAAGCTTGAATCGGGAGTTCAGACCGCACAGGCGGGTGCTGATTCGCTCTGTAAAGGTGCCGGTTCGCTTAATTCCGGACTTTCAGCACTTCGTGACGGCGGCGGTATCTTAAAGAACGGTGCTGATACTCTCCATAGCTCAGTCGGTGAGCTTTCAGATGGTGCGTCGGCAATTTACAGCGGCAGCGGAGAACTGATGGACGGTATGGCGTCGCTGAAAGACGGTGTTTCAGCGCTGTCAGACGGTGCAGGCAAACTGGAAAGCGGTTCTGGAGATTTAAAGGATGGCATGGAAAAATTCAAAAAAGAGGGAATTGATAAAATAGCCGACGTATACAACAATGACATAAAAGAACTGACAGACAGACTGAAAAAGCTGTCGGACATTTCAAAGGCATACAACAGCTTTTCCGGAATAGGAAACGGTATGGACGGCAAGGTTAAATTCATCTACACTATTGACGGTATTGAAAAAGAATAAAAAGCACAATGAGTATATAAAAAATTCCGGTAAGTTAAATGCCTTACCGGAATTTTGTTGCCTTATATTTTATTCAGTACTGTTCTTCTCAGTGCAATCAGGTCAAAAGCGTCCAGCCTGTTATCGTCAGTAAGCATTGCTGCTTCGCTCTGCCTTGCATTCAGATTTGTCTTAACTGTCAGATACTTTGCCAGCAGTACAATATCCGCAGAATCCACACTTCCGTCAAGGTTTACATCGCCTTTGATTACTTCAGTTTCTTCCGCCATAGGATATGATTTCAGATCCGGCAGCTCGTCAAGAGTTATGCAGTACTCGCTGTTGTATATTTCAATAAGGTTATCCACAGGATTATTCTGCTCGCTTGTAAGGTAGTTCATATACCACGGGCAGAAGTAAAGCCATCCTGCTTTGTCATTCAGAAGATTTTCAAGGGATGGTATGGAATCATTTTCGGACATTGTAACCATCTTTTTTCCGTCTGTACTCTTTACAAGGCTGTAGAAGGTTGAAGAAATGGAGCTTAAATTCGGCAGACCGTCAACTGCATTGTATTTGTCATAACCTACAATATCAACCACATCATCTCCCGGGTACCAGTCGGGTGAGGTTGAGTACGCATATCCTGTCCATACCCAGATAAGATTGTCAAGACCGTAAACATTAGTAAGCTGGTCATAAAGCAGGCGGTAAAGCTTTTTGCAGTTTTCAGCTCCCTCTGCACCCCACCAGAACCAGCCGCCCTCAGCTTCGTGGAGAGGTCTCCACAAAATCGGTACGTCTGCTTCTTTTAATTTGGTAAGTTGCTTTGCAATTTCAGCAATGTCTGCCATGAGAACCTCGTTTTCCCATGTACCTTCTTCAAGCGCTCTTGAAATGCTGAATGTAGTATAGTTGGCGCTTGCCGATTCAACATAGAAATTGCAGTCGGTGCTGCCTTCCTCCGACGGCACACTCCAGTGCCATACAACTGTTGCTATTCCTTTGTATTCATTGACCCACTGAATAGTACGTTCAGCGGCATTGTCGTCCCATGTTGCGTTTGAGCGATAGTTAAGGAAATCTATTCCTCTTACGGCACACATTTTACCCGTTTTTTCCTGTATATACTCAAATTCCTGCTCGTTATCCTTAATATAATTATCCGGGTCGGCATAAAGGTTGTAGTTATGTGAACCGCAGTATTCCTGCTGTCCGGAGAGAATATGGTTTCCGTACTGGTCGCATAGATAATTGTAAAGTCTTTTGGCTGAATCAGATGCATTCGGATTTGAAAGCTGTCTGTCCGGGGAAAGAGTTTTAAGGCTTTCATCAGCCGGTTTTACTGTCAGATAATCAAAATAGGTATATCCCCAGTATGCCTTGAACTCAATGACGTTTACTCCCTTTTCAAGCATTACAATTCCGCCGGAAGTTTCCTCAAAGGTAAGATTGTGGGGAAAGCTTATCTCTCCCTGGTTTACTCCGTTTATGTTGAGATACTGCACCTTTTTGTTCGGGTCAGACGGTTCGCAGTAGCATACTGTCAGTTCATACAGTCCTGCCTCCTCAACCTCCACTTCAACGCTTATTGTTGTACCTTTCTGGTCAAGAAATGAAAAACCGCCGTTTGAAGCGTTTGTAAGGTCGTAATCCTCGCCGCTACCGTCCTCGGCGGTATTGCCTTTCCAGCCCTCTGTGAATATTTTTCCGCCGTCGGTTTTTCCGTTTTCAAACTCATAGCATATCTCGGTTTCAGAAACTGAGTTTTCAGCAGAAAAGACAGTCAGAGCTGATGAAGACACAGAAACAGCCATTACCGCAGCTGAAAGTACGGCTGTAAACATTGCTGCTGTTTTTTTCATAATAACATTCCTTTCTATAAAAAAATGTGCTAAAATCGTAAATCCGGCAATAATATCTGTCGGGCAATATTGGCTTATTAACTATATTATACCATGAAAAATCCACAAAAACAATACTGTTTGTGAATATCAGATATAAAAAATCATAAAGCTGTTGTGCGGTCTTTTGTCTGAAAGACTTTCAATAAATTGACTTTTTATTTTGTAACTGGTATACTATTATAAAGAAACAAGGCAATACCGTACATAAGAGCAGGGGTACTGATGAAAGCAATATCAACAGAAGTAAGGCAGGTCGAAACCGACTGCGGAACAATTGTATTTACATTTGAACGCAAAAAGATAAAGAATATCAATCTAAGAATAAGGCAGGACGGTTCTGTTTATGTGTCAGCACCTCCGCGTGTGCCTGTAAAGGCTGTTGAAAGTTTTGTTGTCAGCAAAAGTGACTATATCCGCAATGCTGTACTGCATTTCAGTCAGCGTGAAGTTAAAAAAGCTGAACTGCAGTATATAAGCGGAGAAAATATCACATTGCTTGGCAGAAGTATGCAGATAAAAGTTGAAGAGGACTGCAGGGAATTTGTTGACTGCGACGGTACTTATGTGTATATTCACGTTAAGCGTCCCGATGATTATAACCGCAGAAAGAAGCTGTTTGATTTGTGGCTGGACGGGCAATGTATGACGGTTTTTGATGAAATCATGCATGAAGTCCACAAAAAATTTGCACCATATAACATAGCTTTTCCGCAGCTGAAAATACGCAGAATGACTTCACGATGGGGGAGCTGTCAGCCGTTTAAAAGCGTTATAACGCTGAACAAAAGGCTTATAGAGGCGCCGGAAAACTGCATTGAATATGTGGTATTTCATGAGTTCTGCCACTTCATTCACCCGAATCATTCCAGACAGTTCTATTCTCTTTTGCAGTCAATGCTGCCGGACTGGAAAGAATGCAAACGGATTTTAGAAGAAAGTATTGTATTATGAGCAAAACGAAAGGAACATATAATGATATTACTCTCAGCACAAAACATATCTAAAACTTACATGGAACGCAAAGTTCTGAACAATATTTCATTTTTTCTGAATGAAGGCGACAAGGTCGGAATTATCGGCATAAACGGTACGGGCAAGTCCACGCTTCTGAAAATCCTTGCCGGTGCGGAAGAACCCGACAGCGGCGAAATAATCCGTACAAAAGGCGTCAGAATTTCATACCTGCCGCAGATACCGGAATTTGAGGAACACGGAAGTGTGCTTGAACAGGTTATGCTGCACCTGCCGTCAGATTTAAAGCAGGCAAAGGAATTTGAGGCTAAGTCAATTCTGGGAAAGATGGGGATGTCGGACTGTTCAAGGGATATCAGCAGTCTTTCCGGCGGTGAGCGCAGGCGTGCAGGTATTGCGGCAGCGCTTATACAGCCCAGTGACATTCTTCTTATGGACGAACCGACAAACCATATTGACAACGAAACGGTACAGCTGCTGGAAGAACAGCTGAAAAAATACCGTGGTGCAATTGTTATGGTGACACATGACAGATACTTTTTAAACAGTATCACCCATAAAATAGCTGAGGTTGACAGAGGCAGTCTTTTTGAGTATGACGGAAGCTACAGCACCTATCTTGAACAGAAAGCACAGCGTGAGGCAGATGCAGAAGCGAAAGAACGCAAAAATCGTACTCTCTACCGCCGTGAACTTGAATGGATAAGACGTGGTGCAAGGGCGAGAGGTACAAAGTCAAAAGACAGGATAGAAAGATTTCATGAGCTTGAAAACAGGGAAAAGCCTGCAGAAGCGGAAAAGCTGCAATTGCAGTCTGTTTCTTCAAGACTTGGAAAGAAAACAATAGAACTTGAAAATATCTCAAAATCAATAGACGGAAAGAATCTTATTTCTGATTTTTCATGCATAATTCCGAGAAACGCAAGAACAGGTATCGTAGGACACAACGGGGCGGGAAAGTCAACGCTTATAAAAATGATAGCTGGCGAAATTCAGCCAGACAGCGGTAATGTTACGATCGGTGATACAGTAAAAATCGGCTATTTTTCACAGGAATGCGAAAGCATGGACCCGTCACAGAGCGTTATCGAATACATCAGAGAAACTGCCGACCATATACAGACTCCGGACGGAACAGTAACGGCGGCACAAATGCTGGAGCGGTTTCTTTTCACTCCGGAACTGCAGTGGAACAGAATTGAAAAGCTGTCAGGTGGAGAAAGAAAAAGACTGTATCTTCTGAAAGTGCTTATGACAGCACCAAACATTCTACTGCTTGACGAGCCGACAAATGACCTTGACATTGCGACGCTGACGATTCTTGAAGATTATCTCAGCAATTTTAACGGTGCAGTCATTGCAATATCCCATGACAGATATTTTCTTGATAAAATGGCGTCGGAAATATGGGAGCTTACGGGTGACGGCGCTGTTATAAGATACAACGGCAATTACAGCGACTACGCAGAGAAAGTGCTGCAAAATACAGATACAGCAGAAAAGTCACAGAAACAGACTGAGAAGAAAGAACGCACTTTTATCGGCAAAAAGAAACTGAAATTTTCTTTTAAGGAGCAGCGTGAATTTGAAACTATTGACGATGATATTGCTGAACTGGAACAGCAGATAGCAGATACGGAAAAGGGCATTGCAGAATGTTCTTCCGACTATGTAAAGCTGCAGGAGCTGTCTGAAAGAAAAGAACTCCTTGAAAATCAGCTTGCTGAAAAGATGGACAGATGGGTGTATCTCAATGACCTTGCCGAGAGAATTGAAAATGGGGAGATGGTGTGAAATGATGCGGATAATGTTTGTCTGCCACGGCAACATCTGCCGTTCACCAATGGCGGAATTTATTATGAAAAAGCTTGTCAGAGATTCGGGATTGCAGGATGAATTCTTCATTTCCTCCAGCGCCACAAGTACTGAAGAAATATGGAACGGCAGGGGCAATCCGGTGTATCCGCCGGCAAAGGCAGAACTTAAAAAGCATGGTATTTCGTGCGAGGGGAAATCTGCGGTACAGCTTAAAAAAAGTGACTATGAAAAGTACGATTACTTTGTAGGAATGGATTCGGCGAATATCAGAAATATGCGGCGTATTCTTGGCAATGATGAAGATGAAAAGATATACAAACTGCTTGGCTTTGCAGGAAGAAGTGATGATGTTGCAGACCCATGGTACAGCGGAGATTTCGTGACTACTTACAGGGACATTTACGAGGGCTGCAATGCATTGCTGAAACACCTGACCGGAAAGTCACAGTAACGGAGCTGAACGCTGGGGAAAGCTTTCTGACGGGTCTGTTTTATATGACATCCTGTCATAAAAATACCGCCTATGGTCAGTGCCGTAAGCGGTAATATTTTTTATAATCAGTCCCTGATAATTTTAAAGCATACTGTGTTTTCATTTATAAGCGGAGTGTTGTAGACAAAATAGACTATTCCGGAAAAATTCGCTTTTATGACTGATACTGTTTCACCGTCAAGGGGATTTAAAATTTCGCCTAATATTTCGTTTTCCTCAACGTGCTTGCCGACTTCGGTTTTGTTCATAAACAGTCCGCCGTCTTCCGAGCGTATCTGCTCAATGGAATTTTCGGAAATTATCTCTGTGGCATATGCCGCATGAATTGTTTTTGTTATAATTCCGGTGTTGTACATAAACCGCAGAATTGCTGAAACAGCTTCCTGTGCGGACTTTTCGTTTATCGTATCTGTGGAATTGGTGTAAACGGAAAAAGCTTTGGTTTCCCATATCTGCCAGTTATAGTTGAGGGTTGTGGTGTCATAGGGACGGGGTGTTCTTATGATACCGAATGAAGTACCGAAAAGCTTTAAAAGACTGCTGTCAGTAAGACCGGTTTCCATAAGCTTTACATGGGTGAGGAAATTTCCCTGCTGATAAAAGCTTGCAAGCTGTATGCCGTATTCATAGCCCTGAAGGACGCTGAAAAGTCCGTCGGCAATACGCTGGGTAGTTTCGCCGAGGTCATATCCCGGAAACATTCTGTTGATATCGGTGTTATCCATTGCCCAGAAGCGCTTGCCGATATTCATTGAATAGTAGTTGACGCAGGGTATTACCATTATTTCGCAGTCGCATGATATCTCGTTCTTCTTTTCAAGCCTTTTCAGCTCCTGTATAAGCCGTGAACAGACATACATCTGCTGTACTTCATTTCCTCTCATTGCGCCCACAATGGCAATTGACTTTTTCCCCGAACCGAATTTAAAGCCTGTTATGTCCAGACTTTCACGGTAGGGTGATTTTAATGAATAGAGTATTTCCTTTCTCATTGCTGTGTTATACCTTTCTCAATGATATCGTCCGAGCTGTCGCATAAAATTCTTGCAAGCAGAGAACCGCCGTAAACGATAGGGTATTCTCTGAGGGTGAAAATCATTCCGTCGCAGACTGCTGTTACTTTCTCCTCAATCTTGCCTGTCAGCGGATTCAGTACGTCGCCGATATGGTCGCCTTTTCTGACATGGTCGCCGAAATTTGCGGTCTGGACGAAAATTCCCGCTGCGTCTGAATTGACAAATCCGACAGCACCGTTCAAGGAAATCGCCGGAACTCTCGGCTCTTTTGTTTCGCCGCTCCACATTCCGAGATTTTTCATAAGATTCAGAACGCCGTCAAAAAGCTGGAAGCAGTATTCCTTTGTGATTCTCATTCCCACTCCCATTTCAACTACAAGAGTTTTAGTACCTCTTGAATTAAGACTGTGTGCAAGAGTGGATTCAAGAACGGTTGCTGATTCGTGTACCCAGATAAAGTCTACATTGAGCATTTTGGCGTACGGCACAAGGGTTTCCGCTGTTGGTACGCTTATTCTTATCTGGGGTATCTCTTTGAGAAAAATATTGCTGGAATGGACGTCAATGCAGATGTCAGCGCCGGCTATGTCGTCAATAATCGCCGAACAGACTGTTTCTATCATAGTACCGTCCTTTGAACCCGGGAAAACTCTGTTCATGTCAAGGTCAAAAAGCGGAATACCCCTTGTGATAGAGTCAATACCCATCGGGTTGAGCGCAGGATAAATATCGACTGTTCCGTTAAGACAGCCGATATTTTTGTTTATATGGTCCGCAAGCAGCCAGGCAAGATACTGCCCTTCAAGTTCATCACCGTGAATTCCGGTAACAACACATATTCGTTTACCGCTTTTGCCGTTTTTTATACTGTTCTTTTTTATGTTCAGTGTTTCATTTACCGCAAGCGACGCCTGCGTAACTGATTGAACCATTGTTTTGTCCTCCGTTATTAATAGAATGAGCTTTCTGACAGACAGGATTCAATTAATTGCAGCTGCTTTGTGTAGGCGCCGAACATTACTCCTCTGTCAACAGCGCAGTCACCGAAATCACGTCCCTGGGAAAGTACAAGATAATCGTCTGATATATCACAGTTATTCGTCGGGTCATAGCCTTTCCAGTATTCGCCCGTCCATATCTCAAGCCAGCTGTGTGTTTCGCCGTCACAGCTTGCAAGACCGGCAATATAACGGCAGGGTATACCGTCCATTCGCAGTACCGACAGCATAACATGAGTGAAATCCTGACAGACGCCTTTTTTGATTGCAAAAGCTTCAGCGGCAGTTGTTGCAGTATCAGTACTGTTCTTTTCATAAGTCATGACCTCTGAAAGACAGTCAGAAAAAAATTTTATTCTTTCAAAAGGGTCATCTGCCGTACAGCCGGAGCTTATCTCACTGTACCATTCAGTCAGTGCAGAATCCGGCTTTGTGTATTTCGACTGATAGCTGTAGCAGGGCATGAAATCAGTCTTCTGAGCGATGCAGTCGATTTCCGCACAGCCCGTTATCTCGAAATCAAGATAGCGGTGCTCCTTTTTCAGATAGCTGGAAGTGACATTGTTGCCGAATGAATCAACAGTCTGCATTGCCGAAACGAACGGGGAAATGTTAAGCTCACAGGATAAAATATGCTGTGAAGGAGTTTCGGGGGGGATACAGCGCAGAGCAAAGGAATGGTCATGTACATAGTTATCAAAGGTAAGCTTGGTGGAAAAATGGAAATACAGCTTTTTCATACATTTACCCCCACAGGAATTTTTTCAGCCTCAAACAGCTTGCCAAGACTTGTAATAGCCTTGTCTGACAATTTCAGATAGTCTTCTTCCGAACCGAGAATTTCAACAAGTCTGCATAACTGACCGGTGTTATATCTGTACGGACTGTTTTTCGGAACATTTCTAAGATGCCTGCACAGTCTTTCAAATTCATGCTGGACTTTTCCGAAGTCGGATTTGAATCTTAATTCAAGGTCAAGTCTTTCAACAGATTTTCCGCAGAAAATAATAGTCCTTATCTCATAGTCGTAGACATATTCTGAAACACAGCCCCAGAATCCGAAAAGAATATCTTCAAGAGGCAGCAGGGAAAGTCTTAATCCCTTGGCAGATTTCTGCGCCTTTTCAAGAGTGTCAAATGCAAGCTGCAAAAAGGAAAGTGCCTCTGTAGAAATTTCCTCTCTGAGTACGATTCCGTTGTCATATGCCCTTTCAAGGCTTGCCGCAACAGAATTTACGTTTTCCTTATCAAATATAAAGCTGTCAAAAAAGATTTTTGCGCTGCCGTAGGTATCAGCAAGACCGAACTTTGCCAGAAAGTCAGTATAACATTTCGGTCTGCTGTCAATTGAATTGTCATATAAATCTTCTAATGCTTTTAAGGTTGAGAAAACTCTCTCGGCGTATCTTCCAAGCCAGAAGAGTCTGTCGCCGTGTTCTATCGAGATAGTACCCATGTGTCCTTAAAACCTCCTCCTTGTGATGAATTTACTACGAATGAATCGGGATTTCTTGAAAAGCGTGTAAGTCCCGACGCCCACACTTTTGTCTGCTCGCCTGAAAGTACGAATGCTCTCAGGTCAGCTTTTCTCATAACCTGTCTGCCGTCGTCAAGGATAGGCAGGTCAAGAAAGTCAATGACTTCCTGCGCAATAAAGCGTCTTGGCTCATTAATAATGGTCTGCCGCATATTTTCAAGCTTTTCGTCGCTCAGCTCGCTGCCGAAGATAACGCCGTAGCCGCCGGCTTCTGCAACGTCCTTGATAACAAGCCTGTCCAGATTTTTAAGTACATACTCCTTGTCCTCCTCATAAAACGGCAGATAAGTCGGAGCGTTTTTCAGAACAGGCTTTTCGCCGAGATAATACTCTATCATCTTTGGAACAAAATAGTAAATACCCTTGTCATCAGCAACGCCGTTTCCGGGAGCGTTTATAATTGCAACATTGCCCGAACGGTAAGCCTCCATGAGATTCGGAATACCGATAAGCGACTGCGGTTCAAAGGTCAGCGGGTCGAGATAATCGTCTGAGATACGCCTGTATAAAGCGCCTACTTTGGTCTTTCCGCCGGTATAAGTCTTGTGGTAAAGCACATTGTCCTCAACAAAAAGCTCGTCATTCTGTACGAGTACGGAATTTGTAAGTTCCGCAAGATAGGAATGCTCAAAATATGCCGCATTGTACCTTCCGGGAGTTAAAATCGCATTGATACCTCCGCAGTTTGAATAATCCATTGTGTCTTTCAGAAGCTTTGCATAGTTGCGGTTATCCACAATGCTGTTACTGGAAAACGCAGCAGGGGAGGCAACTCGTGTAAGCTCTCTTGCGATAAGCGGATATGACGCACCGGAAGGTATTCTCAGATTATCCTCTAATATATACCAGTCCCCGTCCTTGCTCTGGACAAGGTCGATTCCGGAAATGTGACTGTAAATATTGTTCGGGGGAGTTATTCCCTCACACTGCGGAAGATATCCGCTTGAAATATACACAAAATTTTCCGGGATAACGCCGTCCTTGATAATGTTTTTGTCGTGATAAATATCAAAAAGGAACTTGTTCAGCGCATCCACTCTCTGAACAAGTCCCTTTTCCATGTCTGTAAAATCATCGTGGGTAATAATTCTTGGTATCGGGTCAAAAGGAAAAAGCTGTTCTTTGAAAATGCCGTTTTTGTATATGCCGAACTTAACGCCATAGCGTCTGAGCAGTTCGTTGATCTCTTCTGCATTGCCAACAGGAGATGAATAAAGTTCCTTGTTTAATTCAGCAGTCTTCATGTTTTTTCACTCCTCTTTTCATTAAAAAACAAAAAAGGCACTCCAGATTACCGGAGCGCCCTTGCTTCAAAATTTATTATACCTGTATTATAGCACTATGTTTTTCAGATGTCAATACCTGAAAATACAATTGGCAAAATTTAAATGATTTAAAAAGATGCATCAGATATTTGGCTTAAATAAATGAAATATTACTTCAACGAATTCTCCTAAAATACTTGACAATGTATAATAAATATTGTACTATATGTTTATAAGCATAAACGCATAGGGGTTTGTACGTTCCCTGTGCTGTATTGTCTTAAGGCAACACCGCACAATTAACGGCTGACGCCTTTGCCGCACATCTGCTTGCAGCTTTTCCGTCAAATCACGCAAAAATCTCTTGACATACGCCAGTATGCCTGCGAGTTTTTTATGCAATCTGACAAAAAATCTGACTGCGCATCTGCACGACAATAATTGTGCGGTATTGCCTTAAGTTTTTTCGACAAACAAAAAGGACGCCCTATCGGACGTCCTCATTTTTTACATTATTTCTTCTTTTTCTTACCCTGTCTTTTTTCATTCCACCATACCCAGAGCTGTGATGCAACAAACAGGCTTGAATATGTTCCGGCAACCATGCCTACAATCATTGGAATTGAGAAACTGAGAATTGAGCTTACACCGAATATATAAGCAACAACGGTTACTATAATCATTGTTGAAACTGTTGTGATGGAAGTTCTGATAGAACGTCTGAGCGACTGAGCAGTACTTACATTTACAAGCTCAGCAACAGAGGCTTTCTTCATAATTTTCTTGTTTTCTCTGATTCTGTCGTAAACAACGATTGTATCGTTTACAGAGTAACCTAAAATTGTAAGGATAACCGCAATGAAGTTTGCGTTGATCTCGTAGCCTAAGATTACGAATGTACCGAATACAAACACAAGGTTATGAATAAGACCGATAACCGCACAAACACCGGCAGACCAGCCGCTTATCTGCTTGAATCTGAAAGCAATATAAAGAAGGATAAGCAGTGCCGCAAGGATTGAAACGATGATACACTTGATAAAGAACTCACGTCCTGATGTAGGGTTTACATCGTTTGAATCAAGCTGTTCAATGCCTGCGTCCGGGAATTTTTCCTGGAGAAGACTTGTCAGTGAATTCTGCTTTTCAGCTGAAAGACCCTGGTCATAGCTGAATGAAATTGAGAATGTGTCTGCATTTCCTGAAAGGCTTTCACCCTCCTGGATAGTAACAGGAGTGCTGAGCAGATCCTCGATATCCTTCTGAACGGAGAATACATCACAGTCAGCCTCGTGAGAGTATGAGATGATTGTACCGCCCTTGAATTCGATTGCGACTTCAACGCCTCTGATAATCGTAAATACTGCAATAACAACAATCAGTACGAGAGGAATGAGAAACCAGATTTTCTTCTTTGATGAAAAATCATAAACATTATTATTCATTGCCCTCACCTCCGTAAAGCTTCTTGTTTCTGAAGATCTTGAATCTTGAAAGTGAGTAAACCATCAGTCTTGACGCACCCACGCCCATTACAAAGTTCATAAGTGTACCAATGAGGAGTGTGAAACCGAATGAGTAGATAACACCCTCAGTTGTAGCGCCGATACCGAACAGGCTGAGAACCTTGTTGAATGCACCAGCCAGCAGGCTGTCCGGAGTTCCGAACGCACCCATAAGGATAACGGCAACGATAAGGCTTGTGAGGTTTCCGTCGAAGATTGAGGAGAACGCTCTCTTGTAACCGGATTTCAGCGCCGAGTCAAGGCTCTTGCCTGAACGCAGTTCCTCTCTGATACGTTCGCCGGTGATGATGTTTGCGTCAACACCCATTCCGACAGTCAGTATAATACCGGCAATACCCGGAATTGTGAGAGTTGAGCTTGCCATGAATCCGAACCAGCCTGAGATGCAGGCAAGTGTTACGGCAACCTGTCCGATAATAGAGATAGCGGCAACAACGCCTGTAACTCTGTAAAGAATTGTCATATAGACTGCGATAAACGCAAAAGCGATAAGACCGCTTATGATCATAGCTTTCAGAGCGCCTGTACCCAGTGTCGGGGAAATTGTCTTGAAGCTTGCTGTTTCAAGCTTGAAAGGAAGCGCACCCGAATTGATCTTGTCAGCAAGGCTCTTTGCACTGTCAGCGTCAAAGTCACCTGAAATAACAGCCTTGCCGTCAGTGATAGCCTCGTTTACGGTAGGAGCTGAAATCATTTCGTCATCCATCCAGATTGAAATAGATTCGCCTGTTCCTGCCATTGTTGAAGTTACGGCAGAGAATGTATCAGCGGCTGTATCTGAAAGTTCAAGAGATACAACGTAGCTGTATGTACCGTCTTCCTCAGCCTGTCTGAGGGGTTCTGCCTTTTTGATGTCCTTACCCTGGAGTACAACATCTCCTGCCGGAGTGCCGTCCTCGTTGGTGTCTGTGCCGACTCTGAAAGTCAGCATAGCTGTTTCACCGAGTTCCTTTACGGCAGCCTCAGGGTCAAAGTTTTCCTCTCCTGCCTGCCACGGGAATCTTACAATGATTCTGTCATTTTCAGAATCTTCATAAACCTCGCTGTCATTGATGTTAAGCGAAGCAAGTCTGAGCTTTACAACTTCAAGAGCAGAGTCAAGCTGATCGTCAGTAGCGTCAGCGCCGTTTGCCGGAACAAACGTAACGTCAACACCGCCCTGAATATCTATTCCCAGACGGATATCCTCAACGCCCTTTATGCGTACTGTTTCAACATCGCCGTACTGTGTTGAAAATCCGAAAATAACAGATGCGGCAAAAGCGAGAATCAGCGCAAAGACAATGAAGAATACCGGTTTCTTTGCATATTTCACATTCAAACCTCCTATGTTTTTTTATCCGGCATCAACAAGCATTTTTATGCCGGCAGTTACTTATAATTATATGATTATTTAATCATAATGTCAAGTGATTTTTGCATATTTGCTGTTTTTTCATTGGTTTTTCACAAATATTGCCGTATCAGTTCTTCATTTCGTATTTTTCGTTGAGAATGTCCCTGTTTTCGTCAAGTATCGGCTTTACAAATTCATTGACAAATTCCTCAACCTGCTGAGCGCTTCTGCCTGTGAAATTCTCAGGCTTCATGATATCGTCCATTTCTTCCTTTGTAATCATGAACATAGGGTCTGCAAGGATTCTTTCGCAGAGGTCGTTGTCCAGTCCCTCTTCCTTGACCTTTTTGCCGGCTTCCATTGAGTACTGTCTGATTTTTTCGTGCAGCTCCTGTCTGTTGCCGCCCTTTTTGACTGCGCTCATCATGATGTTTTCAGTTGCCATGAAAGGCAGTTCAGCCATAACTCTTCTGCGTACAATCTTCGGATAAACAACCATGCCGCTTGTAACGTTTATCATGATGTTTAAGATTGCGTCTGCCGCAAGGAAAGCTTCTGCAACGGAGATTCTCTTGTTTGCGGAGTCGTCAAGAGTTCTTTCAAACCACTGTGTACCTGCTGTGAACGCCGGATTAAGACAGTCTATCATAAGGTATCTTGAAAGGGAAGTGATTCTCTCGCTTCTCATCGGGTTTCTCTTGTATGCCATAGCTGAAGAACCTATCTGAGTCTTTTCAAAAGGCTCTTCCATTTCCTTGAAGGACTGGAGTATTCTCATATCGTTTGAGAACTTGCTGCATGACTGAGCAATGCCTGCAAGGGAATTTACCACAAAGCTGTCAACCTTTCTTGAATAGGTCTGACCGGAAACAGGTACAACGCTGTCAAATCCCATTTCTTCGGCAATCATCTTTTCAAGCTGTTTTATCTTGTCTGTATCGCCCTCGAAAAGCTCCATGAATGACGCCTGTGTACCTGTAGTACCCTTTGAGCCAAGCAGTTTAAGGTCAGAAATTCTGCGCTCGATTTCAGTTAAGTCCATAAGCAGCTCGTTTGTCCAGAGAGTTGCTCTCTTGCCGACTGTTGTAAGCTGTGCCGGCTGGAGATGAGTGTAGGCAAGACACGGCATATCCTTATACTTCATTGCAAAATCAGAAAGATTAGCAATAACATTTATAAGTTTTCTGCGAATAACTTTAAGAGCGTCACGCATAATAATAACATCGGTGTTGTCGCCCACATAGCATGATGTTGCGCCAAGATGGATAATGCCGTCGGCTTTCGGACAAGCCTTGCCGTAGGTGTGAACGTGCGCCATAACGTCGTGGCGGACTATTCTTTCTTCTTTTTCGGCATACTCATAGTCGATATTGTCGATGTTTGCTTCAAGCTCGTCCACCTGTTCCTGTGTGACCGGAAGACCAAGCTTCATTTCAGCTCTTGCAAGTGCGACCCAGAGTCTGCGCCATGTTGAAAATTTCTTGTCGGCTGAAAAAATATACTGCATTTCCTCGCTGGCATAGCGGGTGCAGAAAGGACTTTCATAGCTGTTTGTATTACTCATAAAAGTTTAACTCCTTTTTGTAAAAATCTGTTACCGTTATTAATATGTACAGGTTTATAAATATTAACACTTGTTTTATATCGTAAAATCTATGATTTTATGATATAATTGCCCGATATGCAGGGAGCAAAGCTTACTTTGCATATCTGCAAGGGCATTTAATAAATTATAATAAGTTGTACGTAACAATTTATTATAGCATATTCAAGCATGAAATGTCAATTTTACAGGCGGATTTTTTATATTTATTTTATAATATCTGTATTGTCTTGACACAGAGGTGATATGGTGTTATTATAAAGGTATAAATTTTATCCGGATATTCCGGAAATAATCACAAGGAGAGATTAATTATGCAGAAATATCAGTGTGATCCATGCGGATATATTTACGACCCTGAGGTGGGCGACCCTGATTCAGGTATTGCTCCGGGTACAGCTTTTGAGGACATTCCGGATGACTGGGTTTGTCCGGTATGCGGAGTAGGAAAGGATATGTTCAGTCCTGCTGACTGATAAAATCCCGGGCTGCTGCATCGTTTCAGACGGTGCAGCAGCCTTTTTTCTGTCCAAACAGCAGTTTTCAGCCGCCTGGTGAATAATCTTTTAGCAGTTTTTCACATATCTTCCACATATCAGAAACTAAATCTGTTGCATTTTGAGCTGTTATATGATATAATATAAAAGAAAATCACACCTTATGGTCTGGTACACATATGAACGAAACGAATGAAAGGAGTAGATTTGCTTTTATGCAAATCACATGATAATATGTGCGGAATAGTTGGCTATGTCGGTCCGAGAGAATGTACCGACGTTCTTATGAGTGCACTTTCAAAGCTGGAATACAGAGGTTATGATTCTGCCGGAATAGCGGTTTTTGACAACGGAGAAATAAAGGTTGCAAAGTCCAAGGGCAGACTTAAAGACCTTGAAGAAAAAATGGAAAATACATACAAGCCTTCCGGTCACGCCGGAATCGGTCACACACGCTGGGCAACTCACGGCGAACCCTCTGACATCAACTCTCACCCTCACAGCGGAAAGAGAGTAACAATAGTTCACAACGGCATTATCGAAAACTACAAAAAGCTGAAGGATTTCCTTGTGGCGCAGGGACGTGAATTCCAGAGCGAAACTGATACGGAAGTTGTGGCACAGCTCCTTGACTATTACTATGACGGCAATCCTCTTGACACAATCGTCAGAGTTATGAGCGAGGTTGAAGGCTCGTTTGCGCTTGGAATAGTCTTTTCTGATTTCAAGGACGTGGTTTATGCTGTCAGAAGAGAAAGTCCGCTTATCGTCGGCGTAGGAGAAAAAGAAAGCTTTATTGCCTCAGACGTTCCGGCAATTTTAAAGTATACAAAGGACTATTATCTGCTTGAACATGATGAGATAGCAAAACTTGACAAGGACGGCGTAAAGTTTTACGACAAGCATAAAAAGGAAATCCGGAAGGAACTTAAAACTGCCGACTGGGATATGGACGCCGCAGAAAAAGGCGGATATGAGCATTTCATGCTCAAAGAGATACACGAACAGCCGACAGCTATAAAAACAACTATTTCCCCGAGAATAACAGACGGTCTGCCGAATCTTGAGGAATGTGGTATCACTCCTGAAAAGCTCAGGGACTTCAATCAGATTTATGTTGTTGCCTGCGGTACTGCAATGCACGCCGGACTTGTCGGAAAATACGTCATTGAAAAGCTTGCAAGAGTTCCGGTAACAGTTGACATTGCGTCAGAGTTCAGATACCGTGAACCCCTTGTTACAGACAGGGATCTGGTAATTGTAATATCACAGTCCGGCGAAACTGCTGACAGTCTTGCGGCTATGCGACTTGCAAAACAGCTGGGCGCACAGACTCTTGCTATCGTAAACGCAAAGGGCAGCTCTATCGCAAGAGAAGCGGATATGCTGATATATACCCATGCCGGTCCGGAAATCGCAGTTGCCTCAACAAAGGCATATATGGTGCAGATCGCTGTTATGTACCTGCTGGCATTTGAACTTGCGCTGGCAGTTGACGCCATTGACGAAACAGAGTGCCGCAGACTTACTTCGCTTTTGCAGCAGACACCGGATTATATCGAGGAATTACTCAAAAACAAGGAAGATACACAGTATATCGCCTCCTCACTTATTACTGCCGACAGCCTGCTTTATATAGGCAGAGGACTTGACTATGCTCTGAGTATGGAGGGTTCCTTAAAGCTTAAAGAAATATCCTATATCCATTCCGAATCATATGCCGCAGGAGAGCTTAAACACGGTACTATCTCCCTTATTTCTGACGGTATGCCTGTTATCGCAGTTGCAACACAGAAAGCACTGTTTGAAAAGACAGTAAGCAATATCAAGGAAGTCAAGGCAAGAGGTGCTAAGGTAATAATGGTGTGCCGTGACGGCTACACTCCGGAAAAGGACGTTGCAGACTATAAATTCGGTCTGCCGGATATCGACGATATTATCATGCCTATGGTTGCTGTTGTTCCTTTGCAGCTTATTGCTTATTATACGTCAGTCCTGAAAGGCAACGACGTTGACAAGCCGAGAAATCTTGCCAAATCAGTAACAGTTGAATAAAAACATTCTGCCGCGGAGTGATCTGCGGCAGATAAAAATAACGGAGTACACTATGAAGTTTACAAAAAGAATTACAGCGCTGATTTTAGCGGCTTCTGCTGCGGTATCATGTCTTGCGCTGACGGTTTATGCTGAAGAAAGCGCCCTGAACGATGAGCCGATTGAAGAAGAATCCGGAGCAGAAGAAAATGATTACATAACAAGCGGTGATTATAAATATTCTGTTCAGGTATATGACGACGGAAACAAGGTCGCATTTCTGGAAGAATATACCGGAAGTGACACCGAAGTCGAAATCCCCGAGGAAATTGACGGCTATACCGTAAAGGGACTGGGTGATTACACATTTTATCTGAATGATAAAATTACGGAAGTAACTATTTCCGAAAATCTTTCCGATTTCGGATATTTCCCGTTTTACGGCTGTACTTCACTTATGGAGTTTAAGGTAAATGATAAAAATGAGATATACACGACTGACAGCGACGGTGCAATAGTCGGCAGGGACGGACTCGCCATCATGGCTTATCCTGCCGGAAAAAATCCTGAGAAATATACTGTTGCTGACGGTATTGTGGCAATAAATGCAAGCACTTTTGCAATGTGTTCAAACCTTAAAGAAATAACATTTCCGGAAAGCGTTGAATTTGTGGGAAATTTTGCGTTCGCTGAATGTACTTCCCTTGAATCAATAGTACTGCCTGCTAATCTTTCGGCGCTGAGCAACTTTATGTTTTCCGGCTGTACTGCACTTAAAGATGTAACGCTGCCGGAAAATCTCCAGAAGATAGGAAATGCGTCTTTCTATAAATGTGAGTCGCTGGAAATGATTGATTTTCCGACGCCCCTTACCGAGATAGGACAGGCTGCTTTCTGCTCAACCGGCATGACATCTGTTACAATTCCGGCAACTGTAACTTCAATCGGTTACAGCGCATTCGGTTTCCATACAGATGACGAAGACCAGATAGTTGCCGACGAAAATTTTGTTGTAATGGGTTACACAGGCAGCTATGCACAGACCTACTGTACCGAAAGTGAAGTGTCATTTGTTCCGATTGATGAACCGGAGGACGACGGCAGTACAGCAGAGAAAAACAGTTCAGAGGACAAGGGTCTTAAACCGGGGGTTATTGCCGGAATCTGTATTGCAGGTGCGGCAGTTATAATCATAGTTGCTGTAATTCTTGTAAATCATGGAAAAAATAAAGATAAAGATGATGAGGACGGGGAAGACGAATCTGACGAATACGACGATACGGAGGATGAATAATGAAAATTGCCCCGAAAAAAATTTTATGCACGGTTCTGGCGGCAGCTGCTGTATTTGCATATTCCATGCCGCTGGTGTATGCCCATGAAGACGAGGAAGAAACCGAAACTACTGAGACAATTGTCCCCGAACTTTACGAGGGAGATACCTTTACAGACAATGTACTCACATACAACAAAGCCAAAGGCGGTGTTTATATAACCGCCTGCAGCAGCAGTACTACTGCTGTAAACATCGGCGAGGAGATTGACGGTTACAAGATACTCGGCATTTATGACAACGCTTTTTCCGGCTGCACAAGGCTGCGCTCTGCTAACATTGCAGACGGTGTAAGCTATATCGGAGAGGCTGCTTTTCTCGGCTGTGAAAAGCTTGAAACTGTTAAGCTTCCCGACGGAATAACCGGAATTCCGGATCAGTGCTTTGCGCAGTGCACCAGTCTGAAAGAGATAGAGATACCGGAATCTGTAACATCTGTCGGCGATTATGCTTTCAGCTACTGCGACAGTCTGGGAGATGTTGAAATACCGTCAACAGTAACATCTGTTGGGGACTACGCCTTTGCGTTTTCCACTCTGGGAGAATCGCTGGAGCTCTGGGAAGGTCTTGAAACTCTCGGAGCAATGTCCTATTATTACTGCCGTGGAGTAAAGACTGTTTCAATTCCGTCTACCCTTGAATCTGTAGGCTCTCTTGCTTTCCTTGGCTGTGAGGACCTTGAAAACTTTGAGGTTTCGCCGGAAAGCGAATATTTTAAAGAAACAGACGGAGTTTTGTATTCCAAAGATGAAACAATTCTGGAAATATTTCCGATGGGAAAAAATGTGACGGAATTTGCAGTTCCGGATTCGGTTTTATACATTCCGTCCGGAGCGTTTTTCGACAATCCTTACCTTGTAACAATAACAATGACCGACAGCGTCGAGGCTATCGGCGAGGCGGCTTTTTCAAACTGTACCGCACTTCGCAGCATTACTCTTTCCAATAAGCTGACCGAAATCGGCGGAAGTCTTTTCTGCGACTGTTCTTCTCTCGAAAGCATTGAGATACCAGCGTCTGTAACATCTGTCGGCGATTATGCTTTTCTTGAGTGTACATCGCTGAAAACTGTCACAGTACCGGATACTGTTGAGGCGATAGGAGATTACGCCTTTGGCTTTACTGATGATGAAGAAGGCGAGTTTCATAAGCTTGACGGATTTAAACTCAGAGCTAATTTTGATACTGCCGCAAAGGACTATGCAAAAAGCAACAGGATTTCTATAGAATATCTTGACGGAAACAAGGATATGCCTTATATTATAGCAATATGCGCTGTTGTGGGCATAATTGTTACAGGAATTGCAGCTGCAGTTATAGTTATTATCAGAAAAAAGAAAAAAACTGATGAGTTTTATCAGAAATAAAAATTTTACGGGACACTCTCTTTTGCAGGGTGTCCCGTTTGGTTTACAGAATATTAGTCCATCTTGGAATTTCGCTTTCAACTATCCATTTAAGTGCAGATTTTGCCGAATCATATTCGGCATTCAGCTCGTCGTTGTCTTTTTCAATAAGCGCTTTTATGCGTGAAACTGATTCCTGGACATCGCTGATTTTATCATTGTTTATAAAAATACTTGCGTAGGTGTGGTACTTATCCCATTTTTTCAGCAGCTTGTCTGCGGACTTCAAAGCGCTTTCGGTATTTTCAGAATCGGAATACGATTTGGTTTCGTCAATAAGACTGATTATTTCATTTGTTTCATGACGAAGTACAAAAAAACCCGAAACGCCCAGAACTATAATGGAAATTATGATACCGAAGCTTATTTTTATTCTTATCATTTTCCGCTGCTCCTTTTTATCAGATTGTATGTGCCGTTTTTGTCAGCCGTAAGCAGAAAAATATCTGAAAGTTCCATATGCTTTCGCTCTATAAGGTCATATACCCATTGCTTTTTCAGTCCGGTTTCGTTGAGTCCCTGCGTGATAAGCTTGCCGTCGGAAACTATGATGACAGGCGGGTCCATGGAAGTTCCGGTAAGATTGAGGTCGGTGTTTTTGACATTTCTCTGGGCATACTTTTCATATACCGACACACTTCCGTTTGTTTCAACTATGGCAAACTGAACGTCCGCAATGTCAAACACGCTGTTTCCTCTGAGTGCGGTCATAAGGTCGTCAACGGAAAAACGCAGATCCTCCATAACTTTCTGGTCGAGGACGCCGTCCCTTATAATAACCTTGGGACTTCCCGAAACGGCATGGCGCAGGCACTTTGATTTGAGTGACAGCCACGACATAATGACCTCAAAGCATACAAGTGAAAGAATAGGCAGTATGCCCATGACAAGTGGGATATTCAGGTCTTCGAGGGGGAGGGTTGCTATGTTTGAAACGAGAATTGTTATAACAAGCTCGGAGGGCTGAAGCTCTCCTATCTGCCTTTTTCCCATGAGTCTTACAGAAAAAATTACTATAATGTATAATATCAGCGCACGGATGAATACAATATTCAAATATAAACAGTCCTTTCAGATTTTCTTTTGTTTATTTTGTGCAGATTCTGTCAGACTATTCAGAAAAAGTCGGTGACCCGACAGGACATTTCGTTGTTAATTTTACGGCATCGTTTTGTTTGCGACACGACCGGCAGCCATACAGCAAATCAAATGGACGTCGTGGGTGCCGTTCTCTGCAAAAATCTGTGCTTTGCCAAAAATTGATTTTAGTGAAAAACAATTAAGGACTGTTGACATTTAATAAAATTGTGATATAATAAAAATATAAAAGGGCGTCTGCGATAAGCGGTTTCGCCCCGTGATGTTTAGTGAAAGAAAACACTGCCACCTTGGGACGGAGGGCGGTGTTTCTTTTTATTTTATGAAACTATTTGGCAATATTCCATGTGTAGGGGCGACCATTGGTCGCCCAATTCAATAACACAAAAAATCACGGGCGACCAATGGTCGCCCCTACGAAAATTGATTGGCGTGAATATATCCGATTTCCTTGACTTTTTTCCTGTTTTAGAGTAAAATAGAATAGAATAATTATAGTTGATGAAAGGAATAATTCAAATGATACCCAATACTGAAAAATCAATGGACAAAATTGTTGACCTTTGCAAATCAAAGGGATATGTCTATCCTGGTTCTGAGATCTACGGCGGTCTTGCCAATACATGGGACTACGGTCCGCTCGGCGTTGAACTGAAAAACAATATCAAGAAGGCATGGATGAAGAAATTCGTTCAGGAGAACAAATACAATGTCGGACTTGACAGCGCCATACTTATGAATCCTCAGGCATGGGTTGCATCCGGTCATATCGGCGGCTTTTCCGATCCTCTTATGGACTGCAAGGAGTGCAAGACACGTCACAGAGCAGATAACCTCATTGAAGATTTCGACGGTACAAACGTTGCAGGCTGGACAAATGAACAGATGACAGACTATATCCGTGAACACAACATCTGCTGTCCTAACTGCGGAAAATCCAATTTTACTGATATCCGTCAGTTCAACCTTATGTTCAAGACTTTTCAGGGCGTAACGGAGGATTCAAAGTCCGAGCTTTATCTCCGTCCGGAAACTGCACAGGGTATTTTTGTAAACTTTGCAAATATTCAGCGTACAACAAGAAAGAAAGTGCCTTTCGGCGTTGCACAGATAGGCAAGTCTTTCAGAAACGAGATCACACCGGGCAACTTTATTTTCCGTGTCCGTGAATTTGAACAGATGGAACTTGAATTTTTCTGCAAGCCGGGTACTGACCTTGAATGGTTCTCCTACTGGAGAGGCTTCTGCCGTGACTTCCTCCTCAGTCTCGGACTCAAGGAAGAAAATATCCGTCTGAGAGATCATTCACCGGAAGAACTTTGTTTCTATTCAAAGGCAACTACCGACTTTGAGTATCTCTTCCCGTTCGGCTGGGGCGAGCTGTGGGGCGTTGCCGACAGAACTGACTATGACCTTACTCAGCACATCAAGACCAGCGGCAAGTCACTTGAATACTTCGACCCTGAAACAAACGAAAAGTACATTCCGTATGTAATTGAACCGTCACTCGGCGTTGAAAGACTGTTCCTCTCAATCGTTACAGAGGCTTATGACGAGGAAGAACTGACTTCAGTTGACAAAAACGGCAACGAGAAAAAGGAAACAAGAACTGTTATGCATCTGCACCCTGCGCTTGCACCGTACAAGGCAGCAGTACTTCCGCTTGTCAAGAAGCTTACTCCGCAGGCTGAGGAAGTATTTGAAATGCTCTCAAAGAAGTTTATGGTCACATTTGACGAAACTGGTACTATCGGAAAGAGATACCGCCGCCAGGATGAAATCGGTACTCCTTTCTGTATTACATACGACTTTGACACTCTTGAAAAGGATGGCTGTGTAACAGTCCGTGACAGAGATACAATGGAACAGGAACGTATAAGCATAGACAAGCTTGTTGAATTCCTTGAAGAAAAAACTGCATTTTAATAAACAGCAAAAGGGACGGCTTTAAGCTGTCCCTTTCAGTATACTGCAAATAACGGGCGACCAGTGGCCGCCCCTACAAATAAACCCATATCATACACTAATGTAGGGGCGAGCATTGCTCGCCCAAATACTTGAAAACAATTTCTCATTTTTAAAAGGTTTCGCTGACTGTCGGACAGTCCGGCGAAACCTTTGCTTTTTTATTTTGGAAGAAGTTCAGTTGCAATAGCGATTACATCATAAAGGTTGACTGCATAATTCAGATTATAATCCGCAATCATAAGCATATTGTCATCAAACGTTCTCATGTTCATGATGTACTCTGCTATTCTTATGGCGTCATAAAGGTCGATTTTTCCGTTATTGCTGATATCGCCGATAACTCCCAGACTTCCGTCAAAGGTGTATCCGTAGTACTGGGAATACCTGTCAGCATAGGAATTTGTATATCCCTTTATGGTGCCGTAATAATACATATTATATTCTTCGTCCATGTAGTTTGAAACTGAGGTTTCATCTTCAATTATACATCTTGGATTCGGAACAGTAAGATTTTTAAGTGAAGGGCAGTAAAATGCTCCGCTGCCTATATATTCAACACTGAAAGGAATTTCAGCCCCGGTCAGACCGGAAAGAAGAAACGCAGAATTTTCAATTGATTTTACACTTTCCGGTATATCAATGCTTTTCAGTGATTTACAGCGTGCAAACTGTGCTATTCCTATGCTGCTGATATTCTGAGGGAGTTTTACTGATGAAAGTGAAGTGCAGCCAAAGAATGCGCCGGCACCTATTTCTGTAACGCTGTCCGGAACAGAAATTTCAGCAAGCGACTGGCAGGATTGAAAAGCGCCGTCGCCTATGTATTCAAGTCCCTCCGGCAATGTTATGCTTTTAAGACCTGTGTTGACGATTTCCTCTTCAGAAATGTCAACCTGTTCGGCATAAAAAGCATTTTCAGCAAGGGCTTTTGTAGTGTCCGGGAGAACAAGGTCGGTATTTTCCGGCATTTCTCCCTTGTATTTGTAAAGGACTGAGCCTGCATAAACGAGTCCGTCCGGCTGGGAATTATACCATGAAGTATTTTTAAATGCGTCATCCTGGATTTTTATGCACTTGTTGTCCGGTGCTGTTACTTTTTTGAGTCCGGTACATGATTCAAATGCCCTGTAACTGATAATTTCCATGCTTTCCGGTATTTCAACGCTTACAAGACCTGTTGTTTCCGCAACCTCGTAGGTTTCCGTGTCCATATCCCCTGTAAAAGCGTAAGGTGAAACTGAAACTGTACCGTCCTTTATTGTGACGTTGGTATTTGCCGGAATATCACCCTTATAGTCATAAAGAACATTTCCGGCATAAACAGGACCGTCCGGCTGGGAGTTATACCATGCAGTATTGTCAAAAGCGCCTTCGTCTATATAATTTACGCTGTCCGGTATTACTATCTCTTTAAGATTTTTACAGGATGAAAAGGCATAGGAAGTTATCATGGTTACAGGATAACCTTTATATGTATCCATGATTTCTGCGCTGGTGATATAGTATTCAGCGTCATATACATACGCACTTTCTCCGTCAATATCGTAGTAAATACCGTCGTATACATAATCATCATTTTCGTTGACGATTTCATAATCTGCTGCGGCAGTCATACCGAGGCATGAAGCACACAGTACAGCCGAAACAAGTACGGATAATTTTCTGAATTTCTTTTTCATAGTTACCTCCATATCATTTTTTTATTATATTTTAACATATCAGTATATTATTGTCAATAAACAGATATGCTCATGTCAGAAAAATTGATTCTGTTAAATACAGCACAAAATTTTCCTTGTTTTTTTCTTCTTACCCCCTTGAAATATGTTCATTTAAATGTTATCATAGAAGTAGCTTCATGCGAAAAAAGAATATTATGCTTTAAGGAGATTTTAAATGAACTACGGTTACTTTGACCTTAAAAACAAGGAATACGTTATTACAAGACCGGATACTCCGGCACCATGGGTAAACTACCTCGGTTCACCGGAATACGGTGCTATCATTTCCAACAACGCTGCCGGCTACAGCTTTGTAAAGTCCGGCGCAAACGGAAGAATCAGCCGCTATCGCTTTAACTCAATGATGGCTCTTCCGGGACGCTACATCTACATAAGAGATAACGATACTGCTGATTACTGGTCAGCCTCATGGCAGCCTGTGGGTAAGCCTATGGACAAGTATAAGAGCGAGTGCCGTCACGGTACTGCCTATACAGTTATCAGCTCAGAATACGCTGACATCAAGGCTGAAACAACATACTATGTGCCAAACGGCAAGACCTACGAAGTATGGCGCAGCAGGATAACAAACAATGACAGCAAGGCAAGAAAGCTTTCTGTTTTCGGTTTCGTTGAATTTACAAACGACAACAACTATGAACAGGACCAGGTAAACCTCCAGTACACTCTGTTCATTACAAGAACAAGCTTTGAGGGCAACAAGGTTTTACAGCATATCAATGAAAATTCCGGCAGGGACGAAACAGGCTCAAACCACAGAGAGCGTTTCTTCGGAATGGTTGGCGCTGACGTTACTGCATCATGCGGTAATCTCGACAACTTCATCGGTTCATACAGAACATATTCAAACCCTGTCGCTGTTGAAAACGGCAAGCTTGACAACTCAATGAACTTCAACTCAAACGCCTGCGGCGCTCTGCAGTCTGACATAACTCTTGAACCGGGACAGACAATCGAGCTTGTTTACATTCTCGGTCAGAAGGACAATGCACAGGCTGACGCTATTTTAAATGAGTACAAGGCTGCCGGCAAGTGCGACGCTGAAATTGCAGAGCTGAAAAATTACTGGCACGCAACTCTTGACCGTTTCCAGGTTGAAACACCGTCAGAGGAATTCAACAACATGATAAATGTATGGAACGCTTTCCAGTGCTTTATCACATTTATCTGGTCAAGAGCCGCTTCATTTGTTTACTGCGGTCTGAGAAACGGCTACGGCTACCGTGATACAGTCCAGGATATCCAGGGTATTATCCACCTTGATCCGGAAATGGCTGCGGACAAGATCCGTTTCATGCTTTCCGCACAGGTTGATAACGGCGGAGGACTGCCGCTGGTTAAGTTCAACCACAATGCAGGTCACGAAAACACACCGGACGATCCGGAGTACGTAAAGGAAACAGGTCATCCGTCCTACCGTGCTGACGACGCTCTGTGGCTGTTCCCGACAATCGTCAAGTACATCGGCGAAAGCGGAAACAAGGCATTCTTAGACGAGGTTATCGTTTATGCTAACGGCGGCGAAGCTACTGTTTATGACCATCTGAAAAATGCAATCCGCTTCTCTATGGAAAGACTGGGCGCACACTCAATGCCTGCCGGACTTCACGCTGACTGGAACGACTGTCTGCGTCTGGGGGCAAAGGGCGAATCCACATTCGTTGCATTCCAGCTTTACTACGCTATGAACGTTATCAGGGACATGGCTGCTGAGAGAAATGACAGCGAGTACAAGGCATACATCGAAAAGGTACAGGCTGAGCTTGGCGCATCACTTGAAAAGTGCTGGGACGAAGACAGATTTATCAGAGGAATCCGTGAAGACGGCGTAGTGGTAGGCGCAAAGAAAGACCCGGAGGCTAATATGTGGCTGAATCCGCAGAGCTGGAGCGTTATTTCAAAGTTTGCATCCGCTGAACAGGCTGAAAAGGCTATGAACAGCGTTCACGATATACTCAACACACCATACGGTGCAAAGCTGCTTGAACCTCCTTACAAGGATAACTACTTTGACGGTGCGCTTATGCACATCTTCAACGCTGATACAAAGGAAAACGGCGGTATCTTCTCACAGTCACAGGGCTGGCTTATCCTTGCTGAGTCACTCCTGGGTCACGGAAACAGAGCCTTTGAGTACTTCATGGAAAGCTCACCGGCTGCAATGAACGACAAGGCTGAAATCAGAGTTATCGAGCCATACGCTCACGGACAGTTTACAGAGAGCAAGGCTTCACCTTTCGAGGGACGTTCACACGTTCACTGGCTGACAGGTACTGCGTCAACAGTTATGGTAGGCTGTGTTGAAGGTATCTGCGGTATGCGTCCTGACGCTGACGGACTGGTTATTTCCCCGGCAATTCCTTCAGAGTGGGACGGCTTTAAGATTGAAAAGACATTCAGAGGCAAACAGCTTTCAATCGACGTACAGAACCCGAATCATGTTGAGGGCGGCATAAAGGAAATCACTCTCAACGGCGAAAAGCTTGACGGAAACTATGTTCCGGCTGACAAGCTTGCGGCTGAAAACAAGATTACAGTTGTAATGGGATAAATCTTATATAAAAAAACCGGAAGATCCGATCGGATTTTCCGGTTTTTCATTTATCAGAAAATTTCAGAAATTTTCTTTTTTATTCCTTTAAACACCTCTGCGCACCTGAACTTCACCTGGTAATTCTCCGGATTTTCCATGACATCCAGTTCCTCTTTTGTGAAATAATCTTTTGCGGCGTCAGTATCGGCGCTTACTGTTTCAGCTGCCGGAATACACAGCGGCGGGTACATCACACACCACCAGTTATGCCCCTGCGCTTCGCCTATCGTTATCCTCAGCGCATCGTAATTTCCGGCCGGCATGGTTAGACCGCCGTAAACACGGTCGTCAAACTCCATATTAACAAGGCTGCTCTGTGCGCTGTAATCAAAACCGTTCTCGTCTATAACTTCAAGTACGATGTCGTTTATATAATCAAGCTTATGACCGGCAGTATTCTTCATTTCCTCGAGTGTGCTGCACTCTCCGAAAATCTCCTCCGAATGTTCCAGCAGACTGTCCCTTACCTTAATTTTAAGCTGCTGGTCCTCTTCGCTGTCAGAATTTGCGAGAATGTGCATTCTCAGCACTTCGTTTTCCAGTCCGGAAAGAGTTGACTGAAACTGTGCAATATTTGAAAAGAGTATCGCTCCAATAAGTCCGCCAAGTAAAATAATGTCTGTTTTTTTCATGTCATTCACCTCACAGGTATCATTGGCAGATTTTTCAGACATTATTCAAAAATTATGGTTTTTCAACCGGAATAAATATCCTGTCATATTCCTCGGCATACTCCTGCGCCGTTGAGTCTGTATAACCATAAATAACCGCTGTTTCGGAAATTGTATTCATTCCATAACTACCGATTACTGCTATTTCACAAGAAGGATTGTTTATTGTGATTTTTTGCAATGAATCACAGCAGTAAAACGCTGACAAACCTATATTTTCCACAGATTCCGGTATATCAGCTGACATAAGAGAGGTGCAGCTCTTAAATGCCACACTATCTATTTCTTTAAGTGAATCAGAAAAAACAACACATTTAAGAGCTGTACAGTAACCAAACGCATATTTTCCGATTTTTTTTGTGTTTTCCCCCAGAATCAGTTTTTTCAGTCGCCTTGTCCCAGTAAATGAATCTCCATATATGATTTCAACGCTGTCCGGTACTTTATAGCATGAGAGAGGTTTTCCGCCCGGATAAAAAAGCAGGGTAGTCTTGTCTTTATTGAACAACACGCCGTTTATACTGGAGAAAAATTGATTTTCCTCACTTACTTCAATCTGAAAAATCGAATTGCAGTCAGAAAGTGAACCGTTTCCGTCTTCGGTATTCACAGGAAAATTAATGTAATTGACGGTTTCCGGTATGTATACATATTTTAATCTGCGGCAGTCCATAAAAATCACATTTCCAAGCTCTGTAACCGGCAAACCGTCTATCTCGTCCGGAATAACAGCTTTGATAACATCGCTTTTGCAGCCTGTTATTTTAACGCTGTCATTTTCGCCGTCACCGTCGGAATCGCACAGACGGTAACGGAAATCGCCGTATTCAGAGTCGCTGTCAGCAAAGACAGGAAGCTGAAGTGATACCGCAGCTATAATTGACAATACAATACATAACAATCTTTTCATTGTTTACACCTCAGCCTTATTCCGTTTCCAGAAAAACGATTTCCGGCGGATTGAAAACTCTCAGTTTTCCGATTCCCCCCGAAACGACCATTGCAGTTTTGCCCGACTTATAAATACCCTTGCTGTATTTCGGGAAAAACTTCCTTTCCGGAGAAAGCACACCGCCTATAATCGGCAGCCGGACTGCTCCGCCGTGTACATGACCGCTGAAAACCATGTCTGCGCCCCACTGTGAATAAGCGTCAAGGCAGAACGGGTTGTGGGCTAAAAGTATGGTGTAGCCGTTCTTTTTCCCAAGGGCATTTTCAAGCTCGTCTGCTGTGTAGTTTTCAAGGTCTGAGTATCTGCCGTCCGGATTTTTGTAGATACTGCTTTTAAGTGCCGCACCGGCTATTTTTATCTGACTGCCGTTATACTCATATACAGCCTGGCTGTTTTCCAGATAGCTGACGCCGTTTTTCTTCATGACCTGTCTGTAAGTGTCATATTCCTTTTCCGGCAGGTCAAGTTCATGATTTCCCGGACAGGCATAAACAGGGCATATCTTTGTGAGTGCGGCAGTCAGATTGTCAAGGTGAGAAAAATCCTTTTCTGTTCTGGAAACAATGTCGCCGGTCAGCAGTATGATATCCGGTTCAAGTTGCTTTACTTTGGCATAAATCTGCCTTTCACAGCGCTTTTTGTGTATATCCGATATCTGTACGATTTTCAGTCCTTTTATATTGGCTCTGACTTTATAGCTTTTGATAACAAGCAGTTTGTTTTCGGCATAGATATATATTGCCAATAAAAGCAGAAAGCATATTATCAGATAAAAAAATTCCATTTCATGTTCCTTTCACGGTGGTGCTAAAAAAGAAAAGCATGGTATATTTCTCAAGACAGCGAATATCAGCAGGAAAACGGTCATAACTGCAATCATGACCTTCATTGGCTTGTTGTAAAGGGGAGTACCGGTTTTTATATAGCCGTATGCCCTCATGGCAAAAAACAATACTAAAAACGGCAGGCATACAAACACAGCGCTGTTGCAGCGGAACGCTTTGTAAAAATCCAGATTTAATATGTTAAGAAACATTCGTGTTGCGCCGCAGCCGGGGCAGTAGAAACCGGTCATTCTTTTTATCGGGCATTTTATGGAGATTACAAAGGTTGACAGATAATAAACAATGCCTGCTGCTAAAACGGCAGCAAGCATTGAAATAACTTTTAAAATTCTCTTTTTCATTATGCAGGCATTGAAGACATCTTGTTAAGCTCTGACTGAATAAGGCAGTAGCTTACAATGCCAAGACCAAATATCTCAAGTACAAGATAAAGCACCCCATTATTTGTAGCCGGAAGTCCTCTCTTCTGCTGAGCGTATTCAATCTTTTCGCCTGCCTTGTACATCCATACCCAGAGGTAGATTGAGCAGGTGATAATTGAAAGAAGGAAAACCACTCCGCCGCTTGTGTCATTTGGCTTGTCTGAAACTGTATTCACATCGTTTACCATGCAGATGAACCAGTAAATACCGTAAATTCCGCAGGTAACAATGGAGAGAATAATGCAGACAGCAATGTTTCTGTTTTTAACCATAAGTAAAAACCTCCTAATAATATTTACGGTTAAATTATAGCATATATTTTAACTGTAATTAGGGTGGATTCCCCTATGGACTGTATACTGTCTGGTTGCATAATTTTCAATGCATAAATTTATATATTTATACAAAAATCGACATAATGTAATCTTCGTCAAGTCTGGAGGACGGTCTGAAGTCCTCTGAACTGCAGTAACTGCGGATACTTTTCACAAACCATCTGCCCTCATTGCTTTGCAGCAGCTTTTCAAGAGACATTGTGCAGACCATAAGACTGCCCTCTGATACTTCTGCCTCAAATACATTGCCAAGCTTGTGATTGCGCTCCCAGTTGTCGATAGTCTGAACTATCGGGTAATATCCCTTTGGCGTATCGTCTAAAACTGCGCAGACGCCGCTGGTTACTATATTATACCACTGAGGTGTTGAGTAGCGTTCGCTCGGGAAAAGGGAGAGTGCCTCATGATGCCTGTCAATAAGCAGTCCCATTGTTCCTGTCGGGACAGGCTTTTTCATGCTCTCGGAAATCGAGCGGAACATGGGGTAACACCAGAAATCAGTGCAGTAAACACCGTCGATGCTGTTTTTGAGCTTGTCCGTTATAAGCAGTACATTGCTGCCCTTTCTGAGCTCCTCAACAGCTGTGTTCACATTTTCAGTCATAAAGATGTTGTCTGTATTTTCCGGAATATCTGTTTCCGGGAAGACCCAGAGGTCGTAGCTGTTTTCGGTGCTTTTTGCAGTAAGGGTAAGCGTGATTTTTTTCGGTACGGTATACTCCGGCACTTTCCAGTTTATGACGCCGAGATTTATAAGGCCCGTCTGCTTTTTTGCCTCTATTTCGCCGCCGTCAAGGACACGACCATCCTCAGAAATTTCCCAGCGTATGTAATCGTCCGGAAATCCTCCGGGGATATAGCAGCGTGCGGAAATGTAAGCTGTAAACTCGCTGCCGGATATAACATAGTCGTCAAACTGTGCAAGCAGTACCTTGTCTGAGCAGAATCCTCGCCACTTCTGGGCAGTCACGAAGCCTTTGTTTTCCATGAATGCGTTGAGTATGCCCACAAGCGCAGTACCCTGTCCCGGAAAATCCTGTAAATCAAGCAGCTGGAATCCGGCAAGCTTTTCTGAGCGCATTGCCGTTTCAATCTCGTTTTTATAACATTCCACCGCAAAGCGTCCGGACGCCTTGCAGAATTTTTTCCACTTGTCAAGCATACCCTTTTTATCAAGACGTTCTTTGAATATCTCAAAGTTTTCAGCCTTTAATACACCGGTATACTTGCTTATCTCGTCAAAATCAGGATAGAACGTGTATTGTCCTACCTCATGGGAAACAACAGGTATCTTCGGGTTAAGACCGCCCGAACCGCCTGTTACCTTAACTTTCTTTACACCTGTGCCGTACTGTATTTCAATTTCGCCCTCGACAGCAGAGCCGTCCTCAGAAACAGGAGGACAGATTATTGTATCATAGCTGTGGGAGGTGTCCGGCTTATTTGTCTGAATGTGACCCAGCGGAGCGTCACACATTGCATAAGAGCCTCTTATGAGTCTTTCGCCGCTTAAACGCACACCGCAGAAAAAGTCATCATTTTCAACGATTGTAGGGTAAAACTGAAAATTGTTTGAACCCATTGTGTAGAGGTGACGGCGGTCGTAAGCCTTGTAGTCTTTCATTATCTGGTTCATGCGCTGCGGATTTCCCCAGAGTTCGTTTCCGAGAGAAAACATACAGAAAGACGGGTGATTTCCGAAAGCGTCCATCATTCTGCAGCCTTCGTTTATCAGATATTCCTGTTCGGCGGCGTTGAAACCGTCCTCATTTTCTGCCGGCAGAGTGCCCCAGAAAGGCAGCTCCGGTTCCATGTAGATACCCACCATATCAGCCGCTGTAAAAGCAGCGTCGGGCGGACAGCAGGTGTGGAAACGGTAGTGATTTATGCCGTAGTCCTTTGCGGTTTTGAGAACCTTTACCCAGCTTTCAACATCAGCAGGCGCAGCGCCGGTTATCGGAAATACAAGACCGTCATGCTTTCCTCTGAGGAAAACAGGTTCGCCGTTTATCTTAAATTCCATTCCGTCAGCCTTAAACTCTCTCATGCCGAACTTTATATGTTCGGTATCGCCGTTGTCAAACTCAATAGTCATGGTGTACAGATTCGGGGAATATTCGCTCCAGAGGTGTATGTTTTCACCCATCTGATATGTAAATTCCGCAAAACCGTCCTTGTCAGCGGTAACTTCAAACTGCTGCTGCGGAGAGCAGTCATCGCCTATGAATGCAACAACGCTTAATTCCGCCTTGTCACAGCCGCAGAGATGAAGCCTTACTCTTGCAGTTCTGCTGTGAATATCCGGGAAAATCTGGATATTTTCCGCATAGCTGTTTTCGTAGGTGCGGAGCGATATTTCGCCGGTGATACCGTTCCAGTTGGTCTGTGTGTCGGGGGAGGTGAGGTGTCCGCCGCCTGTGGGGTAGTCTGTGTTGTCCACCATGACTGTTATGGTGTTTTCACCGTTTTTCAGATATTCGCCCACATCGTAGATATGAGGTGTGCTCAGACTGTCGAGAAGTCCGCCTGCCTGTATGCCGTTTATCCACAGCATTGTTTTTCTGGTCCTTTCAAGGAAAAGTCTGACATTTTTGCTGTTAAGGTCCTTTAAAATAACCTTTCGCTGAAACCATGCATACCCTTCAAACTTGTATTCCTCAGTCAGAAATGAAGTTTCACGGACGGTATTTTTTTCACCTTTTCCGGCAATAGAGAGGGTTGCCGGGAGCATAATGCTGTCATCAAAATCACCGTTGTAAAATTCCTTTTCAATACCTTCTTTGGCGGCGTCAAGGCGAAGTCCCCATAAGCCGTCAAGATATATAATATTTTTCATAAGTTCTCCTTAATTGTGGGGGATTGCTGTTCTGTTAAATATTATTATATCATTACATTGAAAAAAATAAAAGGGAAATTTGATTTTTTTCTATATTTAACAAAAACATTTCAGAATCCGGAAATGCGGACTCTGCAAAACGGCGCTGGAAACGCTCCGGCAATTTTTTTGTGTTTTTTGCTTGCTTGCTGTTGAAATAATGAAAAAAATGTGGTATAATTTATTTGTATATTGTTTTAAGGCGCTCAGGCTTTGCTTTTTAAACTGTTGTTATCTCGTTGACAGTCAGCGTGATTTCACAGGCGTTATATGTTCAAAACTTACAAAAATAAAATTTGCTATTGCAACTTTTTCACAATCGTGATATATTAATAAATAGTATTCAGTATCTGTTAAAGGAGGTTTCCCTGTATGGCTGGAATATTTTTTCCTGTAAAAACTGCTTATGCGGTCATAAATCTTGCAGTTATGCCGGGAGAACCGGCGATTTACCGAGTCTGAGCATTATTTATTGTACTTATTATACATATACTCAGCTGCCCTGCGGTAAAAAAACAAGTCCGCAGGCGTTTTGACATATTTTTATTGAAAGGAACTTGTTTACTTATGAAAATATCCGGTTCACAGATTATAATTGAGGTTCTGCTTGAACAGGGCTGTGACTGCATTTTCGGTTATCCGGGCGGTCAGGTTATAAATATTTATGACGCCCTCTATCAGAATCAGGACCGCATTAAACATATTATTACTGCTCACGAGCAGGGCGCTGCCCACGCCGCTGACGGCTACGCAAGAGCCACAGGCAAGACAGGAGTTGTACTTGCAACTTCCGGTCCTGGTGCGACAAACCTTGTAACAGGTATCGCAACAGCGTACCTCGACTCAGTTCCTATGGTTGCTATCACAGGAAACGTACCATGCAGTCTGCTGGGACGTGACAGCTTCCAGGAGGTTGACATCTGCGGAGTTACACTTCCTATCACAAAGCACAATTACATTGTAAAGGACGTAAATGACCTTGCTGATACTCTCAGAGAGGCTTTCAGAATTGCAAAGTCAGGCCGTCCGGGACCTGTTCTGGTTGATATTCCTAAGGACGTTCAGATAGCTCAGACAGAGTTTGAAAACAAAAAGCCCGAGCCAGAGTATGAAGACCCTAAGGCAGATGATTCACAGCTTAAAACTGCTGTTGAAATGATTGCCGAGGCTCAGAAGCCTTATATCTACTGCGGCGGCGGTATAATTTCCGGCGACGCTGAAAAAGAGGTTATGGAATTTGCAGAGCTTATTGACGCTCCGATTGGCTGCAGCATGATGGGCGTTTCAGCAATTCCATGTTCAAATCCGAGATTCCTTGGTATGCAGGGAATGCACGGTCACTATGCTTCCTCAATGGCACAGGCTGAGGCTGACCTTGTAATCGCAGTAGGTGCAAGATTCAGCGACAGAGCCACAGGAAACAAGCAGGTTTATGTAAGAAACTGCAACATTATACATATAGACGTAGATGATGCCGAAATCGACAAGAACATCACAAGCCATCTCGGAATAAACGGCGATGTAAAGGAAACCCTTGCAAAGCTCAATACCATGCTTTCAAAGCAGAGCCACCCTGCATGGACTGCCGAAATCGAACAGTTAAAGGCGAAAGAAGCCGGAATGGTTCAGAAGTCAGAGGTTATGACCCCTTATGACATCATTGAAACAGTAAATGCAAAAATGCCGGAGGACGCTGTTATTGCAACAGACGTCGGACAGCATCAGATGTGGGTTGCACAGCACTATAAATTTGAAAAGCCGAGAACATTCATTTCAAGCGGCGGTCTGGGTACAATGGGATTCGGTCTCGGCGCTGCTATCGGCGCATATACCGCAACTCATAAACCTACAGTTCTGTTCACAGGTGACGGCAGCTTCGGTATGAATTTACAGGAGCTTGCAACAGCCGTTTCAACCAATGCGCCGGTAATCGTTGTACTTATGAACAACGGCGTTTTAGGTATGGTAAGACAGTGGCAGACGCTGTTTTTCAACAAGCACTACTCAAATACAACTCTCTGCCGTCAGACAGATTTTGTAAAGCTTGCTGAGGCTTTCGGCGCACTGGGATTCCGTGCGGAAAACACAGCAGAGCTTTCAGACGCCCTTGACAAGGCAATCGAGGCAAAGCGTCCGGCAGTTATTGACTGCAAGATTGATATGGACGAATTTGTTCTTCCTATGCTCCCTCCGGGCGGCTCAATTGACGATATCATAACAGAAATTCACGGAGGTGAAATCTGATGGAAAGATATGTTTTCAGTATACTCGTAGCCAACAGATTCGGTGTTCTCACACGAGTTTCAAGTATGTTCACAAGAAGAGGCTTCAACATTGACACTCTTACTGTGGGCGAAACAGAATCTCCGGAATTTTCAAGAATAACCATCTCCATGAGAGGTGACGAATATTCCAGGACTCAGATTATCAAACAGCTGAGTAAAATGCACGACGTCAAGCAGGTTCAGGTCATGGAACGTGACGAAACCGTTACCCGTGAACTTCTGCTTATAAAAATAAAGAATGATTCCAAGACAAGACAGGACATTCTTGCGGCGGTTGACGTTTTCCGCTCAAAAATCGTAGACTATTCTCCGGACGCTCTCTGTATTGAGATTACCGGTGAAAGCTCGAAAATCAACGCTTTTATTGAGCTTGTAAAGCCTTTCGGCATAATGGAGATATGCAGAACAGGTATTGTAGCTCTTGAAAGAGGCAGTCATTGTCTTAATTCAGACACTGCCCATAAATAATTATAAAAGGAGTCTTTATAATGTCAAACACAGCAAAGGTATTTTATCAGGAAGACTGCGATTTATCCTTACTTTACGGCAAGACAATAGCTGTTATCGGTTACGGCAGCCAGGGTCATGCTCACGCTCTCAATGCTAAGGAATCTCTCGGCGACAATGCAAGAGTTATTATCGGTCTTTACGAAGGAAGCAAGTCATGGGACAAGGCAGTTAAGCAGGGCTTTGAAGTATTCACAGCTGCTGAGGCTGCAAAACAGGCTGACATCATCATGATCCTTATCAACGATGAAAAGCAGGCTGCTATGTACAAGCAGGACATCGAGCCAAACCTCAAGGAAGGCGATATGCTCATGTTCGCTCACGGTTTCGCTATCCACTTCGGTCAGATCGTTCCTCCGTCATTCGTTGACGTTACTATGATCGCTCCAAAGGGACCTGGTCACACAGTAAGAAGTGAATATCAGGCTGGCAAGGGCGTTCCATGCCTCGTAGCAGTTGCTCAGGACGCAACAGGCAAGGCTCAGGATATGGCTCTCGCTTACGGTCTTGCAATCGGCGGCGCAAGAGCAGGCGTTCTTGAAACAACATTCAGAACAGAAACAGAAACAGACCTCTTCGGCGAACAGGCAGTTCTCTGCGGCGGTGTTTGCGCTCTTATGCAGGCTGGTTTTGAAACACTCGTTGAGGCTGGTTATGACCCGAGAAACGCTTACTTTGAGTGTATCCACGAAATGAAGCTTATCGTTGACCTTATCTACCAGAGCGGTTTTGCTGGTATGAGATACTCTATCTCAAATACTGCTGAATACGGCGACTACATCACAGGTCCTAAGATCATCACAGAGGACACTAAGAAGGCTATGAAGCAGATCCTCAAGAACATTCAGGACGGTTCATTCGCTAAGGAATTCCTCCTCGATATGTCACCTGCAGGCGGTCAGGCTCACTTCAGAGCAATGAGAAAGCTTGCTTCTGAGCATCCGTCAGAAAAGGTCGGCGAAGAGATCAGAAAGCTCTACAGCTGGAACAACGAAGAGGACAAGTTTATCAACAACTGATTCACTTGCCGTATAATTTAATAAGTATCTCCGATTGTAAACGTAATCGGACTGTATGTATTTGCTGCTTTCCTGATTTACAAAGTCGGGAAAGCAGTTTGCGTTTTTTGAAGTGAATTATGCACAAATCAGCATTATTGTCTGGCAGTGTTATAATTGTTTCTGTGGTTATCGGACGCATGGCTGATTCGTAGATTGGGGTAAAGAAAAAGCAGGGAGGTGAAGAAATGCCGAAAGAATTATCTGAAAAAGAAAAGCGTGAATTAGAGGAATTATATGGGCATAACAGAGAAGAAAATCAGGTAAACAGAGCATTTCAGAGCGACAGGGATAAATTTTACAGATGGGGTGCTTTGTTTTTTCAGATTATGACCATATTAATGATTATATGTTTCGTGATTTTAGCTATTGATAAAGTAATTGGATTTATGGCATTAGCGACAAAATAAAAGTAAATGAGGTAAAGAAAATGGCTGAAAATTTTTTCTGTGACGGAGTTGAAATGGCTCCTCAGCGTTCACTTTTCAACGCTCTGGGTATGACCCGTGAGGAAATGAAAAGACCGCTGGTTGGTATTGTTTCATCTTACAATGAGATTGTACCTGGTCACATGAACATAGACAAAATCGTCGAGGCTGTAAAACTCGGCGTTGCAATGGGCGGCGGTACTCCTGTAGTATTCCCTGCAATTGCAGTATGCGACGGTATCGCAATGGGACACAAGGGCATGAAGTACTCCCTCGTAACCCGTGACCTTATCGCCGATTCAACAGAGTGCATGGCGCTTGCTCACCACTTTGACGCTCTTGTTATGGTACCAAACTGCGACAAGAACGTTCCCGGACTGCTTATGGCTGCGGCAAGAGTAAATATCCCGACTGTTTTTGTAAGCGGCGGTCCTATGCTTGCAGGTCATGTAAAGGGTAAGAAAACAAGTCTTTCCAGTATGTTTGAAGCTGTTGGCGCATATTCTGCCGGCAAGGCTACTCTGGAGGACGTTGAGGAGTTTGAGAACAAGGCTTGTCCAACCTGCGGTTCATGTTCGGGGATGTACACTGCTAACTCCATGAACTGTCTGACAGAAGTTCTGGGTATGGGACTTCGTGGAAACGGTACTATTCCGGCTGTATACTCAGAGAGAATCAAGCTTGCAAAACAGGCTGGTATGGCTGTAATGGAACTGGTAAGAAAGAATATCCGTCCCCGTGACATCATGACAGAAAAGGCGTTCCACAATGCTCTTACTGCCGACATGGCTCTGGGCTGTTCAACTAACAGTATGCTTCATCTTCCGGCTATCGCAAACGAGTGCGGAATCACAATAAATCTTGACATGGCAAACGAGATAAGTGCAAAGACTCCTAACCTCTGCCACCTTGCACCGGCTGGTCACACCTATATGGAGGACTTAAACGAAGCAGGCGGCGTTTATGCGGTGCTCAATGAACTGAACAAGAAGGGTCTTATCAATACCGACGTTATGACTGTAACTGGTCAGACTCTCGGCGAAAACATTAAGGGCGTTGTCAACAAGAACCCTGATATTATCAGAACTATCGACAATCCGTACAGCGAAACAGGCGGTATTGCGGTACTCAGAGGCAATCTTGCACCGGACGGCTGTGTTGTAAAGAGAAGTGCTGTTGCTCCGGAAATGCTGACACATTCCGGTCCGGCAAGAGTATTCAACAGCGAGGAAGAGGCTATCAAGGTAATCAGAGGCGGCGGTATCAAGGCTGGCGACGTGGTTGTTATACGCTATGAAGGACCTGCAGGCGGTCCGGGCATGAGAGAAATGCTTTCACCGACTTCCGCTATTGCCGGAATGGGACTTGACAAGGACGTTGCCCTTATTACTGACGGACGTTTCAGCGGTGCTACAAGAGGTGCGGCTATCGGTCACGTTTCTCCGGAGGCTGTAAGCGGCGGTAACATTGCATACGTTCAGGACGGCGACATTATCTCAATCGACATTCCGAACTACAAAATCACTCTTGAAGTTTCCGACGAGGAACTTGCCGAGAGAAAGAAAAATACAAAGATTCTCGTAAAAGAGGGTATCACAGGCTACGCAAAGAGATATGCCGCTATGGTTTCCTCTGCGGATAAGGGCGCTATTATCAATAAATAAGCGGAATGCGTGATTTACCGACACGAAAACCAAATCGGCTGAAAAAATTTGATTACAGCTCCGACGGTTTGTATTTTATTACGGTTTGTGTGAAAAACCATGAAAATATGTTGTGGCGTGATGTAGGGGCGACCATTGGTCGCCCGCAGAATATAACGTTATCGGAATATGGCGAAATCGTTGACAAATCAATACAAAATATACCAATACATTATACAGGTATTGAAATTGACAAATATGTAATTATGCCAAATCACATTCATTTGCTGATGCGAATTGATTGTGAATTAATCGGGCGACCGATGGTCGCCCCTACAATTTCAACGGTTATTCAGCAGACAAAAGGTATAATTACAAAACAAATTGGTTTTTCACTATGGCAAAAGTCATTTCACGACCACATTATCCGCAAAGAAAAAGAGTATCTGAAAATATGGGAATATATAGAAAACAATCCTTTAAAATGGGAAGAAGATTGTTTCTTCAACGACAATAAATCTGAAAGGAATGATATAAATGGGCATGACAATGACGCAGAAAATACTTGCGGCTCATGCAGGACTGGACAAGGTTGAGGCTGGACAGTTAATCTTAGTCAACCTCGATTTAGTCCTCGGCAACGATATTACCTCTCCGGTTGCCATAAAGGAATTCAACAAGCTGGGCGCTGAAAACGTCTTTGACAAGGACAAGGTTACAATGGTTATGGACCACTTTGCTCCTAACAAGGACATCAAGGCGGCTGAACAGTGTAAAATGTGCCGTGACTTCTGCGGTGAAAAGGACATTACAAACTTCTACGACGTGGGCGAAATGGGTATCGAACACGCTCTGCTCCCGGAAAAAGGACTTGTCGTTTCGGGTGACGCAGTAATCGGTGCGGACTCACACACCTGTACATACGGCGCACTGGGCGCATTCTCAACAGGCGTTGGTTCAACTGATATGGCCTGCGGCATGGCAACAGGCAAGGCGTGGTTCAAAGTACCGTCCGCTATAAAGTTTGAACTGAAGGGCAAGCTTAACAAGTATGTTACAGGCAAGGACGTAATTCTCCACATTATCGGCATGATAGGCGTTGACGGTGCGCTTTACCGCTCAATGGAATTTACAGGCGAGGGTCTTTCCTCACTCTCCGTAAGCGACAGACTCTGCATGGCTAACATGGCTATCGAAGCAGGTGCTAAAAACGGTATCTTTGAGGTTGATGAAAAGACTATCGAATACGTCAAGGAACACAGTAACAGAGAACCAAAGGTTTACAAGGCTGACGCAGATGCACAGTATGACGAAACCTACGTTATTGATTTAAGCGAAATCAAGCCGACTGTTTCCTTCCCGCACCTGCCGGAAAACACACATACAGTTGACGAGATTGACGATATAAAGATTGACCAGGTTGTAATCGGCTCATGCACAAACGGCAGACTTGAGGACTTACAGCTTGCGGCTGAGATATTAAAGGGCAAAAAGGTTGCAAAGAATGTAAGAACAATCATCATTCCGGCAACACAGAAAATCTACCTTGAGGCTATGGAACAGGGACTTCTGAAAATCTTTATTGAGGCAGGAGCAGTTGTTTCAACTCCTACCTGCGGACCGTGTCTGGGCGGCTACATGGGTATTCTGGCACAGGGCGAAAGAGCTGTTGCTACTACAAACAGAAACTTTGTAGGCAGAATGGGACACGTTGATTCCGAGATTTACCTTGCAAGTCCGGCTGTTGCGGCAGCTTCGGCAATCGCAGGAAAAATTGCAGAGCCAAAGGAGGTAATGTAAGATGGTTTTTGAGGGTAAGGTTATAAAATACGGCGACAACGTTGACACAGACGTTATTATTCCTGCAAGATACCTGAACACAAGCGACAAGAAAGAGCTTGCCTCCCACTGCATGGAGGACCTGGACGCTACATTTGCCGGACGTGTACAGAACGGCGACATCATGGTTGCAGGCTTTAACTTCGGCTGCGGTTCTTCCCGTGAACACGCTCCAATCGCAATCAAGGAAAGCGGTATTTCTCTGGTTATCGCAAAAAGCTTTGCAAGAATTTTCTACAGAAATTCAATCAACATCGGTCTTGCAATTTTAGAGTGTCCGGAGGCTGTTGACGCTATCGAAGAGGGACACACAGTTGAGGCTGACCTTGACAAGGGCGTTATCACCGACAAGACAACTGGCAAGCAGTTTAAAACAGAGCCGTTCCCGGAATTTATCCAGTCTATCATCACCAACGGCGGACTGGTTGAGTCTATCAAAAACGGCAGCTTTAAATAAGGAGTAACAACAATGGAATTTAATATAGCATTGCTCAGAGGTGACGGTATTGGTCCGGAAATCGTGGACAGCGCCGTTGAGATTCTGAAGAAAACAGCAGACAAGTTCGGACACAAATTCAACTTCACCCCTTACCTTATCGGCGGTGCGGCTATTGATGCAACAGGCAAGCCGCTGCCGGAGGAAACAGTAAAGGGCTGTCTTGCAAGTGACAGCGTTCTTCTGGGTGCAGTAGGCGGTCCTAAGTGGGACACACTCCCGGGCGATCAGCGTCCGGAAAAGGCGCTTTTAGGTATCCGTGCGGCGCTTGAGCTTTTCACAAACCTGCGCCCTGCAAAGCTTTACAAGGCTTTAAAGGATGAGTGTCCTCTGCGCCCTGATATCGTTGCAAACGGCTTTGACCTTATGATGGTAAGAGAGCTGACAGGCGGTATCTACTTCGGCGAAAGAGGAAGAAGAGAGGGCAAGTACGGCGAAGAAGCTTACGATACAGAGTGCTACAGCAAAATGGAAATCGAGCGTATCGCAAAGGTTGCCTTTGAAACTGCAAGAAAGAGAAACAAGAACGTTATCAGCATAGACAAGGCTAATGTTCTTGAAAGCTCACGCCTGTGGAGAGCAACAGTTCACGAAATCGCAAAGGACTATCCGGACGTTACCTGCACAGATATGCTGGTTGACAATGCGGCTATGCAGCTGGTCAAGAATCCGGCACAGTTTGACGTTGTTGTAACTTCAAATATGTTCGGCGATATCCTTTCAGACGAGTCCTCACAGATCACAGGTTCAATCGGTATGCTGCCGTCAGCGTCACTTGGTTCAACAAAGAGAGGTATGTACGAGCCTATCCACGGTTCTGCTCCTGACATTGCCGGACAGAACAAGGCAAACCCAATTGCAACTATCCTTTCAGCCTCAATGATGCTCAGATATTCCTTCGACCTTGACAAGGAGGCAGACGCTATTGACGCAGCTGTTGACAGATTCCTTGAAGAAGGCTACAGGACTGCTGACCTCGTTGGAAACACAGGTGTCAAACCGCTTTCAACAACTGAGGTAACAGAAAAGATTTTAGAGTTTATCTAAGAAGGTGCTTTTACCGTGAACGACAAATTGCAGGAGCTTCATTTCAAATTAAGCTCACTGGTTATTTTCAGGGATATAATGAACTGCCGCACCATGCAGAGTCTTGAAAGGCTTTTAAGCAGTTTTGATGATGATGACACATCATCGCAGATTCAGGCGTATTCCGACTTTGTTTCAAACCTTTACCGACACCACAACGATTTAAGCTCATACATTCTCACTCTGATTTTAGAGGACGAGAACATCTACATGATAAGAAAGGCGCATAAGCTTGAAATAAGCGATAAAATGCACGAATGTCTTGTAAATGAACTTGAATCACTCCAGTGCATTGCTGAAATGACTTCGGAAATGGTGCGCAGAAACATAGCCTATGACGGCTTTCTGCCGGAATGGGACAACACTCCCTACGACTTCAAAGCGGAGTATAAAAACAGAGTTGACAATATTGAGCGTTACGGCTACGGCATTTACGCAAAATATTATATGTTTATTGTCAAGGAAAGCAATATTGTGCCGGTAAAGTACCCCGACGAAATAAAGCTTTCACAGCTTATCGGCTACGAAAAACAGCGTCAGCTGATTATCGACAACACGCTGGCGCTGATTAACGGCAAGCCTGCCTCAAATGTACTGCTGACAGGTGACGCCGGTACGGGCAAGTCCTCCTCAGTCAAGGCTATTGCAAACGAATTCCGTGACAGAGGGCTGCGTATAATAGAGGTGCGCAAGGATCAGCTCAGGGATATTCCGGTAATAATCGACAATCTGAGTAAAAATCCGCTGAAATTTATCCTCTTTATCGACGACCTTTCCTTTGCGTCGGACGATGATAATTTCGGTGCGCTTAAAGCAATACTGGAAGGCTCTGTTTCGGCAAGAGCGGACAATATTGCAATCTATGCCACCAGCAACAGGCGTCATCTTGTCAAGGAAAGCTTTTCCGACAGGGACGGCGACGATATGCACAGAAACGATACTGTTCAGGAACTTATCTCTTTGTCAGAGCGTTTCGGACTTAAAATTGCCTTTTCAAGACCTAACAAGGCGGAATACCTTGAAATTGTATTCGGACTTGCAAAGCAGTATAAGCTTGATATGTCAGAAGAGGAACTTGAAAAGGAGGCGGAGCGTTACGCTGTTGGCAGGAGCGGACGTTCTGCAAGAGCTGCAAAGCAGTTTATCGACAAAATGCTTACCTGCCATGACACACTGAAATAAAAGCTATGACGGGAACCTTTCTGGTTTACGGTCCTACAGAGAACCGCTGATGGCTGAGAAACGGCGGACACGATTCCGGAATATTATCCTCCCCGAGCTGACGGCTGAAACCTCAGAACCTGTGTACACAGGCTGCTGACGCATTAAGCCGCTCCGGTTTTCCCCCGTTAAAAGGGAAACGTATTGTCAGATACGAGAAAATATTGTTTTGGGGTGGTTAGCGGAGCTTTTGCTTCGTCCCTGGAACAAAATTTAATGAAATGAGTGTATAAAAAATGCTGACTCTTGATAAAATCTACCATGCAAGCTATGTGCTGAAAAATGTAATCAGAAAGACTGACCTTATCCATGCCCCGAAAATCAATCCGGAGAGCGAAATTTATCTGAAAACTGAAAATCTTCAGATAACCGGTTCATTTAAGGTAAGGGGTGCTTACTACAAAATCTCACAGCTGAGCGACGAGGAAAAGGCTAAGGGCGTTATTGCCTGCTCTGCCGGAAACCACGCTCAGGGCGTTGCCCTTGCTGCCGCAAAAAACGGTATCAAATCACTGATTTGTCTGCCGGACGGCGCACCTATCTCCAAGGTTGAGGCAACCAAAAGCTACGGAGCAGACGTATGCTTAGTCGAGGGCGTTTATGACGACGCATACAACAAGGCGCTCCAGCTTAAAGACGAAAAGGGTTACACCTTCATTCACCCTTTTGACGACGAAAATGTTATTGCAGGACAGGGTACTATCGGACTGGAACTTTTAGACCAGCTGCCGGATATTGACGCTATAATCGTTCCTATCGGCGGCGGCGGACTTATCTCAGGCGTTGCATTCGCAGCAAAGCAGTTAAAGCCCGACATCAAAATCTACGGCGTTCAGGCAAGCGGTGCGCCGAGCATGGTAGTTTCTATGGAAAGCGGAAAAATCGAGTGCCTTGATGACGTTTCCACAATTGCGGACGGTATCAAGGTCAAGGAACCGGGCGTGAACACATTTGATTTCTGCCAGAAATATGTTGATGAGATTGTAACAGTAACCGACGACGAAATTTCATCAGCTATACTCGCCCTTATTGAACAGCACAAGCTTATTGCCGAGGGTGCGGGAGCAGTTTCCGTTGCGGCGGCTATGTTCAATAAAGTGCCGATAAAGGGCAAGAGGACTGTTTGTCTTGTTTCCGGCGGTAACATTGACGTTACGATTCTTTCAAGAGTTATTAAGAGAGGTCTTCTGAAATCCGGACGTTCAGACTCCATAAATATCGAGCTGATGGATAAGCCGGGACAGCTGCGTGACGTTTCAAGAATCATTGCAGAGCTTGGCGGAAATGTTGTTGCCATTCACCATGAGAGAGCGAGTGAAGGCTCTGACATCAACGGCTGTTATTTAAGAATCGTTCTGGAAACAAGAAACTTTGAGCATAAAATGACTATCAGAAAAGCACTTGCAGACGCAGGCTTCAAGATAGTTGAATAAATGGGAGGAATTTATCATGTCAAAAACAATTTACACACCGGACGCACCGGAAGCATTAGGACCGTATTCACAGGCTGTTGTTACAGGCGGACTGGTTTATACTTCCGGTCAGATTGCAATTAATCCGGCAACAAACGAGATCGAGGCACAGGATATCGAGGGACAGACAACACAGGTTATGAAGAACCTGGGAGCAGTACTCAAAGAGGCTGGCACTTCTTTTGAAAAGGCTGTAAAGACAACCTGTTTCCTCAGAAATATGTCTGATTTTGCGTCATTCAACAAAATCTACGGCGAGTATTTCACATCAAAGCCGGCAAGAAGCTGTGTTGCAGTAAGAGAACTGCCGAAGGGCGTGCTTGTTGAGGTTGAGGTTATTGCTGAGGTATAAAACTTTGCTATGAAAGCTAAATTTACATATTTGCTCCATGACTGCTGTTTACTTCCGTTTGTGATTTGTATGGTAATGTCTCAGATATTTGGCGGTTTTACGGCTGTAGGTGACGCAAAGGAACTTTTGGATAAATATAAAGACGGCAGCTACTATCTGTCAAATCACGGCGTTTTTTCAGAAGTAACAGAAGTGCAGTATTATACAATGTATGTATTGCAAATTATGGCGGTGGCTTTCTTTATTTTGTATATTGCAATTTGTTTTATCAGATTGTATAAAAAAAGAAAATATAGCTTTTGTAAAAATAATTAAAATTATGTAGGGGTGGTCATTGACCGCCCTTTTTATTTGCGTTTTTCGGGCAGAAAGATTTGTACTGCATAGATATAAAAAACGGGCGACCTATGGTCGCCCCTACAAATATATATTTATCTGCAAATTTCTTCAAGAAAATACTTATGCACCGAGATATCATCGGTAAGCTCCGGATGAAACGCCGTTACAAGCTGTTTATCCTGTCTTGCCGCAACGATTTTTCCCTCGCATACCGCAAGTACTTCCGCCTTTTCGCCGATTTCCTCAATATAAGGCGCACGGATAAAGGTCATCGGTATCTCGCCTATCCCTTTGAACTCCTCTTTTGCGTTAAAGCTGCCAAGCTGTCTGCCGTAGGCGTTGCGCCTTGCTGTGATGTTCATTGTTCCGATATGGACTGCATTGTCATCATAAATCTTCTCAGCAAGAAGAATAAGTCCGGCACAGGTACCGAAAACAGGCATACCGCCTTTTATGAAGTCACGGACAGGATTCATGAGGTCAAGCTCATTCAGAAGCTTTCCCATGACTGTGCTTTCGCCGCCGGGGAGGACGATTGCGTCCATGCTCTGGTCAATGTCACGTCTTTGTCTTATTTCAAAGGTTTCTGCTCCCAGAGATTCAAGCATTTTCTCGTGCTCAATAAACGCTCCCTGCAGAGCCAGTACTCCGACTCTCATTATTTGCCTCTTTCAGCCATGAGGAGCTGTATTTCCTGTTCGTTGATGCCGACCATAGCTTCGCCTAAGTCCTCAGAAAGCTCAGCAAGCATCTTGTAGTCGTTGAAGTTTGTAACAGCCTTTACGATAGCAGCTGCTCTCTTTGCAGGGTTGCCGGACTTGAAAATACCGGAGCCTACGAATACGCCCTCTGCGCCAAGCTGCATCATGAGTGCTGCGTCAGCAGGAGTTGCAACACCGCCTGCGGCAAAGTTTACAACCGGCAGCTTCTTGTTTTCAGCAACGTACTTAACCAGCTGATAGTCAACCTGTAAATCCTTTGCAGCCTGGTAAAGCTCGTCCTCGGACATTGAAGAAAGACGGCGGATTTCGCCCTGCATCATTCTCATGTGTCTTACTGCCTGTACAACGTCACCAGTACCCGGTTCGCCCTTTGTTCTTATCATAGACGCACCTTCGCTGATTCTTCTGAGTGCCTCGCCTAAATCCTTTGCACCGCATACGAAAGGTACGTCAAACTTTGTCTTGTCAATGTGATATTTGTCATCGGCAGGTGAGAGAACTTCGCTCTCGTCGATGTAGTCGATTTCGATAGCCTGTAAGATCTGAGCCTCTGCAAAGTGACCGATTCTGCACTTAGCCATAACAGGAATTGAAACTGCTTCCTGGATACCCTTAATCATCTTAGGGTCGCTCATTCTTGCAACGCCGCCAGCCGCACGGATATCAGCCGGAATTCTTTCAAGCGCCATAACTGCGCAGGCGCCGGCTTCTTCTGCAATTTTAGCCTGTTCCGGAGTTGTAACGTCCATGATAACTCCGCCTTTAAGCATCTGTGCAAGCTCTTTATTAAGTTCATAACGATTGTTAGCCATAATTATTTCTCCTTGACTGTTTTAATATAGTACGGTATAATAATAATACTGAATTGACATTGTTTCAATAGCCAGTTTTGATATTTTTTATAAGGTCGGTTTTGATATGCTAACATTTAACCTGAATCCCGATTTGTCAGTACCCCTTTACAGTCAGCTTTACAGCGCAATAAGAAACGCTCTTGAAAGGGGCGAAATCACCGCCGGAGAGCGACTTCCGTCTAAAAGAGAGCTTGCGTCTCACCTTAAAATAAGTGTTGTAACTGTTGAAAATGCCTATTCACAGCTTTGTGCGGAGGGGTATATCCACTCAAAGCCGGGCAGCGGATTTTATGCTGAAAAGGTACAGTCAAGGCTTTCATCTGAAAATGTCACACCGCCCTGTATTGACGACGAGCCGGCAGGGGAGAGTTACCGATATGACTTCGGCACAAACCGTGCGGACACGGACTTTTTCCCTTTTTCATCATGGGCAAAGCTTTCAAGGGAAGTGCTGAGCAGTCAGAGTGAGGAACTGCTCAACAGCTGCAGTCCTTTCGGTACAAGGGAACTGAGGGAGCAGATAGCCGCTTACCTAAAAAGCTTTCGTGGAATGAATGTACACCCCAATCAGATAGTAGTCGGCGCAGGCTCGGAGTATCTGACAGGACTTATTATCCAGCTGCTGGGACGTGAAACTGTTTACGGTATTGAAAATCCCGGATACAGCAAGATACAGCGTATCTTTGACAGAAACTGCGGCGGTATCGTCCCGATACCCATGGATGAAAACGGCGCAGACATAAGCCGTGTTTTCAGCGAGGCGGACGTTTTTCACATAACGCCGTCCCACCATTTTCCGCTGGGGACGGTCATGCCTGTCAGCCGCCGCCAGGAGATACTGGGCATGGTATATTCTGAAAAGAATAAATATATAATCGAGGACGATTACGACAGCGAATTCCGCTTTTCCGGCAGACCTGTCCCTACAATGCAGAGCATGGACACAGGAGGACGGGTAATTTACATAAACACATTCACCAAAACACTTGCACCGTCCATGAGAATAAGCTACATGGTTTTACCGCCCCAGCTTGTGGGGGAATACCGCAGAAAGCTTGGATTTTACGCCTGCACAGTGCCGGTATTTGAACAATTTACACTTGCTGAATTTATAAGACAGGGCTTTTTTGACAGGCACATAAGCCGCATGAAAAAGCTTTACCGAAGAAAGCGTGACGCATTTTTAAGCATTGCGGAGAACTGGAAATCGGCTGATATAAGCGGCGAGGATTCCGGACTTCATTTTCTGATACACATAAAAAACGGAATGGGGGAGCAGCAGCTTGTAAAAACGGCGCAGGAACAGGGCATAAGACTCCACGGACTTTCCGAATATTACTGGGCGGACCGTAACAGCGCACCTGACAGCCATATCGTTATCGGATATTCCGGAATGACGGAAAATGAGATAAAAGAGGGGGCAGAGCTTGCCGGAAAAGTATGGCACTTGTAAAAAATTATCTGAAAAGGTTTCTGGATTAATAAAACTGTTTTCTGAAATGCCGCCGCTTAAACTTTTTTCAACTTTGATGAAATGTGTTGACTTATGTGCGGAGGCGGAATATAATAGAATCGTAATCAGGATTTGATATTCGCTTTGCGGATTTTCAAATAAAAATTCATCCTTTAAAGCGAAAAGACCGGGGAAATATCTCCGGTCTTTTTGTTACAGTTCAATTTTAAGAATTTTCTGTGCATTCTTATAGAAAATCATGTCCTTTTCCTCACGGCTTAAAGGCAGCTTTTCAACCATTTTTATTTCGTTTGCAGGGTCGTCCCACGGGCAGTCGCTGCCTAAAAGAATCCTGTCTGCGCCGTGCTTTGAAATAATTCTCATAAGCTGTTTTTCGCCGATCTCTCCGGCTGTAACGGCAAGGTCCAGATAGATATTTCCCGGTTTTCCGGCAATCAGACGTTCAACACCTTCCCAGCGGTACATTCCGCCGAGGTGTGCTAAAATAATTGTCATGTCCGGAAATGCCTCGCAGACTTTCAGAAGTCCCTGGGGCGTTGCGTGAATAAGGTCGGGGGAAAGGGGGTCATAACCGGCATGGAAGGTCACAGGCAGATTAAGCTCTGTACATTTCTGATATATCGGAAACAGCTTTTCGTCCTCAACAGGAAAGTTCTGGTAATCGGGGTGAAGCTTTACGCCGTGCAGACCTGTTGCTTTTATTTTTTCAAGATAGTCAAGTGCGTCGGGGGCGTCCGGATGAACGCTGCCGAATGCGCAGATACCGTCTTTGCCGTTTATTTCCGCCGCCCAGCTGTTGATAACTTCCTGCTGGGAGGGTTTGGTTGCGATGGGGAGAAGTACTGCAGCATCAATTCCGCTGCTTTTCATTTTCTCTTTAAGTCCTTTAAGCGAACCGTCTGTACAGGGTTTGAGTCCGGAAGTGGCAGTAAGGTTTTCCATTGCCTTTTTTACTATCTTATCTGCAAATGCATGAGTGTGAAAGTCTATATACATTGTAATAATCCTCCTGTTCTTTACTTAATAGTATACCCTGAAACGGATTTTGTCAATCCCTGTGGGAATAATTCCGGAAACCAGCGTTTAAGGCACTCTGCCGATTCTGGTATCGGGACGCCTCTGCACACAAATTTAAATGATGGAAAATAATAAAAAAGACTTGCTTTTTTGCAAAAATATGATACAATATAATTGAGGCTATATGAAGACTTCATATATGCAAGTTGAAATAACGGAGGTGTTTTGTTAATGGCATACGCAATTTCAGATGAATGCATCAGCTGCGGCGCTTGTGCAGCAGAATGTCCTGTTGAGGCTATCTCAGAGGGTGACGGCAAGTACGTTATCGACCCTGAAAAGTGCATCGACTGCGGCGCTTGTGCAGGTACTTGTCCTGTAGACGCTCCTTCAGCACAGTAATTCCGGGTTATACATTAAATAAGCTCTCCTTTGCGGAGGGTTTATTTTTTTGTTGCAAAATACATGATTTAATGCTATAATATCTTTATAAAACATATAAGGCAACACCGCACAATTAACGNNTCTTGACATACGCCAGTATGCCTGCGAGCTTTTTATGCAATCTGACAAAAAATCTGACTGCGCATCTGTACGACAATAATTATGCGGTATTGCCATAAGGAGAAACTATTATGAAAAATATAAAAATGCTGCTCGCAGTTCTTTCCTCTGCAGCGCTGGTATTTGCAGGCGGCTGCGGTGAAAAAAAGGATGGTACAGGTAACAACATTGTATATTATGACAGTTCAAACTCATATTCCCAGGAGGCTGAGGGATATGAAAATTCCAGCGGAGAAGTTGTGGATAAAGAAGAACTTATTGAAAATATTCCGACAACACCTGTCAGTCTTGGAGAAAACGCTGCGCTTTCGGGATTTGATATAAAGATTACAAATGTTTATAACGCAGGACTGCTTGAGTCGGACCAGTATCATAATTATGACAGGCAGGTTATAGCTGTAGTTTATGAAGTCACAAACAACAACAGCGAAGACATGGACGTAACTGCCTTTGACATGAGTATCAGATTTATGGACGGGGAAGAAACAAAAATCACAACCAGCATGGAGGCAATGCTTAAAGCTGACGAAGAAATGACTGATATTGAATCGCTGAATGCAACGCTGAAACCGGGTGAAACAATTAAAGGTTATTCTGCCTTTTCCATATATCCGAGATGGGATAATCTGACAGTTTACTATAATCCGCAGACTGCTGACAATAATGAATCACTTGCATTTGAAATAACTAAGGATATGCTTGAATAATCAGGGAAATACTGCATACCTGTCTGCAGAAAGGAGTCTAAAATGTCAAAGCATTTAAAATTGTTCAGTAAACTTGTCTCCGCCGCCCTGACCTCATGCATTATATCCTCGTCAGTCTGCAGTGCCGCAGTTGTGGGGGATGTTTCCGGCAACGGGACAATTGATATATATGACGCTATTATCATTGCAAAGTACGGAATGGGCATGGTTGAATTTACCAGCGCAGAGCTTGAAAGGGCTGATTACAACGGAGACGGCGTCGTTAATTTATATGATGTTATCGGAATTGCAGCATATCTTCTGGAAAAAGGCGATTTTAAAGAGGGCTGGGTTACGGAAAACGGCAAAACGTATTACTATAGTTCCGGCGTGAAAGTAACAGGATTTATAACCATTGACGGCAGTATGTACTATTTCGGCACAGACGGAGCTATGCGTACAGGCTGGCAGACTGTCAATTCCAGAAAATACTATTTCGGCTCGGACGGAGCGGCAGTTACAGGCTGGCAGACCATTGGTTCAGATACATATTACTTCGGCACAGACGGCGTTATGAGGACAGGCACACAGACTATCAACGGAAAGACGTATTATTTTGGCGATAACGGCGTTTATGTTCCCGAAACTGATTCTGAGGCTTTGAAATATGCTGAGGAAATACTGGCGCTGGTCAACAAGGAAAGAAGCGCTGCGGGAGTTTCACCGCTTACGCTCAATGCTACTATGACAGCGGCGGCAGCAAAACGTGCAGAGGAAGTAAGTACATATTTCAGCCATGACCGTCCGGACGGCTCATCATGCTTTACTGTCTTTGATGAATATGGTCTGAGCTGGTCAAGTGTCGGGGAAAATATTGCCGGTGGTTATTATTCAGCTGAAAGTGTTATGAACGGCTGGATGAATTCCGAGGGACACAGGAGTAATATCCTTTCATCAGACTTTACAGAACTTGGTGTAGGTTACTGTGACGGGTGCTGGGTACAGCTTTTCAGAGCACCATAATTTAAAATTGTTAGAAAAATACAACTCGGGCGAGCAATGCTCGCCCCTACATCAGCGTAAAATATAGGTTTATTTGTAGGGGCGACCATTGGTCGCCCGTTATTTTGGGATATTTAAAAATATCTGAGAGTATAGCAATTATATGTCTGTTTTAGTAAAATCTTTAATTAAAAATACATTATGCACAAATTCTAATACCCTTTTTAGACACTTTTTAACAACTTGACAATATCGTTTCATATTGGTATAATTAATATCAGATACTTATGCAATTTTGACAATTGAATGATGTTAAAATCAATGGCATTTGTAAATGATTTTATTTGCTCATGGGGGAGCAAGGGACTGATAAGGAGGGAGTTCAGCTGTCTGCAAAAGGAGTGTGCGGACAGGGTTTATATAGAAGGGAATGATATTTTTATCATATCCTGCGGATTTTATTTTTTGACGAAAGGTGGAAAAAAATTGAGAAAAAACAAAATGTCAAAAAGAATTATTTCTTTTTCGGCGGCATTGCTTTTGTGCTTTTCTCCGGCAGGTTCTGCTTCGGCTGAAAACACGCCTGATTATCTGAATTCTGATGCCGAGCTGACTCTGGAATCAGCAGATATTTCGCAGATTTCGGCAGACGTAGAAGCTGAACCGCTTTATGTTGCAAAAAATACATACAGCGATTATTATGACCAGTATTCAGGCGAAAACAGGCCTGACGCTGAAATACTTACATGGTGCAAGGACTATGCCAGTGCGGAAAACGGGGATTTTTCCGTCGGAAGCTATGGAAATGAAACAGAAACAAAATCTGATGTACTTATATGGAATTCAAATGACGGCGAAGTAACATACAACGTGGAGATACCCGAAAGCGGTATTTACTGCATGAATATGTCTTATTATCCTATCGAGTCAACTGCTACAACCGTTGAATTCGGGATTGAGATAGACGGCAGTTCGCCTTATGATACTGCATCGAGAGTTTCCCTTAATAAAGTCTGGGTAAACGAAAAGGAAATCACCGAGGACTCAAGAGGAAACCAGATAAGACCGGCTCAGATACAGAAGGGCGAATGGCTGACAACGGATATCAAGGACGTTGACGGACTTTTCAACGACCCGCTGATATTCTACCTCGAAAAGGGCAGTCATACCGTTACATTCACCGGTACAAAGGCTAATCTTGCACTTGAATATTTCAAGTTTTACAATCCAAAGGAACTGCCCGGCTATGATGAATATGTACAGTCAGCCGGCGTTTCAAGGGACAGCGGCTCTGCTGAGGGCGTTATAAGAATTGAGGGCGAAAACGCTGTAAAGAAATCGGATTCAACTCTCTATCCGACAAATGACAACAGCAACTATATGGTTTCGCCGTCAAGCCCTGTCAATATGCTTTACAATACCATCGGCAGCGGAACATGGTCAAAGGCTTTGCAGACCATTACCTTTGAGGTTCCGGCAGACCAGATTCCGTCAGACGGCGGCTGGTACAGAATGGGTATCAAGGCAAGACAGAACGAAATGAGAGGCTTTTATTCAAACCGCCGTATCTACATTGACGGACAGGTTCTCTGTCAGGAGCTTGACCAGGTAAAGTTCTACTACGACAATGACTGGAGCGTTGTTACTCCTAAGTCTGAAAGCGGAGAGGACATATATGTTTATCTGACAGGCGGTTCAAGCCACACAATTACAATGGAGGTTATTCCGGGTGAGATAGGCGACTCCATGAGAAAGCTTGACAATGTTGTTTTTGAGCTTAACAACTATTACCGTCAGATACTTATGATAACAGGTCCGAATCCGGATAAATACACCGACTATTATGTACACGACAAGATTCCGGGACTCCTTGACGAGTTTGCCAAGCTTTCACAGGACTTAAAGGACGTTCAGAACAACATTGAAAGTCTTGCAGGTTCAGAGGGTTCGGAAGCGTCAACTCTTGAGAGAATGACAGTGGTTCTCGACCAGTGTATCGAAAAACCGCTCAGAATTCCGGATTATCTCGGACAGATAAAGGATAACGTAACTGCTATTTCATCATGGATGAGAGATTACAGAAATCAGCCTCTTGAAATCGACTACATAGAGCTTGCGGCTGACAACAGCAATTATTCCTCAACTAAAAAGAACTTCTTCAAATCTGTATGGTACAGCATAAGAGCGTTTATAAATTCATTCTTTGAGGATTACACACAGCTTTCTGATGAAACAGGGGCAGATGTAATAAACGTATGGGTAAACCTCGGACGTGACCAGGCACAGGTTGTAAAGAGCCTTGTTGAGTCTGACTTCTCACAGCAATACCCCGACATACCGATATCAGTAAATCTTGTAGTCGGAGGCGTTGTCGAGGCGACGCTTGCAGACAAGGGTCCTGATGTGGCGCTGTTCCTCGGCGGTGAATTCCCTGTAAACCTTGCTGCACGAGGACTGCTGGTAGACTGTTCGCAGTTCAGTGACTACGAAGAAGTTAAGTCAAGATTCCACGAAAATGCGACTGTCAACTATGAGTATGACGGCGGCTGCTACGGTATTCCGGTAAATCAGATGTGGCCTATGATGTTCTACAGAAAGGACGTTCTGTCAGAGCTTGGCTTTACTGCTCCGCCGGAAACATGGCAGGATCTTATTGATATGCTGCCGGCACTCCAGAGAAATTACATGGGTGTTGGTCTTGTTCTTCCGCCGGCAAATATTTCTCCGGCAACAGAACTGGGACATACATTCGCAATGCTGCTGCTGCAAAAGGGCGTTAACTACTACAACCCTGAACAGACAGCCTCAAACCTTGATTCTATTGAAGCAGTACAGGCGTTTGAGGAATGGACTGATTTCTATACAAAGTATGACTTTGAGCAGACCTATGACGCATTCAACAGATTCAGAACAGGTGAATATCCGATTGTAATTCAGAGCTACACCTTCTTCAATCAGCTTTCTGTTGCGTCACCTGAAATCAAAGGACTCTGGGACTTCACATCAGTTCCGGGTACTCTGCAGGAGGACGGTACAATTTCACACGCTGCCAACTCAAACGGTACAGCTGCGGTAATCTTCAACAAGGTTTCCGACAAGGACGCTGCATGGGAGTTTGTAAAGTGGTTCACATCAACTGACGTTCAGGTCAAGTACGGAACTCAGATCGAGGGACTTCTTGGTACAATGGGACGTTTCGAGGCAGCGAACACAGAGGCGCTCCAGCAGCTTTCATGGTCACAGTCAGAGCTTGCAAAGCTTAATGCACAGAGAGAAGAGCTTGTTGAAATTCCGGTTATTCCGGCTTCCTATGCGACAACAAGAAATATCATGAACGCATTCAGAGAAACTGTAAACAATAACGAAAACCCGAGAGATACCCTTATGTGGTATAACAGGGATATCAACGAGGAAATTACAAGAAAACGTGAAAACCTCGGACTTGACAATTAACGGTACTTTACAACTAATGCTCCGGCAGAGTACTGCCGGAGTGCAAAAATCAAATTAAGGAGGGTTACAATTTGGATTTAGCTGCTGTCGGAAAAAGAAGCAAAAAGGAAAACAGAAGACTTACCTGGCTTGCTGTAAAGCAGAACAAGGAATGCTACTTCATGCTTTTCCCTTTTATGATATTTTTCCTGATATTCACAATTATACCGGTTGTTATGTCTGTTCCGATGGGATTCACAGATTTCAACATGGTTCAGCTTCCGAAGTTTGTAGGACTTTCAAATTTCTATACACTGTTTTTATCAGACAAGATATTTATGACATCTATAAGAGTTACTCTTGTATTTGCCATTTTCACAGGACCGATAAGCTATGTACTCTGCTTTGTGCTTGCATGGCTCATCAATGAACTTCACCCTAAGCTGAAAACAATTTTCACACTTGTTTTCTATGCGCCGTCAATGGCTAACATTTACACAATATGGCAGATTATCTTCAGCGGTGACTCATACGGTTACATGAACTCAATTCTGCTTAACTTAGGAATTATTTCCTCGCCTGTTCAGTGGCTGACTGATTCAAGCACTATACTTGGCGTTACAATTGTTGTACAGATGTGGATAAGCCTTGGTGCAGGGTTCCTTGCCCTCAGAGCCGGATTCCAGAACATCGACCGTTCACAGTATGAGGCAGGCGCTATCGAGGGTATCAAAAATCGCTGGCAGGAGCTTATTTACATTACTATCCCGTCAATGGGACCGCAGCTTATGTTCGCCGCAGTTATGCAGATTGTAAGCTCATTTACAGCCGGTACTGTTGCGCAGAACCTGGTCGGTTTTCCGAGTACGGACTACAAGGCTCACACCATCATGACCCATGCCTACGACTACGGCTGGGTAAGATACGAAATGGGTTATGCGTCAGCAATATGTATGGTACTTTTCGTTGCGATGTACGTCTGCAACAGGCTTATAAGCAAGGTACTCAGCAAATATATGGATTAGGAGGGAAATAAATGACTGAAGTCAAGCGCATGAAAGCGTCAAGCAAGCAGGCCGGAAAGAAAATCGGCGGAACAGTCGGAATATTTATTTTTCTTCTCGTCCTCGGCTTGTTTATGGTGCTGCCTATTTATCTGGCAATCGTTATGTCTATAAAGCCTGTGCAGGAGCTGTTTATTTTCCCGCCTAAGCTTTATGCGATAAATCCTACGCTGGACAACTTCCGTGATATGTTCAGCGTTATGAGCGAAATGTGGGTTCCGTTCTCACGTTATGTTTTCAACAGCGTATTTGTTACTGTAACTGTTACTGTTGCACAGTGTATTGTTGCGTCAATGGCGGCGTTTGTTCTTGCAAAGTGCCGTTTCCCGGGCAACAAGGTGATAAACAGTATCATAGTTGTATCACTTCTCTATACAAGTAATGTTATCTATATTATGCAGTATATAGTAATGGCAAAGCTGAATATGATCAATACATACTGGGCACTTATCCTTCCGTCCATTGCCTCACCAATGGGACTGTTCCTTATGCGTCAGTCCATGAGCACAATGCCGGACGCAATGATTGAGGCGGCAAAGGTTGACGGCGCAAATATGTTTACAATCTGCTGGAAGATCGTTATGCCTAACCAGAAGCCTGCCCTTATGACTCTTATTATCTTTGCATTCCAGGCAGCATGGAACATTCAGGGCGGAACACTGGTTTACAACGAGTCACTCAAAACCCTGCCGACAGTTGTTCAGCAGGCGGCAATGGCTGGTCTTGCACGAGCCGGAGTTGCAGCGGCAGCGGCAGTGTTCATGCTGGTGCCTCCGATAGTCATATTCATGCTGGCACAGAAAAACGTAATTGAAACAATGGCACACTCCGGTATCAAGGAATAAACCGGCAAAAGCAGAAAGGATGAGAAAAAACTATGAGCAAAGGCTTTAAAAGATTTCTTGCGGCTGCGTTTGCAGGTGTGTACATGATAAGCAGTGCGTCATTTATGGCGGTAAGCGCCGACGAGCCTTACGATGTCTATAACTACGACAGATGGGGCGAGGCTATACCGTCACAGGCAGGCTATATTGCCGACAGAGCCGTTTCGGGCGACGACTTAGGTATAGGTCATCTTAAAGACCCGAGCGATCTGTTTAAGGACAAGGACAACAATTTCTATATTGCCGATACAGGCAACAACAGAATAGTTGTTGTTGATTCAGAGTTTAAGCGTGTCATAAAGATACTTGATACATTTAAATATGAGGACGGCACGGAAACAACTCTTAACAGTCCGAAAGGCATATTCGTTTCAGACGAAAACGGAATGCTTTACATTGCAGATAATGAAAACGCAAGAGTTCTGATATGTGACGCACAGGGCAATATCAGTCTTGAAATAACAAAGCCGACTTCTGAAATCTACAACCAGGATCTGACATTTCTTCCGCAGAAAGTCCTTGCCGACAAGGCGGGAAATATCTATGTTGTTCTGAACAACGTAACAAGCGGTGCGGCAATGTTTGATAATACCGGCGATTTTATCGGCTATTACGGTGCAAACAGAGTTGAGGCTACTTCCGAGGTTATCGCCAACTATTTCTGGAATGCGATTCTTTCCGACGAGGCGAGAGCCAAGAGAAGAAGAAGCGTTCCGGCAGGCTTTTCAAACTTCGATATCGACGCCGAGGGCTTTATCTACACCTCAACACAGTCCACAACACAGACTACTGATATAGTAAAAAAGCTTAATCCGGCAGGTGACAACCTTTTTGCGGATTATGAAATGTATATCGGCGACTGGCCGTCAATGTCCATAAGCTCAAGTCAGAAAATTGACGAAACACAGCTTGTTGATATTGACATCAGCGAGGACGGCACAATAAACTGTCTTGACCTTGCAACAGGAAGAGTATTCCAGTATGATGAGGACCTGTGGCTGATGTTTATTGTCGGCACAAAGGCAGACCAGCTGGGCGGCTTTACAAGACCGTCTGCGCTGGAAACTATGGGTGACAACATTTACGTTCTCGATCAGACTAAAGGTACAGTTACAATTTTTGTTGAAACCGAGTTCGGCGAGATAGTTCACGGGGCAGTAAGCCTTTACAATGCCGGATACTACGAGGACGCTTTAGACCCGTGGTATGAGATACTCAAAAGAGACGGTAACTACAGACGGGCATATATCGGTATCGCAAGCGCTATGCTCAACAAGGGCGAATACAAGACCGCTATGGAATACGCAAAAAAGGCTGACGCAGGTCTTATCTACAACAAGGCGTTTGAAGGCTGGCGTTCAGATTTCCTGAAAGAATATTTCGGCTGGATAATCGGCGGACTTGCCGTTGTGATTATCGGCGTATGGGGCGGCAAAAAGCTTTATAAAAAGAAAAAGGCTCAGAAGGTGACAAAGGAGGGTGATAACTAATGCTGGATCTGACTCAGAAGCAGTTTGTAAAACACGCTGTATTCCATCCCTTTGAGGGTTTTGAGGATCTGCGCTGGAAAAAAGCCGGTTCGCTGAAATATGCGTTTCTGATAATATTCCTGCTTTTCTTCGCTCAGATTGCATACAATCGTCTTTACGGCTTTCAGTATTATGTAAGCTATGACAAGATGTTCAACATCATCCCGTATATCACCAAAAGCTTTATACTTTTCGGAACATGGGTTGTCGGAAACTGGGCTATATGTACTCTCCTTGACGGTGAGGGAAGTCTGAAAAACATCTGTATTTACAGCGCCTATGCGCTTATACCTTATGTGGCACAGATTTATATTACAACACTTCTGTCTCACATTCTGGTAAGGGATGAATACATATTCATTCAGGCAATCTCCATTATAGGAACAGGTTGGACGGTTATCCTGCTTTTCTCAGCGATAAAGGCTGTTCACCAGTATTCCTTCATGAAGACAGTATTTGCTATAATTCTGACTATTGCGGCTATGCTTATCATACTCTTCCTGCTTGTGCTTCTTCTTTCACTTCTCCAGCAGGTTTATGTATTTGCATATTCCATCTATACGGAAATAGCTTACAGAATCAAGGTTTAACGATGGATAAAGGCGGTGAAAAATTCAGATGAATAATAAATTAAAAAAGCTTTTAGCCGGAGTTATGGTTTTTGCCCTGATGGCACCTGTGACCTATGTTTATGCAGATGATGATGACGCTGCTGCGGGAGGAGATACAGCTGCGGCAGACGGCAGCACTGAAGCCGGCGGAGAGGAAGAGGAAGCAACTCCGGACGCAGTTGACGAGGACTTCGTTGAGCGTACTGAAGAGGACGCACTTTCAACAATGGAACTTGTGGCTGAAAATGACGGCTATCAGTTTTATGCCTGCACGGAAGTCTCGGACGAGGCTCTGGAAAAGGGCGTAAATGCCAAGGAAAAGGGCAATCTCTTTGCAATAAAGAACAAGGCGACAGGATATATCTGGTGGTCTTCTCCGATAAATGCATACGGTGACCCGGGAGCAACAAACTCCCTCAGACGCCAGCTTGCTTCTGCGCTGGTAATCACATACGGTGTGCCGAAGGACAGAGCGAGCAAAACGCTCAGGTCTGCAAACAAGGCAAGTGCTAAGGTCACAAATATCGACAACGGTGTTAAGGTTGTCTACACTTTCAAGGACTGCGGAGCGAAAATTCCGGTTGAATATACACTCTGCGAGGACTATCTCAATGTAAAGGTTGACGTTGAAAATATCGAGGAGGAGAACATTGACCCTGCAACAGGCAGTCTGCTGACTTCAATCTCAGTTTTGGGCAGCTTTGGCGCAGCTTACAATGACGAAGAGGGAAGTTTTGTTATTCCCGACGGAAGCGGTGCGCTTATCAACTTCAACAACGGCAAGACAACTTCAAAGAGCTATATGTCAAAGGTTTACGGCTCTGATATTTCAGCAGTCCCGGACAAGAAACCGGCTGTAACTCAGAAAGTATATATGCCTGTTTACGGTATTTTAAAGGGTAAGGATAACGGTCTGCTGACTGTTATACATTCCGGCGACGCCAATGCGACAATTTCTGCAAGCGTCAGCGGACAGTCGAAATGCAGCTACAATCTCTGCGGCTACACATTCATGCTCAGAGGTTCGGAGTCCTACATCTTAAACGGTGAGAACAGCGAATTTACAGTATTTGAGCACGGCGAGATAAAGACTGACAACATTGAGCTGAGATATTATCCGGTTACTGGAAATAACCTTTCATTCACGGATATTGCCCTTAAATACAGAGATTATCTTGAAAAGGACGAGGGTGTTACAAAAACTGACGTTTCCGACCCGTCCCTCTATGTAAATCTCTACGGCGGCGTTGAAAAGCAGAAATCAATTCTCGGACTTCCGGTAACTCTGAAAACGGAAATAACAGGCTTTGAACAGGCTAAAAATATTGTCGAAACGCTGAAAAATGACGGCGCTGACAATATGGTAATAACCTATGACAACTGGACTAATGCCGGAATTTCCGGTAAGGTTGACTACAAGGCAAAGCCGGCAGGAGTGCTCGGCGGAAAAAGCGATTTTGAGGAGTTCACAGACTACCTCAAAGGCAACAATATCTCACTTTATCCGTCAGTAAACAACAAGGGTTTTGTAAACGGTCAGGGATATTTTACGTTCCTTGACACTGCAACAAGAGTTTCCGGTTCTTATTCAAGACTGCTGACATATGACAGGGCTTACGGCGTTCAGAGTACATTCTACGACCCTGTTTCCCTGCTTTCTCCGCTGACTTTCAGCGACATATACAGCGACCTGGCAGAAAGCTACAGCGAAAAAGGTCTTACCGGCGTTTCACTTGGCGAAATGACCTCAACACTTTACGGTGACTACGGCAAGGACATGGTTTCAAGAGATAAGGCAATGTCAATACTGGAGGAAAGCTATGCCGGAGTTAAAAACGGAGTAGGCTCTGTTCTGGCTGATACTGCTAATGCCTATGCTTTTGCAAGTGTTGACCATATCACAAACGTTCCGCTGAGTTCAAGCGAGTTTGATGTATTTGATGAGGAAGTTCCGTTCTATCAGGTTGCAATGCACGGACTGAAACCTTATTCAACAAAAGCGATAAACGGCAGCGCTGATTACAAGACGCTGATGTTAAAGGCGCTTGCAACAGGTTCCAACTTCAATTACGATATGTTCTATGAGGAAACAAGTGAGCTGAAAGATACGAAATTCGACGTTTATTTCTATGCGAATTATCAGTACTGGACTGACGCTGCCGCAAAGGGCTATGAGCTCAGCAGGCTTGTTCTGGGCGGTACAGCCTCACAGCGTATCACAGGCTATGAAACAAACGGCGACATTATTACAACGACTTACGAAAACGGTACTGTTACAAAGGTAAACCTTGCAACAGGAGATATTAACGTTAACGGACAGTCCTGCAATCTTAATGATTATTTAGGGGAAGGAGCGCTGAGTGACTGATGAAGATAGCTTATGAAAAAAGAAAAAGTCTTTACGGCTATGGGTTCATAGCGCTCTGGTTTATCGGAACGGTTTTGTTTTTCATAGTTCCGCTTATTAAATCGTTTACCTATTCGTTCAGAGATATTGAGAGAAATGTTTTCGGCGGGTTTGTCGGACTTGACAACTACAAGCAGGCATTCTTAGGCGATGAAGTATATGCCGAAAGACTTATCTCGGTTCTGAAAACGACAGCTTTGAAAACTCCGCTTATACTCATTTTTGCTCTGTTCGTTGCCGTACTTCTCAATCAGAAGTTCCACGGCAGAGGCTTTGCAAGAGCAGTATTCTTCCTGCCGGTAATCGTTGCGACCGGTCCGGTTTACAACATTATCACAGGTAATATGGCGACCAGCGGAAACAGCGGTGCAACACAGTTTTCAACAATGTTTGAAACTGACCTTGTAGGCGAGCTGCTGGAATTCCTCGGAGTTTACGGAATAAGCGACAAGCTGACCATGACTATTCAGAGTGTCACGACTGACATTTTCGGTCTGGTATGGAATGCCGGAATACAGATTCTCATATTCCTTGCGGCACTTCAGAACATTCCGGTTTCCGCAAAGGAAGCGGCACAGATGGAGGGTGCGACTGCGTGGGAATACTTCTGGAAGATAACATTCCCTTATGTCAGCCCGATGATTCTTGCAAATCTGATTTTTACAATTATCGACTCGTTCACAGACCCGAGCAATCTTGTAATGGACAGAGTTCTTACAATGCAGAAGGACTGGCAGTACGGACTTTCAGCGGCAATGGCATGGGCATATTTCGGAATAGTTATTGTTGCGCTGGGTATCATAGTCGCAATTGTAAACAGATTCATTTATTACGAGGTAGATTAAGGAGGGCAGGCAATGGCTGAAGCTATAAAAGATGATAAAGAAGTTGGCAACGGAATGTCAAAGCGACAGGCTAAAAAAATCCGTATGGCCTCAATGAACAAACAGGAAATTGCCTATCTGAGAAAGAAAGCCATCATTGAAAAGGTGTGGCCGATTTTCAGATTCCTTATTCTGTTCGGACTTTGTTTTGTAATTCTCTATCCGCTTATTTACATGATAAGCTGTGCGTTCAGAGACCCGTCTGACATGAATGACCCGACAGTTATGTGGATTCCGAGAAACCTGACTTTGCAGGTAATCAAGGACACCGCACACGCCATGGACTTCTGGAACACTCTCAAAACAACCCTTATACTCAATATCGGCTGTTCACTTGTCCAGGTTTGTTCATGCGCACTTGCCGGTTACGGCTTTGCACGTTTCAGATTCAAGGGCAAGGGTCTGCTTTTCGGAATAGTAGTTCTTATGATACTTGTTCCGTCACAGGTTATTGCGATTCCGCAGTACCAGCAGTTCAGAAATTTCCTCGGAAATCCGGACTGGAGCCTTATCAACAATCCGCTTTCAATGTATCTTCCGGCTCTGACAGGAAACGGAATACGTTCCGGACTTATGATATTCATTTTCAGACAGTTTTTCAAGGGACTTCCGAAAGAACTCGAAGACGCAGCATACCTTGACGGCTGCGGACCGCTGAGGACATTCGTTCAGATAATGATACCGAATGCGCTTTCATCATTCCTTACAGTATTCCTTTTCTCAGTTGTATGGTACTGGAATGACTACTATGTAAGCTCGACATTCTTCACAAGCAACCAGACGATTGCGCTGATGCTGAAAAACCTCGGCAACCAGCTTAACAATACAATTCTCAAGGATATGGGCGGTACAGCCGGATTCAGAGAACAGATCGTATGGATGGAGGCAGGATGTCTGATATCAATTCTGCCGATACTTGTAATGTACGCATTTTTGCAGAAGTACTTTACAGAGGGTATCGAGCGTTCAGGTCTTGTCGGATAATATTAAAAAAGGAGAGCACGGGAAACCGTGCTCTTTTTGCGTAGAAAATTCCATAAATAATTGTAGGGGCGAGCATTGCTCGCCCGAATTAAAAAACTGATTATATTCACGGGCGACCAATGGTCGCCCCTACAAAATCATAAAAGATGATTATATTAACCGATTTCCGTTATGCCTGTGCTGACGTCTTGACTTTTACAGATATAACGAGTATAATAAAATATAACATATGCCGTTTATCGGCTTTAGAATAGGAAACAAATGGAGTAAAGAGTATGAAAAAAATTATCTTGACCGGTGACCGACCGACCGGAAGACTTCACGTCGGACACTATGTTGGTTCACTTCGCAGACGTGTTGAGCTGCAGAATTCCGGCGAATATGACGAAATATATATCATGATAGCAGACGCACAGGCGCTCACAGACAATGCCGACAATCCCGAAAAGGTGCGCCAGAACATAATCGAAGTTGCTCTCGACTATATGTCCTGCGGCCTTGATCCGGAAAAGACAAATATGTTTATACAGTCGCAGATTCCGGAGCTTTGCGAGCTTACCTGCTACTACATGAATCTTGTTACAGTTTCAAGACTTCAGAGAAACCCGACTGTTAAAACTGAAATAAAAATGCGCAACTTTGAAACAAGTATCCCTGTCGGATTCTTTACATACCCTATCAGCCAGGCTTCTGATATCACCGCTTTCAAGGCAACAACAGTCCCTGCCGGCGAGGACCAGATGCCAATGGTTGAGCAGACAAAGGAAATCGTTCACAAGTTCAATTCTGTCTACGGCGAAACGCTGACAGAACCGGAAATTCTCCTCCCGACAAACCAGGCTTGTATGCGTCTGCCGGGTATTGACGGCAAGGCAAAGATGAGCAAGTCACTCGGAAACTGCATTTATCTTTCAGATACGCCGGAGGACGTGAGAAAGAAGATAATGAGTATGTATACCGACCCTGACCACATTCAGATTAGTGACCCGGGTAAAATCGAGGGGAATACAGTATTCACATACCTTGACGCATTCTGCCGTCCGGAGCATTTTGAAAGATACCTGCCGGACTACGCAAACCTTGACGAGCTTAAAGCGCATTATCAGAGAGGCGGTCTTGGTGACGTAAAGGTGAAGAAGTTCCTCAACAGCGTACTGCAGGAGGAGCTTGAACCTGTAAGAGCAAGAAGAAAAGAGCTTGAACAGGATATCCCGTATGTTTATGAGGTGCTGAGAAAGGGTACTGCCGCTGCAAAGGAAAAGGCTGCGCAGACTCTTGCGGAAGTCAAGGCGGCAATGAAGATAAACTACTTTGACGATACTGAGCTTATAAAGGCACAGTCTGAAAAATACAAAGCATAAGTTTGAGCCGGAGCGGAATATTCCGCTCCGTTTCTATTGAAAGGAATGACAATTTTGATAACCGACCTTACAACCGGAAAAACCTCAAAGGTTTTGTTCATGTTTACTCTGCCGCTGCTGGGGAGCGTTGTGTTCCAGCAGCTTTACAATATCTCCGACAGCATTATTGCCGGACGCTTTGCGGGTGAGGACGCACTTGCCGCAATCGGCGTTTCGTACCCGATAACCATGATTTTTATGGCAGTTGCAATGGGGTGCAATATAGGCGCCTCGGTAGTGATTTCCCAGCTTTTCGGCAGTAAACGTATGACCGATATGAAAACGGCTGTGAATACTTCTTTTGTGATGTCGGCTGTGGTAAGCGCATTTCTGCTTGTTTTCGGGGTTGTTTTCTGCAATCCTATGCTGAAACTGCTCAACACTCCGGACAATATTTTTGCAGATGGTGCGCTCTATCTCAACATTTACACCTACGGACTGCCTTTTCTCTTTTTCTACAACATTTCCTCCGGAGTTTACACGGCGCTGGGTGACGCAAAAACGCCAATGTACCTGCTTATAGGCTCGTCCATTGGAAATATCGCCCTTGACCTGCTTTTAGTCGCCGTACTTGACCGGGGCGTTGCCGGTGCGGCATGGGCGACCTTTATCGCACAGGGCATTGCCGCCGTTGTTTCGGTAATACTTCTTTTTGTGCGTCTTTCAAAGCTTGAATATGACACAAAGCCAAAGATATTCGACGGGGCAATATTTAAGCGTATCATTGTGGTAACGATACCAAGCGTACTCCAGCAGAGCTTTGTTTCAGTCGGCAACCTCTTTATCCAGGGTATAATCAACGGTTTCGGCTCGTCGGTCATTGCCGGATATTCCGCCGCAATCAAGCTTAACACATTTGCGATCATGTCCTTTGCGGCTGTGGGAAACGCAGTTTCAAGCTATACTGCACAGAATGTCGGTGCAGGAAAGACAGACAGGGTCAGAAAGGGTTGTACCGCCGGAGCAAAAATGAGTATTATAGTGGCAGTACCTTTTGTAATAGCTTATTTTGTTTTCTGCCGCTTTGCCCTTATGCTTTTTATGGAGGACGGCAGCAGCGCTATGGCTATAGAAACAGGTATGGAATTTCTGAGAATTGCTTCGCCGTTTTATTTCGCAGTCGGAATCAAGATAATGCTGGACGGGCTTTTAAGGGGCGCCGGCAACATGAAAGCGTTTATGGCGTCAACCTTTGCCGACCTTATCCTGAGAGTTGTGATATCGTTTATACTTTCCGCAAAATTCGGCCCGACTGGTGTATGGATGTCATGGCCGATAGGCTGGGTTATGGCTACACTTATTGCCTATGCCTTTTACAGAAAGGGTTCATGGAAGACAAGTACGGCAAATACTTTGTGACATATTACAATAAATCAGTAAAAAAATTATACAGTATTGCCAATTGAAATATTTTACAATGAGGCGTATAATAAAATCGGGTAAAACCAAAATAATTTTTTATGGGAGATAAGGGCTATGAAGTTTAAAAAAATCGTGACTTGCTTCCTTGCTGCGGCAATTGCAGCCGGCGGAGTAATGTCAGGAACAACAGCAAACTATTCATATCTTAGATCGGGAATTGTATCAGCGGCCGTTTCTGTTCCGACATCAGCAACGGTTCTCAAAGAATCTGCTTATGTGACATGGGACGCAATCAGCGGCGCTGACGGCTACAATGTGTATATCAAGCCGGAGGGAGGCAGCTATACACAGCTGGACTCAATGCTTATCAGACAGTATAACAGCTATTTCAGAGCTGACGCTTTAGGTCTTAAAGCAGGAAAGTATGTTATGAAGGTCGTTCCGACATCAGGCGGCAAGGAGGATACCTCAAAGGCTATCGAATCCGTTGCAATGACTGTCGAAGCTCATGAAAGAACCGGTTTCGGTTTTGTAAACGGCACATCTTCAGGCGCATACAATGATGATGGTACACTTAAATCAGACGCAGTAGTTCTGTATGTAACAGAGGCTACCAAGGATACTGTTTCCATGGAGGTAACAACTTCCTCCAAGGGCGCTACTACTGCCTGCACAGGTATCCAGAATATCCTCGACGCATATAAGAAGGGCTATGAAACACGCCCGCTTTGTGTTCGTTTTATCGGTAATGTAACAGACCCTGCAGCTTTGCAGGACGGCGATATCCTTGTCAAAGGCAGCAGCGATTCCAGCAGACTCAGCTGCGGCGTGACCTTAGAGGGCGTCGGCGCAGATGCTACCCTGAACGGCTTTGGTGTTCGTGTGGCAAATGCCAGCAACGTTGAGATCCGCAATCTGGGCTTTATGAACTGCAACAGCGGTGAGGGTGACAACTGCGGACTCCAGCAGAGCAACGATCATGTATGGGTACACAACTGCGACTTCTTCTATGGCGATGCAGGTTCGGACGCTGACCAGGTAAAGGGCGACGGCGCTCTTGACACCAAGACATCAACTTATGTTACACACTCCTACAATCATTTCTGGGATAACGGAAAATGTAACCTCCAGGGTATGAAATCCGAATCAACAGATAATTATATTACATATCACCACAACTGGTATGACCACTCTGACTCACGTCATCCTCGTATCAGAACCTGTTCTGTACACTCCTACAACAACTACTTTGACGGAAACGCAAAGTATGGTATAGGCGTTACAATGGGTGCGTCAGCATTCTCTGAAAACAACTATTTCAGAAACTGTAAATATCCTATGCTGATTTCAATGCAGGGCAACGATGTTGCTGACGGAAACACAGGCACATTCTCAGGTGAGGACGGCGGTGTTATCAAGTCATACGGCGATTATATGACAGGTCAGAAAGCCTTCACTTCATATCAGGATAACAATACAGAATTTGACGCTTATGTTGCATCTTCAAAGACTGAACAGGTACCGTCATCTGTAACAGCAAAGCAGGGCGGAACAACCTACAACAACTTTGATACAAGCAGCATAATGTACAGCTATACTGCTGATGCAGCAGCCAATGTTCCGACAATTGTTATGGCAGAGGCAGGACGTGTTGACGGCGGCGACTTCAAGTGGACATTCGACAACAGCGTTGACGACGAGAGCTATGATGTAAATACAGCCCTCAAGGCAGCACTTACATCTTATGACGATTCAATCAAGGCAATCGGCAGCGGCTTTACACAGGGCGGTACTGTTGACCCGACACAGCCGGATAATCCGACAACAACAGCTGCTCCTTCAACAACTGCAGCACCTGCAAAGACAACAACAGCCGGCGGCAGTGAAGTTGTTCCTGGAGATGTCAAGATTCTTGGAGCAGGCGGCTGGAACGAAATGATGTATCTGGTTGCTTCGGGAATCAAGGACGCAGATGTAACAGGCGTTTCATACAGCGGACCTGTAAATGGTTCACTTACAGGCGATGATCTTAAGTACCTCGTAAGAGATACAGACAGCGGCGTTCGTGTTGACGTTACAGGCTTAAAGGCTGGTACATACTCACTCACACTTAAAACAAGCAAGGGTGATGTAACAAAGAGCGGCATCGTTGTTGGTGCTCAGGACCGTTCAGGTTATGCACATTTCAACTACACAGCTGGTGTCGGTGCATACAATGATGACGGTACTCTTAAATCAAATGCTGTTGTACTTTATGTAACAGAAGACAACAAAAACACAGTTTCCATAACTTCCAAGGACGGTACAACTGTATCAGGTATTGGTCATATCCTTAACTCAGCAGGTATGGATGCTGGTTCAGGTACAACATCAAAGGGCGGCAAGCCAAACAATAACAATGGTATTATACAGAAAATTGCCAAAGACGGCACACCGCTGGTAATCAGAATTATCGGCAATGTATCTGCTCCGGACGGTCTTACAGCTTATGACTCAGTAGACTACGGCGGTTCAGTAGGCGATAACGGATTTATGGCAAGAATGCAGTCAGGTAAAGACGTTACAATTGAAGGTATCGGTACTGACGCCTGCATCAACGGCTGGGGTATTCACTTTATAGCACAGTCAGCTAATCCGGATTTAGGAAAGAGCTTTGAAGTAAGAAATATTGCTTTCAGAAACGTACCGGAAGACTGTCTTGGTATGGAAGGCGTTCAGGAAGGCTCAACTCTTACAGCTACTGTTGAAAGATGCTGGATTCATAACTGTGAATTCTATGCTCCTAAGATTGCAAATCCTGCAGAATCTGACAAGGACGGCGGTGACGGTGCATGTGACTTCAAGCGTGGTATGTACTTCACTAACAGCAATTGCTACTATGAAGGCTATCACAAGACAAACCTCGTAGGTTCATCTGATTCAAGTCTTCAGTATCACCTTACATATCATCATAACTACTGGAAGAGCTGCGAATCAAGAGGACCTCTTGCACGTCAGGCTGATATTCATATGTATAACAACATATTTGACGGTCAGACAAGTTACTGTATGAACCCAAGAGCAAATGCTTTCATCTTCTCAGAATATAACTACTTCCTTAACAGTAAGGACATTATGGAAGTTACAAGCGGCGGTGTTGTTAAGAGCTACATGGATACAATTGAAAACTGCAGAGGAAATCAGCAGGGAACAATTGTAACAGACAAGAGCCAGACAGTTTCTTCAAGCTGCACATACGCAAACTTTGATACAGATGCATCAATTTCATATGTTCCTTCAGGCGCTTATAACCTGCAGACAAATACAGCCGAACTCAAGGGATTATTTGAGACAGACGGTGGCTGTATGGACGAAATGAGCATTTCATCAGATAACCCTCCGACAACAACTGTTGTTACAACAGCTGTTACAGGCACTGAAACAACAGTAAAGACAACAGTTAACACAACAGCTGTTACACCGGTTTCAACAGGAAATACTCAGGTTGCAGGCGGTCACGTTCACAACTTCACACTCAACGGCACAGAAAGCACATTCTACACAATCGTGGGTAACCTTTCAACAGGAAAGGGCACAGTTGAATACAATGGTCTTACACTTACACAGTGTCTCAAGATGGAATCCTCTACAAGCATTACATTTACAGCGGCTGCTGACGGTAAGCTTACTCTCGTATTTGTTGAAACAGCTGCAACTGTCAATGTTGACGGCACAAAGTACACATCAGGCGGTTATGGCATCATCACAGTTGACCTCAAGGCTGGTGCACATACAGTAACAAAGGCTGATACTGCAAATCTGTTTTATATGTCATTTGCTGACGGAACAGGTGAAGTTGTAACAACTCCTGCTACAACACCAGTATCTACAGTTGGAACAACAGTTGATACAACAGTAGTTTCAACACCTGCAACAACACCAGTATCTACAGTTGATACAACAGTAGTTTCAACACCTGCTTCTACAGTAGAAACAACAGTATCTTCAGTTGATACAACAGTAGTATCAACACCGGCAACAACAGTTGTTACAACAGAGCCGGTAACAGAAGATATTCCGGACGGCACAATGTACGGCGACGTAACAGGTGATATGCGTATTAACGTTGCAGACGTTGTAGCAGTTAATATGTATCTGCTGAATCCTGAAGTAAATGTTCTTACAATGGAACAGAAAGCTAATGCTGACTGTGCAAGAGATAAAAAGATCGACACATCTGACAGCGCACTTATTCTGAACTATGTATCAATGCTTGCGTCTATTACAGATTTAGGTAAAGCACCTCAGTAAAATTAATGAAAAGCACTCCGAAAGGAGTGCTTTTTTGTTATGACGCAATTTTAATACTGTAATAAAATTCAAGCTCTGGTATTATCTCTTTCCACGATTGGCCGGACGCTATATTTTCTGATCTTATGCACTTTTCAATGCCGAGAACATCTGCGTTCATGCCTGTTACAGTTTTGGAAATGGCTTTTGAGCAAAGAACGGATATCTTTTCAGCAGCTGCCTTTGAGGATTCGGTTTCACTGATGTTTTCCTCAATGCAGCTGCCGTTTATTTTTATTTCCGTGGTGATTTTTATTTTGTCACCGTCAGCTTCGGCAGTAAGCCTTGTACTGCTTTTGCGTACATGAAAGCTTGCTGCCTTTCCATTTACATTTATCGGGAGATAAATGTCATGCTGAGAAGCGGTGAGCCAGCTGAGTCCCTCCGACTCCTCCTCTGAAAGTACTCCAATAACAGAATCATAGCCGACAACTCCCATGGTGAGATTTTTACCGTCGAGAACAGGTACTGCCGCCATGGAGTCATCTTCGAGAAGGTCGTTTAATACTGCGCTGATGTTTCTGGTGACAATTTTTCCCTTTCGGCTGCTGCTGTCAAGAATATCCGAAAGCTCCTCCTCTTCATAGCTTTTTACGGTATCTGCGGCACTTCCGGTAGTAATTATAAGCGAACAGGACGGAGAAATGCGGTTGTTTTTTATCATGACTGACAGCTTGTCCTTTATTTCTGCGGGGTTGAGCACGAGCAGTTCAAGGTGACCGGTAAAAAGGGTCTTTCCCTGGGCGGTTTCTGCATTTTCAACGGCGGAAAAAATTGTGTCACCGCTGCCGGAAAGGACCTCCTCCTGCCCGTAAAGGCGTACTGCCACAGACTGCATTTCTCCGCTGTCGCAGCCGATAGTCCTTACAAATCCCTTGTCCCTTACTTCTGTTTTATGACTGCACCCGCAGAGCAGAAGCATTACTGCTGTCAGCGCCAGTTTTTTTATCATTGTAAATTCTCCTTATAAGCATTATTACAGGTATAACAACAGACAGCATTATAATAAGTACTCCCATGACAGGAGAAAGGTCTGCGCCTGTTGAATTGAGAAGTGCCGAAAGTCCCAGCATGAGTATAACTGATAAAAGTGTGTTGTATTTTAAGTCCGGAACTATCTCCTTTACAAGTACTGATGTGAGGACAAGCTGGAGTGTAACTGTCAGCACGCAGAGAAGTGTGAAAGAAATCATGTAGAGGGAGTCCGCACGCTGAATGCTGAACGGCTGTGAAAACGCTCCGGCTGTGAAGAACGGGAAGTCGGTCAGATTTATGATTTTTCCCAGGACGGTTATTTCTATAATGTATACAAGCTCTGTCAGAATGAGTGAACCGACAAAAAATGCGGTGACTCCCCTGTGCCTGTCCGCAGAGGAAAACTCAAGGAGTATAAAGAGCATTACAAGCTCTCCCGATGAACAGAAGTTTCTGACTGCGTTGTGAATAATACTTCCGAAATCTGTCGCCGGAATGTAGTTTGCAAGGTCGGCTTTGGAATATGCTCCGAGAATGAGTATTGCGGCTGTGAAGATGAATATTCCCGAAATGATAAGGGAGGAGCGTGAAAGTGCGCTGAATTTCATTGACGCACAGTAAAGGCAGACAGCGGCAAGTATCACAGAACAGGCAAGACTGCTGTCTACCGGAAAGTAAACGCTTTTGCTCACTCCCCATAAACGGTTGAACGAAACCGCCCCCCATATAATAAAGAAGAGAGCGTAAAGCAGTTTGCCGAATTTTCCGAAAAGCATTTCCTTTTTTAAACTGAATCCGCTGTGACGGTAAAGCATTATCATGGGTATGGCAAGAAGAAACTGTAAAGCTATGGAAATCGCCGCACCTGCCATCTGTGAGGCGTCGGCGGTCACTCCCGAGCAGATCAGACTGAAAGCCTTTACACTGAAAAGTACAGAGAAAAGCTGTGCATTTGATATCTTATTCATGTAGCTCCTCCACTGTGAAATCGTTGTTCTGCATTTTTCTGAACCCTTCCCTTACTGCAATGTCACCCATGGTTTTTGCCTTGAAAGGTGAGATAGGGGCGGTGTAGGGGAAACCGTAGTCACCGGTAGCACACATATTAAAGAGTACCGCTGCACCAAAAAGACTTATGCCGAAGATACCCCATATTCCGCCGCAGATTATAAAGACAATACGCAGAACGGTTATTGCCTGAGAAAGGTCGGGGACAACAAATCCGCTTACGACGGAAAGTGCGGCAACGGTCAGTAATGGTGTACTGATAAGACCGGAGGTCACGGCGGCGTCACCGATAATAAGTCCCCCGACGATGCTCACAGCTCCGCCCACAGCTTTTGGCAGCCGCAGTCCTGCCTCTTTTATTATCTCGTACATCAGCAGTACTCCGACTGTTTCGGCGATTATGGAGAAAGGAGCGTTCTGCTCGGATTCTGCCAGTATCAGCAGGAGGGTACTGTTTAAAAGTTCGGGGTGGTGCATTGCAATTGCCACATAAAGAGAGGGGAGCAGTATTGATATGAGAAATGCCCCGTATTTCAGCCATCGTATAAATGTGGCGAAATATGGCTTGAAATTGTAGTCGTCAACAGTCTGGAAATCGTCGGTCCACAGCTTGGGGATTATAAGGGCAAATGGGTTTCCGTCAACGAGTATGGCAACTCTGCCCTCGATAAGCTTGGAGCAGAGAACGTCCGGACGCTCGGTACGTCCGACAGAGCTGAACAGCCTTTTCTTGTCCGGTTCAATAAATGGCTGGACATAGCCGGTGGAGAGGACAGATTCAAGGTCCATTTTTTCAATGGAGTCCATAATTTTTTCCACAAGGGAGGAGGGGACTCTGTCCGACATATAGCAGATGCACATATCCGTCTGGCTCTTGTCGCCCATGACAAAAAGCTTCTGAACGAGCACAGGGGACTTCATGCGCCGTCTTATAAGGGACATATTTGAACGGATAACTTCCATGAACCCGTCATGAGAGCCGGTTATGTTGTTTTCGCCCGAAGGCTCGTCGATACCTTTTTTATCGTATCCCTGTACTCCGAAAGCAAGAATCCTGTCCTGTCCGTCAGCGGCAAGCATTGCAAATCCGGAGTTCAGAAGCCGGAAGAAATCCTCATAATTGTATGCCACAGGACGGTCCACAGAAAGCAGCATTCTTGTTTCAATATGGGTGAGCAATGCTGCCGGACTTGGATTTTCAAGCTTTATGTTCATAAGAGGGTGGAGAATAAGCTCGGTAATGGTCGAGGTCGACAGCATTCCCTCACAGCACATAAGGGCGACTTTTATGCCGCAAATCTCGATTTCATTTATAAGCAGGTCGGAGCTTCCGCCTGCAATATCTCTGATTTTACTGAGATTTTCAGACAGGTCAGGGATAACAGTCAGATTTTTGAGTTGAGTTGGTTTCATAATGCGCCTCCATTTAAAGCGGTTACTGATCTTATCATTGTCCGGAAAGACGGAAATAATTCAAAAAGGCTGTATTAAAGCACAAAAAACTTTAAAGGCGCAAAGTTGCGATTTATCAAAACTGAACAAAGATGATTAAATAAAATATAAAAGGCTTTACAGCCGGAGTTTTTTAGTGTATAATGATACAAAAGTGATAAGTTCAAATAATTTTTTATTTGTTTAACTTTCCTCTTGACTTTTCTTTTAGTATAGTCTATAATATAGTTGTTGCACACTTGGAATATTTATGATATTTTGAAAAAATATGTTGAAGAATTATTGTGGAAAATGTTGAAAAGCAATTCGGGCGACAGTTTATTCATTATATTCAACAATTCCGATAGTTTTATTTTATAAAACCATACAAAAAGCGGTGCAAACTATTGACTTTGGCGTGAGTTTAATTTATAATTATAATGTGAATAAATTATAATCGTTTAAGTTCACGGCGTTGAATATAATAAAGGGAATGGACAGCTAAATGTTCCCTTGTTATAGAAAAATGCTTATTTAGAAAAGGAGGAAAACGCAAATGAGAACAAAAAGAATGATTGCAAGTCTTGTTGCTGCTGTAGCATTAGCATCAGTTTCAGCTTCTGCAATCGTAACAGCTGCTGACGATTTCAGCGTAAGTATCAGCAAGACAGAGGCAGCAGCAGGTGAAAGCTTTGAACTTACCCTTGATCTTACAAATATTCCGTCAACAGGTATCAATGCCTGTGATTTCGGAATTTCCTATGATTCATCATTGGTAACGATTGATGAGGTAAATCTCGGCTCACTCGCTAAGGACACAACTTCTGTTGAAGGTACACTGCCTGAACCGTTTGAATGCAACATTGAAACAGGTGTTATCAGCGTTATGTATGCATTAGGTACAACTGATTCTGCATACTTCCTGAATGGCACAGGCACATTCCTTAACATTTCAGGTACAGTTAAGGCAGATGCCGCTGCAGGTTCAGATGCTGAATTCAAGATTGTTCCTGTTGACAGAGCAGTAACACCGGGTTCATCAACAACAAACTCAACAGTTGTTTTCGGCTATATGTCAGCTGATGAAACAACAACAGTTTACGAACCAGTATTTACTGCAGGCAACGTTCATGTACTTGGCGGCGAAACAGAAGAAACAACAGAGCCGGCTACAGAGCCTGAAACAACACCAACAACAGAACCGGTAACAGAAGACATTCCTGATGGAACAAAGTACGGCGATGTAAACCTGGATCAGCGTGTAAACGTATCAGATGTTGTTACACTTAATATGTATCTGCTGAATACAGAAACAAATGCACTCCAGCCGGAAGGTAAAGCTAATGCAGACTGCGTAAGAGATAATTTAATCGATTCAGCAGACAGTGCACTTATCCTCGGCTACGTTGCAGGAACAGCTGATATTTCAGAGCTCGGAAAATGATAAAGAATTTAAGCTGAAAAGCTTAAAATAGCGGGGGATCCGCAGAAAAAAATAAGTGTCTGCACACCAGACAGAAAGGAAAAATAGTGATGAAGAAGAGAAGACTTCTCTCAGTTCTCACATCAGCTGCTATTCTGGCAACAACAATAGCAAGCTCAATAGTTACAACTGTTTCGGCAGCTACAACTATTAAGGGAACTACAACAGATGTAATAACACTTAAGCCTGAAAAGTCCTCCTTTAGCATGGAAGAAGTTTCAGCAGGAACAGCAACATCAAAGGTTTCATTTATGTTTGACAGCTTTGATGACGCTGATGAGGTAACAATGCTTCTGGCAAAGATCAAGAGCGATTCAAGCCACATAACATTCAAGAACCTCACAATCACAACAGAAAATGCACTTACTTGTAAGAATGATCCGATGTATGATGCAGGATATGACTTCTTTACAATGGGTACAGATCCGGAGGATTCATCAGTTGCACAGGATACAACAGGTTTCTTTATCCAGAATGATGGTACAAACCCATTTATAAAGAATGACCTGACAAAGACTGTTGCTACATTTGATGTGATTTTTGATTCAAGCACACCTAAGGGTACATATACTGTATCACTTGATAACGGAACATCACTTCTCTCCGCTACTCAGGGTACAACATTTGTTGAATACTTTGACAGCGTAAAAGTTAATAAGGCTGTATTCACAATCGGTGATGGCGCACAGCCAACAACAGCGGCTACAACAGCAGCTCCGACAGTTGCTCCGACAGCAGATACACTTCCAACATTAAATTACATTGGTGATTGTAAGGTTTGGGCTGACAAGGCAATAGTAGGTACACCTGGCGGCACAGTAACAGTTAATATGTATGCTGATACAGACGGCAAAGATATCAGAGGATTTGAAGCAAGAGCTATATTTGACAAGACTAAGCTCACACTTACAGACATGAAAATGGGTAAGGGCTTTGCAGCTCGTCCGACAATCAACAAGGATGAAGCAGTTTACGTATTAGCTTCTGCAACAAACAAGGTTAAAAATGACCCGACACAGCCATTCGCAGTTCTTACATTCACAGTTTCTGAGAATGCTAAGCCAGGCGATGTATACGAAATTGATATTCAGGGCTCAAATGGCGAAGTTGAGCCAATCGTTAACGTAGATAACGGCGGTGAAGGCATTACATACCTCAAGCCAACTGTTGAAAAAGGTTCAGTTGTAATTGAAGGTGCAACTGAGACAACAGAAGCAACAGATGATACACTTCCTACATTAAACTACATCGGCACATGTAAGGTTTGGGCTGACAAGGCAGTAGTAGGTACACCTGGCGGCACAGTAACAGTTAATATGTATGCTGATACAGACGGCAAAGATATCAGAGGATTTGAAGCAAGAGCTATATTTGACAAGACTAAGCTCACACTTACAGACATGAAAATGGGTAAGGGCTTTGCAGCTCGTCCGACAATCAACAAGGATGAAGCAGTTTACGTATTAGCTTCTGCAACAAACAAGGTTAAAAATGACCCGACACAGCCATTCGCAGTTCTTACATTCACAGTTTCTGAGAATGCTAAGCCAGGCGATGTATACGAAATTGATATTCAGGGTTCAAACGGCGAAGTTGAGCCAATCGTTAACGTAGATAACGGCGGCGAAGGTATTACATACCTCAAGCCAACTGTTGAACCAGGTTCAGTTGTAATCGAAGGCGCAACAGACGCAACAGACGCAACAACAGTTGCTACAACAGCAGCTACAACAGTTGCTACTACAGCAGCTACAACAATTGTACCTGTTACATCAATCAACGTTGTAACATCAATTGATCCTGTTACATCAATCAACGTTGTAACATCAATCAACCCTGTTACATCAGTTAACGTTGTAACATCAATCAACCCTGTTACATCAATCAATGTTGTAACATCAATCAACCCTGTTACATCAATCAATGTTGTANNTGTTGTATCAACTGAAGATACTGTTGTTTCTACTGTAGAAGCAGGTGTTGAAACTACTGTTGTATCAACTGTAGATACTGGTGTTGTTGCAGGTGTTGAAACTACTGTTGTATCAACTGTTGTTCCAACTGTAGATACTGGTGTTGTAACAATAAAGCCTGCTGCAGGCGGTAGCTTTGATGTTGATATCAACTATGATCCAGATACAGATAACGCTCAGTGGTACCATTCAGATAACGTAGAGTTCTTCAAGGACGGTATCGTTATTAAGGATAGCGAAGGCAATGATGTAACAGCTGACGCTGTAATCAGCTTTGCTGAAACTCCAGGTTCAGTTTACGATGGTAAGAACTTCGATTATGAAGTTGACTTCACAGCTGAAATCAATGGTGTAACACTTACAGGCACAATCCCAGTTAAGATTGGTCCTCGTGGTGACTCTAACAAGAGTGCTGGAAAGAGCGCTGATATCTATGATGCTATTATCATAGCTAAGTTCATCCTTCCTAAGCCAGCAGCTGATATCCCGGCTGGTTCATTCCAGGAATTCCTCGCTGACAACAACGAAGATGGTGTAGTAAATATTTACGATGCAATCAACGTTGCTAAGCTCATTCTCCCTGCAAACGGCGGCGATTGGAGCAAGGTAAGCAAGGATTACTCAAAGTGGATTAAAGACTAATTAAAAGGTCTTCAATCATAAATTAACTTAGTTTGTTTTCGCATGAGCCGGAACAACTCCGGCTTATGCTTAACAAATATAGAAAAGAAAGGAAAAATTTAAAATGAAGAAGAATGTATTTTCAAGAACAATCGCAGTACTGGCTTCTATGACAGTACTTGGTGCAGCAACAATGGTTACTGCAAGTGCAGCTGGTATCCAGATCGCTTCAGTTGAAGGCGCAGCTGGTGAAACAGTTGAAATGCCTATCTCTTTAGTTGGTATCGACAGCTCAATGGGTTGTGTTGTTTCTGTAACATACCCAGAGGCTCTCGAAGTTTCAGCTGCTCTCCCAGGCAACATGGCTGCTCAGGACGCTGCTTCTAACGGTGACGGTACAGCTACAGTAGCTGCTACATTCGTTGCTCCTGCTGGTCTTGCAACAGATTTCACATCAATGAAGTTCGTTATCCCAGCAGACGCTGAAGATGGCACAGTATATGACATCACTCTTGGTGTTGATCAGCTCGATAACAACGGCGAATTCGTAGAAGACGCTGAAGCTATCGGTGGTACAATCACAGTTGTTAACCCAACAGATGCTCCTACAGAAGAAGAAACAGACGCTCCAACAGAAGCTGAAACAGATGCTCCTGTAGTTACAACAGCAGCTCCTGCAACAACAGCTAAGCCAGCTGCAACAGGTTCACCTAAGACAGGTACAGCAGGCGTAGCAGTAGCAGTTGCTGGTCTCGTAACAGCTGGTGCAACAGCAGTTGTTCTGAAGAAGAAGCACTAATTCTTGATTAGTTGTTAATTTTTCATAAAATTCTCCCCTTGTTTCAAGGGGAGTTTTTTTATTTCCGAATATAAAGAAAAAGGATACCAATCAGAAGCTGAAAGGTATCCTTGCTTTTTTATTAATCTTTTCTTTCCTTTGGCACATAATTCACACCGCCCCAGCCATCTATGTTGGCACGGCGCATTGCACCAAACAGACGGTCAGTAAAACCGTTGTCCTCACGTTCCATCTGAAGAATAAAGTTTTTGGTCTTTTCACGGTTTGTATGCCCGTCAGCAGGGCATCTGGACTTAACAACACTGAGATTATTCTTCATTGCGGCTTTTCTTATTTCCTTTTCCGGAGCAAAAACAAGAGGTCTTATAAGGGTAAGGTCCTTGCGTGAAAGATAGCTTTTGGGTGAAAAACAGCCGATTCTGCCCTCAGTAAACAAATTCATAATAAATGTTTCAACAGCGTCATTGTAATGGTGACCAAGAGCAATTTTGTTGCAGCCATATTCCTTTGCAGCGTCATGAAGAGCGCCTCTCCTCATTCTAGCACACAGACTGCACGGATGGTCTTCTTTTCTGACATCAAAAACAATTTCCCCGATATGAGTAGGAATAAGATGATATTCAATTCCCATATCACAGCACATTTCAGCAACAGACGAGTAATCTCCGGGTACACCATTGAACTGCGGGTCGAGAGTAATACCAACAATTCTGTAATCAATGCCGATAAAACGCTGAAGCAGGGCAAGTCCTCTGAGCAGGACAAGACTGTCCTTTCCCCCGGAAATACCAACAGCAACAGAATCACCGTCTGAAATAAGGTCGAATTCCTGAATAGCTTTTCTCATGTAACCTAAAATTTTCTGCATAACATCCTCCTGAACAATATGTATATATTATACAATATTTTAAAGATTTTTTCAATTACACTTGAAAAAATAATGAATTTATTATATACTAAATAATATAAGGAAGCGAGGGTTAAATAATGAGGAACTTAAATGACGTTCTGAGAGATATTGGCTCCGGTACTTATGACGAAGAACTTGAGCCGATTTACGGAGCAGAAAGTCTGCCTTATCAAAGACAGCGTTTAATCAGAGCGCTCAATGATTTTGAAAATGAATTTGGTACTGACCGGTATATAAGCATTTTTTCTGCACCGGCAAGAACTGAAATATGCGGAAATCACACCGACCACCAGCTTGGAAATGTCCTTTCAGCAGGTGTTGGTGTGGATATAATAGGCATCGTATCCCCTAATAATGATGGTGTGATACGAGTCAAGTCCAAAGGATTACCTATGGACGAAATTGCAGTCTCTCTTAAAATTAAGAGCGACCCTCAGGAGTATTCCCCTCTCGGAAATTTTGTCATAGCTGATCTTGACCCGTATCCGTCGGAGGAATACAAGTCAATTTCCCTTATAAGAGGTATTGCTGCACGTTTTTACCTCATGGGAATTGAACTAAAGGGCTTTGACTGCTATACAACTTCTGATATTGTCAGCGGTGTCGGATTGTCGTCGTCCGGTGCATTCGAGATTCTGATTGCCAGCATAATGAACAGTTTATTTGCTGATGGAAGTATTTCGCCGCAGGGAATTGCTGAAATCGGAAAATTTGCCGAAAATTACTATTACAAAAAGCCATGCGGACTTATGGACCAGCTTACATCAGCTATCGGCGGTTTACTGTGGATAGATTTTTATGACAGCGATATGCCTTTTATAACAAAAGTCGATTTTGATCTGGAAAATTCGGGATATTCTCTGTGCATAATTGAAAGCGGAGCTGCCGGCGGAGTTTATGAAAAGGAATATAAATCAATACATAAGGAAATGATGTCAGTAGCAAACTTTTTTGGTAAAAATGTTTTGTCAAGGGTTGATGAAAATGAGTTTCTGACTTATATAGACGATGTCAGAAAACGCTGCGGTGACCGTGCTGTTCTCAGGGCATGGCATTTCTTTGAGGAAGACAAGCGTGCTGTAAAATGCGCAAGGTGTCTGCAAAAGAAAAAAATGCCCGAATTTCTGAGTGAAATCAGCAAATCGGGAAAGTCATCATTTATGTACCTGCAAAACGTATATACTTCGGAAAATGCAGCCAGTCAGCCGCTGTCTGTGGCGCTTGCTTTATGTGACCATATTCTTGACGGCAGAGGTGCCTTTCGTGTACATGGCGGAGGATTCGGCGGTACTGTTCAGGCGTTTGTACCGAATGATATGCTTGATGATTTCAGAAATGGAATTGAGAAAAGGCTTGGCGAGGGCAAATGTCATACACTAAAAATACGGCACAGAGGATGTGCTGAAATAGGAGGAAAATATGTGTAAAATTTTAGTAACAGGCGGTGCGGGATTTATCGGCAGCCACACCTGTGTTGAACTTCTGGAATCAGGATATGAGGTTATTATACTTGATAATCTCTGCAATTCCAAGGAGGAAAGCGTCAACAGAATTGAGCAGATAACAGGCAAAAAGGTTAAGTTTTACAAAACTGATATGCTTGACCTTGACGGAATGGCAGAGATTTTTGAGAAAAATGAAATATCTGCTGTTATCCATTTTGCAGGACTCAAAGCTGTTGGTGAATCTGTTGAAAAGCCGCTTGAGTACTACCATAACAATATAACAGGAACTGTCAATCTTCTTAGAGTGATGAAGAGATACGGCTGTAAAACAATAGTGTTCTCGTCCTCAGCCACAGTTTACGGCGTAAACAACAAAGCACCGTATACAGAGGATATGCCGACATCTGCGACCAATCCTTACGGCTACACAAAGGTTATGATCGAGCAGATTTTACATGACCTTACTGTTCCGGACAGCGAATGGAGCGTTGCAGCGCTGAGATATTTCAATCCTATCGGCGCACATAAGAGCGGTCTTATAGGAGAGGACCCTAACGGAATACCTAACAATCTTGTGCCGTATATTGCTCAGGTTGCCTCAGGCAGACTGGCAAAGCTGAGAGTTTTCGGGAACGATTATGACACTCCGGACGGAACAGGCGTGAGGGACTATATACACGTTGTTGACCTTGCAAAAGGACATATTTCCGCTTTGAAGTATGCTCTTGAACACAAGGGATTCACTCCGGTGAATCTGGGTACAGGCAAAGGTTCAAGCGTCCTTGACGTTGTAAACGCTTATGAAAGAGCCTGCGGCAAGGAAATATCTGTTGAAATCACAGCAAGACGTGCCGGAGATATTGCGACATCATATGCTGATACTTCCCTTGCTAAAAAGCTGCTTGGCTGGGAGGCAGAGCTTGATATTGATGATATGTGCCGTGACAGCTGGAATTTTACCGTTAAAAATCCTGAGGGATTATAATTTTATAGTAAACGAAAAATTTTTTTCGTTTACTATTAGCCGATACGCACGGAGCGAACGAAGTAAGCGGATGTGCGAGGCAATAAAAATAAATAAACATAGTGAACGTAAAAATCTTTTTTGCGTTCACTATAATTAAAAATATGAGGGTATAAAAATATGAGAAAACACATTGATATTGAGGGAATGAGCTGTGAACACTGTGCTGAAGCTGTGAGGTCAGTACTTGAGGAGCTTGGTGCGGTGGATATAACAGTTGATTACCTTGCAGGTTATGCCAATGCAGAAATTGATGCAGAGGATGACGAGATAAGAGAAAAGATTGCTGATGAGGGCTTTGACGTTGAAAAAATAGTTGACCTTCACGATGAATAATATTAAGGCAACGCCGTACAATTTACGATATTGCCTTAAAGAAACGCTCCCGCATACCGGGAGCGTTTTTTTTGAAGCTTACGGCAACAATTGTCATAACCCACCATTTTTTGAACACTTTTAAATATAATTTATCAATGTTATTGACATAAAAGGAAATATTAGTTATAATAAAAGAAAGAGATGTTTCAAAAATGTTAAATCTTTAACTTTTTAGCGTAACAGATGTTTTCCGCACAGAATGAGGTAAAAGATAAATGGGGATATTTGATTTTTCAAGACCTGATAATTACAGTAAAATAAGCGAGGAATGGCAGATATTTGAAAGTGTTTTTCCGGATACCGGTGCGTTCAAATACCTTTCAGCCAGAAAAACCGCATACTTCGATGATAATACATACAGGATTTTAAGACTTACCAAAAAATCTGAGGACGGTTCTCTGTCCGAAAACGAGTTTTTTGATATCCTCAAAAAAATAACTGTTGAACCCGTTTATAACAAGCGTCATATATATAATTACCGCTGTGGAAACGAATGCTTCTGGGTAAAACTCAGCATGATCGAAAAGAACGGGCAGTGGCTTGGATTTGTTAAGGACATGACCTCTATGATGCAGGAGATATCCTTTTCTGAGTCTTTCAGTATACTTAATTCTGTCACCAAGCTCAACAACCGTGAGGCTTTTCTTGAGGAACTGAGAATACTTTCAGAAACAAAGGATATAAAGCGGGGCTGTCTTGCAACGTTCCATATCAACGGAATAAACCAGATGAATAAGATTCTGGGAATAGACAACAGCAAGAAGTGTATTTCATGCGTTTCAAGAACAGTCTCCCATTTTATTTCAGATGATATAATCATAGGCTCAACGCCTTATTACGAGTTTCTGGTTTTCTTTAAAAATAAAACCGAGCAGGAATCGGTTGAACTGATAAAGCAGATTGCTGATGCCGTTCACGAAACAAAGGTTACTGATGATTTCGGCGAGGCGCTGATACCTGGCAGCGATGAAAGACTTTCCCTTAACTGCGGATATTGTATGTATCCGGAGGATTCACAGGATTTCAACAAGCTTGTCAACTATTCCGGCTTTGCTCTTTATGAGATACTTGAAAATACAACAGGTATGGTAAAGCGCTTTGAAAGAAAGACCTATGAAAAGGAAAGAGAGTTTTATACAGACGCACAGATTTTCTGCAAGATTATAGACGATAATCTGTTTGAATACCATCTGCAGCCTATAGTTGACGCTAAAACCGGAGTGGTCTTTGGCTATGAGGCGCTGATGAGGACGACAGGAAACAAATATCTCAATCCTTTCCAGATGCTTGAGATTGCCAAAAAGCAGAAAAGGACTTATGATATAGAAAAGAAGACATTTTTCAATGTTATGAAAATACTAAGTGACAACATTGAAATGTTTAAGGATAAAAAGCTTTTCATAAACAGTATTCCTGACCATATGCTGAATGATTCTGACTTTACTGAGCTTTATGACCTTTACGGTGAGCTTATGGATAAGGTCGTCATTGAAATTACGGAACAGGCTGACCTTTCTGACACTTTCCTTGAAAAGCTTAACCGCAGAAGAGAAAAGACCGGTTTTAAGATAGCCTTTGATGATTACGGCACAGGCTATTCCAATACAGCAAATCTTATAAGGTATAATCCGGAATATATTAAAATTGACCGTTCGCTTATAACTGATATCGACAGGGATACCAAGAAACAGCAGCTTGTGGCGGCGGTTACCGGATTTGCAGAAGAAAATGGCATAAAAATTCTTGCTGAGGGAATTGAAACCTCGTCAGAGCTTTCGACGGTTATAAACCTTGGCGTAGATCTGATACAGGGGTATTACACATCACGTCCGAAGCCGTTTATACTTTATGAGATATCAAAAGATGTCAAGGACGAGATAATTAACGTCAATGCACAGATAGGCAATGTTTCGCAGCCGTTTTGCGTTGCTGATGAAACGGACAGTATCAGACTTGAAAACGTTGATGGTAAAGTTTACAGCGATATACTCGTGCGCCGCAGCAGCGTCAGCATAAACGGTGAGGGATGTGTCTTTGATATGGGCATATCTGTAGACGCTGATACAAGCTGCGTTATGACCATTGAGAACGTGCATATAAAACGCAGAAAGGAAAGTCCGGCGATTTCTCTTGGTGAAAATTCTTCTCTTACGCTGATAGTCAACGGCGAAAATGAATTTGAGAGTATCGGCATTTATGTTCCGGAAACAGCAAACCTGACAGTTAAAGGTGCCGGAACGCTGAAAATCACTTCAGACGAGGACAATCCTTATGCAATAGGTGCGGACATATACAGTTCCTACGGCAATATAACCGTTGATATGGACGGAAAGCTGATAATTGATGTAAACGGAATCAGCACCGTTGGTATCGGTGGCGGCTGTAATCCTGCGGAGAATAAGATTACTCTTGAATCGGGCAATATAATTGTCAGCAACAGCGGCAAGTCTTGTGTTTCAGTAGGAAATGCAGAGGGAAATGCTGTGATTGAAATAGGCGAGAAATGTCTTGTGGAGATAGAAAATTCAAGTATTGATAATGTTTCGATAGGAAGTATCAGAAATTCAGCGTCAATTACTTCAAAGGGCAAGGTTAAAATCACCGGTTCGGGAAGTAATGTCCTTGGTATGGGCGTACTTGAAAACGGAACAGGCATGATAGATATCAGAGAGGGCAGCGTAGACATCAACTTCGGTGCAAAGTATGCATCCTGTATCGGAACCAACGGCGGAGCAATGGAAACTCATGCTGAAAATTCTGTCATTATGCTTGCGGCCGGAGGTGTTAATGCTACGGGTATAGGTGATTATATCGGCGGAGGAACAGTTACTCTCAATGACAATGAAATCAACATTAAACTCAACGGTGAAAAGACTATGGATATCGGTTCTCCTATGGGAACTGTTGTCAAAAACGGCAATAAAATAGTTTCGCAGATAAACCATTAAACAAAAAGGCGGTACGCTAAAACGTACCGCCTTAAATATTGCTTTGAAATTACTTGATGATTCTTACCTTGATAATACCGTCAACAGCGCTGATTTTTTCAGCAACAGAGTCTGTAACGTCGCCTGCAACGTCGAGCATTGTGTAAGCGTAGTCTTTCTTGCTTGCATTAACCATATTGTCAATGTTAAGACCTGCGTCAGCAACAGCTGATGTGATCTTTGCAATAACAGCAGGAATGTTCTTGTGAAGAACGCAAACCTTTGTGCCGTTTGCAGCCATTGTTGCGTTAGGATAGTTTACGCTGTTTCTGATGTTGCCGTTTTCAATGTAGTCCATCAGTTCGTCAGCAGCCATAACAGCGCAGTTGTCCTCGCTCTCAGGAGTTGATGCGCCAAGGTGAGGAAGGACGATAACGTTTTCAACGCCCAGAACAACGTCATCAGCAAAGTCTGTAACATACTTTGCAACCTTGCCCTCAGCAATAGCCTTTACAACTGCCTCGCTGTTGATAAGCTCGCCTCTTGCAAGATTGATAAGACGAACGCCGTCTTTCATCATTGCAATCTGCTCAGCATCGATTGTGTTCTTTGTATCAGGTGTGTAAGGAACGTGAATTGAAATGTAATCGCTGTTCTTGTAGATATCGTTGATATCTGTAACAACCTTTACAGATGGTTCAAGATGAAGCGCACCGTTTACTGAAAGGAACGGGTCGTAGCCGATAACCTTCATGCCGAGAGCAACAGCAGCGTTTGCAATCTTACCTCCGATAGCGCCCAGACCGATTATACCGAGAGTTTTGCCGAAAATCTCAGGACCTGCAAACTTAGCCTTTCCGCCTTCAACTGTCTTAGGAGCGTCCGGTGTACCCTTTAAGGATGAAGCCCATGCGGCAGCCTCTGTAATTTTTCTTGATGAAAGGAGAAGTGCACAGATTGCAAGTTCCTTAACAGCGTTAGCATTGGCGCCAGGTGTATTAAATACACAGATTCCGGCTTCAGCGCACTTGTCAACAGGGATATTGTTTACGCCTGCACCTGCTCTTGCGATTGCAAGGAGGTCTGAACCGAATTCCATGTCATGCATTTTAGCAGAACGAACCATAATAGCAGTCGGGTTTTCAACAGCGTCGCCGACTGTGTACTTGCTGCTGTCGAATCTGTCAGTACCAACAGCGGCAATTTTATTTAATGTGAGAATATTATACATTGTCATATACTCCTTCAGTATTAATTATGCGTTTTCAGCCTCAAACTTTTTCATGAATTCAACCAGCTTTTCAACGCCCTCGATTGGCATAGCGTTGTAGATAGACGCTCTCATACCGCCGACAGTTCTGTGACCCTTGAGGTTTTCAAATCCGGCAGCCTTGGCTTCCTTAACGAACTTAGCGTCGAGGTCAGCGTCGCCTGTAACGAAAGGAACGTTCATGAGAGATCTGTCCTTTGGCTCAACAGTGCCCTTGAAAAGCTTGCTCTGGTCGAGGAAATCGTAGAGGATAGCGGCTTTCTTTTCGTTGTGAGCCTTCATAGCCTCCAGACCGCCCATCTTCTTGATCCACTTGAATACCTTGCCGCAGATGTAGATGCCGTAGCAAGGAGGTGTGTTGTAGAGTGAATCAGCGTCAGCCTGTGTTTTCCACTTGAGCATTGTAGGAGTACCCTCTAAAACATCGTCTGTAATGAGGTCTTCACGGATAATTGCGATAACAACGCCGGCAGGACCAACGTTTTTCTGAACGCCGCCGTAGATTACGCCGTACTTTGTAACGTCAACAGGCTCTGAGAGGAAGCATGATGAAACGTCAGCAACAAGTGTCTTGCCCTTTGTGTCAGGCAGTTCCTTGAACTTTGTACCGTAGATAGTGTTGTTTTCGCAGATGTAAACGTAGTCTGCGTCTTCCGGAATGTCAAGGTCTGAACAGTCAGGAATGTAGGAGAAAGTCTTGTCAGCTGAAGATGCAACAGCAACAGCCTCGCCGTACTTCTGAGCCTCCTGATAAGCCTTCTTTGCCCACTGACCAGTTACTATGTAAGCTGCCTTCTTGTTCTTCATAAGATTCATTGGAACAGCTGCAAACTGCTGTGACGCACCGCCCTGCAGGAAAAGAACCTTGTAGTTGTCAGGGATGTTCATGAGGTCACGGATATCCTTTTCGGCATCCTTGATGATATCATCAAAAGCCTTGGAACGATGGCTCATTTCCATAACTGACATACCAGTTCCCTTGTAGTCGAGCATTTCGTCAGCTGCTTCCCTGAGAACCTCCTCAGGAAGAACAGCAGGACCTGCACTGAAATTATAAACTCTGCCCATTGTAAAAACCCTCCAAAAATATGTATTTCATTAGATAAAATTCTATACCATTATATTATACTCTTTTAACGAAAATAAGTCAATAATAAAATTGCACTAATTTGCATATTTATGTAAAATCTCCTCAGAAAAATGTCTGAGGAGGGATATTTTACATATTTTTCAGTCCATAAGACTTCTTCTTGCGTAAACTGCGTCAAACACATCAATATTTTTGTCACCGTTGAAATCCTTTACCTCATCTGAATTATATTCACGGTTTACAAGAAAGTTTACAAGTTCGTCAAGATTAGCTGCGGTAATTTTCGGCTGGGTGCTGAAAACGTCCACGAAATCGACAGTATAGTTTACAGTCTGGCTGAGCCCTGTAATCGTGACCTCAAAGCTGTCGCCCACGCTGTAGGAAATATCGTCCGGACGGAAAATGATACAGCCTTTCTTGCCGTAATTGCTGTTTTCAACGTTGAAATATCCGTCTGCCGAGTCTTCAGAAAAGCTCCATATCCTGCCGTCAGACTGCCTTTCAAGAGTCACTTCAACCGCCGAGATATCTGCAGCAGTTCCCATGGATATGCTCCACGGGTCATCATATTCAAAGTACTCTGCCGGCATGACCTGTGCAGGCCAGCATACCCCGTAATATTCTGTATCAGTCCATACATTGTCAAAAGCGTACATAGCGTAATATTTTCCGACATTTCCGAAACCGGTCTGCTCCATTGACGGATTCAGACACCATCTTCTGTGTCCCACTCTGTCAATGTTTGAACTGCCTGAATCGCTCATCCAGCCATAAACTATATCCTGGGCCAGAGAGTAATAACCCCAGCCGAGATTTGAGCTTGAAGTACCCTCCAGACCCATTTCGTAAAGCTCGTCGGGCATATCCGCAGGCTGTGAAGGACTGTGGGAAAGTTGATTGTTTACTGCGTTTACAAGCGCACCTGCCTGTGCAAGTTCATTGTAGCTGTCGGAAAGAGTAACTTCTCCGATTCCGGCAATAAATCTCATTGTGTTGAGCGCATTGAGGGCATTGTGCAATGTTGCATCGCTCAGCTTTCCGGCAGAATACGGCGCATTTGTATAATCCGGCAGTTCGTCATACTCAGACGCAGTATATTCAAAGGGGTGGCTGTTCATATATTCTGCAATTTCCTCAGCGGTGTGGTACTCAACATTTATACCGGCAGATTCCGCAGAAACACACAGTGGCATAGAACCCGCAAGTATCACAGCCGAAACTGCTGCTGCGGCAATACTTTTAAGTTTAATCATTTTCATTTCCTCCGTTAAAAAGCAAAAAAGGCGTGAAAAACACGCCTTTAAAAATCAGATTCCGCATTCATCGTAATCTTTCCATTTTTCCTCATAGCTTTTGTTGCTCATAGCCTTATATACAATATAAGCTACAGAAATAACTCCTCCGATAAGAGCAATTAAAATAGAAATAAATACAACAAGACTGCTTTTTTTCTTTTCTTCCATTTCTTTATCGTCCCTTTCCGGTCTGAAAATTACATTCCCATTTCTGCCTTGAGTCTTTCAAGTTCAGAATCGACCTGTGATTCCTTTTCAAGCTTTTCAAATTCGTCAACGGTTTCGCTGTTCTGACCTGCAATTTCAGCAAAAGCCTGTGCCTCAGCCTCTTTCTGCATAATCTTTTCTTCCATGCGGTCAAACTTCTCAGACGCACTTGAACTGTCAAATCCGCCTGTTGACTTTGCAAGATTCTTCTGTGTGTCAGCCATCTGTGAACGTGCGATAAGCATAGCCTGACGGCTCTTTGCCTCTTCAAGCTTTGACTTGAGAACTTCAACCTGTGTTCTGATAGTTTCAGTCTGCTGTGAGATTGTGTCATACATTTCCTTGTATGCAGCTGCGTCCTTGTCAGCCTTTACCTTGTTTGCAAGTGCCTTCTTAGCCAGTTCCTCGTCACCGGCTGCAAGAGCAGTCTTTGCTCTTTCCTCCCATTCGGAAGCTGTTCTTGCTGCGTCGTCATACTGTTTCTTTGCAATGCGTTCGCTTGAAACAGCCTTGCCGAGAGCCTGTGTTGACTTGTTGAGTTCCTGCTGCATATCAATGATAATCTGCTTGACCATCTTTTCCGGATCTTCTGCCTTGTCGATAAGATCGTTGACATTTGATTTGAGTAAATCTCCTAATCTCTGGAAAATTCCCATTTTAACTTACCTCCGTTTAGTGTTTTGTAAATAAAGCCTTTATAACCAGTGCCGCACCCACAGCTACGAATCCGAACATAAGGATATAGCTGAAAAGCGACTGTGATACAAAATGAAAGCTGACGCTGTTCATGATCGACAGCAGAATTGCCAGAACTCCGATTGAAGTTACTATCCAGCCGAAAATTTTTCTTTTCATCATAAACAGCATTATTATACCGATCAGCAGCGGAATTATGATTACTCCGTTAGGCACGCCCCAGCCGCCTATGCGGTAGAAATAGCTGCCCCACGCCGTTGTGACCCTTACTGACTGGAACACCCAGAAAAGACCGCCGCCCAGTAAAAGCAGACCTATAAAAAATTCAAGCAGACTGCCTTTCCAGCTGTCTGAACTGCTGTCCGGATTAATCCGGCGGTTGTTTTTATCAATTTCAGCTGCAAGTCTGCGCTGTTCTTCTTCAAGCTGTCTGAGTTTTTTGTCCATATCAGATTCCCCCGTATAATATGTTTTTATTATAACTTATACCGTGACTTATGTCAAGAAATTTTTAGTTGCGGTCTGAAAGAATTATTTAAAATTTAATTACATATTATCGACAATCTTATAAACAACGGGCGACCACTGGTCGCCCCTACAAATAAACACAAATTTAGCACTGTCGTAGGGGCGAGCATTGCTCGCCCGAATGATTGAAAATGAACTTTTTATATACATACCTATTTCCCGATTTTTTTATCAATATATTTCGGTTCAAGCTTGGAATAAAGTATCTTCTGTTCGCTGTAAAGTCCGGCATAACCCGAAAGCATATACGATACACCGCAGGCTAAAAGGTAAACCGGAAGGTGCGCCGCCCCGAAAAGCTCAGCACACAGAAACACCGCTGTTACCGGACAGTTTGTCACGCCGCAGAAAAGGCAGGAAAGTCCTATCGCCGCACCAAGTGAACTGTCCAGACCCAGCAGAGGAGCAAAGGCACTTCCGAAGGTCGAACCGATAAAGAACACCGGCATAATCTCGCCGCCTTTGAACCCTGCGCCAAGGGTAAGAGCGGTAAACAGCAGTTTGAGGGCAAATTCCTCCCACGAGGCAGTCTGCTCAAAGGCACGGCTTATGACCTCGGCGCCTGTGCCGTTGTAGTCGTGTGTACCGCATATAAATGTAAGTATTACAACTGCCGCACCGCCGAAAGCGATACGAAGATAAGGGCTTCTGATGAATATTCTGTAAAAACGTGAGGCGTTTTTCAGTACAAAGCAGAAAACAATGCTTAAAACGGCACAGCAGACAGCTATAAGCAGGACTTTCAGATAAAGCATATAATCAACAGTACCGAATAATATCTCATGCTTTTCTGCTGACACACCGAAACGTGATGATATGGCAAGACCGGTAAGGGCGGAGATTATGCAGGGGACAAGGGCGGAATAGTGCATTATGCCAACGCTTATTACCTCCATTGAGAAAAACGCCGCCGCCACAGGCGTACCGAAAAGGGCAGAAAATCCGGCGCTCATACCGCACATTGTAAGCATACGGCAGTCCTGTGAGCCGAGCTTCAGCCACAGTCCAATCTGCGAGCCGATACTTCCGCCTATCTGAAGTGCCGCACCCTCTCGTCCGGCAGAACCGCCGCCTATGTGGGTAAGGACAGAGCCGGCAAAGATACTGACAGTATTGCGCCATGTCATCTTTTCTCCGTCCCTCACCGCCATGAGAACCATGTTAGTGCCTTTGTCATGGGTAAGCTTTAAAAGCTTGTACAGGGCAACTATAAGCAGACCGCAGACCGGCAGGGAAAGTATGACAAGAGGGTAACGCTCTCTTATAACTGCGGTTTCTTTCAGCGCAAGGTGGAAAAGAGAGGAAACAAGTCCTACCGCAGAACCGGTCAGAAGCGCAAGAATACCCCATTTTACAAAGCTTTCCGACATTTCCGGCAACCCTTTTTTTATGCTTTGAAATATTTTTATTATGAATTTTTTCATACTGTGATATCCCCTGTATTGATTTTTATAGACAAGTTGCGTTATTTTTTCTTTAATTATACCACAAACACAATAAATAATCAAACACCCAGATACTTAAAAAGTCCCAGCAAAATAAGTATAGCGCCCGAAAGCCATGAAAGCTCCGGCTTGCGGCAGGACGCCTTCTGCCCCAGAAAACTTCCCAGAGCGATTGAACCCAGTCCGGCGGCAAGACTTGCGGCGGCGATACGAACAATGTTTGCACTTCCCAGACCTGCACCGAATCCGCTTGCAAGGGAATCTGCCGACAGCGCAAGGGCAAGGGTGACTGCCTCTTTTGCGGAGAGGTTTTTGGAACAGTCGCAGTCGGCTTTGGTTTCGTCCAGGTACACGCATATCACAAAGTCGATGTTGAAAAAACGGAATTTCAGACCACCCTCTCCCTGCCTTTTTCTGAGGGCGCTTTTGAGCATATTCTGAAACATCGAAACAGTACCCATAATCGTAAGTATGGCTGCCCCGACCGCACGGCACAGCTTTTCCGGAATAAAGCCGCCGATTACAGTGGACAGCATAATTGAGCCTGTGAGAATAGCTGTGCATATAATGCTTATGATAAGGGCGGACAGGGGCGGTATGCGTATTTTTCCCGAGCCAAAGGAAAATGCGGCAATAAGAGCGTCTGTTGAAACGGCGAGGACAAGGAGGATGTCCTGTAAAATGTATGTATTCATGGTGTGACCTTTCATTATTTTATGGGATACGTAATTCTGTAGGGGCGACCATTGGTCGCCCGTGAATTTATATGTTTTTTATCGGGCGAGCAATGCTCGCCCCTACAAAAGACCATATTACACAGGAATTGATTTTCCTGTGAGTGTTTGTGAAACTATTGTTATTTTCCGGAATTTATGGTATATTATAGTGAACGCAAAAAATAATTTTGCATTCACTATAATTATTTATTTTATTGCCTTGCACATCCGCTTACTTTGTAAGCTGCGTGCATATCGGCTAATAGTAAACGAAAAAGTTTTTTTCGTTTACTATATTTTATGGCATTAAAACCGAAAGGGTGAAAATTTATGACAACAAAGGAAAAGGTGCTTGGTGTCCTCCTTGAATCCGGCGGATTTGTTTCCGGCGAAACACTTGCTGAACGTCTGGGTATTTCAAGAAATTCCGTCTGGAAAGCGGTTACTTCTCTGCGCTCCGACGGCTTTGATATAGAGGCGGTAACAAACAAAGGCTATATCCTCTCCTCCGAGGGCACTGCTTTAAGTGAACCTGTCATCAGAAAATATCTTCCGGAAAATGACAACCGCAGCATATATATATTTGATACCATAGATTCTACAAACAACTACGCAAAAAAGCTTGCCTCAGAGGGAGCCGCCCACGGCACTCTCGTTACGGCTGATATGCAGACAGCAGGAAGAGGAAGAATGGGAAGGAGCTTTTGTTCGCCGGCAGGAGGAAGTATTTATATGAGCGTTGTACTGCGGCCAAAGACGGATATGCAGTCCAGTCAGCTTATAACCTCGTGTATTGCCGCCGCCGCTGCGGACGCAGTTGACAGGGTATGCGGCACGGACGTCAAGATAAAATGGGTGAACGACCTTTATCTGAATGGGAAGAAGATATGCGGCATTCTGACAGAGGCGGCAATCAATTTTGAAAGCGGCGGACTTGACTACGCCGTTGCCGGAATAGGGATAAATCTCAGAAGTGTTAAGGAAACTTTTCCGGAGGAACTGCTGGAAATCGCCTCGTCAGTTGAGGACGAAACCGGAAAACTGCCGGGAAGATGCCGCCTTATTGCTCAGATACTTGAAAACATTGACAGCTATATGCAGGGTATCGAAAGCAAGGTTTTTCTGGAAGAATACCGCCGCCGCTCGTTTATAACGGGTATGCGTGTGGCAGTTTCAAAGTATGACCAGGAGCGCACGGCTACTGCCCTCGGAATCAGCGACAACGCCGGACTTATCGTTAAATATGATGACGGTACAGAGGAAGTGCTGAATTCCGGAGAGGCAAGAATTATAAAGAACTGATTTATCAAACTGCTGATAAATCGTATAAATAAACTGCGGTGATTTGTTTAATTCTACAAAAATGAATAAATCCCTTGACATTCGGACACAATAGTGATAAATTATAGTTAGCACTCAGAGAGATTGAGTGCTAACACTCACGAATCAAAGCTGCCAGCAGTAAGGGAGGAAGGTAAATTGAATGACAGAAAGCTTAAAATATTAGCCGCTGTCATTGATGAATATGTTCTGACGGGCGAACCGGTAGGCTCAAAGACCATTGCCGCACTTCCGGATATCAATGTTTCAGCCGCAACGGTCAGAAACGATATGGCAGTTCTGGAACAGATGGGCTATCTTGAACAGCCCCATACTTCTGCCGGAAGAATCCCGACATTCAGCGGCTACAGACTTTATATTGACAGGATAATGACACATAATCATCTTCCGGAGGAGGAAGTAAGACGTCTTGACAATATGCTTGAGGAAAAGGGTGCGCTGACAGAGGAACTTATTATAGAAAGCGCAACAACGGCTCTTGCAGAGCTGACACAATGCGCAGCGGTGGCGTCAAATTCCGCCCCCAAGTTTTCGGTTATATCGAAAGTCGAGGTTATCCCGACGGGCAAGCGGCTTTACGTTATTCTGCTGATTACTTCAAACGGAAGTATAAAGAACAAGGCTTGCCGGCTTGAATTTGACCTGACGAATGAACAGCTTGAATTTTTCACAAACTATGTTCAGGAAAATCTTATGGGAGTTTCAGTTTCAGACTTATCAGACGAGATGCTCTCAAAGCTTATCGAGGCGCTTGGCACATATATGCTGACACTTTCGCCGCTTGTACAGGGAATATGCGAGCTTTCAAGGGATCTTCTCCATAAGGAGCTGACGGTGAGCGGTACAAAAAATCTCCTGTCGTGCAGCGAACTTGACACAATGGATATTGTGAAATTCATGGATCACCACGAGGAGCTTGAACAGCTTATGAACGATTCGTTCAGCGGTATTCACGTTGTGTTCAGCGAGGAAAGCGACGGATTTGTAATAGGAAACTCCAGCATGATAGTTTCCAACTATCAGAGAGGCGACAAAACAGCAGGTTCGCTTGGAGTTATTGGTCCTATGCGACTTGATTATGCTAAAATCATACCTTATATAGAATATTTTACTCAGAAAATTTCCGACCTCATTATGGAGGATACGGAAGCTGACGGAAAGGAAGATGACAATGGCTGACAAAAATTATCAGAAAGAATCGGCGGAGGATATGGATATTGATATTCCCGTCAGCGAAGAAGAACCAGACGCTCTCCGGAAGGAGATCGACGATCTGACAGCCAAGCTTGAAGAATCTGAAAACAAGATTGCTGAGGCGGATGACAAATATCTCAGACTGTGCGCCGAGTATGACAACTACAGAAAGCGTACATCAAAGGAAAAGCTTGAAATTTTCAGCGATTCGACAATCAAGTGCATTGCAGAAATACTGCCGGTGCTTGACAACTTTGAAAGGGCGATAGAATCAGAATGCAGTGATGAAAGCTTTAAAAACGGTATGCAGATGATCTACAACCAGTTCAGCGACTCACTGAAAAAAATCGGCGTTACCGAGATGGAAGCAATGGGCGCAGAATTCAATCCGAATCTTCACAATGCGATAAAGCAGACAGAAGACGAAAACTTCGGAGAAAACACAGTATGTGAGGTTTTCCAGAAGGGTTATATGTACAATGACAAAGTAATTCGTCACGCAGTTGTGGCGGTTGCCAACTAATCAGACAATACAAGTTTAACGCACAATATATGTGCAGTATTGACTCAGGGTATTATAGAAAGGAAGATTTATCATGGGAAAAATTATCGGTATTGACTTAGGTACAACAAACTCATGCGTAGCAGTTATGGAGGGCGGCAACGCCGTTGTAATCCCTAACTCAGAGGGCGCAAGAACAACTCCTTCAGTTGTTGCATTTTCAAAGACAGGCGAAAGACTTGTAGGTCAGGTCGCAAAGCGTCAGGCTGTAACAAACCCTGACAAGACAGTTATTTCAATCAAGCGTCACATGGGTTCTGACTACAAGGTAAACATTGACGGAAAATCATACACACCTCAGGAAATCTCAGCTATGATTCTTCAGAAGCTGAAATCAGACGCAGAGGCATATCTGGGTGAAACTGTTTCAGAAGCAGTTATCACAGTCCCTGCTTACTTCACAGACTCACAGCGTCAGGCAACAAAGGACGCAGGTCAGATTGCAGGTCTTAACGTTAAGAGAATTATCAACGAGCCAACAGCTGCTGCTCTTTCCTACGGTATCGACAAGGAAGAAGACCAGAAGATCATGGTTTATGACTTAGGCGGCGGTACATTCGATGTTTCCATTATCGAAATGGGCGACGGTGTTACAGAGGTTCTGGCAACAGCCGGCAACAACCACCTTGGCGGTGATGATTTCGACCAGAGAATCATCGACTGGATGACATCAGAATTCAAGAAGGCTGAGGGTATTGACCTTACAGGCGACAAGATGGCAATGCAGAGATTAAAGGAAGCTGCTGAAAAGGCAAAGATCGAGCTTTCTTCAACTCCGACTTCACAGATCAACCTGCCGTTTATTACAGCTGACGCAACAGGTCCGAAGCACCTTGACCTTACACTTACACAGGCCAAGTTCAATGAGCTGACAGCAGACCTGGTTCAGTCCACAATGGGACCAGTCAAGCAGGCTCTCTCAGACAGCGGACTTTCAGCAAGTGACCTTCACAAGGTTCTTATGGTCGGCGGTTCTTCAAGAATTCCGGCTGTTCAGGAAGCTGTAAAGAACTTTATCGGCAAGGATCCATTCAAGGGCATTAACCCTGACGAATGCGTAGCACTCGGTGCTGCATATCAGGGCGGCGTACTCGGCGGCGACGTCAAGGAAGGACTTCTCCTCCTCGATGTTACACCTCTTACACTCGGTATCGAAACTGCCGGCGGTATCAGTACACCGATGATCAAGAGAAACACAACAATCCCTACAAAGCAGACACAGGTATTCTCAACATTTGCTGACAACCAGACAGCTGTTGATATCAACGTTCTCCAGGGTGAGCGTGAGTTTGCAAAGGACAACAAGCAGCTCGGTACTTTCCGTCTTGACGGTATCGCACCTGCACCGAGAGGAATCCCGCAGATCGAGGTTACTTTCGATATCGACGCAAACGGTATCGTTCACGTTTCCGCTAAGGATAAGGGAACAGGCAAGGAACAGAACATCACAATTACTTCTTCAACAAATATGTCCAAGGAAGACATTGATGCAGCTGTAAAGAACGCTGAAATGTATGCAGAAGAGGACAAGAAGAGAAGAGAAGAGGTTGACACAAGAAACAACGCTGAAAACTATGTTTACCAGTGCGAGAAAGCGCTGACAGAATTCGGCGACAAGATAACAGCAGACGACAAGGCTCCTGTTGAAACAAAGATTGCTGCCCTCAAGGAAGCACTCAAGGGTACTGACACAGCTGATATCAAGGCTAAGCTGGAAGACCTTGAAAAGTCATTCGGCGAAGTTGCCACAAAGGCTTATCAGAATGCTTCACCGGAAGAACAGGCAGCAGCACAGCAGGCAGCAGCTGAAGCAGCAGGCGCAGCCGGTGCAGCAGGTCCTGCAAACGATGACGGCGTTGTTGACGCTGACTTCACAGAGGCTTGATTTTGCTGATAAAAACCAAGTAAATCAATAACTTTCGGGGCGGATAAAAATGTCCGCCCGAAAGCTGTATATCGGGATATTGCTCAGATTATATCCCATTACCTATAGGCTTTGAGAAAACTCAGGCCGGAAAGGCGTGGTCAGAAAATGGCTGATGAAAGAGATTATTACGAGGTGCTGGGGGTACAGAAAGGCGCATCGGAAGATGAGATAAAGAAAGCGTTTAAAAAGCTTGCAAGACAATACCACCCTGACCTCCACCCGGATGATAAGGAATGCGAAGAAAAATTCAAGGAAATAAACAAGGCTTATGAGATTCTTTCCGACCCGGAAAAAAGGCAGAAATATGACCAGTTCGGTCATGCCGGAGTTGACCCGAACTATGGCGGCGGAGGATTTTCCGGCGGCTTTAACGGCGGCGGTTTCGGCGATATGGGAGATATTTTCGAGGATCTGTTCGGCGGTGTTTTCGGCGGCGGTTCAAGACGTTCCGCACGTTCAAATGTAAATGCACCGAGAAGAGGCGGCGATATAACTGCCAATGTCAACATAAGCTTTATGGAGGCTTGTGAGGGCAAGAAGCATGATATCAAGGTATCACACATGGAACAGTGTCCGGAGTGCGGCGGTACAGGCGCAGAAAAGGGTACATCTCCTCAGGTTTGTCCGGACTGTCACGGCTCGGGTACTGTAAACGTTGCCCAGAGAACGCCTTTCGGTACTATTTCAACATCAAGAACCTGTTCAAAGTGCGGAGGCAAGGGAAAGGTTATCAGCTCGCCGTGTAAGAAGTGCGGAGGAACTGCAAGGATACGAAAGGAAAAGAATATCAGCGTGGATATTCCGGCAGGTATTGACGATGGTCAGATCCTGCGTGTCGGAGGACAGGGCGACAGCGGTCTGAACGGAGGACCGTCCGGTGACCTGCACGTTGTTGTTTCTGTAAGACCTCATCCGCTGTTTGTAAGGGACGGCTTTGACGTTCACTGCGATATCCCGATTACTTATACACAGGCAGTTTTAGGCGATGAGATAACTGTACCGACAATTGACGGAAAGGTAAAATACACCATTCCGGAGGGAACACAGACAGGAACAGTTTTCCGTCTTAAAGGAAAAGGAATTAAAAAGCTCAGACGTTCTGACAGGGGCGACCAGTATGTAAAGATCAATATTGAAGTGCCTAAGAACCTGACAAAGAAGCAGAAGGACGCTCTGAAAGATTATGAGAAAGCAATGGGGGAAAGTTCAACTGAAACCCATTACGAAAAGAGAAAGACTTTCTTTGACAAATTAAAGGAAAAATTTAATTCGTAAAATAAAACCGGCGTTACAATGCGCCGGTTCAGAATGAATTAACATGTATTCGGGCGAGCAATGCTCGCCCCTACGACAGCAAAAAAATGAATATATTTGTAGGGGCGACCATTGGTCGCCCGTTATTTTTGAATTCTATCTTAAAAAGAAATAATAAATCACGCCGTAAATGACCGACGCTGTAGTGCCATAGAGAATAACAGGTCCGGCGATGGTGAATATTTTTGCGCCGACACCCAGTATGAATCCTTCGGTCTTCGACTCAATTGCTGATGATACAACTGCGTTGGCAAATCCTGTTATAGGCACAAGCGTTCCGGCACCTGCGTGTTTAGCAAGCTTTTCGTAAAGTCCGAGTCCGGTGAAAAGTGCGCTTAAAAATACAAGTATAATGGACGCCCACGCTCCGGCAGACTCCTTTTCAAAGCCCAGTTTTGTAAAAATATTCAGAAAAATTTCTCCGAGAGTGCAGATTGCCCCGCCGATAAGAAAAGCAACCGGTACATTCACCCAGCTTCTGGAATTGGGGGAGGCTTTTTTGCTCATTTCGCTGTATTCTTTTTTTGTAACCATGTAAAATCATCCTTTCCTTAAGGCAACACCGCATAATTATTGTCGTACAGATGCGCAGTCAGGTTTTTCGGTCGGTGTCCCGACTGGACAAATTCGTGCAAAGTTTTTGCGTAAATTCAACTCACTTCACAACTGGTGAAATTATCCACATGAGAGATTTATTTGCAAATTAAAGTAAATGAAATGCGCGAAATGTCCAGTGCGGTCACGCACCGAAAAATCTGACAGCAGATGTGCGGCAAAGGCGTCAGCCGTTAATTATGCGGTGTTGTCTTAATGTTATTTTGTTTTTCATTGAAAGAATTATGCATAAAAAAATAAAAAAATCCGGAAATGCCACTTTAAACTGAAAAATGTTGGTTTGTCAATGATGCGT